>CAWEOT010000001.1:0-359151 GCA_963810775.1 uncultured Gammaproteobacteria bacterium
AGGCGCTCCGCGCACGCATCGAACGGCTGCGGGGCGGTTGCGTGCAGGAGACCCCGACATGCCCGCCGATGAACTGCAAGTTGCGATTGATCGGGCGGAGCAAAAGCGGCGCGAGCTGGAAGCGACGCAACAGCCACTCGCACGCGAGTCCGCGAAGATCCTGCCAATGCTCACGAAGGCCGCCACGCTCTACCGACGCCAAATCACGGCGGGGCTCGACGGTAATGCGCGCGAGGCGCTCAAGGCGCGGGTGATCCTGCGCGACCTTCTCGGCAAGGTCAGCCTCGAGCCCGAGAAGGACGGGAGCCTGTGGGCGGTTTACGGCTTGCAGCCCGCCGCGCTCGTGCGGCGGGCCACAGGGACAGGGTATCGGGGTGACAGGATTTGAACCTGCGACCTATACGTCCCGAACGTAGCGCTCTACCAGGCTGAGCTACACCCCGAGTTAGTGTCGGCGGCGCGTGAAAATGAGCCGACGGCGAGGGCGCGAAGTGTACTGAACAGGCCCTTTTGCTTCAACTGCTTGCGATTGCTGAACCGCGCTCGGCGCACGTCAACCAGGCGCACCCTGGTGCGTTATCTCCCCAGGAGCAAAGGACGCTACAGGAGATCTCCATGAAATCGTTCGGAATCTGGACCGTGATCGTGATGGCGAACGCGCTTAGCGCGACCGCGTGGAGCGCCGATGTGGTCGAACGCGACCAGCAGCGCGACGTCAATCAGCAGGAACGCATCGAGCAGGGCCTGGAGTCGGGCGAGCTGTCGACCAGGGAAGCTGGACAGCTCGAACGCGAGCAGGAACCGTGTCGACAAGATGGAAGCGCGTGATCTCAAGGATGGATCGATCAGCGCCGCCGAACAGGCGAGGCTCAAGGCGCTCGAGAACAAGACGAGCCAGGACATCTATCAGCAGAAGCACGATGCCCAGCTCGGCAATCCGGACTCGAAGTCCTCCGAGCGCATGCAGGCCGACGTGCAGCGGAATGTGAATCAGCAGCAGCGGATTCAGAACGGCATCGACAACGGTTCACTCACGAACCGAGAAGTCGGAGCGCTCGAGCGCGGCCAGTCGCATGTCGACCGCGACGAGGCGAATGCTGCTGCAAACGGCCGTGATGCGTGCCGGCGAGCAGCAACGCGTGCAGGGCGCCGAGAATCACCAGAGCAAGCGCATGTATCGCAAGAAGCACAACGATCGCTGGACGGGTTGATCGCACAGATTGCCTGCGATCGTGCGGGATCGCAGCGACGCAAGGCCGCCTCCGGGCGGCCTTCTCTTTTAGCGCCAGCCGCTTCGTTGTGCGGCTGCTTCCGCAGCGGCGTCCAGCGGCTCGCCCGCAATTTGTTCCTCGACCGTTTGCAATACTGCCGCTGGTAGCGAGGATCCTGCCGGGCTGTATGTGCCCGTTCCTGCCGATGCTGCGTCGACGCGCGACAGCGCCTGAAGAGTCCAATCGTCGTCCTGATGACACGCTACCCCGGCGAGGCCGCCGCCCTCGCGCGTCACAAAGGTGCGGCAGTAGTCGCCCGACTTGGAGCGAAAGCTCACCCCGATACGGGTCGCGGCAGCAGCGGATTGGGTGCCTGCGAGTTGATTCGTGAGTGCTTCGGCCAATGTGGCCTGCGCCACGAGCCGTCCGTCTTTCTCGGTGAATGGCGTCAGTTCTGGCGAATGCCACAACAACTGCGCGATGAATGCGCCGAGGACGACGCTCGCCGCGATCGCACTCCACTCGGGCCATGACCAGCGTCGTGCGGCACGTCCGACACCGCGCTTTCCTATCGCGCACCTGTGCAAGATCAGCGACGTTTCGATGCTCGGACGCCGACGCAACGGGCGCATTGCGTGCGGCGGTGACAAGGCGATCGGGTACCGGTTCGTTCAGCACATCGTTGAAGGCCGCACGCAACTTGTTTCGCAGCGCGCGCTGGCGCGCGACACGGCGCGCCAGCTCCGGGTCGGACTCCATCGCGCGCTCCACCTCATTACGGGTCTGCGCGTCGAGCTCGCCATCGACGTACGCCATGACCTGTTCATCGGAGATCGTCATCGCTCGTCCTCGAGGAGAATCGCGGCCAGACGCATCTCGACCGCGCGCCAGGCGACTCGTCAAAGTGCCAATCGGTACGTCGAGCACTTCGGCCGCTTCCTTGTACGAGAGACCTTCGACGAGCACGAGACCGATCGCCATGCGCTGCTCCTCCGGCAATTGAGCCATGGCCGACTGCAATGCGATCGCGTCCTGGTCACTCGTGCTCGCACCGACGTTCTCTCCGGCTTCGGCGGGCGCGAACACGCGATCGCGGCGCACGCGGGCGCGCACTTCGTCGATCCAGGCGTTGCGCATGATTCCGAACATCCAGCTCTCCAGCCGCGCCTCTTCTTTCCACTGCCCGAACTTGAGCAGCGCCCGTTCCACTGTGACCTGCACGAGGTCGTCCGCATCGTGCGGGTTGCGCGTGATGGTGCGCGCAAAGCGCCGCAGCCGCGGCAGCAACTCGATGATCTCATCGCGGAAGAGTTCAACCGCGCGGCTCATGGGTCTCGAAACACGGACGATCCGGGCAGGCATTTTCTTCCACCCGGTAAGACAAATAAATCGGTTGCAACAGGCGCATCGGCGGCTAAGGTAACGCCATGCGGACCCGTCACGCTCAACTTCCTGTGCAGCCTCGCTCGCATGCGCGCGGCATGCGGGGTTTCGCGCGCGTGTGTTTGGGTGGACTCGGCCTTCGTGTGGCTGCAGGCATCGCAAGCGCAGATCACCTTGCCCCAGGTACCAGTGCCGAATCTCCCGGTGCAGTTGCCGGGGGATGTCAACAAGACCGCCGGCAGCATCACCGGCCAGCTCGATGTGGAGCAATTACGCAATGCACGCCTGGTGCGGGTGCAGGACTTGCTGCGCAAGAATCGCGACACCCTCGAAGCGGACCCGAAAGGCGCACCGATCGTACGCAGTGAGGTGCTGGCCTTCTCACCAACCGAAGCGGCGCTTGAAAGTGCGAAAGCCGCTGGCTTCGGAGTGCTGCGCGAAACCGGACTGAAGGAATTCGCGGCCAGGATCGTGACGCTGCAAGCGCCGCCGGGCATGTCGACCAGGCGCGCATTGAAAGAGCTGCGCAAACTCGACCCGGGCGGGACTTACGACTTCAATCACCTCTACACCGAAACAGGAGCCATCGAGACGGCAGCGCAGCCCGACAGCACGGTGCAGACGCCGTCACAGTCCGGAGCCGGTCTCAGAATCGGAATGATCGATCGCGGTGTCGACGCGACGCACGCGGTCTTTCGCGACTCGAAGCTTCACCTGCACGGCTGCGGCGACCGACCGATGCCGGATCCTCACGGCACGGCCGTCGCCTCCCTCATCGCCGGCCAGGCAGCCCAGTTTCACGGCGCGGCGCCGGGAGCCGAGATCTACGCGGCCGACGTCTTCTGCGGTGTGGTGCGCGGCGGTTCCGTCGATCTCATCGCAGATGCATTCGCGTGGCTCGTGGCCGAGAACGTGCCGATCATCAACGTGAGTCTCGTCGGGCCGCGCAACATGATGGTCGAATACGTGGTGAAAGCCGCGATCGCCCGTGGTCACGTCATCGTTGCGGCGGTCGGGAACGACGGCCCTGCGGCGCCCGCATTGTTCCCTGCATCCTATGACGGCGTCGTCGGCGTAACGGCCGTCGATGCGCATCAAAAAGTGATCATCGAAGCTGGGCGCGGTCCGCAGGTCGATTTCGCGGCCCCTGGAGCCGACATGGCGGCGGCAATTCCCGGCCAGAACTTCGGCTCTGTTCGCGGGACGTCATTCGCGGCGCCCATCGTGACAGGGTTGCTGGCGTCTCAGCTGGCGGGAATCGGCCAGGCTCCCGCCGAGACTGCGATCGCCACGCTCATTGGCGAGGCGATCGATCTCGGCGCAAAGGGTCCGGATGCCGTGTATGGCAATGGCCTGGTGGGCGAGGGCCTGCGCGTGGATGTCGCTACGGCTGGCCTCATAGAAAAGGTGTCCAAATAAGTCAAATTGGGCGCGGGAAGAAACCGGCCTCCCCGGTCGTCATTGTTGTTGAAGGTCGCGGATTGTCCGCGGCGTCTAACAGGAGTGATGACCATGAAGACTCATCGTTTCTTGGCGAGCGTCGCGGTGGCCTCGGTCCTCGCGAGCACGTCTCCCGCGTATGCCCAGGTGTTGGGCGGCGGACTGAGTGGCGCTGTGAATGGCGCCATGAACGGCACGCTCTCGGGCGGGCCCAACGGGATCGGCGGAATGGCCACCGGCACCGGCTCAGTCACCGGTTCGATCGATGGCCAGACCGACGCGATCGATCGCGTGGGTCACCGGGCCAAGGGCACAGCCGACGCAGCTGCAGATCGTGCGCACATCGCAAGCGGTAAAGCGCGTGACAAGGCGCAGTCGACCGCGGGCCAGGCGCGTGACAAGACCACATCGACCGTCGATGAGGCACGCAATGTCAGCGGTTCCGTAGCGGGCTCGGTGAGCGGCACCGCGAACGGTGCGGCGAACCTCGCCAACGGTGCTGACTCCGCTGCGAATGGCGCAGGCACTGCGGCTGCGAGCGGCAGCATCCTCAAGGATGTCGATGCTCAAACGCCGGATAGCACGGGCACGCCGAACGACAGCGATTCGAATCACAGCCTCTCACTGGGTGGAGCGCTCGATGCTTCGGGCGGCGGTCAGGGTGGCCTGGTCACCGACTCTGCGGCAGCGAACGCGTCGGCGGATGGCAACTCGAGCACCGCGGGCAATGCACGCGTGAACCGCTCGGGTGCCGATGCATCGGTGCAGCACGCTGATTCGGCGAACGCAGACGCGTCTCCCTCACGCTGAGCCACGTAAGGCGTCACAGCGGCGGAATCCCCGGATTCCGCCGCTTTTTCTTTATGCCGGGATGCGCGCCAACCGCAGTAACCTGACTGAAACCTACTTGCCCGATGCGGTGTGCTGCTGGTGATCCTCAAAGGACAAACAGTTCGGTGGTGCCGCTTCCGGCCCGCCCGCGATGCAGATGGCGGTCGACAGCGAAAAGATCGGCTGTCCGCGGTCTTTGAAGGTTGCCTCCGAATACAGGGCGCTGTAGTGATCGCGACTCAAGCGCTCACGGCACGTAAAGCCGGTTGGCGAGCGCTCGCAACGCTCCTGCGACCAATGGGCTTCCCGAAAATCTCGGGTCGAGCTGCTCGCGCTCCAGGCAAGGAGCTGACGCGGCTTTCGACCTGGCGCCACATCCAGCTCGAGGGAGTTCGAATCGGGGGCTCTGAAGGACCAGGCGAGTTCCGGTAACGCCTGGCCGCGAGCGGAATAACGAAACAGCGCGCTCAGGCCCCCGACCAGGCGATCTACGTCCCGCAGGCCGTGGCCCTGGTTCGGCATGTACAGCACGCGCTTCGGCTCGCGGCAGGTCGTTCCAGTAGAGCTTCAGCGCATCGAGCGGCCAGTAACGATCGTTCGTTCCGAGCAGGATGAGCTTCGGTTGGCCGAGGTTGGCGCGATAGCTGTAAGGATCGACCATCGCAATGAGTTTGCGGCCGAGATCCGAATCGATGCGGCCGGGAAGGTCGATATCCTCGTAATCGCGGATCTCCTCGGACAGTTCGCCGAACGTCGCGCGCTGCAGCTCGATCTGCGCTCGCATGTTGAGCATGTCGATGACCATTGGTGCGACGCTCGCGACGCGCGGATCCACCGCAGCTGTGAGCCACGAGGTCCAGCCCCGCTTGGACGCCCCAGTGATCGTGAAGCGCTCGACCGGAATCTGCCAGCGTTGCCGCGCGATCTCCTGAACGGCGTCCATAGCGCGCGCGGCACTTTTCACCATGGGCAGGAGGAGAGGCCAGTCGGCCTCGCCGCTCTTGAGATATGAGTCGAACGTGTAGGCGATGAGCGCATCCTCTCTCCGGTCGAACAGCGGTTGATACGGTACCTGTCTCACCACTGCCACGGGAGCGCGAATCGCGGCAGCCAGGCGCGTGAAGACCTGCGCCTCGCGCGGCAGGTCGCCCGGCTCGGTGCTCTCGTATTCCGGTTTCCAACGACCACCGTCGATGAACAGCAGTGCCTGCCTGGATGCAGCGTCGATCTTCGCCGGGCGGAACACGATCAGCTGATGTTTCCAGGGAATGTCCCGCCACGTCTGAGAGGTGAGGATCACCTGGACATAGTCCGCGCCGCCGAGGTGTCCTGAGCCCACCTCGCGCCACGAATAACTCGCATCGGGTTTCGCCACGTATTGCGCGAGCTCGCCATCGGCATCCGCGCGCCGTATGACGCTGCCCGCGATCAGACATGCGGCGACCGCGCACAAGACGCCGCGACGGCAATCAGGAAACTGCAAAGTAGCCGGGTCCGACATGCATTCGATGCGTCATGCTCAAGGGCAGGGCGCCGGAGACAACGAACGATACCGCCGCATGCGCGATCCCCAGCACGAGCACATTGGGCGCGCGCCGGTACAGCGTGCACGAAACCACGCCGGCGGCCAGGCTCACGGCCAGCAACAGTGGGTTCGGCATGTGAAAGATTGCGAACAGCAGGGCCGCGCCCAGGGTCGCTGCCCGCGGACCTTGCAGGATCTCGAGAAGGCGCTGGTAGAGGACGCACACCAGGCCGTATTGCTGAGCGGTTCCCCACGCGACCATCCAGGGTAACGCCGCCATCGTTCGGGTGAACGAGGGGAAATGCCATGCGTCCAGCGCGGCCCCAAGCGCCAGGAACAGGAATGAGGCGATACCGACGGCGATAAGCGCGCCGCGCAACGCGGCTCGCCAGTTGTCCAGCCTGAATCCGATTTGTCGTGCTGACTCGCCACGGCGCAGATGACCAACGATCCCGACTCCAAAGTACAAGACCACCAAGAGCCAGGCGCTTCCGGGGAAAGTGCCCTGCCAACCCCAAATGTAGGAAAGGACGAGCGCAGTCAGCGCCGTCACTTCCATCACAGCAGCTAAACGCCCCCGCGCCTCCATTGTCCGCTCCCTGTGACTCAGTGACAGACCCGCAGCCTTGGAAGTTCAGTGATTGTGCCGCCGCGAGCCTGAATGAATCGCGCGCGATGGGGAGAGCCAGGCCAGTTCCACCAGTATCGCGATTACGCGGTGGGGATCAGTAGCTGCGTTCGACCGCGAAGGTTGCGAGCGAGCGCAGCGCGCGCGAATACGGTGATTCCGGAATTTCTCCGAGTGCGATGAGCGCGGCATCTGTCTCGGCGCGGGCCACACGCGCCGTGTATTCGAGTCCGCCGGTCGCTTCAATGGCCTCAGTGATGTGAGCGAGCTCCGCGAGGCCACCCTGCTCGATAGCGAGGCGGATCGCTGCGCGCTGCTCCGGGTTACCGTTTTTCAGCGCATGGATGAGCGGCAGTGTCGGCTTACCTTCCGCGAGATCGTCGCCAAGGTTCTTGCCACGCTCATCCGCGCTGCCGCGGTAGTCGAGCAAATCGTCGATGAGCTGAAATGCGGTGCCGACGTGTCTTCCATACTCCGCCAGTGCCTTGCGATCGGAGTCCCTGGCGCCGGCGAGCACGGCCGCAATCTCGGCGCCAGCTTCGAAGAGCTTCGCGGTCTTGCGGTATATGACGTTGAGATAGCGCTGCTCGGTCGTTTCCGGATCGTGCGCATTGAGGAGCTGCAGCACCTCGCCCTCGGCGATGGTGTTGGTGGCATCCGCCATGATGCTCATGATCCCGAGCGCTCCCATTTGCGCCATCATCTGAAAGGCGCGCGAATACAGGAAGTCGCCGACCAGCACGCTGGTTTCGTTGCCCCAGATCTCATTCGCGGTATCGTGTCCGCGGCGCATCGACGAACCATCGACAACATCGTCGTGCAGGAGCGTCGCTGTATGGATGAACTCGATCAGCGCCGCGGCATCGATGTGCTGACGTCCGCGATAGTTCACGGCATGCGCGGCGAGAAGCACCAAAAGGGGTCGCAGGCGCTTGCCGCCGCTCGCGATGATGTATGACGACACCTGGTCGACCAAAGCCACTTCGCTATGCAGGCGCTCGCGAATGCGCTCGTCGACTGCCGCCAGATCATCGCTCACCAGCTCTCGGATATCTTCTATTTTCATTGAGTTACGAGGTACGGGAGGAGCGCATGGTAGCGGCAAAGCGTTTGACCCGCCAGCGCTCAACCATTAGAATTCGCAGCCTTTTTTCACCAGCCCAAACTCCCGACGGGCGCTCAGGAGAACTCAAATGTTTGCGGTGATAGCGACCGGCGGCAAGCAGTACCGCGTGCAGGAAGGCAGCGTGCTGCGGATCGAGAAACTGCCCGAGGCGCAGGGCGCATCGGTTGAATTCGGCCAGGTGCTGCTCGTTGGTGAGGGCACCGACATCAAGCTCGGCAAGCCCTTCGTCGAGGGCGGCAAGGTCACCGCGACCATTCAGTCGCATGGCAAGGGCGATAAGGTGCGGATCGTGAAGTTCCGCCGTCGCAAGCACTACAAGCGAGAGAAGACTCACCGTCAGCCGTACACCGAAATCAAGGTGACGGGCATTGTTGGCTAAGAGAGGATTGTTCCATGGCACACAAGAAAGCAGGCGGTAGTACCCGCAACGGTCGCGACTCGCAGAGCAAGCGGCTTGGCGTCAAGAAGTTCGGCGGCGAAAAAGTGCTGGCCGGGAACATCCTGGTTCGCCAGCGCGGCACGCAGTGGCACCCGGGCGTGAATGTCGGGATTGGCACGGATCACACTCTGTTCGCGAAGGCCAACGGGCACGTTGCGTTCAAGGTCCGTGGTAAAGCGCGTAATACTTTCGTGGACGTCGTCACCGAGTAGGCTCACCCCGCCAGACATGGAGCGAAAAACCCCGGCGTTGCCGGGGTTTTTGTTTAAGGCCCGGCAATGAAATTCGTCGATGAAGCCAACCTGAAAGTGCAGGCCGGAAACGGCGGGCGCGGATGCGTGAGTTTTCGCCGCGAGAAGTTCGTGCCGTTCGGCGGGCCTGACGGCGGTGATGGCGGCGACGGCGGCAGTGTGTATCTGCGCGCACAAGAAGGCATCAACACGCTCGCGGACTTTCGTATCCTCAGGACATACCGTGCAGCACACGGAGACGCAGGCAGCAGCCGCGACTGCACCGGCCGTGGTGGTGCAGACCTCACCATTCCCGTGCCGGTCGGCACAGTCGTACAGGATGTCGAGACGCAGGAAGTGATTGGCGATCTGACCAGCGCCGGACAGGCGGTCCTCGTGGCCAAGGGGGGCCGCGGGGGCTGGGGAAATACGCGCTTCAAGAGCAGCACGAATCGCTCGCCACGCCAGCATGGCTCGGGGATTCCAGGTGAGAAGCGCACCCTGGCGCTGGAGCTGAAACTCATCGCGGATGTGGGGCTTCTCGGCTTGCCGAACGCCGGCAAATCGACACTTATTCGAGCTGTCTCCGCCGCCAAGCCCAAGGTCGCCGACTATCCGTTCACCACGCTGCATCCGAATCTCGGTGTGGTCTCGGTGGGCGAACATCGCAGCTTTGTCATGGCGGATATTCCAGGCCTGATCGAGGGAGCGGCCGAAGGAGCGGGTCTCGGCATTCGATTCCTCAAGCACCTGCAGCGTACGCGGCTGCTGCTGCATCTCCTCGATATCGCACCCCCCGACCCCGCGGCGGACCCGGTGAAAGATGCGCGGGCCATCGTTGGAGAGTTGAAGAAGTTCAGTCCTGAGCTGGCGAAGAAAGACCGCTGGCTGGTGCTCAACAAGATCGATCTGCTTGAAGGTGAAGCGCTCGAGGAACGCTGCCGGGAAATCATCCGCAGGCTCCGCTGGAAGGGGCCGGTGCACAGGATTTCCGGTGTCACGGGGCAGGGCACCCGCGAGCTTTGCCAGGCCGCGATGAGCCATCTCGAAAAATAGGAAACTGTGGACCGGTTCACACCCCCGGTTGTGAACCATTCAGCAGAAGCGGAACGCTGTCCTACAAGGCCGGTTCGTCGGCGCTAGCATGGGTCGCGGTATCGCCTGCGGCGCGCAACATTGCACGCAAAGGGATTGCCATGCAGATTCGGACACCTCCCGCTGCCAGCCAGCGCGCCAAGCAAGCAAGCTCCAACGAGCGTCCACAAGGTCGTAAAGAGGCCTGGCACGCCGTATCGATCACCACACCGACCTCGACCTGCGAAGCCGCGAGCGCGTTGCGTAACCATCGCTTCTTGTCCAAGGACGCGCCACGTCTGCCGCTCGTTGGCTGCTCCTCGCCGGAAACCTGTCGCTGCATTTACCGCCACCATGCCGATCGGCGCGGCAAGCCACGGCGCTCCACCGATCGGGGCGAACCGCCCAAGTCCAACAGTGATGCTGAGCGTCGCGGCAAGCGCGGACGCCGGAGCGACGACGAGTGAGTTGATGAGCGCCGAGCATGTCTACATTGAATCGGATGTCAGCGAGATTCCCGATCCTCGCAAGGTTCGCAATGTCCAGGCGAGCTTGAGGTTGTTGAGCCGCTGGCGTGGCTGTATTACGACCCTCGATATCTTCGAGAAACGGTTTCTCGCGGTGTGCAGCAAGCGCCCGAGAGCAACACTCAGGCACTACGCCATCGATCTTCGCTTCGTGGACCCGACACCAGAGCGCCGGCGGCACGTCCCATGGAGGTGCCTGCAGACCGCAGCGGGGCTGATGTTGCTTTCCGTCGGCCTGTGGTGGTGGATGAAACGCTCATCCCTGCCATTCAGCGAGAACCCATGGTTGCCCGCCTTGGCGCTCATCGTGTCGGCGACGGTGTGCACAGCCTTGCTGTCTACTTACCGCATGACTGAGACCCTGACGTTCTTCAGCGTTCACGGCCGCGTGCGGCTGTTCGACGTCGTGGGCGGCTTGGGTGTCTTTCACGCGGCGCGTGCTTTCGAGGCCGAGTTGCACTCCCACGTTCAACGCGCGAGCGCAATCCGCGGCGCGACTCGTGCACAGCAACTGCGCGACGAGATGCGCGAACACTATCGACTGCAGCAGCATGGCGTCCTGTCCATGCCCGAGTACGAACAGAGCAAGGCCCGCATCCTGCAGCAGCACGCCTGAAACTCTAATAACATTCCGCCCTGCCGGTTCACAGCGCGAGGCGGAACGAAAGTGACAAGCAAGTGGTCGTGGATGATTCTGGCGCTCGCCGGGTTGCCTGCCTGTGCGCTGGGCGGCGATGCCGTCGCATTGCGCGGCGCGAAGGTCTACACGACGCCGGACGCCGATCCGGTCATAAACGGCGTGGTCGTGATTCGTGACGGCAGGATCGCGGCAGTCGGCCCGAAAGACGACCGTCCCCCTACCTGCGGGCGCCAAGGGTTCGAGCTGTGACGGTGGAGTGATTGCCGCTGGCTTTCAGAACAGCCATGTTCACTTCACCGAATCCAAGTGGGACAAGGCAGCCGATCAGGACGCGAAACAGCTGTCTGCGAATCTCACCGCCATGCTGAATCGCTACGGTTTCACCACCGTCGTCGATACTGCATCGGACATCGTGAACACAGTCGCGCTGCGTACGCGCATCGAGCGCGGCGAGTTGCGCGGCCCCAGGATCCTCACCGCGGGGTGGGCGCTGTATCCGCCGAACGGCATCCCGTTCTATCTCGGCTCGCTGCCGCCGGACCTGTTGAAGCAACTGCGGCAGCCGGCGACGCCGGATGCGGCCATCGCGAATGTCCGCGAAAATATCAAGCAGGGCGCCGATGTCACGAAGCTCTTTGTCGCCACGCCGCAGGCTGACAATTCGATCAGGTACATGCCGAAGGAAGTCGCTGCTGCTGCAGTCGCGGAGACCCATCGGCGCAGCCGGCTGGTGTTCGCACATCCGACCAATGTCGAAGGCATTCGCGCGGCCATGGCGGCGGGGGTCGATGTGCTCGCGCACACGACACTCGGCAATCAGAAGCTGCTGTGGGAACCCGACCTGGTGCAGGAAATGATCACCCACGACGTAGCGGTCGTGCCGACCCTGAAGCTGTGGCAATACGAAATGACCAAGGCACACGCGCCAGAGCGGATCATCGCGCTCGCTGTAGGAGACACACTGCAGCAACTGCAGGCCTTCAGCGAAGCGGGGGGCCAGGTACTGTTCGGTACCGACGTCGGTTACATGACCGACTACGATCCGACCGATGAATACGTGCTGATGCTGAAGGCGGGTCTTACGTCGATGCAGATACTCGCCTCACTGACCACGGCACCGGCAGCACGCTTCAAGGAAGACGGCCGGCGGGGCCGAGTCGCCACTGGAATGGACGCCGACCTCGTCGTTCTCGATGCCGATCCGGTCCCGGATGTGCGCAATTTCGCCAAGGTGCGCTGCGTGTTTCGCCACGGCGTGCCGATTTATTCGGCACCAGCGGCAAACGCCGCAGGCTCAGCGGCTCGCTGAGTCGAGTGCGCGCCGTAGCGCGGCACGTGCCAGAAGACGCGTCGAATCGAGTGTCGGTAATGAAGCTTCCTCCGGCAGGATGATGAGCGGAAGCTCCGTGCAACCCAGCACCACGCCATCGCAGCCCGCATCGCGCAGCCGCGTCACCGCTTCCAGGCATTGAACCCGCGAAGCTTCGAGCACCTTCCCGTTTACCAATTCTTCGAAGATGATCCGGTTGATGGTTTTTCTTCCCTCTGCGTCGGGCACAGTCATCTGGATGTCACGCGAGCCGAGTGATTCGCGATACACCGGCCCTTCCATCAGGTAGCGTGTGCCGAGCACGCCAAGATGATGCAGGCCTCGGAGGCGAGCTTCCTCGGCGACCACCTCTGCAATATGCAGCCACGGAATCGGGGAAGCACCGGTGACGTAGGGAAGCGCCTGGTGGAAGGTATTGTCGGGACAGATGGCGAACTCGGCGCCCGCATCGTGCAGCCGCCGGACCGAGTCGAGCATCAACGCGCCGACGCCGCGCCAATCGTCGCGATCGACGAAATCCATGTATTCACCGAGCGAAATGCTGCCGTCGAGTGTGACGCGGGGATGGCGATACTTACCGAGTATCGCTGGCGCTTCGAGACAAATGGTCCGGTAGCACAGGGCCGCGCCTTCGGCGCTGCCAGCGACGATGCCGATGTGTTCCATGATTGCCTACAAGGTCTTGCGCATGATCACGAAGTGCGAAGGTTGCTGCAGTCGTTGATCCTCGAACGGTCGCTGACCGACGACGTGATAGCCGAGGCCGCCGTAGAACCCGAACAGTTCCTGCCGGTGATTCACGACGTCGATTTCCACCTCGCCACAGGCCCGGGTCTTGAAGTACGCCTCCGCCGAGGTGATGAGCTTGCGCCCAAGGCCGTGGTGCTGGCGGTCTGTCGACACGGCGAGCAGGCCGAAATAACCGACTTCACCGCGGACTTCGACATACACGCAACCATCCAGGGCACCGATCGGAATTTGGCTGTAGCAGGAAGGCACCCTTCTCGAGCTTGCTGCGCACTTCTTCCGTGTCGATGCGCGACCCCTCGTAGAGAAACCCTTCCGCCGGCAGGTAGGCTTCATTGATCAACGCGACGATTTTCGCGATGTCCTTCGCGGTGGCTTCGCGCAGAGCCTTTTTACCCATCCACTCATCCTCCGGACGGGATGCCTGGTTCGCTGGCGGCGTCAGCGCGCCATCCCGTTGCGTACCCGCTCCAGGTAACGATCGCGCAGCTCGGTCTGGCGCGAGCGATCGGGCTGAAGCTTGCCTGCGATGAAGACGCGATCGGGAAGACTGGTGACATCGAGCGGATCACCGCTCCACAGCACCAGATCCGCGAGCCGTCCACGCTCGATGGTACCGAATCGGTCCGCCACTCCGAAAATTTCCGCGGGCACGCTGGTCAGACCGGCCAGGCCGACCTCCCACGGCAAACCGTGTGCCACCGCGACACCCGCGGTCTGGCGCAGCTTGCGGATGTTGTGCGGCTGCGCATCGGCGAGCGTAAACGCGACGCGCACCCCCGCGCGATTCAAGCGTGCGGCGTTCTCGAGCGTTGCGCCCACCGCATCGAAGCTGCCCGGCAAATCCTCGAGCGCGTCGATGATGACCGGTACCTTGGCCGCCGCGAGCTGACCCGCTACCCGCCAGGCTTCGGCGCCGCCGCTGATGGCAATCCGCAGTTTTTCTTTTTGCGCGAACGACAACAGGTGCAGGATGTCGGAGGCGCGATCGACGTCGAACACGAAGATGCCGGCACCGCCGATAAACTCGCTCAAAGCCTGCCGGCCTGCGGGTGTCAGCAGACGCTGATCATCCGGCAGGAGAAGCTTGGGGGAGCGCACTTCGGTGATTGCCTGCTTAAGAAGCATGAATTGCGCTGCGCGGCTGCCGCCGGCAAGACCGTTCGTGTCGCCGCCGAAATCCAGAAACAGCGCGCGCGAATAGGTCGACGGTCCGCCGTCGAGTGCGACGATGCTGCCCTGGCCCGCGATGATCGTGCCGCGCTCGCGACTGTCGGCGCCTTCCTCGGTCGACGGCGACAGTGCTGCAAACGTGATGCCGCCGCCGCGGCCCACCGCAATCGCCGTGGAGGCGGGATCGAACGCGAGCGACACATCGAATTCAGGACGCATGGCACCAAGCTTGAGCTCGTAGTCATCCGCGGTCGGTTCCAGGCCGATCTCCTCGAGTCCGAGATGCGTGAGTCCGCCGAACAGTCCGGGCGTTACCGGGTGACCTTGCGCTTCGATGACTTGCGCCTGCGCTGGCGCCTGCAGGCCGCGGCCGATTGCCGAGATATGGCCATCACTGATCAGGATGTCAGCACCTTCGAGTGTGCCAGCGGTTGCCATGGTGTGCACCGTGGCATTACGGATCAGCACGGTGTCGGCGCAAGCCGGGCTCAGCACGCCGATCGCGAGTAACGACGCAACGATGTGGTTCATGGCGCGACGCCCGCAGCGGAGGGTTGCCCCAACAGGAAATCGGATACGGGCGGCCCCGGATGCTGGCGGTCGTATTGCACCACGCCATCAATAAATACGAGGTCGGTGAGCGCGTAGACGCTGAACGGATCGTGGTTCCATACCACGATGTCCGCCATCTTCCCGGGCTCGAGGGTCCCGGTCTTGTCGAGGATGCCGAGCGCCTTGGCGGGATTGGCTGTGAGCCAGGTGATCGCGTGCTCGGGCGCGATCGCGAGACCTGCGCGCTTGCCGGCCGTCATTGCCTTGCCCGCTTCCTGGTTGAGACGTTGAATTCCCTCCTCGGAGTCGGAGTGCACGATGGCACAACCGCCAGGTGCCGCATCGACGAGGGCGATGTTTTCCGGGATGCCGTCGTAGGACTCCATCTTGAAGCCCCACCAATCGGCCCACATCGCACCGCAGACGTGATTTTCAGCGAGCAGGTTGGAGATCTTGTAGGCCTCGCTCGCGTGGTGGAAAGCGGCGACGTGATATCCAAACTCTTTCGACATGTCGATGACGGTCGCCATTTCATCAGCGCGATAACAATGCTGGTGAACCAGGATGTCGCCGCGCAGGACTCCGGCGAGCGTGTCGAGACGCAGATCGCGCTTGACCGGCTTAGGGTCCTTCTCGCCCGCAGCGACCTTGCGCTCGTATTCCGCCTGGTCGCGCATGTATTCCTGCGCCTCGACCCATTGCGCACGATAGCCGGCGACATTGCCCATGCGGGTGGCAGGAAATTTCTTGTCGCTGCCGTAGACGCGTTTCGGATTCTCGCCGCACGCCATCTTGAGTCCCTGCGGCGCGCCCGGGAACTTCATTCCCTGGTAGGTCACCGCCGGCACGTTCTTCAGCACCACCGAGCGCCCGCCGATGAGATTCGCGGAACCCGGCAGTATCTGCATGGCGGTGATGCCGCCGATGCGTGCAGTGGTGAAGCCCGGGTCCTCCGGCCAGATCGAATGCTCGGCCCAGACATTCGCCGTGACCGGACCAGTCGCCTCGTTGCCATCGCTGTTGCCGCTCACTTGCGGGCTCGGATACACGCCCAGGTGTGAATGCACATCGATGAGCCCCGGCGTCACCCAGCGATCCTTACCGTCGACGATCAGCGCATCGGCCGGCGCGTCGAGGCCGCGGCCGATCGCCTTGATGTGTCCATCGACGACGAGGACATCCGCACTCTCCAGGCGCTCACCGGTACCCGTGAGTACGGTGGCGCCGCGGATCAATGTCGGTGGCGCTTTTCCCGGCTGGTACGTGGAGGGGTAGGGGTTCGACGCGACGTGGGAAGGGCACTGCTTGAGCGGAAGTCGGTTTTGCCGCTGGAGTCGAGGCGCATCCCGCCACCAACGTCAAGCTCAGGAACGCACACTCCAATCTACGCATCGGCCGTCTCCGGAATCTGCCTATCGATGGGTAAGCCGAACCCGACCCACACGTCTCATCTGGCGGGCTTGAGTTTCAACGCTAAAACGTTTGCGGCGAGATCGCCTGGCAGCACGCCGATCAGGACATCGCGCGGATGCGCTGGGCCAGCCGACTCTTGTGACGAGCCGCCTTGTTGCGGTGGATCTGGCTCTTGTTGACCATCGAATCGATCACCGGAACCGCTGCGTTGTATTGCTCGAGCGCCTCGTTCTTGGTGCCCGACCCGATCGTCTGCGTGACGTCGCGGATGACGGTGCGCAACTTGGAACGGGCGGCGACGTTGTTGTCGCGGCGCTTGAGCGCCTGGCGGGCGGCTTTCTCGGCTGACTTGGTATTGGCCAATTTGTAACTCCGGTATTCCTGCGGCCCCGGCCGCTGCGAAAGGCCGCGTAGTCTGCGCAGCGCGGCGCTGAAAGTCAATGCTCGCGCGCGCTGCGATCGTGTCGTAAGTCCGCGGAGCCAATGGGTTTTTCGGCTATAGTGCCGGCCCGTGGAGGACCGTTGAGCATCCTGCGAAATACAACCGTGGTGAGTGCCATGACGCTCCTGTCGCGCGTGTCCGGAATGTTGCGCGACATGGTCTATTCGCAGGTGTTCGGCGCCGGGCCGTTGATGGACGCGTTCTTCATCGCGTTCAAGATTCCGAACTTCCTGCGCCGCCTGTCGGGCGAAGGCGCTTTCTCGCAGGCCTTCGTGCCGGTCGTGTCCGAATATCGCATTCGTCGCTCGCCGGACGAAGTGCGCGAACTGATCAACGGTGTCACCGGAACGTTCGGCGTAGCGCTGTTCGTGATCACGGCGATCGGTGTAGTCGCGGCACCCGTGATCATCTTCATGTTTGCGCCCGGATTTCGCGCCGAAGGCGGGCGCTTCGATCTCGCAGTCGACATGCTGCGCTGGACCTTTCCGTACCTGTTCTTCATCTCGCTCGTGTCGCTTGCGAGTGGCGTGCTCAACAGCTATGGCCGATTCGGCGCGGCCGCGTTCACGCCGGTACTGCTCAACGTGATCATGATCGTGACGGCTTTTCTCGTCGCGCCGAGCACTCCGAATCCCGGTGTGGTGCTGGCGATGGGTGTGTTCGTCTCCGGCGTCATTCAGCTCGCGTTCCTGTGGCCCTTCATGGTGCGGCTCGGCGTGGCGGGCATGCCGCGCTGGAACTGGGCGCACGAGGGCGTGCGCCGCGTGGCGCGCCTGATGTTGCCCGGGATCTTCGGTTCCTCCGTTGCCCAGGTGAGCCTGCTGCTCGACTCGCTGGTCGCATCGTTCCTGCTCACGGGTAGCATTTCGTGGCTCTACTACGCGGACCGGCTGGTTGAGTTCCCGATGGGGATGTTCACGATTGCGCTGGCGACCGTAGTGCTGCCCGCGCTCTCCGCGCATCACGCGAGTCAATCACCGCAGCGATTTGCCGCAACGCTCGACTGGTCAGTACGACTCGTATTTCTGTTCGTGACACCGGCCGCCGTGGGCTTGCTGGTTCTCGCCGGGCCGCTCATCGCCACCATCTATGGATACGGTCGGTTCAGCGGGCGCGACGTCGAGATGGCGACGTATGCGTTGATGGCATATTCACTCGGGTTGATCGGCTTCAGCATGGTAAAGGTGCTCGCGCCCGGGTACTTCGCCCGTCAGGACACGCGCACGCCGGTTCGCGTCGGCGTGATCTCTCTTGCCGTCAACATGGTGTGCAACGTGGGCATCGTGTTGCCGGTCGCCAAGGCCGGATTCCCCGTGCCGCATGCGCTACTCGCCCTGTCGACCGGCCTTTCGGCGTTCGTCAATTCGGCCTTGTTGTTTCGCGGCTTGAGACGTGCGGGCGTGTATCAGGCCGCCCCGGGCTGGCCGCGTCTCGCAGGGCAGGTACTTCTTGCGAACGTCGCCATGGCGCTGCTCCTGTGGTGGATCGCGGGTGACATTGGCGGCTGGCTCGACGCGCACGCAGGAGAGCGGGCGTTGCGGCTGAGCGTCTGTGTGCTCGGAGGCGCGGCAATCTATTTCGCGACCCTATGGTTGTGCGGCTTGCGCCTGCGCGATCTCAGGCGCACGTAGCTGCAATCCACGATCGAGCCCTTATAATCCCGGCATCTGGGCAGGCTTGCGCGAACGGCCGGGTACGGTACTTGATGGAACTCGTGCGCGGGCTGCACAACCTGCGCGCCCGACATCGCGGGTGCGCAGTCACGATTGGCAACTTCGACGGCGTGCATCTCGGTCACCGGGCGATGCTCGATCGACTGGGTCGTCATGCGCAGCGTCTGGGCGTGCCCGCGACGGTCCTGACGTTCGAGCCGGCACCGCGCGAGTACTTCGAGCAGGCGCGCGCGCCCGCGCGCCTCACGCGTCTGCGCGAGAAGCTCGAGTTGTTCGCGGCCGCGGGTGTAGAGCGATGCGTCGTCCTGCGCTTCGAGAAGCGCTTGCAGAGCATGCACGGGGACGCCTTCGCACAGGAACTGCTGGGTGAGCGAATGGGGGCCAGAGAGGTTGTGGTCGGAAGTGACTTCCGGTTTGGAGCCGGTGGCAAGGCCGATGTGGCGCTGCTGCAGAGAGCCGGGCCGCAGCTCGGCTTCGGTGTCGATATCATCGAGCCGGTGATGGTGGAGGGTGAACGGGTGAGCTCGAGTGCGATCCGCGTCGCCTTGGCGAGTGGCAACCTGGAGCACGCGGCCCGGCTGCTGGGGCGCCCTTATGCGATGCATGGCAAGGTGATTCGCGGCGAGGGCCTGGGACGCAAGCTCGGGTTTCCGACTGCCAACATGCGTGTTCATCGGCGGGTCACGCCACTCGATGGAATTTTCGCCGTCAGAGTGCGCGGCATAGATGCGCAGCCGCTGCCTGGCGTCGCGAGCCTCGGCACACGACCCACGATCGGCGGACGCGAAGTGCTGCTCGAGGCGCACGTGTTCGATTTCGATGCGGACCTCTACGGGCGCTGGCTCGCAGTGGAGTTCGTCAAGCGGCTGCGCGAGGAACGAAAATTCGAGACTCTGCCGGAGATGGTCGTGCAGATGCATGTCGATGCCCGGCAGGCGAAGACCGCATTGGGACTTACGACATGAGCGCCATTTCTGCCCGACCCCTGAGCACCGAGGCCTTGTTCTCGTGACCGACTACAAGCAGACGATCAACCTGCCGCAGACCGACTTTCCGATGAAGGCGGATCTGGCGCGCCGCGAGCCTGACATGCTGCGCTGGTGGGAAGCTGAGGACATCTACGGCAAGTTGCGCCGCCTTGCAGCGGACCGCCCGAAGTTCATCCTTGTGGACGGGCCACCCTACGCCAACGGCGCGATTCACATCGGCCATGCAATCAACAAAGTGCTCAAGGACATCGTGGTGAAGTCGCGCTCGCTCGACGGCTACGATGCACCCTACGTGCCTGGCTGGGACTGTCACGGCTTGCCCATCGAGCTGCAGGTGGAGAAGCAGCACGGGCGCGTCGGCCAGAAACTCGATGCACGAGAATTTCGCGCTGCCTGCCGCAAGTTTGCGCAGGAGCAGGTCGAAGCGCAGCGCACCGATTTCAAGCGTCTCGGGGTGATGGGCGATTGGGCGAATCCATACTTGACGATGCTGCCGCGTTACGAAGCGGACCAGCTGCGCGCCCTGAGCCAGATTCTGCGCAACGGGCACATCTACAAGGGGTACAAGCCGGTTTATTGGTGCCTCGATTGCCGCTCGGCGCTGGCCGAAGCCGAGGTCGAATACGAGGATAAGACTTCGCCGGCGATCGATGTTCGCTTTCCGGTGAGCGAGATTCGGGATCTGGAGAAACGCTTCGGGCTGACAAGCGGTGCCCTTGAGAACAAACCAGTCGCCGTCGCGATCTGGACCACGACTCCCTGGACGTTGCCTGCGAACCAAGCGGTGGCCTTGCATCGCGACTACCAGTATTCACTGCTCGAAGCGCGCGGCAGCGACAAGACGGAGTACATCATCGTCGCAACGGAGCTTGCGGGCGCCGTCGTGCAGCGCATCGGTACTGGCGAGTGGCGTGAAGTTAAGGTGACCACGGGCGCCGCTCTCGAGGGATTGAAGCTCAAGCACCCTTTCTACGAGCGCATCGTTCCCGTGGTGCTGGCAGTGCACGTCACGCTCGATGCCGGAACGGGCGCCGTGCACACGGCACCGGGACACGGACACGAGGACTTTGCCCTCGGTGTCGAGTATCGATTGCCACTCGACAATCCGGTCGGCGCAGATGGCCGTTTTCTGCCTGGCACCGAGTTCTTCGCCGGTGAAAAGGTGTGGGAGGCGAACGAGCACATCATCCGTGTGCTCACCGAGCGTGGCATGTTGCTCAAGCATGAGCCATTCCGTCACAGCTACCCGCATTGCTGGCGCCATCGCACGCCTGTCATCTTCCGCGCCACCCCGCAGTGGTTCATCAGCATGGACCAGGCACGCCTGCGCGCGGATGCCCTCGATGCGATCGGCACGGTGAAGTGGACGCCCGGCTGGGGCGAGCAGCGCCTCCACGGCATGATCGCGAGCCGCCCGGACTGGTGTATCTCGCGGCAACGCACCTGGGGCGTGCCGCTGGCCCTGTTCATCGAACGTGAATCTGGAGCGCTGCATCCACGCTCGGAGGAGTTGCTCGAACGCGTCGCGAAACTGGTCGAGCAGCGGGGCATCGACGCCTGGTTCGATCTCGATGCGAGCGAGTTGCTGGGCGAGGAAGCCGAACGCTACGAGAAAGTGCCCGACGTGATGGATGTCTGGGCCGATTCGGGCTGCGCGCACTACTGCGTGCCTCGTATGCGTCCGGAGATCACAATTCCGGCGGACCTGTATCTCGAAGGTTCCGACCAGCATCGCGGCTGGTTCCACAGCTCGCTGCTCATCTCGGTCGCCCAGACCCGCCACGCGCCCTACAAGGGCGTGCTGACGCACGGTTTCGCGGTCGACGAGAAGGGACGCAAACAGTCGAAGTCCCTCGGCAACGTCCTCGCTCCGCAGAAGGTGGTCGGCTCACTGGGTGCAGACGTGTTGCGGCTGTGGGTTGCGGCCACGGATTACAGCAACGAGATGAGCGTCTCCGACGAGATCCTCAAGCGCATGGCCGACTCGTATCGGCGCCTGCGCAACACCGCGCGCTTCCTGCTTGGCAACCTGCACAGCTTCGATCCCTCGCAGCATATGGTTGCGGCGGCTGATCTGGTGGCGCTGGATCGATGGGCCCTCGCGCGCGCTGCGAGCCTGCAGCAGGAGGTGGTCACGGCCTATCGAGACTATCAGTACCACCTCATCTATCAGAAAGTGCACAACTTCTGCGTAGTCGACATGGGTGGCTTCTATCTCGACGTTCTGAAGGATCGCCTCTATACGCTGCCGGCGGACAACCCGTCCCGACGCTCGGCGCAAACGGCGCTCATGTGGATTGCGGAAGCGATGGTGCGCTGGCTGGCGCCGATCCTGAGTTTTACGGCCGAAGAAATCTGGCGTTTTCTCCCCGGCGCGCGCGAGCAGTCGGTGCTGCATTCGACGTGGGCGAAGCTTCCGGAGGTCGGCGAGGGCGCAATCGACTGGCCCGCCCTGATCAGCCTGCGTGCCGACGTTACACGCCAGCTCGAAGGCTTGCGCGAGCAAGGTGTGATTGGCGCGCCACTGGACGCTGAGGTTGATATCTATTGTGACGCCGCACAGTATCCGCGCTTCGCAGCGCTGGGTGAGGAGTTGCGCTTCCTGTTCATCACGTCCGCTGCACGCGTGCACTCCGTCAGCGCAGCGCCGGTTGGTGCCGTTGCAGCGACGACTGCCGCGCCGGAAGGCGTCTGGATGATGTTGCAGCCCTCGAATTCGACCAAGTGCGTGCGCTGCTGGCACCATCGGCCCGATGTGGGGTCAAATGCTGCGCATCCCGAGCTCTGCAGCCGCTGCGTGACCAATCTCGAGGGACGCGGAGAAACGAGGCGTTTGGTGTGAACGAATCAATCGCTACCGCCCAGGTGACACCGTGGTACCTGAAATTCGGCGCGCTGCGCTGGGGCTCGCTGGCATTGCTCGTGATTCTCGTCGATCAGATCACCAAGGCGGTGGTCGAATCGCGCTTTGACCTGTTCGATTCGGTGCAGGTCCTGCCGTTCCTGGAATTCACCCTGCTGTACAACACTGGCGCTGCGTTCAACTTCCTCGCCGACGCGTCGGGTTGGCAGAGATGGTTCTTCATTGTGCTCGGGGTGCTCGTGAGCGCCGCGATCCTCGTCTGGCTGCGTCAACTGGATCCGCGGCGTCATCGTCTCCTCGCGGCAGGGCTCGCACTCATCATGGGGGGCGCGCTCGGCAACGTGATCGACCGCGTGTGGCACGGCCATGTCATCGATTTCATCCACTTTCACTGGAAGCAATGGGAGTTTCCCGCCTTCAACATGGCGGACACCTCGATCACGATCGGGGCGGGACTGCTGATTCTCGATGCGATTCTCGACAGCAGGCGCTCGGGCTCCGCGCCGGCTGTCAATCGCTGAGCGACATGCGCCTGCTGCTCGCCAATCCGCGTGGATTCTGTGCCGGGGTCGATCGTGCCATCGATATAGTTGAACGCGCGCTGGCGCTTTTCGGCGCACCGATCTACGTGCGCCACGAAGTGGTTCACAACCGACATGTCGTCGAACGCCTGCGCAGCCTCGGCGCAATATTCGTGGAGGAGCTGACCGAAGTCCCGGACGATGCCACGGTGATTTTCAGCGCCCATGGCGTCTCGCGCGCCGTGCAGGAAGAGGCCGCTCGGCGCCAACTCAACGTGTTCGACGCAACGTGTCCTTTGGTGACGAAGGTGCACATGGAGGTGACACGCTACGCGCGCGACGGCCGCGAGGTAGTACTAATCGGGCACGCAGGACACCCGGAGGTGGAAGGCACCATGGGTCAGTTCGATGCCTCTCTTGGGGGGCGGATCTCTCTCGTGGAGACGCCGGACGATGTGGCGGGGCTCGAGGTCCGTGATCCCACGCGGTTGGCGTTCGTGTCGCAGACGACGCTGTCGGTCGATGACACCGCGCGCGTCGTGGAGGCGCTGCGCGCACGCTTTCCGGATCTCGGTGGGCCACGCCGCGAAGACATCTGTTACGCAACGCAGAATCGCCAGGACGCCGTCAAGAAGCTCCTCGAACAATGCGACGTGCTCGTCGTAGTGGGTTCGCCGGCGAGCTCCAATTCGAACCGCCTGCGTGAAATCGCGCAGAAGCGCGATGTCCCTGGCTACCTTGTCGATGGGCCGGGCGACCTCAAACGTGAATGGTTCGATGGCAAACGCGTGGTCGGCGTTACCGCCGGTGCTTCAGCGCCCGAGATTCTCGTTCAAACAGTGATCGCACGCCTGCAGGAATGGGGCGGCGGGAATGTGGAGGAGATTCAGGGCCGTCCTGAAGGCGTCGTCTTCAGCCTGCCGAAAGCGCTGCGGATACCCGTGGTCGCGTCCAGCTGAGGTTTATTTATCGCTATCTGGCACGAAACTACATGATTTATAGGTATTATTTTATTTAGATATCACGAGATACCGCCATATATACCGTCACACCGAGTCGCGAGATCAGAGCGTGTCCGCTGCCGATGTCCGCGGACGTCCCGTGTCCGGGACAGCCATAAGAGCCTCCATCCCTGGAACCGATGGCGAGAGCAAGACCGTAAAGAGCGCACCCATGATCCCGGGTGGACCGATTGGCGTTTGGGCCACTCCGCCACGCGCTGCAAACACGGGTGGGGGTACACTTGTCACTTGCGCGCCGCGACGGTCGCTCGGCGCATATGTACTGCTGGGTAACACCTGTGACGCGATGGCGATTGCGCGTCTCGCGTTGCTGTCAGACCCATCCGTTGGAGAACACCTATGCATGCACAAGTCCAAGTCACATCTCTCACCCCGGAAGTTGAATCCTTTATCGGCAAGCCCCGTCAGGTGCTGATCGATGGCCGGTGGGTCGCCGCGAAGAGCAGCAAGACGTTCGAAGTATTCGATCCGAGCACCGGTCGGCCCATCGCACTGGCGGCTGCCTGTGAGGCTGCGGATGTCGATGCAGCCGTTCGCGCCGCACGCAAGGCATTCGATCAAGGGCCCTGGCCACGGATGTCGCCGTCCGAGCGGGGACGCATCATCTGGAAAGTCGGCGATCTGATTCTCGAGAACCTCGAGGAGCTGGCGCAGCTGGAATCGCTCGACAACGGCAAGCCGATCGGCGTTGCGCGGGCCGCGGACGTGCCGCTAGCCGCAGATTTGTTTCACTACATGGCCGGATGGGCGACGAAGATCGAAGGCAACACCATCGGGCTGTCGGTGCCCTACACGCCCGGTGCGGAATACCACGCATACACGCGGCGTGAGCCGATTGGCGTCGTCGCGCAGATCATCCCGTGGAATTTCCCGTTGCTGATGGCTGCGTGGAAACTTGGTCCTGCGCTCGCTACCGGCTGCACCGTGGTTCTCAAACTCGCGGAAGAGACGCCGCTCTCAGGCTTGCGTCTCGCCGAACTGTGCCAGGAGGCCGGCCTCCCGAACGGCGTGCTGAACGTGCTCACGGGATTTGGGGAGCCGTGCGGAGCGCCGCTCGCCGCGCATCCGCTCGTCGACAAGGTGGCGTTCACAGGCTCGACGGAGGTGGGCAAGCTCATCGTCAAAGCCGCGTCTAGCGATCTCAAGAAGGTGACGCTGGAGCTCGGTGGCAAGTCACCGAACATCATCCTCGACGACGCGGATATGGATGTGGCGATTCCTGGTGCCGCGAACGCAATCTTTTTCAACCAGGGACAATGTTGTTGCGCCGGCTCGCGCCTTTTCGTGCAGGAGAAGAAATACGATCAGGTCGTCGAGGGCATCACGGCGTTCGCGAAGAGCATCCGGCTCGGACCGGGCCTCGACACCCGCACGCAGATGGGACCGCTCGTTTCTCAGACGCAGCTTGAGCGTGTCTCGGGTTTTCTGCACTCGAGCGAGCAGGAAGGGGCCAAGACGCTGTGCGGTGGACGGCGACGCGGCGACTCTGGCTATTTCGTCGAGCCTACGGTGTTGGTCAACACGTCGCCGGCGATGAGGGTCGAACGTGAGGAAATTTTCGGCCCAGTGGTCACGGCGATTCCATTCAAGAACGCCGACGACGATCTGTTGGCTCGAGCCAATGACACGCCATACGGCCTTGCAGCCGGTATCTATACGCGTGACATGGCCAGAGCACACCGCATTGCCAATCGCCTGCGGGCCGGCACGGTATGGATCAACTGCTACAACATCTTCGATGCCGCGCTGCCATTCGGCGGCTACAAGCAATCAGGATGGGGACGCGAGATGGGGCACGACGCGCTCAACAATTATCTGGAGACCAAGGCCATCTGCGCGAGCATTTGAGCCAGACCGCGATCCGATCGTGCGAGCGCGCATCGCGTGCGCTCGCCGGTCGTCGCGTGTTGATTCGGGTGCAGCTTCCAGCGGCCGGAACCAGTGGTTGATTACACGTGCAAGGACGCGAGCGTGCAGCGCGGAGGCTAGCGAGCTTCGCAACTGTTCGGCGGTCAGGTTGACGTGGATGTTAGAGCTCAGCCTGGAGGATTGCGCGGAAATTGTGGAACACCCTCGCTCATGCTGACCCATGGCTGGGCCGTCTCGCACCACATATTTATCTGGGGGCTTAGCTTCGGTTGACAACCTCGTGTGCAACGCCAAGGAATGCACCACACACCGCAACTCTGCCTAGGAAGCCCCGACGCTATGCGTCACTACCTAGATGATATGCGCTCTTAGGCGAAGATTTTCGTCGTCGCAACGTATCGAGCAAATAGCGGCTCGACCGTCTGAACTGTCGGTACCGATGACGGTACTGAAGTGGCGCCCAATCGCGGCTAGATGGCGGCTCAGATAGTTGCGCCGCCCCTTGTTGTAAATCAGGAAAAAGACAACCCACGACCAGGTTCAAATCGGGGGCTCGATTCGCAAATTTCCGCAGACGGCGCCGACTAGTTCGCGCTGCATGAACATGCATTCCCGGATGAGAAAGACCTCAAAGGAGCACCAGGATGCCGTGGAACCGCGTTGGGCCTTCACGCAACTACCAATTGCCCGCATCCATCGCCGGTGGCCGATCGACGTCCACCAACACTCTTGCGAGATCAGACCAAGTAGCCGCTGATTCCTTTGAAGAACCAATTGCCGTTCACGTGGATAGGGGAACCGAGAGTCGTTATGTGGGTTTGTACTCGCAGTTTGTTATCCCCCGGCTAACGCAGTCTAATGGCGCAGAACTTTATGTGTTGATATGCGCCTTTCTCCACGAGGGGACATCCGACACTCAGACGCAACGAAACGCCAAGTACGCTCGTCTTCATGACGTCATCTATCTAACCCACTCAGCCTCCATCCAGCGGCGACTGAACTAAATACCGTTTATCCGTACTATCCGCGCGTCTTCAGCAGAGCAACTGGGTCTTTGAGCTGGCCTACTTCGGGACCGGGCGCTTGAACATCCCGTCGATTTTCTCGTTGGTCGCGTCGCAGCACGACTGGCTGGCCTGTGCAGCGGCCAATGCCTGATTCGCCGTGCTTTGCGCACCGCTCGCCGCCTGATTGGCGGACCGAGCCGCGCTGTTCGCACTATCGGCAGTAGAACGTGCCGCCGCCAGATCGGACTGGAGCTTACTGACCTGCGACTTCAGATTGTCGATTTCCGCCTGCAGTGGCCTCAGATCCGCACAGGCCACAAGACCAGCCACGACGACTGCCGCAGCGGCCACCTTCACAACGATCGCGCACTTCATGCACATCTCCATTCTACAGCTTGAAGAAACTGGAACAAGGCGAACCCGGCGAGCCCGACGACGATCGAAATGATCAAAAGAGCGTGGCGAACCCGCTGACGCCCGGTCCGGTGACTTAGACCTACTTCCAGCAGGTATCGATCGGGCTGGGGACCGAGCTTCTCAGACCCACGTCGTTGAGCGTGAAGCTGGTGCACTTCGTATCGGTTGCCTGCGGCCCACCGGCCACGGGCGTTGCCGTCAGCTTGAAGCCAAGCATCGCGGGTCGATCGGGATCTGGAACAGCCGACGCGATCGTGTAGTAACCGTGTTCGCTCGCATCCAGGCCGAGTGCAGCCAATTCGGCGGGAGTCATGTAGCGTTGGTTCTGGAGAAAGAATTTCTCCTGAGTCGACCTGACACGCAGCAGCGCGGACGTCGCATCGGTGCGCTGCGCACGCAGCACATAGCTGCGATAGCTCGGCACCGCGATCGAAGCGATGATCGCAATCACCAGGACCACGATCATCAATTCGATCAGCGAGAAGCCCTGTCGTGTGCGCATGACCTTGTTTACTTGGCCCCGAGTTGACGCCAGTAGGTGCGCACCGGCGCGCCGGCGCTCGTGCACACGCCCTGCACGACCTCCACGCCAACGAGGCAGGTGAGCGCGCGGCCGCCGAGCGGACCGTTGCCCTGACCTTCCTGACCGGGTTGAGCTTTCGTGATCAGGAGGCTGAACTCAGGTGCGATGCCGGTCGTCGCGAGCGGTGCATAACGATCCTCGGTCGTGGTCTCCCCGTCGCGATTGCGGTCGATCTCCGGGCGCCCATCGGCCACCGCAATTGCATAAGCGCGGTTGGTGCCTGCAGGTGCACAGGGGTCGGCGCTATTCGTGCCGCGCGGCAGGTAGGTCGGGAAGAAGATGATGTTGTCGAAGGTGCGGGACTCAGCCAGCACCTTTTCGCCCGCGAAGCCGCCGGGGAGGCGCAGCTCCAGTTTCCAGCCTGCAGCGCCGTCCACGACGATCGGGTTCACCGAATCGGTGATGTCGTCGAGGTCGCCGTCGGTAATGACCGTGAGGTTATTGAAGTCGGTCTGCGTGAGAGTCGCGAACGGCTGATAGTCGCGCACCGAGTAGAAGCGATCCTGGGTATCGGTATTCATCGGATGACCGCGCCAGCCGGAGCCAATGGCAATATTGAGATACGGAGCCGCACCGCGGAAACGGACCAGCGATACGTCCGGGCTCTGATAGAAGCGACGCGTAGAGCTGTTGGGATGCGTGCCGAGATCCGCATTTCCCAGTGAGGCGAGCACCCCGCCCGTCACGAGGTTCGATGCGCTGGGCACCTGTTGTCCGGGTGCGGCGGCGTCTGAGTCGGTGACGATGTCAAAGCGCCAGATGCGCCCGCCGGTATCGGCGGCATACATGCGATCGGCAAATGCATCCCCGTCGAGATCGATCACGCGAACCGCGGATGGAATCGAATTGTTCATCTTGGTGAGCGGAAGGTTCGGCGTCACGGCGCCGCCGGGTCCGCCTGCGAACCACAGGAGCGCACCGGTCTGCGCGTCCACCATGAAGATGCGGTTGCCGAGCGTATCTGTGTTGTAGAGCGTCGCGACCTGGTCGTTGTCCTGCGTCGTGTCATAGCCGCCGCTGAGCACCAGCACCAGGTTGAGAGCATTCTGGCTCGCGCCACTGACACGCACCCGCGCCAGCGACGGTGTGGCCCAGGTCTGGCCGACGCCCGGCAACTGCGTGGGGCCAAGTGTCCACATGTGTTGCGGCGAGTTCCGGTTCGTCACGTCGAGCGCATAGTAGTGATCGCCGCCGCGGCCCATGCCGAAGAAGATCCATACCTTGTCGCCGCCGGCTGGTTCGACGACGCCGTTGCGGTTGACGTCGAGCATGAAGGCCCGCACGTCACCATCGAGACCGTAATGCTTGGTGCTGCTCGGATCATCCTGATAGAGGTTCACCAGGTTGCCGAGCAGCTCCGGCGGAATGAATGACCAGAGTTCTGCGCCTGTCTTGGCATTGATGGCATGCAGATAACCATCGTTGGTCGGCGCGTAGATCACCGCATCGTCGACATCGGGTGAACCCGCCGTGCCGCCATAGATAACGATGCCCGGCTTGCCGTGGATGGGATCGCCCATCTGCAGCCGCGCATCATCGGTACGACCGTCGCCGTTGACATCGCGCAGATCGAAGCCCACCGTCCAGTCGAGCAGCTGTTCCCTGGTCGGCAGATCCGCCAACCCCGTACCGAGGACGCCATCGGTGAGCGCGTTGTTGCCCCTGGTAACGCGATTCGCGGTAGCAGTCAGGTCGTCGTTACCGAGGAATGTATAGACCTTGCGAGTGGCCGGATCCGCGGGCTGCTCATTCGCGGCGCCGCCCTTGGTGATGTCGGAGCCGTCCGCAGTCGCCGACCAGAAGCTCTTGGAATCCGCAGCGAAAAATCCGGTACTCGGATCGATGACGGGGTCTGAGGTACCGTCGCCCGTCGTGTCAGCGCCGACCACAGCGCCGTTCTCCACGCGGTACTTCTTGACGTTGCCCGGCCAATGATAGGTGCTCGTTGGCTCGAACACCGAGATATAGAGGTCGGCCAGCGACTCGGTACGATTGAATGCGTTGACTGCCACGGCTGGCGCGACGAAGGTCGTCGAGGTGTTGGAGATCTTGCTCACGATGCTGGTGAGCGCGGTGGTCAGCGACTCAGAGTCGCCGGCGAAAAAATTCTGGCCGCCGCCTTCGGTCGCTACTTCATCGAGGAACGTCGTTCCTGCGACGTCGTCACCGAAGCCGATCGTGTAGGTCACGACGCTCTGATCCGAAGGCAAGCCGGGTCGAAGGTCGTGCTCATGCATGTAGCCGGCAAGATCGTCCAGGCATCGGCCCGGTCCGGTACCGTCGCAGGCGTGGCCCAGCAGCGCCTCGATCTTGGCATCGGCGCTGTTGTCCTGGGTCGGCTCACCGTCCGTCAGATAGACAATGAAGTTCTTCTGGCACGACTGCTGTGCCGGGCTGTGGTAGTGGCCCGGATCGCCGGGTTCGCGCGATGCCGGCACGCTGGGAAGCGGCTGGCCAGGTTGCACCTGCGAGCAGGGGGTCGCGCCCGTGCCGCAATCCCGGCCATAAAACACATTGCCGCCCGAAAAGTATTGGTGCGCTTCGTAGAGAGTCTCCGACAGCGGCGTAAATCCGGCAGCCGTGTTCTGGTTGATGCTGTCCACGAGTCCGGTAACGTCGCTCTCCACCGGCACGACCGCGTGAGAGACCATGCCGCCCTCGGCCGACGCGTCGCCGCTGCCACCGTTATTGCTGTAGCGCATGAGGCCAATGTTCACGCCTGAAATCGAAGAGACGAAGTTGCTGGCAACGTCCTGCACTATCTGCAGGCGCGAAAGGGTGACGAAGCTGCTGGTGTCGCTGCGCCAGTTGAGCCAGTTGGCGCTGTAAAACGTATAGCTCAGGTTGACAGGACTGCCGTCCCAGTCGAGCTGATTGCCAGGATCCGCGGTCCAGCGATCATTCGCGAGACCGCTGTTGAAGGCGTACACCTTCGGATCCGCTGCGCTCTCGCCATGTACTCCTGCATCCGCGCTGCATTCAACGGGCTGGTCCTTGGTGGCCTGGCGCATCTGCTCCCAGTGATTTGAGGCAGCGTTCCATTGTCCGGCGCGCTGCGCCAGGTAACGCCCGGCGGAGTTGATGCCCTGAACGGCTGCATTGCAGGCGAGCTGGCTCGCATTGAACCATCGGCTGGTGGCGCAATCAGGCGGATCGCCACTTCCGGCCCTCCAGAAAATACGCCCCGCAGCGCACGAACCAGCGTACGTGACACCCGGGTCGTAGGGCGGTTGCGTGCTCACGGCCGAATCCATGCTGCCCGATGTGTCGAGGATGAGCAGAATATTCGGCTGCGCATCGGGCTGCTGACTCACGAAGATCTCGGTGTCGTCAGCCACTGCGGGGCTGCCGCCCATGATTGTGAGCGCGATGCTTCCGAGCAGAGCGGACAGACGCGGATAATTTTGATTCATGCGATTCACCTGGAGAACTTCGCTCGCTCAATTCTTGTGTGGCTGGCCCACGGGTGCGGGCAGCTGGCCGGAAACCACGAGTCGCGTGATCGTGCGACCCTTCGCGTCATAGAAAACATTGAGCTGGCGCGTGGTATCGCTCGCCGCAGCCCGAAGCTGCGCGTAAGTGACTGGTGTCTTGCCAACGAAATATTGCGAATCGGATGACAGCCGCAGCAGCACCGGCTTGCAGCCGGCACATGCACTGACAGCCATGGATCCAGTCGCATCGTCGGGAAGGCTCGTCGTCACCGTAGACGTCTCGATGGCCTGCTCGACCATGCGCAGCGTCGATGCCGCACTGCTGGCGCCGAGCAAAGCCGCCATTGCCAGGACTGCGAATGAAGTGCGAGTGTGCATGGTGATAGGTCTCGCCTAGTTGATTTTCGGCACGATCAGGAGCAGTCCCTGAAGGTGAGTGTCGGTGGCGTCACGGACCGAATGGCCAGTGCTCTCGATCTCGAAGTTCTCCGCGCTGAACTGGTCGAAGCTGTATCCCGGTGGTGGCAGGCTCAGGCCGCGCGGACGAATCGTCGCCTCATACCGATCAGCGTTGGGCAGTGTGACCTCGGGAATATCCACCTCGTCCGTGGCATCGAAGGCGCCGGTCGAAATGGTGCGTTCGATTCCGGTCTCCGCCGCCTGGAAAGCATTTTCCGTGTGTTGCTCGTTGCCAGCCATCTGCAGCTCGGTGGTCGATGTGCTCATGCCAGATATCGCGAGCAACGTCAGGATGAGCAGCAGGATCATCGCCACGACGAGAGCGGCGCCGCTCTGCTGAGCGCGCGGAAAGTGGTGCCTGGCGCGAATATCTTTGTTCATATCTGTGTATTCCGGATCTGGATGGTTCGCGATACCAACAGGCGACGGAAGCTGTCGTTGGGCGTGAAGTCCACGTTGGCGTACTGGAAGTGCGTGTTGTTGGTGTACCCGACTTCGGGAGCGTCCGCGCGCACGCGAATCCAGATGCGGACCGCGCACACCATGGCTTCGCCATTGGCGGGATTCCCGTCGACCAGCACATTCCCGGGGTTCACATAGCGTCTTGCGACACCGGTGTAGAAGTCGGGCTGGCCGTTGCCGTCGCGATCATCAGGCACGCCGTCACCGTCGAGATCCGCTCCTATGTCGAGGCCGAACTGCACCTGCATGTCCTCTATGCCCGGCATGACCTCTTCGTCGTCGAAGTGCGGTCCAAGCACCGTGCCACCCTCGAGAGTCTTGCGTCGCAGTGCTGGAATTGCCGCACCGGTGCTCGACTGCTGTGCGATGTAGTACGCACGCACTATGAGATCGCGCACCTCGGCATTCGGTCCATAAAGCGGATCGACAACTATCGGCCCCGGCGCGGCGCCGCCGATAAATACGCGGCTCAACGTTCCCTGCCTGGTCGCGTAGACCTGCATTCGATCGGCATCGGCGGCTACTGCATCAGTGCTCGCGCGGCGGATAATCAGCGTGTCAGTTCCGGCCAGCGCACCGCCCGCAGCGGGGGCCACCGGACAGCCGAGCGCGTAGGCGCCGTTTTCTCCGTCCACCGGGAGCCTGAAGTCGATCGGGAAGGTCGCCCCGCAAGCCTGTGCCGCCGCCGGTACCGCGATGGGCAAATTGCCGACCGTTCCCGTGATCAGCAGCGGATCACTCATCAATCCCCAATGGTTGGCGAGCCGGATGTCGGGCTCCATCAGGCTCATGGCATAGCGCGCGTTTTCCTGCATGCGCGCCACCGTCTCGTTGATGCGGTAAGTCGTTCGGCTCTGCACGTACACGCTGACAGCGCCGATGATCAGCAGCGAGCCGATCGTGAGTGCGACCATGAGCTCGATGAGGCTCAGGCCGCGGTATGTGTGTCTGGCGTTCATTGTTTTCATGTCTGCATCGTGAGCACGTAGGTGAGCGGTTGCTGCTCGCCGGGCTCGAACCAGGTGACCGTGATTTCGTACTGGGGTGGCTGGGCGAGCTGATCGACTTCGATCATGCCGCTGGCGGTTGCTGCGCCGCTGCCCGGCAATTGGCTGCGGATGGCATCGAGCCAGCTCGCCTGATCATCTTCTGCCAGATCTTCAGGCGTACAGGTGACGCCGCCGCCTACGCAATTATGGGTGGTGGGCGCGGCTCCAGCTGCTAACACCCAACTGTCGGGTACGCTCCTGTTGGCGCGGATGCGATCGGCCATGTCCGCGGCCAGATTGACGGCCTGGGTGCGGTAAACCGCGGTGCGTCCCGCACGCAGGCTCTCGACGTAGAGCGCGGCGATACCGAGCATGCCCACCGAGAGCACGACCAGCGCCACCAGAGCTTCGACAATGCTGAAACCGCTGCTGTGATGCCGGCCCATACGCGTCTCGCTTCAGGGACAGTTGAGTTCGCTTGGATCCAGACCTTGACTCGCAAGCTCACTGCCGAGCCCGGCGAGTTCCTCGGTAGTCCTGCGGACTGAGGCGCGTCCGGTCTTGCTGATCGCAATGGCGCGTTTGAAGTAGGAGCTGCCGAGCTGGGCGTTGGAGCGGTCATCGCAGATCAGGACGAAATTCGTCTGGTTGACGCCCACAAAGCCGCTGGACTGATACTGGACGACGTTGGTGCTTTCTGACGTCGTCAGAGCGCTGTTGAGTACCGCGTGCCGTGCGAGCACGGGCTCACCGCCGTCGATTGCTCTATCGCTGTCAACATCGTCCCAGACAACCCATCCGGCGCCGTTGAAAGATGCAGCACAGTTGGGTACTGCGGCGCTCGGATTGGCAGACGCACAGACGGCGACGGAGTGACGGCGCTTGATGGCCTCGGTGCGTGCGAGCTGCAGCGAGGCGAGAAGGTCGTTGGACGCGCCGCTCATACGGCTGTTTTTGATGAAGTCGCGAAAGCTGGGAATCGCGAGCGCCATGATCACGCTCGCTATGGTGAGCGTTATCATGAGTTCGAGGATCGTGAATCCCGATGTCTTGTGACCCCCCATGGCGCGGAATATAGCGGTGCAGCCACCGATACGGTTGCAGTCCCGATCGGCGGATCGATTTGGCAGACGAACGGCGCGCGATCGCCGTCGCAATTGAACTTAATTCGGCGACAAGCCATCGCATTTCAGCGCCTTACCTGCAGAGTCACGCTCCGAGACTCGCGGTCGACCCGTCTGGCTCACGATGATGGCGCGGGCGCTTGATGAGCCCCGCTCGTCACAGAAAACAAAGGTGGCCGTCGTGCCGGCGAGCGCGAAGGGCCAGTAGGTGACGGCGCTGCGCGAGCTGCGGATCGCCAGATTCTCGATGGCCGGCTGCGTCAGCAGCAGCACTTCGCCCGGATCGACACGCGGCGGCGAATCGTGATCGCGGTTCGCGAACATGATCCACCCGTCGCTCCAGCTCGCTGCGCCAGGCGTGCACTGTGCTTGATCCGCGCTCTTGCAGACGACGGTCGGCTCCTGTCGCATGATGGCGCTGCTGCGCGCCGCATGCAGTGCGTGGAGCAGCGCATTCACCTGCGCCGTGCGACGCGAATCGAGAACCAAACGGTGAAATCCAGGGATTGCTACCGAGGCGCAGATCGCGACGAGCACGCACACCAGCATCAGCTCGATGAGGGTAACTCCCACGCATTCGCTGATCGGCGCGGGGCTCCGAGTTCGCAACAGGTGCCGACCATCCATGGCCCATTCCCCGGGTGCAGTTCAGTAATCCGTTGCGCAGCTTGGCGGGTGAGCAGAGGGCAGCCGAGCCTCATTAGGAATGTCTTTGTCGGGATACTCGCTGGGCCTGCTTAAGCTACTGATTCACAAGTGAACGCAACCCCGTATAATGCGGCCCCATGTTGAGCCACCCGCAACCTCATGCCTCGCGCGAAGAAGTCACCCGTCTCTTGCACGCGCATGGCGTCATTCCCACCGAACAGCGCATCCGGGTTGGCGAACTCATGTTTGCGACCGCCCAGCACCTATCCGCCGAGCAAGTGCTCGAGGGGCTGCGCAGTTCAGGCACGCGCATCTCCAAGGCAACCGTCTACAACACGCTGAATCTGTTCGCTGCCAAGGGCCTGGTGCGCCAGATCAACATCGATTCGACGCGTGCTTGTTTCGATTCGAACACGGGCCTGCATTACCACTTCCACAATCTCGATACGGGCGAACTCACCGATGTGGGCGTGCCAGAGGTGGAATTCCGCCGTCTACCGGATCTACCCACCGGCACTGAGCTGGCGGGCGTCGACGTCGTGATCCGGGTGCGACGCAAGGCTTGAAAATGCCACCCCGGCGCGTTGCTGCACCGGGAGCCGTTCATTAGAATCCGCGCCCTCACGCCGGGATAGCTCAGTTGGTAGAGCAGCGCATTCGTAATGCGCGGGTCGGAGGTTCGAGTCCTCTTCCCGGCACCATAATTTAAGGGGTTTGGTGACACAGGCACTTCGAGGCGGCTCTTCGTAAGTGCTTGTTAAGTGCAACGGCGCTACACTCGCCCTCCGTGCCCACCCAGCGCGAGACTCCAGCCACATCCTTCGCCGACGTGCGCCAAGCCTGGAACAGCGCTGCTGTTCGCCTTGGTGTAGATCCAGATCGCCTCGCCTTCGCCAGCGCATCCGCTATGGCCGCCCGCGAGATTCTGACTGAGACAAAGAACCTGCCCGCCGATGAGCGGCCAGTCGGGTACGCGCTCGCGATTCGCGCGCTCGCCGAGATTTGATCCTCCCAGCTCGCACGAGCAAAGTTCCCGACACCTCGCGATGCCAGGCTAGCCGCTCGCGGGCCTGTGCCGTACGGTGGCGCACAGACTGCCCCGCCAAATCGGCGGAAGCTTGGCTCATGTCGCGGGCTTCCACACATATAGACACAAGCTCGCGAGCCGCGGCAGGCAACTTTGCATGGGTCATAGCTGCATTCCTTGTCGTGAACATGGTCTTCGTGGTGCTGCTCCTTGAGTCACTTGATCGATTCGCAACGCCTGGCGCCCCGGTTGTGATCGCGTCTCTGTTGGTTTCGATGGTCTTAGCCGTGTACCTGGGCCGGGGTTTGCGTGTCGGGAGCGAAGAGCTGCTCACCGCACCATCGGGTCGAAGCACGAAAACGAAGACGTGAGTCGATAGTCGCAGAACGCTATTTGAAGGCCCCGGCATCGCAAGGTGTCGGGGCTTTCTTGTTTGCAGTGGATAATTGCAGCGAGATGAAAATCATTGCGCGCTGGGAATTTCGAAGGCCCCGAGATCAAGAACAGGTGGCGCGGCCCTTCTTACTATTTCCCGGCACAGAACCCTGGCGGTTTCGATATGCCGTGCGGCCACCGCATTCAGATCGCCGATCCAGATCCCATCAAGGGAAGTCAGAATCGTCCTAGCACCGCCGCTGTCATTGACTCGGCGCAGTGCATCCCTCACGGCCGACTCTGCAAATTCCAGACGCTCTTTGTAGCCGGGGTTTTGGTGGTCCTCTGCGAGACTCTTGGCGATGCACCAGTCAGCGCGCTGCAGCTGGTCTCGCAGCGTGCTTGTGTCTGTATGTGTGAAAGCTGGCGACATGACGTACTAGGCTTTTGCCCATTCTTGGCGAGGCAGTCAGTGCGCTACCGTACATTGCAGGCCGCCACTGGTCGGCAACCGTTTCATGGTCTTACGCGCCGCTTCTCGCGCATCCATTCCATGATCCGCGTAACTGCACAGATTTCCACAGGCGCTCCACAGCCCCCCCGCGCTACGCTCGGCCCATGTCGCTGGGCCGAATTGTTGTTCACGTCGAGTGCGGGCATTGCGGTCGCCGCGTGATGCTTGAGCAACATCGGGTTGCGCCCACGTTCCGTAAGCAGCAACTACGCTGTAGACGCTGCGGCCAGCGGAAGGCGAGCATCAGTCTCGTGTGGCATCAAGGCAGCCCGCCGAACAATGTCGTGCGGTTAGCGGATTACGCGGCGCGGCGAGCTGAAGCCTAGTTAAGAGGCCCCGACATCAGCGATGGTGTTGGGGATGGCCCGCACGTTGGGGCAATAGGCGATCGGTTTCTTTCTTGACCACCGCATAACACTCACAACACAGCTCTTCCAGCTTGGGTCGGTCCAGCACTGTGATATGCCCGCGGCTGTACTCGATCACTCCGAGCTTCTGCAACTTGCCCGCCGCTTCGGTGACGCCTTCACGGCGCACGCCGAGCATGTTGGCGATGAGCTCCTGGGTCATGGTCAATTGGTTGGAAGACAGGCGGTCAAGAGAGAGCAGCAGCCAGCGGCACAACTGCTGCTCCAACTCGTGATGCCGATTGCAGACCGCGGTCTGGGCCATCTGCGTGAGCAGGGCTTGTGTATAGCGCAGCAGAAGATGAAGCATCTCTCCATGACGATTGAACTCCTCCTTGAGCCGCTGTCCCGTCAGACGGTAAGCGGAACCGGCACTTTGCACGATCGAACGACTCGGCGTGGTTTCACCGCCCATGAACAGGGAGACGCCGAGGACGCCTTCATTACCGATCACTGAGATCTCCGCCGACGCGCCGTCTTCCATCACGTACAGGAGCGACACAATAGAATCGGTCGGGAAATAAACGTGGCGCAGGAGTTGGCCGGACTCGTACACGACCTTGCCGAGCGGCATCGGGACGAGCTGCAGGTGCGGGAAAAGTCGTTCGCGCTCGGCCGGTGGAAGTGCAGCCAGAAGGTGATTCTGTTCTGGATGATGAGTCTCGCGCATTGAGACTGGCACCATGCCAACTAAGGCGTTAACTACGAGGGAAGTATAACCCAGCCCATGAGCCTAATGTACGTAGCGTACATAACGCGGTGCTGCGGCACACCAGTAAACCTAGTGACGGGGCTAGCGCCAAAACGGCGTGGTACCCGCTATGTACGATAGCGTACACAAGCGACAAAACCGGTCGGCACCCGGTGACTACCCTTAGCGCATGGACGTCACAGTCTATGGCCCATCAAAGTTCTGTACGTTTCCTTGCCCGCCGCATAGCAGCTGCACGCCACCGCCTCGAGGGCGCGCGCCCTCAGAATGAGGATGTTGCCCCGCCTGTAGCGGATGTATTTTTGTCGCTGCAATGAGCTCGCCGCTCGAGTGATGCTGGCGCGCCGTACGCCCAGCATGTAGGCGAGAAAGTGATGCGTGATGGCGAAGCTGTCGGCGTGCGCCCGATCCCGAGTCAACAGCAGCCACCGGGCGAGCCGTGCGTCGATCGTGTGGAAGCGCGTACACGTTGCGGACTGTGCGAGCTGGACCAGCGTTACGTACAGATATCGGTTCATCACTCGGCGTAACACCGGACTGCGTTCGAACTCGCGCACGAATGTCGCACCGTTCACGCGCCAGGCCCGGCCTGCGCCCTGCACCAATCCCCGGAGTCGTGCAATTTTCACGCCGAGCGTCAGGGAAATTCCCACCATGCCTTCGCTGCCGACAATGCCCAGTTCGAGCGCAGCGGCACCGGCTGTGGGGGTGACCAGAGAGATGAAGCCGTCGATGGGGAATAAAACGTGGCGAATGCGGTCGCCTGGTTCGCACAGCACATCGCCAACCACGAGCGGGACTTGCTCGCAACGCGCAAGCAGACGCTTTCGAACGGGGCTGGGCAGGGCTGCGAGCAGACGATTCTGCGCCGAAACGCGCTTCGACTTTGGCACGGTTGCAGGATACGAAAGGGTCATACGGCGGTCTGTTCGCCAGGCCGCTTTCGTGATTTTGCCGCAAGGACGGCGACGGTGTTGGAGTTCAGGAGGCGCTGAGCGAGGCGCGCACCGGCATGAAAGGTTTCGGGCTTTCCCTTACTTCCCGTACGTTGGGCTGATACAGGCGTAGGTGCTCGGTAACGTTGCACACGGCCGCACACCCTTCCACGGCCTAGACGGTGCCGAGGTGCTTACGCTCGGCGGAGTTAGGTGATCGCCGTAGTAGGGGAGAACGGGGAACGGTTCGTGCTTGCGTGCACGCGGAACCGCTTACAGGAACGGCAAGGCCGGCCACGCGTCTCAATGGTGAGGCGCCGCCGGCCTGCTCTCTGCACCTCTGCACCTTTCGGTGCTCCGTGCGCTACTGCGCTTGCTACTGAACCGTGATCTTCAGCGGCTTCGTCGCCTCGACTTCGAGCTTCGGCAGGTGAACCCGAAGCACTCCGTCCTTGCATTCGGCCTTGATGGCATTCACGTCCACGTTGTCGGGCAGCACGAACATGCGCTCGAACTCACCGTAGAAGGTCTCGCGGCGCAGGACCTTCATGTCCTTCACGTCGCGCTCGAACTTGCGAATGCCCTTGATCACGATATCGCCTTCCTTCGCGTACACCTGGACGTCCTCACGCTTCACGTCGGGGAGATCCAGCTTGATGAGGAACTCCTTCTCCAGCTCTACGATATCCGCCACGGGCACCCAGCCTGCCTCGAGCTCCTTGTCGAACTCGCGAAGCGTCGGCACCTGCCCGAACAACGGTCCGAACGGCCTGAAGAACTCGTCCATCTCGCGGAACGGACGCCACGTTGTCATTAACCTCGTCATGACTCCCTCCTCATGTCTGAACGGTTTGTGAATCCTTCGGCGGCCGGACCCCCGGCCGCAGCGAAATGATCACGCATCCGCGAAGCGCTGACCATTCGCACAAGTCCGTACGTATTTGCCGCATACCTACGTTTGAAGGCCGGCGCGGCGCAAGTGCGGTCAATTGCCGCGTCCAACAAGCAACTATATTCGCGCGTTGTTTGCGATGATGAAGTGAGCCCCGCACTCCTCGCAGCGCAGAAGCCCGGAGGCAGATAACGCGGCTTGACTCGAGAGTGACAAAGCCAGTGCGGCTTTCGGGGCTCCACAAAGACGTGCTCATCATTTCATTTGGGAACGATGACTATCTACGGCGCTTCGCAGCATGGCGCGCTTGATCCTCACTCCACCTGGGCGATGTAAGACTCTGAGTCAGTGCCAAGCAGAACCTGCGCAGCGGACCACGCGATGATCGCGCGCGCCCGACCGGCGGCCTGCCTGGACTCGGACTCAACCAGATCGCGTTGCTGTCGCAGGAAATCTTCCATGGATGTGATACCGACACGCTGCAGCTCACCTTGCACATTGACAACTTCCCGCCGAGCGAGCACTTCCTGATCGACCGCGGCGACATCCGCGACTGCGCTTTCGTAAGCTGCCTTCAGCTGAGCCCACTGGCGTGTCAGTTCCCCGGCAGTCGCCGCCTCGCGGCGAGTAGCAGCGCGTGCGCGAGCGTCTGCAGCGCCTGCGCGACGATAGGCCGCAGCATCCAATGGAACCGTGAAGCGGGCCCCTATGCTCCAAGCGTCCGGAGCCCCTTCGACACTGAACTGCGAGTAGTCCCCCACGGCTGCAACCGAGGGTAGCAGGGAGCGATGCGCCTCCTTGGCCTGAGCATGGCTCGCTGTGGCTTGCGTCTGCGCCAGCAGAAGAGGCAGCGCACGCTCGACGCTCGTCGCGGATGGCCAAGGTGGTATGCGCATCGGCAGGTCTGGGACGCTGACCGCCTGGCCTGTGGCTTCCTCAAGAGTAGCCCGGGCGTCATCGATTGAACCTCGCAGCCGCACTTCGTCGGATGTGATCCGTGCCATCTCGCTTTCTGCCAGCTTGAGGTCAACGCCGCCGGAAAGCTGCACCTGGACTTCGCGGCGGACCCGCTCGACTGTCGCCGTTACGCGTTGCCGCTGGCTCGCCAGAGCTGCCTCCTGTCGGCGTAGAGCCTGCAGCTGCACGTAGGCGCTCGTCGCTTCGTGGAGCTTCATCAGGAGCTGCTGACGTTCGCTGAGCTGCGCGGCCTCCAGGTTGGACTGAGCAGCTTGCCGGGCCGCGCCAATTGTTCCGAAGACGTCGATCGGCACGCTGTAGGCGATGCCGTAGCGAGAGGCATTTCGATCAAACGGCGGAGCCGCGAGGGTGGTGGGGCTCAAGACCCCGATGAATCGCAGATCTTCGTAGCGAGCTACCTCGGCAGTCAGGCCGCCGCTGCCCAAGTACCTACGATTGGCAGCGGAAAGTTCCTCCTGAGCCGCCTGCGATTCCTCCGCGCGCGCATTCACCGAGGGATGGTCCAGGGCCGCCCGCAGGGCGTCGCCGATCTCGGAGGCTGACGGGGTGGTCCACGGCGTCATTAACAAACCTACCGTCATTCCTGCGACCAGACCACCAGCGTCACGACGGCTCCTCATGATGCCTCGCTTCGAATCAGCCGATCGCCCAGGACCGCGCCGAGAACCAGAATACCTGCCATGTGTCACACCCTCGCGCTGTTGTAGGTCGCTCTTGTGTCGGTTCGATATAACCTGTATATTAGCAATATCTAATTTAGAGTCTACTGTTAAATGAAACGAAGTGCAACCAGAACCAAGCCAGCGATGGCGGATGCCGATAACTTCGACGCGTCGGCGATGCGCAAGCATTCCGCAGATGCCGCGCGGCTGATGCGGTCGCTGGCCAATCGCCAACGCCTGCTGGTGCTGTGCGCAATCGCCGAAGGCGAGTTATCGGTCAGTGAGCTCAACCGTCGTGTCACGTTGTCACAGTCAGCGCTGTCGCAGCATCTCGCGATTCTACGTAACGAGCAGCTGGTATCCACGAGGCGTGATGCGCAAACGATCTACTACTCTCTTGCCGACGGTCCGGCGGTACGTGTTCTGCAGCTGTTACATGACGAGTTCTGTGGAACCGGAGAGCCGAAGCGTCGCCGCTGACCGGGCGACGCAGACCCATTCTGAAACCGGAGCTATGCAGCCATGACAACGTCCATCGACAAGCTCGTCTTCCGTTTTGCTGGAGTGTTCGTGCTCGCCAGCCTCCTGCTTGCCCACTATCACTCGCCGTACTGGCTTTGGTTCACGGCGTTCGTGGGCGCGAACCTGCTCCAGGCATCCTTCACTGGATTCTGTCCGCTGGCCATGATTCTCAAGCGCCTCGGAGCGCCCGCGGGTGCTGCGTTCGGTGCAACCACGAGATGACAGGCTCATGAGCAGACCATCGCTACTCCCCATCATCTCCAGCGCCGCGGTTCTCTTGGGAGCGTGTTCCGGCGATGAGCTTCCGCAGCGGCCGTCGATGCCGGGATCGACTCTGCAGACGATCACCATTGCAGCGGCGACGGTGGAGAGGGAGACGGCGTTCGATGGCGTCATCGAGGCCGTGAATGAAGCCACGGTAGCGGCGCAGACCTCGGGGCGTGTGCTCGAACTGCCGTACGACGTTGGCGACTACGTTGAAAGAGGTGCGGTCATAGTGCGCCTGCGGGACACGGAGCAGCGGGCGAGGGCAGACAGTGCTGCGGCCGCGCTGAGTGACGCCCGTGCCCGGCTCGCGGAAGCACGCCTCGCACATGAGCGAATCAAGGACGTCTTCGACAAGGGCATGGTCGCGAAGGCCACGTATGACAAGGCCTTGGCGGATCTTCAGTCGGCGCAAGCGCGCGTCGAAGCTGCGACCTCCGCTGCCGACGAGTCGAAAGAGGGTTTGGAATACACCACCATCCGAGCTCCCTACAGCGGCATCGTCGTCGCCCGGCACATCAAGGTCGGAGAGATTGCGGCGGTCGGCAAGCCGCTGATGACGGGACTGTCACTGGAGGAGTTGCGTGCCGTCGTGGACATCCCCCAGGAGCACATCGGGCCGCTGCGCAAGCATCGACGGGCGAGAGTGATTCTGCCGGACGGCCGATCGCTCACGGCCGAACAGCTGCGACTGCCGCCGGCCGTCGACCCGCGGACACAGTCGTTTCGGGTGCAGGTCGCACTGCCGACGGGCGATCACGACGTCTTTCCGGGCACGCTCGTGAAGGTTGCATTCGTCACGGGCGAGGAGCAGCAGCTGCTTGCGCCAGCCGCTTCCATCGTGCGTCGCGGAGAGATCACCGGGGTGTACGTGGTGGATGAGCATGGCCTCATCAGCTTCCGCTACGTGCGGACCGGCACACCGACCGCCGATGGCAGGATACCCGTTGCGGCGGGCGTTGCTGCCGGAGACAAGATCGCCACCGATCCGATCGCTGCAGGCATCGCTTACAAGAGGCAGGCGAGCGGCGCATGAGTGATTCCGATACGCCCTCGCTCGGATTGTCAGGGCGCATCGCGCGGGCGTTCCTGACCACACAGATCACACCGCTCCTTGCGATCGTGGGGTTGCTGCTGGGTGTCTTCGCGGTGCTGATTACTCCTCGCGAGGAAGAGCCGCAGATCAATGTCACGTTCGCGAACGTGTTCATTCCCTTTCCCGGAGCTGGGGCGAGGGAAGTCGAGCAGCTGGTGACGACCCCGGCGGAGCGCATACTCTCGGAGATTCAAGGTGTCGAGCATCTGTATTCGGCGTCGATGCCTGGCATGGCTGCTATCACCGTGCGTTTCGCAGTCGGGGAGCCGCGGACCGATGCCATCGTTCGCCTGTACAACGCGTTGTACTCGAATCAGGACTGGATGCCAGCGAACGTGGGTGTCGGCCCGCCGCTGATCAAACCGAAAGGCATCGATGACGTGCCGATCGTCGCGCTCACTCTATGGAGTGAGGATGCCAGCCTGACCGCGGATGACCTGCTGCGAATCGCGCACGGCCTGCAGGCTCCGCTGCAAAGAGTTCCAGGCACGCGAGAGATCAAGGTGATCGGCGGCCCGGAGCGCGTGGTGCACGTGCTGCTCGATCCACAACGGCTCGCAGGCTATGGGCTTGCGATCGAAGATCTGGCGCGGGCGCTCGGTACGGCAAACGCCTCCCGCGATGCCGGCTCAGTCGTCGATGGCGGCCGCGAGATTCTCATCCAGGCCGGCACGTTTCTGCTCACGCCTGAAGAAGTGGCGGATCTCGTCGTAGGGGTGCGGGATGGCTCGCCAATCTTCCTTCACGATGTCGCACAAGTGCGATACGGGCCAGATCAGCCGGAACAGTACGTCACGACCGCCATGGGTCCGGCGTCATCCGTCAAGGATTCGGCGGGTGGCCGGCATCCGGCGGTCACGCTATCGATCGCCAAACAGCCGGGTGAAAATGCGGTCACTGTTGCGCACAACGTCCTCGGGCGCGTCGAAGAGCTGCGGGGAATCTATCTGCCCAGCAACATCAACGCGACGGTGACGCGTAACTACGGCGCGACGGCCCAGGATAAGGCGCAGACCCTGATCAAGAAGCTGGTTTTCGCGACGCTGTCAGTGGTGATCTTGGTGTTCCTCGCCCTTGGGCGGCGCGAGTCGCTCGTCGTGGGCGCAGCCGTGATCGTGACCCTTGCGATGACGCTGTTCGCTTCCTGGGCGTGGGGCTTTACCCTGAATCGCGTGTCGCTGTTCGCCCTGATCTTTTCCATCGGCATCCTCGTGGACGATGCCATCGTGGTCGTCGAGAACATTCACCGCCGACATGCAGCTCGGTGGAAAGTCTCTCTCTGATGCGATTCCTCTGGCAGTGGATGAAGTCGGTGGACCGACCATTCTTGCGACCTTCACCGTGATCGCGGCATTGCTGCCGATGGCCTTCGTCTCCGGTCTGATGGGGCCGTACATGCGGCCCATACCGATCAACGCCAGCACGGGCATGCTCATATCGCTCGCCGTTGCATTCATGTTCACTCCCTGGCTGTACCGGCGGCTGTTCATCAGGCTCGCGGCCGCTCATGTCTCTGGTGAGGATCGCACCGCGCGAAGACTGCAGAGCTTGTTCTCACGAGCAATGACTCCGTTTCTGCGCGGCGTCAGCGGCGCGCAGAATCGTCGACGTCTGTTGTTCGCCATCCTCGGCCTGATCGTGGTGTCGTTCGGCCTCGTCTTCGTACGCGCGGTCGTCATGAAGATGCTGCCCTTCGACAACAAGAGCGAGTTCCAGGTCATGGTGGACATGCCTGAAGGAACGCCGCTCGAAGATACGCTGCGCGTCCTCGACGCGCTGGCCGATCACGTGAGTCAGGTACCGGAAGTTACCGACTACCAGATCTACGCCGGCACCTCGGCGCCGATCAACTTCAACGGTCTGGTGCGTCAGTACTACCTGCGGCGCAGCCCGAACCAGGGCGACATTCAAGTCAATCTGCTCGATAAGCACAAGCGGGAACGTAAGTCGCATGAGATTGCGGCGGCGGCGCGCCCACCGCTCGTGCAAATCGGCAGGAAGTTCGGCGCCACGGTCAAGGTCGTTGAGGTTCCGCCTGGGCCGCCGGTGTTGGCCCCGTTGGTTGCGGAAGTTTACGGCCTCGACTACGCGCGTCAGATCAAAGTGGCGCAGCAGGTGCGCGCCGTCTTCGAGCAGACGCCGGATATTGTGGACGTCGACGACACGATCGAAGCCAGGCAGGAGAAGCTCGTCATCGAAGTCGACCGGGCACGCGCCGCCAAGCTCGGCGTGGCCCAGGATTCGATTGTTGCGGCGGTAGCGACCGCGACCCGCGGCGCGGATCCATCGTATCTGCACAGCGAAGGTGCGCAATCGCCGATTCCTATTCGTCTCGAGCTGCCCTCGGGCGCGAAAGCCGATGTCGACGCGATTCGCGCGTTGCGGGTACGTGCGCAGAGCGGTGCGTTGGTGCCGTTAGGCGAGTTGGCGCGCGTGCAACGCACGACACGCGATCAGACGATCCATCATAAGGACCTGTTGCCGGTCGTGTATGTGATGGGAGATGCAGCGGGTCGCACCGACAGCCCCTTGTACGGGATGGCTGAGATCTCCTCGGCACTGTCGCGGACGCCGATCGAGGGCGGGGCGCCCATCGAGCGCAGCCTCACCACGCAGCCTGACAGTCCACACGCGTGGAGTCTCAAGTGGGATGGCGAATGGCAGATCACGCTCGACACGTTCCGCGACATGGGACTCGCCTACTCGGTCGGCCTGGTTCTCATCTACCTGCTCGTGGTCGCCCAGTTCCGCTCCTATAGCGTGCCGCTGATCATCATGGCGCCGATTCCGCTGACGATCATCGGCATCATGCCGGGCCACGCACTGCTCGGGCAGCAGTTCACTGCGCCGTCCATGATAGGCATGATTGCGCTCGCGGGCATCATCGTGCGCAATTCCATCCTGTTAGTGGATTTCATTCAGCAGGAAGTGCGCGCTGGAAAGTCGCTGCAGGACGCGACGATCGCTGCCGCTGCTGTGCGCGCACGACCGATTGCGCTCACCGCGGTCGCGGCAATGCTCGGCGGATTCTTCATCCTGGACGACCCGATCTTCGGTGGCCTCGCGGTCTCGCTGATCTTTGGCCTGCTCGTGTCGACCGTTCTGACGCTGCTGGTTATTCCGGTCGTCTATTACGCCTACCACTGGCGCAAGGCGGAGACCGCAGCATGACCGCACTCCCGCTGGGGATCCTGGTCGGACTGGTGCTGGGGCTCACCGGCGCGGGTGGGTCGATATTCGCTGTCCCGCTACTCGTCATCGGGCTTGGGATGGACCTGACGCAAGCGACACCGATAGCGTTGAATACTCGTCAGAGGTTGCGCTGAAGACTGGAATAGTGCGGCAGGAGCGTTGGACTCTTCTGACCGACACGCTACCTTAGCGTGCCAATAACTCGGCTGGAAATAAACCGCCCCGGCACCTGACTGGGTGATCGCCCGCTCGCATGACGGCTCCGGCCGCATGTGCCCAACGATCGAGACGCCGCTTTTCCGGATCGCGTGCGATGACCCGGCCGCGATTTTCCCGCGCCGCAGGCGCCGTGACTTCTGGGTGCGGGCAAATGCCGCCGCGCGGGTTCGATCACGGGCCGGGAGTGCGCGATCCATGCTGGTCGATTCCGGGTGCGGCGTTGGCTTCCAAGTCGTACCCGACACAATCCCGCCGCCCTATCAGCGCAACGGTCCGCCGGTGTCCAACGGGGTAGGACTCTCCACACCCTGCGGTATACTCCCGCGCCGTCAAACACTTACGACGTGCGAGGATGCCGCCAACTTGCCTCTTCCCGGCACCAGATTCATGCCAAGTCGGCGAACGCGTGCAGCCGTTGACGTGCTTGGCTCGGTCAAGCATCTCCTGTTGCGTCTCATGCCATGGATCGACGAAGCGTGGGCCACGCATCGCGACACCGGGCTTCGATTCCGGGTGCGTCCCCGCGATGCCGTAGGTCGCACCATCATGCGGCGCAGGGCTTACGAACCAGAGGTGACCGACTGGTTGTTGGCGAACCTGGGAAAAGGTAGCAATGGCATCTTCGTCGATGTCGGCGCCAACCTCGGCTGGTTCACGCTGCAGGCCGCGCGTCATGAGCGGGTGCAGCGTGTAGTCGCGATCGAACCGGACGCGGTCAACCACGGCCTGTTGCAGGCCAATATCAATCGGGAATCCGTCGCACGCGCCGGTCGACGCGGTGCTGTGTGCGTTGGGCGCGTCCGCGGGATTGGCGCGCTTGCAGCGTTACAAAGGCTCCAACCTTGGCCGACATTCGTTGCTGAAGGATTACGGCCATGGCGGATCGTGGGTTCCGATTGAGCGCCTCGACGAGTTGTTGCGTCGCCTGGAGCTGGCAGAGGCGCCGATTGCAGCCATGAAGATCGACGTTGAAGGTTATGAACCCTTGGTATTGGCCGGCGCGGGCGACGCGCTGACCCGGACGCACCTGTTGCTGATCGAGCTGTCGCCGCGCTTATCGCGCGAAGGCGGATTGGACTTGCCAGCTGCGATCAACGCCATCGCGGCGGCTGGCTTTGTCCCCGATGTGTGGGATCGGGGATCGCAAGTGCCGACGTTCGAGCAACTGCTGGCCACGCCTGAGCAGGTGACGGTGGCGTTCCGGCGGGTTGCCGTTTGATCAGGGGCGATGTGGGCGCGGGCATCGCACAGGCTGCGACGGCGCCCCGCACGCCGCTGTGGCGCTTCGCGGGACCGCGATTCTGGCCAACCTGGCTGGGACTCGGCCTGATACGGGTGCTGGACTGGTTACCGTATCGCGTACAGATGCTTCTAGGCGGTGCGCTGGGCCGTGTGGCCTTTCTCCTCGCGCGACGCGAACGGCACATCAGCACTCTCAATATTCGCATGTGCTTGCCGGAGCTCGATGAGCGCGAGCGCCGACGCCTGGTGCGGGCGCACTTTGCGTCTCTTGGCAAGTCCCTGTTCGAAACAGCGTTGGTGTGGTGGGCCAGCGAGCGGCGCTTGAAGAAGCTCATCCGGATCGACGGCCTCGACCATCTCGACGCGGCGCTGGCGGCGGGCAGGGGCGCTATTCTTCTCTCCGCGCACTTCACAACGCTGGAGATGGGTGCACGAGCTCTGTGCCTTCACGGTCCGACTGCCATCATGTACCAGATGCCCAAGAATCTGTTGATCGCCGAGTTGTCGCTGCGCGGGCGCACGCGCCACGCATTGCGCGCGATTTCCAGTAACAACGTGCGCGAGCTTCTGCACGGCCTCAAGGCGAATCTGCCAGTCTGGTACGCGCCCGACCAGCGCGACTTCGGCAAGGCCGCCGCGGTCGTGCCGTTTTTCGGGATTCCCGCCGCCACCAATATCGCGACCTCGCGCATCGCCCGCATTTCGGGCGCGCCCGTGCTGCCTTACTTCCCCGAGCGTCTGAATGATGGTTCCGGGTACGTGATGAGAATCCTGCCACGGCTCGAGGGTTTTCCCTCAGATGATCCCATTGCCGATGCCACTCGCTTTCATACGCTCATCGAAATGCAGGTGCGGCGTTGCCCGGAGCAATATCTCTGGAGCTACAAGCGCTTCAAGCTGCCGGGTCCGGATGGCGACCCGTACCGTCGCTGATGGAACGACGATGAGTTCGCGAGCCTCTTTGTTCGCTCCCCGATACTGGCCGACGGCGTTCGGGCTCGCGCTACTGCGTGTGCTCGAGCCCCTGCCGTTTAGGTTGCTGATCGCGCTCGGTGCCACGTTCGGCACCATCGTGCGCTGCTTGCCACTCAGCTTCGTTTCCATCGCGCGCCGGAACCTGGAACTGTGTCTTCCGGAGCTCGATGCCGGGGCACGCGAGCGTCTGCTGTCGGCGCATTTTCGCAGCCTGGGCGTCTCCATATTCGAGACGGCGATCGCGTGGTGGAGCAGCGATGCACGCATCCGGCGCCTGGCGCGAGTGGAAGGCCTTGAACATCTGCAACGAGCTCTGCAGGGCGGGCATGGCGCGATCCTGCTGTCAGCGCACTTCACTACACTGGAGATCGGTGCGCGCGCGCTCACCCTCGCTCATCCCGTCAGCATCATGTATCGGCCCACCAAGAACGCACTGCTGGGGCGGTTCCTCGCCCACAATCGCAACAGGCACACGCGGGGCGCGATTCCGCGCGATGACATTCGCACGCTCGTGAAGACGCTGGGCGCTAATGAGGCAGTTTGGTATGCACCCGACCAAAGCTTTAGAAAGAAGGGTGCGGAAATGGTGCCGTTCTTCGGTATACCGGCCGCCACCAACACCGCAACATCGCGCCTCGCAAAGATGACCGGCGCAGTGGTGCTGCCGTACTTTCCCGAGCGTTTGCCGGGTTCACGCGGTTACCGCATGCGCATTCTGCCGCCACTCGAGAACTTTCCAAGCGGGGATCGGGTCGCGGACGCGACGCGCTTCAATGCGCTCATCGAGGCGCATATCCGCGAGGCGCCGGAGCAGTACTTGTGGATACACCGGCGCTTCAAGGGACTCGGGCCGGACTATCCTCGTTACTATGCTTCCGCCGGTGATGCGCGATGAACGAGCGAGAGGCGCCACAGGCTTCGGAAACGGCGCAAGCCGACGACGACGCAAGGTCAGGCTCAGAGCCGACATCCGGCGCGACGGTCACGCAAGCAACGCGGCAGCCGCTCGAAGCGGCGCATGACCGTTGGCCGTCGGTTCCTGTACTGGATCGGAGTGCCGATTGGCATGCTGGTGATCCGTTTCTTCTGGCACACGTGCCGGATCGTGCACGTGGACGGCCGCTCCCATATCGAGGACCGCCTCCTGCGCGGGGAAACGGCCGTGATCTGCTATTGGCACCGCCATCAGCTCTTCTGCTGGCGTTACCTCAGGCAACTCATCGATCGTGGCGCACGCATAGGCTGGCTCATCAGCGCTTCGGTCGACGGGCACGGGCCGAGCGAGATCGCACGGCGCATGGGCGGCGGCATTGTGTTCCGCGGCTCGACCACGAGCGGTGGCACCGACGCTTTGCGCGCCATGTGCAAATCCATCGCGCGAGACCACGTGTCGCCGGCGACCACGCCGGATGGACCGTACGGACCGCATTCAGTGTTCAAGCCGGGAATCGTGAAACTTGCGCAACTTTCCGGATCGCCGCTCATTCCGTTGGCCTACTGCGCGGAGCGAGCCTGGGTGCTGCGCACCTGGGATCGTTTCGTGATCCCGAGGCCGTTCTGCAGAATCGTGATGGCCGCAGGCGAGCCCGTGCCCGTGCCGCGGCGCCTCGACGAACCCGAGCTGGAACGGCTGCGCCAGCAGCTCGAGCGTGAACTGCAAGTGTTGTTCGAACGCGCCCGCGCGCGGCTTCAATCGTCGGCGCAATCGGCGGCTTCGAGTTGAATCGTCGAATGTTCGAGCGCGTAGCGGCGCGACAGGAACACCTTGATGTCCTGCAAGACGATCGCAGGCACAACGTCTGGCTGGATACGCGCGTGGAGTGTGACGAGTGGATGGCGCGAAGTCAGCGACCACACGTGCACGTGGTGCACATCCACGACGCCGCCAACCGCGATACGCAGCTCGCGCTCCAGTTCGGCGATGTCGAGCCACTCTGGTGAGCCTTCGAGCAGTATGTGTGCCGACTTGATCAGCAGACCGCCGGCGAAAGCTACGATCAGGCCCGCGACCAGCAGCGCCAGCAACGGATCGATACGCGTCCAGTTGGACAAGATGATGACCGTCGCAGCGACCAGCGCCGCCAGCGAACCGAGCAGATCGGATAGCACGTGCAGGTACGCGGCCCGCAGGTTCAGATTCTCCGCATCGCCCCGTCGCAACAGCACCAGCGCGACGACGTTGATCAGCAAACCACCGCCGGCGACTGCAAGCATCAGGGGACCCATCACTGGCGCCGGATTTTGCAGCCGCATAATCGCTTCATAGACGATCCACGCCACCGCCAGCAGCAACAGGATGCTGTTGACGAATGCGGCGAGGACCTGCAACCGATGGTAGCCATAGGTTCGGCGGCGATCGGAAGGCCGCGCCGCGAAACGCAGGGCCACCCAGGCGAGGGCCAGCGATGCGGCGTCGGTGAGCATGTGCCCGGCGTCGGCCAGCAGTGTCAGCGAGCCGGCCAGAAAACCGCCGACGATTTCCACGATCGCAAAGCCGCCGGTGAGCACGAGCGCCCACATCAGGCGATTGCCGTCCTGGGGGTGATCGTGGGAGTGAGCGTGCTGGGCGTGGCGGGGATCACGCCCCGCCGCGGGCTTTACGTCGGGCGTCGTGCACTCCATTCAACGAGCATACCGGTATACTACGCGGCCTCACAATGAACGCGACCGGCGCCACTTCAACGGGCACGCAACCCGAAATCTCGGTCGTGATCCCCGTTTGCAACGAGGCGGAAAACATCGAACCACTGGCCCGCGAAATCGATGCCGCGTTGCATGGCCGCGCGAGTTTCGAAACAATTTTCGTCGATGACGGCAGCACTGATGCGACCGCCGCCATCGTCCGGCGGCTGCGCGATAAGGAGCTTCCGCAGCTTCGCCTGCTGCAACATTCATTTCGCAGCGGGCAAAGCGCCGCGGTGCGATCCGGCGTGAGCGCCGCGCGTGCGCCGTGGGTGGCGACGCTCGATGGCGATGGTCAGAACGATCCTGCGGACCTGCGCAAGTTTCTCGAGGCGCGGCACGATCCCGTGAACGCAGGCGCGTTGCTGATCATGGGCAATCGCGTGACACGCCGGGATACCTGGTTGCGGCGCCTGTCTTCTCGGATTGCCAACGGCGTACGAGGGGGACTGCTGGGCGATGGCACGCCGGACACCGGCTGTGGCATCAAGATCTTCGACCGGGACACCTTTCTCTCGCTGCCCGCCTTCGATCACATGCATCGCTTCCTGCCGGCGCTGTTCCAGCGCGCGGGCAGCCGCGTGGTGTCGATTCCGGTCAATCATCGCCCCCGAATGCGCGGTCGTTCGAAGTACGGAGTGCACAACCGCCTGTGGGTTGGCATCGTCGACCTGTTCGGCGTGATGTGGCTGAAGGCGCGTTACCGCGCGGGCTTGAAGGTCACCGAGGACTGAAGATCTGATGCATTCACCGCCCGCACCTCACCTCGCAGCGGCGCGCGCCGCGATGCTCCGCGACATCGCGCTGCTGGTCAGTCTTAGCCTGCTGCTGATCGCGAGCGGGATTGGGCTTCGAGACCCCTGGCCGGCCGATGAGCCGCGTTTCGCACTGATCGCGCGCGATATGGTGGCGAGTGGCAACTGGCTGTTTCCGAAAGTGGGCGGCGATCTCTATGCGGATAAGCCGCCGTTGTTTTTCTGGCTGATGGCAGCCTGCTACGCGCTCACTGGCTCGTTACGGGTGAGTTTCCTGCTGCCATCGTTCCTTGCCGGCGTCGGCACCATCCTGCTGGTGTATGACCTTGGGCGGCGGTTGTGGAATCGAGAGGCCGGTTTGTGTTCGGCACTCATACTGCTTTTCACGGTGCAATTTACGCTGCAGGCACGGCTCGCCCAGATCGATGCGACTCTGTGCTTCTTGATCACTCTTTCTTTATACGGGCTGTTGCGACACCTGCTGTTACGCAGCGGATGGGGCTGGTACGCACTGGGTGGTTTCGCAGCGGGGCTGGGCGTAATTACCAAGGGCGTCGGCTTCCTGCCGCTGCTGATCTTGCTGCCGTACGCGTGGGCGCACCGGCGCAAGTGGCCGCTCCCGGAAGTATCTGGCAGCTCGGCGCACTGGATCTGGGCGCCACTCGCATTCGTTGCGGCAATTGCGCTGTGGGCCGTGCCGATGTTGATTGCGGTCGCTCTGAGCGGCGATCCCGCTCTGCATGCGTATCGCAATGAGATCCTGTTTCACCAGACAGTGACACGCTACGCGTCGGCGTGGCATCACCAGCAGCCCTTCTACTACTACGTCACCGTCATTCTGACGATGTGGCTTCCTCTCGTCCTGTTGTTGCCGTGGCTGATCCCACGCTGGGCGAAGCAGCTACGTGAACACGATACGCGAATTCTGCTGCTGCTCGGCTGGGCCGTGATCGTTCTCGTGTTCTTCAGTGCCAGTCCGGGCAAGCGCGGCCTCTACATTCTTCCCGTGTTACCAGCCGTGGCACTCGCCTCCGGAGAATGGCTGCGTGGACTTTGGCAGAGACCCGACGTGCAAGGGCTCGGTTCGATATTCGCATTGTTCCTGATTGTGGTGAGTGTCGGTGCATTCGTGTATCTGCAGTGGATTGCTCCGGAACAAGCCGTGCGCCTCCGGGAAGACGTTGGCCTGCGCTACCTCGCGCCACTGGCGATCTATGCGGGACTGGCGACGGTTGCATTTCTCGCTTGCGGCCGAGGTCGTGGCGTGCTCGCGAGCGCGTGGGCGCTTGGCCTGCTATGGATCGTGTGCAGTTTTGCGGTCATACCGCAGCTCGATGCCACGCGTTCAGCGCGTCGCTTCATCGAACAATTGAATCGCGTCGCTGACCCCGCTCGCGAGCTGGGCTTGCTCGCCTACAAAGAGCAGTTCCTGCTGCAACTGGAGCGGCCCAGTGTCAACTTCGGGCACAGCCGCTGGCGTGAAGGACCAGCGGAGTCCTACGACGCGGCGCTGTGGCTCAACGCCTCACCAGGACGCGAATTGCTGGTGCCAGCTTCTCAACTTGAGCCGTGTTTCGCTTCCGCCCGCGTATCGTCGCGAAGTCGGCGAAGCGAGTCGCCAGCTTTGGTATCTCGTTGTCCCGCCAGCTAATCCGACTTGTGCCGAGCGTGGGCGCCCGGAGAAGTCGCTCCACTACGACACTTATCACTGAGAGGTAAGGCGAATTGAGCTCACTGGACATCGCGCGGGCCGCACTGGTTGCGGTACTGCTGGCAGTAACAGGCTGCGGTGGCGGAAGTGGCAACACCCTTGCGGGAATCGAGGGTACCGGGTCGGCGGGAGTCTTTGTTGCTGACGTGATCGAGTTCGAAGACTGAGAGAGAATTCAACTGCGTCGCTGATCGCCCGCGGCTCTAGCGTTCCAGGTAACCATGCGCAATGGCGTAGGCCGCGACGGCGGGCGCCGTCTTCAGGCCAAGCTTTCGCATCAGGTTGGTGCGATGTTTTTCGATGGTTTTGTGGCTCAGCGACAGTTGCTGGGCAATCTCTCGCGTCCGGTATCCCTCGGCGATCAGGCGGACCACCTGCCGCTCGCGCTGCGAGAGCGTGCTCGACGCGCGACGCCGTGGCGCGTCTACCTGTGTCTTGAGATATCCATTGATCACGCGGTCACAGATTGATGGGCTGATGTAACCCTTGCCGTGCGCGACGCTGCGGATGGCTGTGATCAATTCGAGCCGCGTGTCGCTTTTCAGTAGATAGCCATCTGCACCGGCGCGCAGAGCTGCATCGATTGCGCTTTCCTCTCTGAGAAACGTCAGCACCAGCACGTGCACGCCCGGACGCTGCTTCTTCAGCTTCGCAATCGTGTCCGGATCGCTCGCGGTGGTCATTGACAGGTCGATGATCACGAGATCGGGAGTGCGCGACTCGGTTTCACGCAGCGCATCGACACCATTTGATGCCGCGCCGATCACCTCGCATTCCTCGTTGCCGAGCAGCGCGACAAGACCGTCGCGCATGATGCTGTCAGTATCGACGATGAGGACTTGTGTTTTTTTTGGCATTGAGCCCTAGGGACCGGGCCACGTTTGATACTCAGCAATGCGCTGGGTTTGCACATAGCCGGCGCAGCGCATGCGTACAGAGTAGTGCGCCGGGCCACAGACGCGATACGGGCAAACCCTACTCGGACGGTAGGTGTTGCACGGACTTGCGACACTGACGTTTGCCGGATATGCACCGTGTCGCTCCCGGGGTAGCCTTGCGACACGACTTTGAGCGCCAGCGGACAAGATCATGACCGCGTGGATACTGATTGGCACATACCTCGGCCTGATGGCGGCCCTCCTTTGGTTCATGTATCGGTCGGGTCGGCACCGGCACTGAGAGTTCGTGCCACGGCTGCACTCAGGACGAATTGAAGAGCCGCTTCAACACCGCCAGCAGATCTGCCTTGTCGAACGGTTTCGTGAGTGCCTCGTCGGCACCCGCTTGCTTGGCTGCGGCAAGATAGGCAGTCGTGGTGATGGCTTCGGGCTGGTAGTCGAGAGGTCCGAAGTTGCCACCGCCGGATATGGCCACAATGCGCGTGGGTGTTCCCATTGCCCGGATGGCCTTGATGACATCGATGCCGTGGGTCTTCGGCATGATGATGTCGGTGATGACGATGTCCACCGGATTACGTTCGAAGGCTTCCAGTCCCTCGACACTGGTGGTCACCGTGGTGACGCTGTAGCCGGCGCGTTCGAGAACCCGCCGCAGAGCATGTCCAACCTCGACCTCGTCATCGATGATCAAAACTGATCGCATCGCTCAATACTCCTGTGCGGATCGTCTGCGTACCGCTACTTCATCGGCAGTGTTTCGCTTGTCGCCCGGGAGCCGTCGTTACTCACCTGATCTGCCACGGGGCTGCTACGAGGAGCAATGGAGAAGTACACCCGAAACGTCGCTCCCTTGCCGATCTGGCTGTCTGCAACGACCACCGCTCCCATGCTACTCGCAATTCCATGTACCACCGAGAGACCAAGCCCGGTGCCTTCGCCGACCTCGCGCGTGGTGAAGAAGGGTTCGAAGATGCGCGACAACGTCCTGGCATCCATGCCATGGCCAGTGTCCGAGATCTCGACCACGACATACTCCGCCGGTGGCACCCGCGCATCGGCGCCCTCGAAGCGCTGCGCCAGGGAAACGGTCATCCGGCCACCGCTCGCGCGCATCGCCTGGTAGGCATTCGTGCAGAGGTTCATCACGACCTGATGTACCAGGCTGGCATCGCCCGGGACCGGGACTACGGCGGGGGCTACCCTGCTGATGATTTCGATGTTGGGCGGCACAATCGCCCGCAACAACGCCACCACTTCCTCGACTACAGCACCAACGCTGACCGGCGCGGTCGGTCCGGACCCGATCTCGCGGCTGAACGTCAGCACCCGGTTGACGAGCGTGCGCGCACGGTGTGCAGCCGCGATTACGCGACGCAGATCATTGGCGGGCTCACCAGTGTCCGGGAGTTCATCGAGTGCCGCCTGTGCATATAGGAGAATAGGCGTCATGATGTTGTTGAACTCGTGTGCGATGCCGCCGGCGAGGGTGCCGACAGTCGCGATGCGCTCGCTGTGACGCAGGCGCTCCTCCAGTGAGCGGCGCTGAGCTTCGGCCGCGGACCTCTCCATAATCTCGAGACTCAGCCGCTCATTGGTGCCGACCAGCTCGATGCGCATGGATTCGAGGTGCTGCGTAAGCTGCTGCACCTCCTGGATCTTGCTGCCCGCCTCCAGGTGCGCATCCACATTGCCGGTTGCTATGCGGCGCGCGGCGTTCTGCAGGCGGATCATGGGTTGCGCGATGCGCGTAGCGAGCCAGATGGCAAGCCCTACGGAGACGACCGTAAAGACCAGCAATGCGAGCAGGATGCGATTGCGCGCCTCTTCGATCTGATCCCACACCGCAGACTCATCGAAACCGAGCCGCAAGGTGACCTGGCGATCCTTGTGCGGAATCGAAACGGACAGGAAGTAGGTGCGGTCTCCCCGATCGCCAAACTCGAAGTTGTCGCCCGGATACTTGCCGAATTCGGGCGCGACCAGCGTACTGCGCAACGTCGGCTCCTGGCCGGATTGCACCTCCGCAAACATTCCCTGGCCGCTGAGAATGATGCTGTCCAGCAGGGCCACGGTACGCTCCGGCGTTGAGAGCGCATCTCCCAGCTCGAGTTCGTCTGCCAGCAGCCGCCCGTAGGTGCGCACCTGGTCGACAAAGATGTCAGCATGGCTGCGCTTTACGATGAAGAGCAGGCCGAAGAACAGCAGCGGCAACAGCACCGCGTGAATCACCAGCACGACGGAAGTGAGCCGGAACCAGAGGCGGTTGGTCACTCTGACCATATCACTCGCAAGATGCGCAGGCGTGGATTGGAGACCGCATCGTCCAACCAGACATAGCTGACGGAGAAGCGGTCGGAATAGAGCCGGGCGAGAACCTCATCGCGCGACTGCAGCTCGAGCGGACGAGGTCTGCCGTGTTGCAGAGTCTGTGTGAGGATGCGTCGGTCATAGGCGGACTGCGACATGGCGACGACGTCTTGCAAGAACACCTGCTCGAGCTTGCGGTCGCTGTTGTTCCTTACGGGAACCAGCGGGCGATTGTCTCGCTGCACCGGAAGGCTCAGGAAGAGCTTGCGGATCTCGATCGGGTGAAGCTCCTTCACCGGGCTGCTGGCGCTTACTACGAGCACGACCTGGCGCTCGCCGGCCGGTGTGGACACCGCCAGCGCAAGACTGAGGATTACGAGCCCCAGTCGCAACGTGCTTAGAACAACGCGGCGCTCCACTGCAGTCGAAACTCTTCGAAGTGATCACTGGTGGTCTGGGAGTCGGAAATCTCGAGGCTGACCGCGTGACGACGCGCGATAGCCCAGCGCACGCCAATGGCTGCGCGTTGAGTGACAAAATCCGGAAACAGACTGAGATAGGGCACATCATCAGGGTTCGAGGTGTCCTCGAAGCGTGCAAAGAACGTGACGTCTTGGCGCAGATCGTGCTCCGCCTGGACGTAACCGGTGAAGAAGTCATCTTTGCCTGAACTGGAACTGGCACCCACCATCTCGGCTTTGACGTAATAGAGGACTGCCGACAGCATCCACGGCTCGCTCATCAGGTGGCCGAAGGCGCCGACCACTGTCTGATCTACGTGGGTAACCGCGGCGAACTGGGGAGGAGGCACGTCTTCCCAGTTGATCTCGTTGTGCGCTATCAGCAGGCCGGCGGCGCTTTCGCCGAGCTCATCCGGCAGGAAGCTTACGCGGGCCTGGAAGCCAAGTTGGTGCTTGCTCGTGTCGGGGTGAATGAAGTCGAACGGTTCCAGCCCGTCGTGCGTGAGGAGCGGTGCCAGGCCGCCACCGATCGCGGTGCTCAGTCCTTTCCCGCCACCCAGATGCCAGTTCGACTCGACCAGCACCCCGAGAAAATGCTGCGGAATGATGCCGCCATCGTCCTCCCAGTTCTCGATTACGGGGCGGGTGATGCTCGTCTGCAGGAACTGGCCGTGATGGTGCTCGTGGTTCCAGACGCTGCTCGCCTGGTGAAATCGCCCGAGCCAGAGCGTCGTGTCCTCGGATGCTTCCCAGCCGAGCTGCAGTCGCTCGAGGTCCGATTCGTGATTCGTGAGCAGGTACTCGCCAAACAGCCGGAACCGACCTTCTTGCAAGCTGAGCAGCACGTCCGCGGAAAAGAGTTCATCGTCCAGGTCTTCGTTCGCCGCAGCGAGGCCGCTGGGGCGCACGACCTGTACGCTGGGAAAGACCAGCAACTCGTGTTGGGCTTGTTGTGCGGAAGCGAGCGCCGGCGCAAGCACCAGCGCTGCCACCATCCAGGAGCGAATGTTCATGACAGGAGCCTCAACTGCGGGACTGGAGGATCGTGGCAGATGTCCCATGCGATGACCGTCGACGCCGTCCCTTTCGGCTGAAGGACTGCCGCGCGCAATGCACATAACTGTAGGGGCGGGTTGTTATTTTTCTCCCCAAATAGTGGGAGATACCCCCGCCGCGTGCGATGGGGTGAAACCCTACCACGGGTGGGTTGACACTGTACGCTTGTCCCGGTCTCTAGTTCGTATCGACAGGGCCGCGTGCTTCGGTTAAACCGCGCGAGGCAATGCGAGGCGACGCTATGGAGCCGCAGGACGATCCGGGTATCACCAACCGCACTGGCGACGAGCTCCAGGACGCCCTCATGGTGCAAGCGGCCATCACGCGCGCAAAGCGTGAATGGGAATGCACGGCCGATGCGCTCCCGCACCTCGTGTGCCTGCTCGATCGCAGCGGGCGCGTTGTGAGGGCCAACCGTGTGGTGGAACGCTGGCTGCTCGGCACGGTGGCCGACGTCATTGGGCGCACGACGCATGGATTACTTCATCCACATTGCGATTCTGAAGCCTGCGCCTTGCGGGATTCGCTCCACGATTCATGGTCGCGATTGCGTGTTGGCGGTAGCTGTGAATTTGAGGCCTGGGATGCCCCCCTCGAACGTGCCCTGCATGTCAGCTTCAGGCCAATTCCGAACGATTCAGCCGTCGGGGGCAGCGCGCACGAGCCCCTCGCCGTGCTTGTAGCAGCGGATGTGACCGCCTTGTATCTGGCGCGGGAGGCCCTGCGCACTATGAACACAGGACTCGAGGCCCGCGTGCGTGCGCGGACCACGCAGCTCGCCGATGCCAATCGCGACTTGCAGAACGAGGTCATCCGGCGCGAGGCCGCGGAGGAAGCATTGCGCGCGTCGCGCAACGAGCTCGCGTTGCTGTCAGATCAACTGATGACGGCGCAAGAGGTCGAACGCAAGCGCATCGCTCGCGAGCTGCACGACTCGGTAGGCCAGGCCTTGACTGCGATCAAGTATGTACTCGAACGCACGGCGGAGGTCGCGCGCCAGGGAAGGCTGGCCAATCCGCAGCCGGCCCTGCGACGCGCTATCTCGGGTCTGCAAAACGCCTCGGAGGAGATTCGTACCATTGCCATGAATCTGCGCCCGTCGATGCTCGATGATCTGGGCGCCGCGTCCGCAGTCGCATGGTTCTGCCGCGAGTTCTCGGAGAATTATTCGGTCCTCGAACTGCACACCGACGTGGGCGTGACAGACGTGGAGGTTCCGGAACGGCTGCGCACCGCGGTGTTTCGCACCCTGCAGGAACTGCTCAACAACGTCGCCAAGCATGCGAAGGCGCATCACGTGCACGTGTCGCTGGCGCGCGATGGTGTACATCTCGCGCTCGAGGTTCGTGACGACGGAGTCGGCTTTGAACCCGCTGGCAACAGCAAATCGCTGCGACTGGGGCACGGCATTCGCAACCTGCGAGAGCGCGCCAAGATGACTGGTGGTGAGCTGACACTTGGGGCCGGGGAAGGGGGCCAGGGTACGCGGGCACGCGTCGACTGGCGCCTCGGGGCCGAGGAATTGCGGGCGGATACCGTGGCGGGGCGCTGAGACCCACCCCGGATGGCGCGCAGTCAACCGGATGGCGGCGGCGCGGGTGCCGGTGGCGCCACCGGAGTGAGAGGCCGGCCGTGCCGCAAAGGCACCCACTCGAATCGCCAGTCGCAGTAGCACTGCGTGTCGGTGAAGCGCGAATCTTGCGGTGAAAAATTCGCGCGCTTGATCGGCACAGCGATCGAGGTACTGACCACACCGGTGATGGCGCCATCGGGATTACGAATCAGCTCCCAGTCTGCCTGTCCCGTCATGGGATCGGCGTAAATGCGCCGCAGATGCCGGCGCGCGACACCGGATCTCAGGTCTTCGATCAGATCGCGCAGCTCCTGCGGGTAGCGCCGCCCTGTTCGGTAGTAGCTGGCGATGGCGCTGCGATAGGCGTCGCCGACGAACAGTAGCTCTGTTTCCCGCTCGCGCTGCGCGGCCGTCGCCCAAACGGTTCCGATTGCCGCAAGCCCGATACCCAGAAATGCGATGGCCAGCAAGATCCCGACGTAGGTAAAGCCGCCCTCTGTCAGCGTCGCTGTGACCTCGCGCCTCATCGCATCACCACTCAGCGAATAGGGTCCCGTTGCTCGATTCCCCGATCGCGCCGCTGCGCACGTCGCGCGCGCCGGTGATGTTTGAGTCCTCGCTCGGCACCAGCACCCAGGTCTCGGAGGACTTGGTCAGCGGATCGACGGGCACGCCACGGATGTAGTGGCGCTCGACCAGCTCACCCAGCGAGTCCGGATAGCGCGCAAGATCGCCGTAAAACTTGTCGATCGCGTCGCGCATCACTGCGAGATCCTGGCGCAGCACCGCTTCCTTCGAACGCTCGAGGCTGTGGAAGTAGCGTGGCGTCGCAATCATGAGCAGTGTGGCGATGATCGACATCACCACCAGCAGCTCGATCAGCGTAAAGCCGCATCTGCGCGGCTGAACGCTCGCCGTTACCAGTCACGATAGAGCGAGCCATCGAGCGCGGTACCTGCAGACATTGAATGCACGTCGTACACATCGTCACCCGGCTGCGGATCCTCCGGCGGACTCTGATAACTGCGCAGCCCCCAAGTCTGCGACGCTGGCACGGACCCATCGGGAAAGAACGGATCACGCGGCACCCGCCTGAGGAAGTAGATCCTGGCGGCTTCCGGATCGCGCGCATCCTCGACGCCCTCGACCAGCGCCTCGAGCGTCGGCGGATATCCCGAGGCATCGGCTTCGGTCTGGACTCTGCCCTCATCAGAGGCGAGCTTGTAGGCATCGAGGCCGGAGCGGATTTCCCGCAGGGCCGCCTTCAATTCCTGTTCCTTGACGCGTTGCACGGTGAGCTGCACCAGCGGCAGGGCCATCGTCGAGAGCAGGCCGACGATCGCCACCGTGATGGCTAGCTCGATGAGCGTGAACCCGCGTCCTCTCGTCATGTTTCGCTGCGCATGAAAACCGCGAAACGGATGTCGGCTTCGACCTCGCCCGCGCCGATGTTCTTGCGCTCGAGCTTCAACCCATCCACCGCAGCGTTGGGAACCGCCGCCAGAGTGCCATCGATGAATCTGCGGACATTCGGGTACCCCCCCAGCACCGGAAACGTCATGCGATAGCGCACGATCTGGCCGGAGCGCGTCACTGTGAAGTCGTAGCTGCCGCGCTCGAGCACCAATCCCGCCGCGGCGGCCTGCTTGACGATCTCTTCGGTGATCACGGGCAGCTCGGAGCGCGCCGGAAGCTTACGCACGAAGGTCTGCAGCCCTTCAGCGCCCGAGAGATCTGGCCCCGCCAGGCGGCGGGCAGTCGCCGTCTGTTGCGCCGTGCTGAGAGCGCTGCGCAGCTCGGTAAGTTGCAGGTGCTGTGTCCAGTTGGCGCTCAGGAGCGTCACGACAGCGAATACGATCAACGACACGCCAACGATCCCGGTGCGGCCGACGTATTGCGCACGGCGTGACAGATACAGCGACACATTGGATAACACGCGCTGTGCGAGAGCGTGAGCCTTCGCCCCGGGCTTGGTGACGAGGGGGCGGGAAGTGACTGCGACAGCTGAAGCCGCGGTGAGGAGGCCGGGCGCGGCGAGGCTCATCGAGCCGGGCCTCTCGACCTGCGGTGACTCCCCACTCAACGACTTCATGGCACGAGTCTCCAGTCGGCGCGGATCTGGAAACGCACGGGATGCTCAGGATCCTTACTTTGCACTTCGTGACTCTCGAGCATCGGATAGCGCAACGCCTGGCTCTGCTGCAGGCGCTCGACATAGGTGAGTGCAGTCGGAAGCGTGCGCGCCTCGGCCACCACGTGCACCTGGCGCTTCTCCCGATCCGGTTCGACGCCGAGTACGGCGACCGCTCCCTTGCTGTCCTGACTCGCGAGCTCGAGCTCGCGTAGTAGCATCGACCAGGGCGTTGACAGCTCGGTCACGGCGTCGCGCGCATCATCGACTGCGCGCGCGGCGGTCTTGCCCGGCGCCGCCGCACCATGGTCCGGTGCAATGTCCGCAATGCGCAGCTGCAGTCCTTCGATCTGCGTGGCGACGGTTCGATAGTCGAGGAGTACAAGGGCTGCGCCGACGATGCCGACGCCGAGCAGTACGATGCTGAGCTTGCGGACTCGAGGTTTGGCGCGGGCGAAGTCGAGCTCCAGGCGCGGCCGCGTTGTTACTATGTCGAGCATGGTGCACGCTCACCAGTTGGTGACGTCAGCATTTTCGCCCGTGCCACCCGGCTGCCCATCCTTGCCGTAGGAGACGATGTCGACTTCGCTACGCGTGCCCGGCTGCGCATAGACGTAGGCGTGACCCCATGGATCCGGCGGCACGGCCTTCTTGAGGTAAGGCCCGCCCCACGCGGGATCATTCGGTGGCGCGTTCGTAAGCCCGTCAAGACCTTCATCGGTCGTCGGGTAGCGGCCCATGTCGATGCGGTACTGGTCGAGTGCCTTGTCGAAAGCGTCGATCTGAGCCTTGGCCGCCTTCACCTGCGACTTGCCAACTTGTGCGAAATAGCGCGGCGCAACGAAGGCCGCCAGCAAACCCATGATGACCATCACCACGAGGAGTTCGAGCAGTGTGAAAGCCTGCTGTTGGTTTATTGTTCGGACGTTCTTTGAACTCATTGCAGTGGGCCCGTGCTGACCCAGCACTCCGTCCGCCGCGCCAGGATCGCCGGGGTCGCGACTCCGGCGATCTCGAGAATTGAGACTATACGGGTAGCCCCCGACGCACAGCCCCGCGGGCGCTGTACGTCGCAGTAGGGTTTCCCTGTACGTCAGGTCGCAGCCGTCTGATCCAGCAGCGTCTGGTACACCCTGAGCACGCGCGGGACGTAGGCCTGGGTTTCGCGATACGGCGGAATCTGGCCGCCGTATCGATTCACCGCGTCCTCGCCCGCGTTATAGGCCGCCAGCGCGAGTTCGAGGTCCTGGTCATACCGATCTATCAGGGATCTGAGGTACCGCGCTCCGGCGTGCACGTTCTGCCTGGGATCGTAGCGATCGGACGCACCATAACGCCGTGCGGTCTCAGGCATGAGTTGCATGAGGCCGACCGCACCCTTCTTGGATACCGCGCGTGCATTGAACCCGGACTCCACGACAATCACTGCGCGCAGCAAGTCCGCAGCCACGGAAGTGGACGCTGCAGCTTTCTCAATGATTGGGTCGTACTGAGCGGAGCGCGCCAGCATCACGGCGGTATAGTGCTCGCCACTTCGGGTGAGTTCTCTTGGTGTGGCGAGCAGGAACTCGTAGCGTGGATCGGAAGGCACGTTGGTGAAGTGCGTGATACCCGCGCTGTCCACGAAGCTGTAGATGTCAGCGCTCGCGACACACGCAACGAGAGTCAGAATCAGGCTGCCCGCAAACATGCAACTCCGGCGCATAGCTGTGTAATTAACCGCAGGCAAGCGCTCTGTGGTAGGTGGGTGAATACCGTAGGGCAGCGCGCGTCGATGCTGTATTTCCCTACCTTGGTAATGCAGCGCCCTGCGTCGCTCGATATAGTCGGTTGGCGGTGCGAGTGCGCTGCTCATGATTCAAATACGGGATTCCACATGCAATCTTTCATAGCTCGAAGCGCGCGCCACACCGGCCTGGCTCTCGTGTTGTTGCTCGCTGCATCGCTCGCATCGGCGCAGACCCCCCCACCGTCGGCCAAGCCGGCGGGCGCCGGTGCGGACGAAGCGGCGAGCCACGACCTGGGGCTCATCTTCGGCAACCAACTGCGCAATGGTGGCCTCGAGTCGAAGGTGTCGCCCGAAGCGCTGATGCGCGGCGTGAAGGAGGGCCTAGAAGGCAAGCCGCTCACGCCGCAAGTCAAGGAACGCGTGACTGCGTTTCTGCGCGCTGGCCACGATGTCCTCGCCAGCCGCAACAAGGAAGTGGCTCGGGAGTTCCTGGCCAAGAACGGCAAGGCCGAGGGAGTGACGACGACAGCTTCCGGGCTGCAGTACAAAGTGATCGCGGCCGGCGATGCCAACGCGAAATCACCAGGCCCGACTGATCAGGTCACGGTCCAATACCGCGGCACGCTTCTCGATGGTTCCGAGTTCGACAGCTCCTACGGGCGCGGTCCCGCCTCGTTTCAACTGAATGGTGTGATCAAAGGTTGGCAGGAGGCCGTCACGCTGATGAAGCCGGGCGCGAAGTGGCAGCTCTTCGTGCCGCCGGAGCTTGCATACGATACGCATTCGCCGCCCGGTATTCCCCCGGGCTCGGTGCTGGTCTTCGATATCGAGCTGCTCAAGTTCCAGCCAGCGTCCGCTCTTGCTGATCCTCAGCCGACCTCGAGGGCCGACCAGAAGCCTGCAGATCACCGGGCCGCGATTCCGCCGCAGTAGCTACTTCAAGGGACGATCCAGTCACCATCGGCGACGATGCGCAGCCCAGCCGGCTCCGTGAAGTGCACGAGGTATCCACCCTTGGAGGCGAAGCGTTGTCCGGGAGCGAGCGTGAGCCGCGGGTAGTAGCCGGTGATGACACGATGCTCGAGCATGCTCTCTGTGCGTTCAACCAGGTAATCACGTACGAAGGCATCCACCATGTGCTTCAAGGTTTCCGCCAGCAGACCGCACGCGAGATACGTGTCGGCCTGAACCTGCAGCGACACGACTTCGATCTGGCGGATGCGAAACCAGCCCAGCGGATAATCGAGGCGCACTCGGCGCTTAACGGGCAGATCGAATCCATAGGCGAGCAGCGACACCGGGCGCCAGGCTGCGGGCAACGGCATCGTCTCGAGCCCGCCCATCAGGCCTGAAAGGTAGACGTTCGAAGTCCCGGGACGGACCTTTTCCAGCGTGCTCACATCGGCGGCGCGCAGCCACAGGACGAGGGCATCGTCGGCGCGCACATCGTTCAGAGCTTTGCCGAGCTCCCTGTCGGTTCCTCCGGGCTTCAGGCCGCGAGCCACGGTGACCCACTGCGCTGACTTCATTGTCGCGTCGAGTGCGCGGGCCCCGGCTTCGCCCACATCACCGGCACGAAAAATCTGGATCAGGCGGCGCGGTTTCGAATTCGCACTTGGTTCGCTCAACCGCCTGGCAATCAACTGCGCCTCGAGCAGCACCCCCCTGGAGAAGTAAACCGAGTAGAAGTCCCGCTCCGCATCGACGGGCAGTTCCACGTTCGGAAACAGGCACGGAAGTGCCTGGCGCTCACAGAAGCGATGCACTGGTTCCCAGGTGCTGCCGCCCAGGCCCGAAAGCACGGCGAAGACCGGCTCTGCGACGAGCTTGCGGTCGAGCTGCGCCTCCCAGGTGTCGGGTGGGCCGGTGAGTTCCCACACGTGCAGCTGCCACTGCCGCAGGACCCGGAACATCATCGGCCGCGAGGAATGCAGCGCCGGACTTTCGCTGCGCACGGCGGCATTCTTGTCGATGAAGTACTGCTGCAACACGGCCAGCATCCCCTGGCGCTTCACCGGGTCCGCATCCGGAGTGATGATGGTCGCGAAGTCGAGCACCTTGTCGCCGACGCCGGGGGCCCATCGTGTCGGCAGCTGTTTGAGGTAATCGATGAGCACTGACATCGCCGTATCGTCGAGCGCGTAGTGCGGCATCAGATAGCTCATCTGCTTTCCGTCCGCTCCGACACCTTCGCGGATCGCGCGCGCAAGGGTGACGTCGGTGTAAGGATCACGATTCCCGCGCATGCCCCCGAGGAACGGCAGGTCCGTGTCATGGGCTGTTCCGGCACGCGGACGATAGAGATAGGGGCCGGCGATCGGCGGAATAAAGCTGCGGCCTTCTTGCGCGCCGAATCCGCTGCGGCGATGGCAGTTGACGCAGGCTGCTTGCGCTCCTTGCGTCACCAGACCCGCCTCGCGCTCGGCACGCAGCGGCTCACCGGACGGCAATACTCCGTCGCGATAGATAGCCTGTCCGGTCTCGAGCGGGAGAGTATCAGGGGTAGCGTGAACCGCGAACGCGAGCAGCGCTGTGGCCAGCGCGAACTGTGCCGCCGTCACAGCGCGGATCACCGAGAGGCAAGCAGCGTGTGGTACTCGTGCAGCAGGTCATCCGGCGTCGCGAATCCGTCGATTCGGCGCCAGGCCGCGCCCGGCGCTGCGCGCAGCAGCGTAACCGGCGTGTGACTCATCTTGTCGCCACGATATACGCCGAAGGCCCGCTGGGCGGCGAGGCTCGCTGCCAGCGTGCCGGTATAGTGCTGCCACTCGGGACCGGCGCCGAACCGCTGCGCATACTCTTGCAGGCGCTGCGGCGTGTCCTGCTCGGGGTCGATGGAAATCGATACCAGGTGAACCTTGTCGCGTTCGCTCCCCAGCCGGCGCGCGAATTCCGCAAACGTCTGGCTCGAAAGCGGGCAGATCGAGGTGCAGGTGGTAAAGATGAAATTCATCACCACCGGCCGCCCGTCGTCGAGTTCACCGCGCAGCGTGACGGTCTTGCCGTCATCGCGCACCAGCTGCACGTCGGGCTCGACGTATTCGACCGTCGATCGGGTGATTGAGTCCGCGTGCTGGTGATGCTCGTGCTGCGCCGCATCGCCCGTCTCAACCGCCTCGCCCGCAAGCAGTGCACCACTGCCCGACAGCGTGAGGCCGAGGCAGACGACGAGTGTCAGGACGATGAGTTTCTTGAGCGCGCGCATAGGCGTACCTAGGTGGGTTGGGCAAAGCGCGCTTCGTCGAGCCGCGGATTTACCACGACCTTCTCGATCTGGATCTTTTCAGTGCGCTGCACGCCCTGGGTCACAGTCTCGATGAGATAGGGAATCTGCAGGCCGTTGACGCTGCGGTAATCGCGCAGAAAGACCGCCACCGCGTGCGGCTTGCCGTCGAGCTTGCGAGGCGTACCCTCGATCTTGACCTCGAGAAAGCTCGCGGCGTCGATCCAGTAATGCACCACGTGGCCGTTCTTCAGCGTGAGCTTCAGCTTGTAGGCGTCCTTACCCTCGACCTGCTCGATGCCCTCCATCTCGACCTTGGTCCCCTTGCTCTTGTAATCGATCAGCGCGCCGTCCAGGTCCGCCTGGTTGCTCGCCAGCTCGAGCTCCGCCGGGCTGAAAGGCTCGACATCGTTCCGGTTCAGGAACGGGCGCAGCTTCCAGCCCTGTGTGCCGTCATACACCTGCACCGCCGTCTGGCCGTTGAATTCGATCTCCAGCCGCGACTTGTGCCCACGCTTCATCTCCATCACGAACGGCAGCTGCACCTGTGCTTTCGGATCCGCAGAGGGCGGTGGGGGAGGTGGCATGCCCGGCGCTTTGAGATAGCGCTGATTGTTGCCGCCCGCGTCCATTTTGCCGCTCCACGAGAGCGTCTGCACAGCGCGCCACAGCTGCAAACCGCCCTTGGCTGAAATGTTCTTGTCCACGACCTGGGCGGCGGTGAGCTTCGGTGTCGTGGCGGCGTTCGTGGTGAGCGCGAGCATGGGTGCCAGCGCGACCAGCGCAAAGCCGAGAAGAGTTGATCGAAACATAGTTGTCCTGTGAGTGCGCAAAAGAGTTACGGCTGAACCAGCAGTCCATCCGCGCGAAACTGCCCGATCACGACGCTCACGCGATGACCGGCCTTCACGATGTTGCCTTTGTTCGAGAACACCATCCAGTACGCTTTGCCATGCTCCGGCGCGACCGCCTGACGCAGGGGCCCCACCTTTTCCATAACCGGCACCTGAAGCACGGCGTGCACTTTCTCGTCCAGCAGGTAGGGAGTCGAGGCCTTTTCGTGCAGGACCTTGGCCTTGCCAATATCCGTTACCCGGTAACTGAAGCGCACCAGCTGGCCCGACTCGGCGAGCTTCACCGAGAGCTGATCGATCCCCCAGGCAAGCTCGTAGTACTGCCGGGCGCTGTCAGGCATGCCCGGAAGCGGATGCCGGGTGCCCGCTTCCTTCGAGCCGGACGACGCTTAGCTGCGGCTGCGGCGCTGCTCGGGGTGGGCTGTGTCTGCTTCTGAGTCTGCGCCGCCACTTGTCCCGCCAGGAAGGCCGCGAGGCTGCCAGTCAGTAAGCAGCGGCACAGGATCACCGCAAGGCGGCATCGTGTGTCGGTCGGAGCTCTGCCTAGTCGCTCGATTCGCTGGCTCCATCGATCTCAGGTCGTTCGTCATCGAAGTTCCGGGAGCTGGCAGTTTAACGCCACCCGCCAGCCCCCGTTGTGGGCCTCGCTTACGGCACGGTGCCGCCCGCAAAGTTGTCGACGCGGTTGTTGTTGTTCGGCAGTTGCATGCCGATGCGGCCACCGCCCGTACTCCAGAGCGCGTTCGCGGTCGGCGTCCTGCTGCCGATGAACGTGGTGTTCTTCCACACGTACACGACGCCGTTCTGGTCGACGAAGGCGGTCAGGATATCGTTGGCCGCCAGGCCGCCAAAGCCGGTGATCGTCGCGCCAGCGTCGGTGTAGGTCCCGCCACTGTTGGTCGTGGTCTGAATGGTGATCGTGCCACCACCACCGGTCGTGTAGAGCACACGGATGAAGTTCGCCGGATTGAGCGTCGTTCCACCGGTCTCCTTCAGCGTCAGTGCCGTGTTGTTTCCAGGCGCATTCACGAATGTGACTGCCGCTGCCTGTCGGCTGCCGAATACGCTGCCTGCTCCGTTCCAGTGAGCGAAGGCAGTCAATCCGGTGAGGGTCACCGACAGCGCCTGGTTGGTGTTCACCCGGATGTTGGCGCAGGGCGCTGGAACACCGGTCAAGCCGCATAGGAGGCCAGGAATGTTGCCCGTGCCCGTCGTGGCTGACTCCAGTTGGCACCAAGCGTGCTCGCGTTGGCCCGGTTGAAGAGATCGAGCACGGTCAGCGTCGGAATCACCGGCGGCGGCGGACCGGTATCCACGATCTCCACGGCTCCGATATCGAAGCCACTGCCCAGCGGCCTGGCGTTTCCGAAGAAGTCGTGGTTGGGTGCACCAGATGCTGTTGCCACGCCCCCTGCCGGCGAAGTCGGCGCGATCGCGTAGTTGCCGAGCGTGGTCTGACGTGACCGGATGCACCAGGGACAGCGGACCGTAGCCCAGGTTGATCCAGTTGTTGCCTTCGTCGATCGTCGCCGCGGGCGTGATCTGGTTGATCGCGAACACCGTGATACAGACCGGTCGTCTCCGAACGTCCCGGCGGCGCGTTGTAGCCATGGAACCCCGGTGTTCCCGGACCAGCGTTTCCGGTGGGAGCGTGACCCGTTGCAATATCCTGCTGAACAGCAGCGGCATCCCGCCGCGTTGGTCGCCCCGGAAGCACATTGCTCGCTCCCGGATAGGCACCGGCGTTGGTCAGGATCGAGAATCCCGGCGACAGCGTGAATCCGATCCTGAGTTCGGTGTCGGCGTCGTGTCGCCCCGCACGCCGATGTCCCAGAACGGGAGTCGACGATGCGTTGATCGTGCCGGTCACGTTTTGATCGGGATCGCCAGTCGCGACGCGGGCAGGTTCCGGTGACGCAGGCCCTGATCCAGCGACGGGTACAGTGTGACCACCGCCTGCTGGTTCTGCTGCCCTGTGCCGAGCCCTCCGACACCGATGTGGAATGAGCGGTTCTGCCAGAACAGATCGTTGCTCACCGCGGGCAGCGAGATGCTCCTGCAGCTGCCCTCATTGAGCGTAGCGCCGTATCCGAATCCGGACGGGCACGCCAACTGTGTGCCGGGGGCGCCCAGATTCAGATCATTGATCGCTGCAACCAGGTTAGGCGTGTTGCGCATCGTCACCAGTCCCGCGACCTGATCGGTCGAGGTCGTGACCGGGTTGATGCAGCTCGGATCCTGCGGAAGCGTCGGATCTTCCTGCGGGTTGCAGCCCGGCGCTGGCACGGAGGCCATCGGTGCGCCGATGGTGTTGAACAGCACGCCCGCCGAAGCCGTCGCATCGTTCGCAACCACCGTGTTGTTGATGAAGCGCACCTTCAACGCGTCCTGCAGCGATACGCCGGCGCCATCCCAGCCGGCGACGTTGTTCGCGATGATGTTGTTGGTCACCGTGACGTCGTTCCAGCCCGGACTGCGGTTGTTGATGTTTCCACTCGTAATCGGATTCGGACGCGTCGGGAACGCGATCACGTCATCACCATTCACGAGCTGCAGGCGTAGCCCACCACCGGTGCCGCTTTCGGCACTGTTGCCCATGATGAGGTTGGCGTCGATCAGCAGATTGTGACCAGTTCCCTCGGGCAGTGCGGGCGGGCAGTCGAGGTCATTTGTACTGCCGCATTCCAAACCCGTGGTGGTGAGAATCCGATCGGGCGAAGCGCCCAGAACGCGCGAGACCGCCGCCGTTGGTCGGAATGGTCGGATTCTGACTCTGGTTGAAGAGAATCCAGTTGCGCGCGATCACGCCATCGTTGATGAAGCCCGAATGCACGACGCCACCGCCGTCGCCCGCGCTCAGGTTGCCGCAGACCCAGTTGTCATTGAACCGGTAGCGGTCGGAGCCCGTGCAGAACGTGACACCGCCAGCCGCCGAGTTCGTGCCCGAATAGAGCGCGTCCCCGATGGAGAGGTTGTCGGTGACCGAGTTGTGGTGCACGCGTACGTCGGTATTCATGCCGTAACCGAGCTGCGTCCGATCCGGCAGGCCGCCTGGAACGTTGAACGGGATCGGGTTCGACTCCACCGACGATGTAGGGCACCGTGAACTCGCCCGATCCCACCGTGATGCCGCCCGTCAACGAACCGTGATTGGCGTAGACGCGGTTGTTCGCGATCTCCACCTGGTGGTTCCAGCCGTGCAGGAAGATGCCGCCACCACCCTGCGAGCTGTTGATGACGCTCAGGCCGTCGATGCGCGACGGGTTGCAGAGGAAGTTACTCGTCGTGTTATCGCGGCCCGGAGTGGTTGTCGGTGCATTGGCGCGGCAGTCGTTATTGCCACCGTTGCCGGTATTGGCGTTCAGATAACGGGTTCCATCCGGGAAGGCGCCTTCGTTGGCCGCCGCAAACGGATCTTCTCCAACCGGGAAGCTCACGCCTTTTCCGAGGACCGTGATGCCCGCACCTTCGTAGGCGCCCATGAGCGTCGGCTCCTGCAGGAGCTGCGCAAGATTGCCGTTGGCGGTGGCGTCCCAGCCGAGAATGCCCTCGCGATTGTTGCGGTCGACTTTCCAGAACTTGCTCGCCGGGCAGCCCGGGTAGGGCACGCCAGCCGGGCGGCCGTCGAGAGTGAGGCCGAAGAGGCAGACGACCTGCTGACGCCACGCATCCATCTTGCCTGCCGGATGCGCGTCGCCATTGATCGTCACGGAAGCTGCGCCGACACCCTGGAGCCGGATCGGCTTCCACATCAGCACATTTTCCCGGAACTCGCCCGGACCGAGGATCAGCAGATCGCCGGAGGTGGCGCTATCGATCCTGGCCTGCAGCGAGGTGCCAGCAGGCACGTAAGTGGGCGGTTTGCCCGCTACGGTGACCGTCACCGTGTCGACGGACTTCTTGCCGTTGGCCGCCGTAATGACCAGCTCGCCGCAGCGATAGTCGTTGTTCTGCGTGGTAGTCGGTGAACCGCTCACCACGCGCTGTCGCGGCGTCTGACCGCTGCCTGGCGTCGCACTGCTGCTGCAGGTCGAGCCCACACCGGTGGTCGTATTCAACGACGACGGAATCGTCGGTACGGTGCCGGTAATCGTCGTGAGTCCCCACGACACGTCGTTCATCGGCACACCGGCAATGGTCACGTTGAGGCAGGGTCCGGTCGCCGGGCAAGTGGTGGTCGGCGGCGCGGGACCGAAGTTGTAGTGCCGCGTGATGAACTTCTGATTGAACGGCGGATCTATGGCGCGCGGCCCGGAGTAAGCATGGTTGAGCACCCGCTTGTCACCGAGCGCCGTGATCGTCAGCGTGTGTCCGGCACCGGATGCGCTCACCCACGGTCCGCGACCGCTCGAGCCCGGTATGGCATCGCCCGTGACGCTGGCGATCGCCGGCGTCGCGTCGGGGTACTCGCAGTCGGGCAGGTTGTAGCCATCCGCGAACGCCATGGTCGGAATCACCGGCGTATCCATGTACGCGGTCTGACCCGGCATGAATGGCCACTCGTAGCAGAAGTCGCTGTATCCCGGGCTGTACAGGGGATCGGTGACCGTCGTTCCGCCAGGACCGGGAATCGGACCCGGATCGTTCATGCACGCGATCATCATCTGCGGGATGTAGCCGCTCGGACTCGGCGGATTGACAGTCCAGGTCGAGTAGGTGAGCCCGTTGTAGAAGCCCCACTGGTCGGAATAGACGCGACTGATTTCCTTGCCCGTGAAATCCTTGATGGCCACCGGTGAATTCGGCACCGCGAACTTCTCACCGAATTGCGGCGAGAACGGATCGAACTCGGCGGCGAAGTCGTTGGTGATCGTACCGGCGAAGTGGCCGGCAATGTGCGCCGAAGTGAACACGTAGAACTTCGCCAGCGCGGTCATCTGGTTCTCGAGCGTGACCTCCTTGCGGTCGCACAGCGGCCGGGTCGCGCCCGCAAACGGCGCCGCCTGGCCCGCGCCGGGGAACAGGCTGTTGTAGTCGGGAACGATGCGGTTCTCACCGACGCACCGCCAGAAGACCTCGATGGAGCCCGTGTCGCCCTCGCGCCGCGGCGACGCGTTGTTGTTGGTGGTCGACTGCAGCGAGTTGTACTTGTTGTAGTAGGCGTTGACCGAGGCCTGGTCGGGCAGGATGTAGATATTGCCGAAGCCGGCGAACTGCTGCGTTACCGTGGCGGTGTAGACATCGCCCAGCAGAATGTTCTTGTCCTCCTCCTTGACCAGCTCGTAGCCCTCAGGCACCACGATTTCGACCACATACTTGCCGGGCGGCAGCATCGGCGCGCCGTCGGCGTCCGTCCCGTCGCAGATGGTGCAGTTGGTCTTGTAGGTGGTGGGATCGAGCTGCAGGTACGTTGCCTCACCTGCTGCGGGCAAGGTGCGCGTTGCGCCTGCCTTGGCCACCACACTCGGGAATTTGTACATCCCGTTGTAGGGTGCCGGCTGCACCTGGTTGAACATCGACCAGCCGTCATAGCACTTGAAGCGCGCATTCTCCGCGATCGGCATGCCGGGGTTGAGCGCCTGGGTGCTGTTCTCCATCGTGAAGTAAAACGGGCTGTCGGTTTCCTGGCCCGGGCAGTTCATATTCGGGATGTAGCTGCCATCGCTCGTCGTGGCGAGCGAGCCGTTCGGATTGCGGCGGAAGCCCTGCGCCCAGTCATCCCAGCTGGTGGTCGTCGTGGTATCCACGAGCTTCAGGCTCCTGGTGCCGTCCGGCGCCGTGGATTCCTGGTACAGATTGATCTTCACATTCGGTACCGCCGGCTCCCAGCTCAGCTGCAGGAGCAGCGCCGGATCGTCGAACGGGCGCGTGGACGTGTAGATCACGTGTCCGCGGATGCCGCCGTTCTCGGTGGGCCCGAATGCCCGCATGGCAAAGTCGATGAAGCTGTTGTTACCGAGCAGGCCCTGCCAGCCTTCGCTCGGCACCCAGCCTGGATCGACGCGGCCGGTCGAGCCGCCGGCAGTATCGCCGTTGGGGCAGTCGGCATCGGCGCAATACCGCGCGCCCGGAACCCGCAGCTCCGCGGGCAGATCGGCTGTGGTCGATTCAATCGTGTTCGCGAATGCGTTCGCGATGGCCGAGGTGCCACCGCCCGTGGTCCCATCGACCGGACCGCCGGCGTCATACACGACGTGCACGCCGGTCAGCTTGTGCCGCGCGCTGTCCGTGTCGACCACCATCCAGTTCAGGAACGGGAAGACCTCGTTGAAACCCGCATTCCCGGCGAGATCGGTGTTGTTGAAGCCCACGTAGCTGCCGTCGCGGTAGCGGATGTTGTATGGCACGAGCGGCAGACCCGGCTCGCCATCGTCCGACACGCCGTCTTCGTCCTGGTCGAGGAAGATGCGGCCGTAGAGATTCATCCGCCACTGGGTGACGGCGATTTCAAGTGGCTGCGCGGGAGTTCCGATCGTCTGGCCCGCCACCTTGATCGGCGTGGAGAGGCCATCGACCAGCAGGTCGTTCCACTGGTCGAACACCGTGACCTTCATGTTGCCCTGGGGCACCTTGGTGAACGTGAATGTCCCGTCGGCGTTGCACTTGGCGAAGTCGAAGTCGGCGCTGTCCGGTGCTCCGAGGCTCACATAGCACTGCCCGAAGCTGTACATGTCGTAGCTGCCGCTGCTGTACACGCGCTGGTCAGGCGTGCGGCTCATCCGCAGGCCCGTGACGATTCCATTGATCGTTGCGGTGCATGGATTCGGGGTCCCAGCACAGATTGAGGCCTTGCGAGCCTTGATGATCGCCGGATTCGCAAAGCCGACCGCGACGTGGTAGCCGCCTGGCCCGAATTCCTGGAAGTAGGCGGGCTCGTCGGGCTTGATGAAAGCCTCGATGTCCTTGGTGCCGTCAAGGGTGTTGGTCTGCAGCCATTCCTCGCCGCGTGCAATGCGGTCGGCTGCCGGCGTCGTATGCACTTCGTAGAGGCCCGGATACATGTCCGCGATGACGGCGTGTCCGGCCAGAGGCGAGAGCACTGTCGTCGGCGACCCATCGAGGTTCGCCTCGTAGGTCGGACAGGTGACGATCTGCCCGACGACGTCGTTGTCCGCCGTGGGCGAGATCGGGCAGGCGTTGAGGCCCGTGAGCGGGTCGATCCTGCCGGCCAGTGCATTGGAGACGGGGTTGCCGAACTCGTTATAGGTCAATTGCCCCGCTGCATCACCGAACTGGCCCGTCTTGTCCAGGAGCACGATGTTGAAGCCGCCCAGCCCGGGCTCATTGGGCGCGAGCACATCGACGCCACCGCCAGTGTCGCTCTCGCCGTTGAGCGGGTAGTCGTCCTGGAACACGTAGACCGAGATCTTGGCTGTGGGGAACGGCAGGGGCTGCACGAAGACGTCGACAGTCGACGCCGCACCGCCCGCCACTTGAGCACTGGAAATCTGCGCACCGCCCATGCTGTGGGCCGCGCTCTCCTCCGTGTCGTTCGCAGCATCGCCGGGCAGCACGGAGATGTAGTAACGCTTGGTCGGGTCGAGGGCGACCTGACTCGGACTGACCGGGGTCTTGCCCGAGTGATCGGCCGACGGATCCGGCCGGCACGCACCGTTGCCGATATCGCACACCGCTGGCACGTGATTGCCGGTGTCCGGGTCGAGCACCGTCTGCGGCGCCTCACCACCCTCGCACGAAAGCGGGCCTGTGCAGCCTGTGGCGATCACGGGCATGTGGCTGCTGTGGAAATTGACCGCGAGATTGCGAACCGGTGTATCGCTGCAGCCGGCCGGTACACCGGGTGAGGTGCAGGGTGGCCTGGTTTCGAGCGCGGGATCGATGCCGACGGTGCGGTCTTCTTCGATGATCCAGCGGTAGTCGCTGAGCTCCTCACCGGTCTTGGCATCCCTGACTGCGAATGTGACGCCGCTACCGCCTTTGAACGTGACGCTGGCCGTGGTCGTGCCCGATGGCGTGTTCTGCGAATTCGAGGCCGTATAGTCAAAAGTGACCGTCGCCGTGCCAGCACCTGTCGGTGGTGGTGTTGGCGTTGCGACAAAGGAACCATCCGGATTCAACGTGACCGAGCCGCCGACGACGTTGCTCGCCGCGGAGGCTCTTAGAGGAAGGCCCGACGGATCTACGTCATTGCCCAGTACGCCGGGCGGGCTGATCTGCAGGCGCGCAGCGATGTTGCTGTTGTATGCATCCGCGATGGCAATGGGCGCGCCGCCCATGCAACCCGCGACGCTGGCGCAGGCATTCAAATGGACCGTCGCACAGGCAGCACTCGCAGCTCCGGTGCCGCAATAGCTGAACGTCGTGCCTGTCGGGCCTACGGCGCCAGAAAACACAAACGTACCGTTCGAGTTGAGCGTGAGCCCGGCGAGAGTTCCCGAGAGCGTGACTCCGTAGACGCCGACGTCATTGGCGAGCAGTCCCTTCGCCAGCTCCGACACGGTGAGCGGGTTGCCCGCGACGACGCTGTAGGTATCGTCATTGGCATCAGGCGTTACCGCGCCTGGAGCACCGCCATCGGTGGCGTTGATATAAGCCTGCATGCCGCCATCACGCTGATTGTTGGTCGAGAGACTCAGCTGGCGGTCGAAGACAGGCACCGGAGCTCCGGTCGCCGGCGCATTCATCAGCACGTCATACGTCTTGCCGGCGGGCAGCAGCACGTTGCTCTGCACTCTGGGCGCGCCCGGAAGGACATTGCCGTCTTCCGCGATGAGCGAGAAACCGGAAATTGCAGAGCCAGTCTGCGCGCCAACGATGGACGGCGCATGCATGCGCAGGCCCGCATTGACGAAGCGCACCAGCACGTGGCCCGAAGCACCCGGCGGTGCATACGTGAAGCGCGAAGCACCAGGCGCCGCGCGATCGAACGAGACACCATTGACTAAGTAATAGCGCGGGTCGTAGTTGACTGCGGGCGGATAGCAGGTATTGGCCACACCGGCCACGGCCGTGGGCGAGGGCGGCACGTCGCCGCATTGGCCTGCCTGTCCACTCCACACCTTCGTCTCGCTGAAGCCCGCAGTTCCGACTGCGTCGGCAACTGCGTTGTTCTGCACCGGATCGATTTCACTCAGGAGCAGCGCGACGTCCGAGTTGTATGTCACACCAGGGTATGCCTGGTGAAGAGACCCGCTGTCGGGCGCAGTGACGACGAGCACGCCATACAGCCCCATGGGCCCCTGGATCGAGGGGTGCGTGCCCGACTCGATCAGGTAGGTGCCCGGCTTGAGGTTGGACCACATCAAGGGTGTCGTCGCAGCGTTGCCGACTTCAGTCGCCATCGACTGCACGCGCGGCCCCTGGGCCGGCGGACAGAATGTAGCGGCCGCGCCCGCAGCGCCGGGATCAGCTCCCGGACCGCAGGTCGAGGCATCAGCATCGCCCCGTGTGCCGGGCCAGGTCGTGCCTTGGGCTGCGTGTCCGGGGCTGGCGGTCGTCGTGCGACTCGTGCCGAGGCCGCCGCCGAGCTGGCCCACGATCACGAGCGAGGTGGGAGTTCCGGGCGCGGCTCCCGGGGGATCCGGGAGGTTATTGGTGAGATTGATGGTGAGTGAGCCCTGCGCCACCGTGATCAACACCGGCGACCAGCTGGAGGTCGTATCCGGATTCAGCCTGCGACAGGTCGCCGGGTTCGGATTCCCGCTCTGATCGGGTTGCATGGCGTCGCACGAGTAACCCCACATTGGCACCGACTGCCCGTCTGGAAGCAGGGCGTTAGCTGGCGCCGCGGTCAGGCTCACTTCCCCCGCAAGCGTCGCGCTGTTAGCTGTCAGGAGAACCGCGGTAGCGAACCCCATCTGCCGGAGAATCGCCTTGAACATGTTGGCTTGCATTGCTGTTCTCCACCTATAGCGATTCGTCGATTGCGAAGTCGCGCGGATCGACGAGCATCATCATCATCATTCCGCCCGGGAACGCGTTGTTGGTGGTGAGCTCGCGCTCGAGGTGCGAGTGCCACATGAATGCGAATCCCGCTTCCTGCGTCGGATCGTTCGCAACGGTTCCGGATGGCGGTATCGGCGTGGCGCCGACCGCTCGGCCGGTCGCCTCCGCGCCAAGATACGGACTGCCGCCATACCAGGGACCGCCTGCCAGGATGTTCGGGTCGGGCAGCGTTACCGGGCCGCCACTGCCCACGAGGCCGAACGGTTTTTGTTCCAGCGGCTTCAAATGGTCGCCGCACCACTCGTAGTAGTTGCCCGCCGCCGGGACCGAGGTGTAGTAGCCGTTCGCATCCGGAATACACGGGGCGGTACCTGGCGATCCAGGCGACCCCGGTGTGCGCGGTACGTGACCGAAGACGTCCCAGTTCAGTCCCTTGCCCGTCCAGTAGAAGATTCCGTCCATCGCCTCGCCCGGCGTGGTCGTGGTCGTGAACAGCAGCGGGCCCGCGAGCCTGGTCGGGTCGGTAGCGCTCAGAATCAGATTGCCGTCGCGCGCGAGTACGCGAACGTGATTGCCATGCTCGTGGAACGGATGCTGCAGGCGGCCCGTGCCGATCACCCGGAGCAACACCAGCTCGCCCGGATGCATGTGCGGATTGCCGTTGTAGGGTTGATGCGGATACTGGAGCGCGTAGTTCGGATCCATGTCATCCGGCATGGAGCGTCCGTTGATCATGAAATAACCGGGGTGATACGGCTCGGTCTCGACACTCAGCGACGTCGGACAGGCAGGCCTGGACGCCGCGTTACACGCAGCGATTGCCTGCAACTGTTCCAGCGCCTGCCGGTGGATGCGCTCGTCGATCTCGGAAAACTGGAACAGGTATTCGCGGTCATAGCAGGTCGAGGCGTGAGCGTACGCGGCAGCTGCGTGACGGAAGACCGTTTCGCCGTTGGCAATCGACGCCGCGATGTTCTGTGACGCGAGACCTGAAATACAGTTCGCCGGAATTTGACCGGCGGGCGGCACGACGATGATCGCTCCGTAGAGACCCATCTCGATCTGCAGATCACCCTGCGTGCCGCTGTAATACGAGTGCGTCCCTGCCGTGTCGGCTCGCAGCGTGTACGTCACCGCCGCGCCTGGGGTTGCCTCTTGTGTGAGAAGGCCGGCTGCACCGCCGGTTGCGCTGACTAGCGTCAGACCCGGGAACAGGATCGAAGTGTTGCCCGCCCCCGTGGGCAGAGCATTCGTCAGCGTCACGGTGAATTGCTGGCCCTGAGTGACGACCAGCGTCGGCCCTGGTACCTGCATCGTCGGGCAAGCGTTGTTGGGCATTGCCGGCTCAAACGTGTAGGCCGACCCCACCTCGCAGCCATAGCCCCAGGAGTAGACGGTATTGCCGTCGGGCTGGCTGATATAACTTTCCTCGGCGCGCAATTCGAAGCTGGTACTCCGGATGCCGGGGGCCGCGGCGTGCGCAACACCCACGAGCAGCGAAGCCGCCAGTGTGACGATCGGCAGCAGGCGGACTTTCGCGCTCCAGGTCGTGGTCTTGGTTCGCTTCATGGCTGGTCTCCTAGGGCGCCGCGCAATCGGTCGCGACTTTGGTGTCGGGATCGACCGACCCGCAGATGTGAACCTCGGTCATCAGGCCGCCGAAGTTCTCCGCGTCATTCGAGAGGTGATCGAGGTTCGGCGTGTAGAGATAGAACGTGCTGTGCAGTGGGTACGCTGCCGTGTCGCCAGCGTCGAGGATGACGTCGATTGACTCTCCACCGCCGAGCGTGACCGAGTTCGTCTTGTAACTGAGGTTATTGCCGGCCGTATCGCGCAGCAGACGCGCGTTCACTCCGACCACGGTCATCGGAATGCCGAGCGAGGCGAGTGTCTGGAACTCGTTGGTCTCCAGGTCGGAGATGCGCAACAGCGCCCGGCCGCCCACGGGAATGTTGATGACAGTGGGCAGCGGCTGGGCGAAATGATCGGTCCCGTCGGCAACCTGTGTGCTCATGGCGCCCACGATCGCGTTGCCACTCCCGTCTCTCGCACCACCGATCGTGTCGGGGTAGCTGCGGCCGTTGAGCAGGAAATACTTGTTCTTGCTGTCCGTGAAATTTTCCGGATTGAAGGTCATGCCGACAAAGTGGAAGTCCGGATCGAAGCCGTGGACTTGGATCGGGTACTCGATGTCGTAGAGGGTCGAGCCATCGCCATCGTTGTAGGCATAGCGCTTCGTCGCCACGCCGCCGACGAAACCTCCAGGCGTGAGGTTGTCCGCCGTGGGCAAGGGGCTCGCGCAGAGAATGTCGTTGGTGCAATTCGACGCTGTCCTCGGATCGAGCTGTTGCGCTTGCAGCCCTTCGTAAAGCGTCATGGTGGATGGCACGCGGTTCTGACGCGGCCGCACGTAGAGCTGCCCGACCATGCCCATCTGCAGGTGCTCGGGTGGCGTGATGTGACAGTGCCAGATGTAAGTACCGGCGTCGGGCGCCAGGTAGTAGTACGTGAAGCTGCCGCCGATATTGATAGCCACCGATGCGTCCGGAACGCCGTCGTAGAACGCCGAGGCGTTCGGATATCCATGGAAGTGAACGGTGTGCTGCTCGAACAGGTCGGGCCGCATGATCTGGCCGACGTTGGTCAGAGTGAGGAACAGCTCGTCATCCTCGTCGATGGCGATCATCGGTGCTGGCATGTTGCCGTTGAGCACGCCCACATCCATGATCGGTCGCGGATCGGCGTGACCCGGAGCGTCAGGCTGCGGCTCGAGTCCGACGGCGCCGTTTGCATTCGTGGCGAAGTCGGGATCGTTCGGATGTTCGGGGTCGGCCTGGTACGGCTGCCGGAACTCAGACGCCTTGTGCGTGCCCGGCAGACCGTGCTTGATGTCGTACAACCCCGACAGCGGGCCGAATGCGAACAGGTAGGTCTGCGTGCCGTCGCCCATGGTCGCGAAACCGTCGCCACCCGACAGCTGCTGGCACTTGATACCGCCACCGTTGTCGACGTAGGTGACCTGATAGGTGGTGCCATCGCTGCGCGTGATGGTTCTGGCACTTGGCGTCGGGCCGGTGTACGCGGGGCTCGTGTCCGAGCCATGCAGCGTCGTGGCGCCTTCGGGGCACTGAATCTGGAACGACTGTGCGCCCGCGGGCAGCGCGAACGCGACGAACAAGAGCGCCGCCAACCCACGAAGCAGGTGCTGTGAGCTAATCATGTGACCTCCGGATTCCTGATCCGCCGGAAATGCAAAGCCGCGGCCGCTGGACCTGCTGGTCCGGCGACCACATGTGCGGGGCGATGACACCGATCCCTGACCAACCAATGATTCCTCCGTACGCGCCGCTTCGGCGTTCACGTACGTCTACGCACGCGAGAGTGCTGAACTGCGCGGGGGGCAACAATTGGTACGACACCCCCTGATCAGGGGGGTGATACTGTAGTTGGCGGCCTAGGGTTCCACCGCAGTCACGGCGTGACGACGATCGTGAGCGGCTGCTGTTGTGAGGGTGGAATGTTGGCGCCGTTCGTGGCGACGGCGGCGAGCTGCAGTGAAACCTTGGTGGCAGGATTCGGCTTCAGCGCCTTGAAATGGAGCACCATGGCCTCGCCGTCGCCCTGCACCGGCGCCTCGGCTGAAGCGTTGGCGACAAACTGGACAACGCCTGCGATCTGGTTGATGCGAGGGAGAGTCGTAGGCCGGATAGTGCTTGGGATTATGTCGCCTGCGTCGGCCGAGGTAACTTGCAGTACGGCGGGGTCGTAGCGAACTTGTGCCCGCAATGTCTTCATTGCCTGGCCACCACTGAATCGCAGCACCACATCGAAATCCTGGCCGACTGTGCGTTGACCGGGCGCATCCCAGCTGATCGTCGGCATGCCTGCAGCGGACGGAGTGGAACGCTGCGCCATCGACATTGGTGCTGCGGTCGGGGGCTCAGGCGGCGGTGAGGGCGAGCCGGATATCGATGACTCGGGCGGCGTCGAGGGCGGCGAAGTTGCAGCGGGCGGATTCGAACTCGGCGGGGCCGTCGCAGGAGGTGTAGTCGCGGGCGCCGCCATTGAAGGGGGCGCGGACATCGTCGGTGCGGATGTAGAAGGGGACCCGTAGCTCGACGACGGTACATTCCTCGGCTGGACGTCGCTGGCCCCTGGCAAACTCAGCTCGACGGCGGGCGCGCTATTCGGAGTGATCGCATTCGCGCCGCCGTCTGCTCCAGCTGGTGTAGTTCCTCCGCTGCTGCTGCTTACTGCAGCGACAGCACCCATCGGCGAGCCGCGCATACTTGACTCGGTTCCATACCAGAATTCCGTCACATCACTCGCGGGCCGCGGCTGCGAACGAATGATCCGCGGGGTGATCGATAGCACGATCTCGGTCTTCGCTGTCGAGTCGCGCTTGGAACCAAACAGGTAGCCCACTCCCGGGATGTCCCCGAGACCGGGAATATGCGAGGAATTGCGAGTGTCCAGGTCCTGGATGAGCCCCGCGAGTATTTGTGTCTCACCATCCCTGAGGCGCAGCAGCGTATTCGCATCGCGCGTGCCGATCTCGTACGCCACCGTGCCCGACACCGGGTCCTTCACCGTCGAGATGATGTTGCTGACCTCGAGCTTCACCTTGATGGCGACGTCACTATCGAGATAGACGTTGGGCTCAACCTCGAGCGTCAGACCCACATCCATGTACTGCACGCTACCGGTGACGACAGAGCTGCCGCCGGAGATCGGCGTAACGGAGTTGGTAATCACCGGCACGCGCGAACCGATCAGGATTTTTGCTTTTTCTTTGTTGCGAGCCCGAATGCGCGGGCTGGCCAACACGTTGGTCACACCGGTTTGCTTCAAGGCATCGAGGGTGATGCTCAGAGGTGTGACGGTGATCGTGTCCGAGTTCTGCTTGTCAAGGTCACTCAAGTGCAGTGTGTCGCCGCCGCCCGGAGGCGTCGCGGCCAGGGTTACGGCAGTCGGATAGTTGATACCGAGCTGTTGCAGGCGGGTCCTGCTGATCTCGAGCACCTCCACCTCCATCATCACTTCCGCTTCCGGGAGGTCGAGCGAGTTGAGAAGCTTCTCCGCCATGCGCACGGTTTCTGGCGTGTCGCGGATGATGATTTCGTTGGCGCGTTCGTCGATGAATATCGTCTTCGCGTTGAGCACGGTCTTGAGCAGGTTCTGGGCCTGCTTGGGATCGGCGTTGGTGAGATAGAACGCCTTGACGATCTGATCTTCGTACTCCTTCGCCTTCGCCGGAGTGTTGGGATAGATCATCACCATGTTTTCGGACAGCACCTGGCGCGAAAGCTGGTTCTGCCCGAGCACGAGTTCGATCACCTGCTCGACCGGCACTTCCTGCGCGAAGATCGTGGTCTTGCCGTCGCTCCGTACGTCCTTGTCGAAAATGAAATTGATGCCGGTCTGACGCGACAGCACTTCGAACACCATCTTGGTGTTGGCGTCGCGGAACTGCAGTGTGACGGGGCGATTGTCGCGGGTGCGCAGCTTCGGCACGACGGTCACGGGGCCGCGCGCCCGGTCGATCTTGGCGCGCAGCGCACTCGCGGGACCAAAGCCCGGATCTTCCGCGAGCACCGCGCGCACCTTGGCCTCAGCCTGTTCAGGCGCACCGCTGTCGAGATCTTTTTGTGCTTGTGTGATTAGCTCCTGATGCTTGCGGTCGGCCTGCACGCCGTCGAGGCCGCGGTGGGCGCGGTTGTTGGTGGGCTCGATCGCCAGCACGCGGTTGTAGGTGGCCTCAGCGTCATCGAGCCTGCCGATACCGCGATAGGTATCGCCAACAGCGATCAGCTTCTGAATCACCGCCTCGCGTCGTGCCTTCAGGTCGAGCTGATAGGTCGCGTTGTGAGGATCGCTGACGACGGCCTCGTGCAGCTTCGCCAGGCCCACTTCGTACTGCCCGGCATCGATGGCTTCGAGGCCCTCACGATGGACCTGATCGGTTGCGCAGCCCGCGACCATCGCGATGGCGAGCAATGCGACCGCGGTGCGCTGCGTGCGCATCAGGGGCTACCCCCAGCCGCGAGAGTCTGGCGAACATTGAGTGGCTTGTAGGTGAACACGAGCTGGCCGTTCTCAACGCTATCGAAGCTGTAAGTTCCATCCAGTGTGTCGCCGGGCTTCGCGTCGTAGACGCGATCATCCCGCACCAGAAAGTACACAGCGTCGCTCCCCTGCGGCGCGAAACTGCCGACGAACGTGTATGGAAACGCCGGCGCAGTCGGCACCACGGGCGGCGCAGGTGGCGGTGGTGGCGGTGGTGGCGGCGCCACGTACCAGGAATGAGAAGCGAATAACTCAGTTGCAGCGGAAGGGTCCGTCGTGCGGTGGGCGAGACTCGTCAACCAGGCTGCGGCCGCGGGCGTAAGAGTGGATACCGCACTGTTTCTACTGCGGGTCGTAGGATGGGTGGCGGCTGCGCTCGCAGTGTCAGTGCCGGTCGATGCGGAACTGGCAGGCGGCCCAGCCGGCATCGCCGAGCTTCCGCCGAGCAAGACGGTGAACCCGCCTACGACGGCTGCGCCCGCAAGCATCGCGCTCGCATGACGAGTCAGTGCAAGTCGTCTCATAGTTTGCGAACTATCGTCAGGGAAGGCCCCCAAGCTCGACAGTCGGCAGGTTCTTTACCGTCCGGTAGGGTTTTGCTGTAGCAACGGTACGGGGCCTGCCGACTGTCGCCTCAAGCGCAAGATCGCCCACCATGCCTTACGTCTCCAACCTGAGAAGCCATGCAATTTCGGGCCAAGGTAGTGTCCCCGTCGCATGCGGTCGTCGTGTGCGCCGTCGAGGCGTCCGACGAGGCCGATGCGCGCTGGCAACTCGGCCGCCAGGGCCTGCAGGTCATTTCGCTCGCCTCGTCGCGTGGCTGGCAGCGCCGCCAGCGCAATCGCGTACCGCTGGTCAGCTTCAGCCAGGAGCTCATCGCCTTGCTCGACGCTGGGCTGACGCTGGTGGAGGCGATTACCACTCTTGCTGAGAAGGAGGCGAATTCAGGCGTGCGCCGCTCGCTCGAAAATATTCGTGCGCAGCTGTTCGAGGGTCAGACGTTGTCGAATGCACTCGCCGCGCAACCAGCGAGTTTCCCTCAGCTGTACATCGCCTCCGTGCGCGCCAGTGAGCGAACCGGGGCGCTGCGCGAAGCGCTGGGGCGCTACGTTGCCTATCAGCAGCAGATCGATCACTTGCGCAAGACTCTCGTCAATGCCTCCATTTACCCGGCGGTGCTGATTGCCGCCGGTCTGCTGGTGATGGTGTTTCTTGTTGGCTACGTGGTGCCGCGCTTCAGCGCGATCTACCAGGATCTGGGTCGCGAACTGCCGTGGGCTTCGCGCCTGCTGATGCAGTGGGGGCAACTTCTGCAACAGCATGCAGCCGGCGTGGCCCTCATATTCGCCGCGCTGATCGGTGTGGTGGCATACACCGTAACGCGCCCGCAGGCGAGGGCATTGATGGGCAAGGCGGTTACTCGCATACCTGCCATCGGTAGCGAGCTTCGCCTGTACCAGCTTGCCCGGTTGTATCGCACGATCGGCATGCTGTTGCGCGGAGGCATACCGATGGTCAACGCGTGCCAGATGTCGTCGGGACTGCTCGGGGTCACGTTGCGCCCGTCGCTGGCCGCGGCCACCCAGGCTGTGCGTGAGGGCCAATCTATCGCCAACGCCTTCGAGCGCTGTCAGCTGACGACGCCAGTGGCGGTGCGCATGCTCCGGGTTGGTGAGCGCAGCGGCAACATGGGAGAGATGATGGAGCGCATCGCGGCGTTCTACGACGAGGAGCTGTCGAGGCGCGTGGATCTGCTGGTGCGACTGATCGAGCCAATATTGATGAGTGCGATCGGCATCGTGATCGGAGTGGTCGTGGTGCTGATGTACTTCCCGATCTTTGAGCTCGCGGGCAGTATCCAGTGAACGCCGTCGCGAATCTGTTCTCGCTCCCTGGACTCGATGAGGCGACACTCAGTGCGGCGTTGGCCACGGCCGAAGCGAGCAAGCGCTCACCCCTCGAGGTCCTGGAAGAATCCTCTGCTCTGAGTCCTGCGCAGATCGTCGTTGCGCTCGGCCAGATTCTCGACTACCGGGTGATCGGCGCCGACGAGCTGATGCAGCTCGAACCTGCATTCGATCTCCTGCCGCCGTCCGAGGCAACGCGGCGCGGGTGCGTGCTGGTGCATGGGCAGGCTGGCCTCGTGGCGGTGATCGCCAACCCCTTCGACGCCACGGTTCGCAGCTGGCTCGAAATGCTGGTGTCCGCCCCGATGGAATGGGCGCTCGCGCAGCGCAATCATATCGGGGCCTACGTCACGCGCCGCGAGCAGAACATGCGCGCCATGGACGCGGCATTGGCGGACGCCCAAAGCGGGACGGTCGTCAGTAGCGAGATCGACAATCTCTCGCTGACCTCGATCAGCCAGGACACGAGCCCCATCGTCAAGCTGGTTCATTCGACGGTCTACGATGCGTTGCGAGCCGGAGCCAGCGACATTCACCTGGAGACCGGTGCAACGGGACTGGTGGTTCGCTATCGCATCGACGGCGTGCTCGAAAACATTGCCACAGTGAGCGGACCGGACCTGTCGGAGCGCGTGATCTCGCGCATCAAAGTGATGTCGGAGCTTGATATCGCCGAGACACGCGTGCCCCAGGACGGGCGGTTCAAGATTGCGGTCGAGGGGCGGGCGATCGACTTTCGCGTTTCCATCATTCCGAGTGTCTACGGCGAGGACGCGGTGCTGCGCGTTCTCGACAAGCAGGCCCTGACCGACCGGATTCGCGGCCTGCAGCTCGATGCGCTCGGCTTCGACCCGAGAGTCGTCGCGCAGCTGCGGCGGCTGAGCTTGCTTCCGTACGGCATGCTGCTCGTCACCGGACCCACCGGCAGCGGCAAGACCACCACGCTGTATGCCGCGATCTCCGAGACTCAGAACGGCAGGGACAAGTTCGTCACGATCGAAGACCCCGTGGAGTATCAGTTGCCGGGCGTGCTGCAGATACCGGTGAATGAAAAGAAGGGACTCACGTTCGCACGCGGTCTGCGCTCGATCCTGCGCCACGACCCCGACAAGATCATGGTGGGCGAGATCCGCGATCCGGAAACCGCGCAGATCGCCGTACAGTCGGCGTTGACCGGGCACCTCGTGTTTACCACCGTGCACGCCAACAATGTGTTCGATGTCATCAGCCGCTTCGTGCACATGGGCATCGACAGTTACAGCCTGGTTGCGGCCCTGAGCGGTGTGCTGGCGCAGCGACTGGTGCGCATGGTCTGCCAGCAGTGCGCGGAACCGTTCGTACCCTCGCGCCGCATGCTCGAGGATTCGGGACTGCATGCCGATTCGGTGGCGGCCTATCACTTCCGATCCGGCACCGGCTGCAAGCACTGTCGCGGCAGTGGCTATCGCGGCCGCAAGGCGGTGGGTGAGCTGCTGCTGCTGAACGACGATATCCGCGAGGCGATCATCGCGCGCGTTTCCGTACGACAGTTGAAGGAGCTCGCGCTCGCGGCAGGTGCCCGCTTCATTCGCACGGCCGCGCTCGACCTCGTACGTCAGGGCGAGACCACGCTCGAAGAGGTGAATCGTGTTACCACTCTGGCGTGACGAAGTCAGCATTCATCTGGCGCCGCGCCGGCTTGCGTTGGTGCGAATGAGCCGCGGACTGAAGCCCCGCCGGCTGGCCGCATTCGAGGTAACGGTGGAAGCGGGCGATCCGGGATCATGGAGGCCGGCACTGACAGCGCTGGGTCGGCACCTGGGTGAGCCTCCATGGCAAACGGCAAATGCACGCCTCGTGCTGTGTGATCTCTGGGTGCGCTACGCCATCGTCCCCTGGTCCGATGAATTGCAGGGAAACTCAGAACGTCTGACCCATGCGCGCTACGCGCTGGCGGACACCTACGGTGACCTGGTGGCGAACTGGACTGTGCGGCTCAGCGATCCGGTTCCCGGGAGAGCGCAAATCGCCTGTGCGATGCCTACGGCGTTGTTCACGGAGTTGTCCGATCTCATCGAACATCGTGGTCTGCGCCTCCTGTCGCTGCAACCACAACTGATCGCGGCCTTCAATCGCTGGCGCGAGCGTCTGCCCGAATCGGGAGCGTGGTTAGTCAGCATCGAGGAGGGATCGCTGGCTGCGGCCCGCCTGGCACCGGGTGGCTGGGACCGAGTGCACGTCGTGCGGATCGGTCACGACTGGCCGGTCGAACTGAAGCGCCTGCAGACGTTCGCGCGTCTCGCCGGCGCAAGGCCGGAGGACGGACGCGTGTTCATCGATGCGCCACAATCACTGCGGCCAAAGGCCGACGTGGATGATCAGGGACTCGAGTGGTTAGGCAGCGGGGAAGGTCCGGATGTGCCGACAGAAGATCGGGTCAGCGGTAATTCGTGGACGCGTGGCTCGGCGTAACGTAACTCGTGATCACCTATCGTGAGCACGTCACCGTCGCGTAGCCAGCGGCGGCGGACACGGTGATTCTTCACATACATGCCGTTGGTGCTGCTCACGTCCTCTATCATCGTCCCTTCGCCAGTCGTGACAAGCCGGCAATGGTGGCGGCTGATGAACTCGCTCACGATCTGCAAGTCATTGCCCGGCGCCCTGCCGATGCTGACTCGCCCTTCAGTCAGCACCAGCTGGGCGATAGGCGTGCCGTTGTAGTCGACGAATAAGCGCGCCGCTGCCCCGCGAACCTTCACACCTCTCGTCGGTGTCACCGGGTGCTCCGAAGCTGATGCCTCACTTACCGTGCGCTCCGGTGGTGCTCGATCGGCAGGGATCTCAGCAGTCCAGTGCAGCTCCGCAGCAGCGTCACGAATTTCCGCCAGCGTCACCGCGCCGGAATTGCGTGCGCATGCAATAGCCATCGCCGCATCGCACAGCACATTGACGCGACGGGGATTGCCGGCCGTGCAGCGGAAGATCATCTCGTAGGTGCCGGCAGCGAAAATCCGCTCGCCCTGCGCCCCGGCCACCGCCAGGCGGTGTTCAACATAGGGCGCAACTTCTGATCTCGAGAGCACCGACAAACGGATCTTTTCGCACAGGCGCGGCACCCGACGCTCACGCGCCGCGGCAGTCAGCGCGCCCTCGAGCTCGGGTTCGCCGCAGATGATGACTCGCAGATCGCCGGAGTAGGGCGTGTTGCAGCCCGCGAGCTGCAGCACGGAAGCGAGCACCTGCCGCGCGAGGCCATGAGCCTCATCAACGGTCAGCAACACCTTGCGTCCGCTCTCGTAGCTGCGCGCGAGAAAGGCGCTGAAGGCGCGGAACACGTCCTCGTTTCCAGCCGTAGCCGATGCGACATCGAGCTGGCTCAACACGGCCTGCATGAATTCAACCGTTGACGCGAGAGGGTAGTTGACCTGTGCCGTCAGCAGATCGCCGGGGCAGGTCTCGAGGAGAGTCTCGAGCAGCAGTGTCTTGCCCACGCCGGCTTCACCGATGAGCGCAAGGCAACCTCCTGGGCGTGCCGATTCCGACAGCGCGGAAGCCAAAGCGCGAGCATGCTCCTGACTGCGGAACACGAAGCGAGGGTCCGGGCTCAATGCGAACGGCAATCGAGCGAGCTTGAAGTACTCGATGTACACGCAGGTCATGATAGCCAAAGGAGGATGTGCGGGCGCTTAGCAAGGCACCGGCGCGCCCGCGTGAGGTGAAGACAGTAGAGCTGCGGTAGGGGTCTTCCCCACCTTTATCGGTGCTGATCTCGGCAGCGCGCAAACAAAACTTCAAATAAGTAAAAAGGTTGCGTTGGCGGTCGGAGGTAAGACGTATATTTCACACATCAGCAAGGCGATAAGAAGTTCCAACAGCCTGCCTGATAGCCGCAGCGAGTGAGGAACTCGCGGAGACCATGAATAATAACGGCGCTACCGTAACAACATTCGAGACGGATTCCATTCGCAAGACGCGGATCCTGCTGGTCGAAGACCATGCGATCCTGCGTGAGGGATTGTGTGCGCTGCTGGAACTGGAATCCGACTTCACGATCGCCGGCAACGCCGGCAATGTAGACGAGGCGCTCTCTGCGGTGGAGCGGCTGCAGCCCCACCTGGTGATAAGCGACATTGCTCTGCCGGGACGTTCCGGCATTGAGCTGATCGGCGAGCTGCGGGCGCGCTTTCCCGATACGCGAGTGCTGGTACTGACGGCACACAACACCGACGAATACATCCGTGCGGCATTGAATGCGGGAGCACACGGCTATGTGCTCAAGGACTCCGGACGCTCGGATCTGCTGCATGCTATTCGTGTGGTCGTCGCGGGGCAGCAATACCTTTGTGCGCCGGTCGCCGCCCGAATCGTGTCGGGGTATGTGAGCGGCTACGACCTGAAGCGGGGCCAGTCGCCGTCGGACTTGGTCACGTGCCGCGAGCGTCAGGTGCTCACACGCATTGCGCTCGGCCAGTCGAACAAGCTGATCGCTCGTGATCTCGGCCTCAGTGTCAAGACGGTCGAGAAGCACCGCTCCAACGTGATGCGCAAGCTCACGCTGCACAACACGGCGGCCGTGACGCTGTTCGCCCTGCGCCACGGATTCATCGACGCCGACGCCACGGAGCCGGCAAGGCTCGCGGTTGTGCGCTGACGGTGTGGCTCACGGGCCCTCGAGGCCCAGGTAATTGACGAATCTGACAACCGCCTCACGCGCATCCCGCCACGAGGCATAGTCCTGGTTCCGACCATCGTGAATCAACACGAGCGACAGCCCCGTGGCATGTGCTGCGAAGCTCACGCTCTCCGCATCCGCCTGCAACAACACCGCGACAGCTGCCCGCCCTGGCCGCCTGAGAGGCGCGCGAGCGATGCCGAGCTCTTGCATTGAGCCAGCCGCTGGCTGAAGTGCGATGGGGCGGTCATCGGCGAGCAGCACCAGCTGATCCCCCTGGGCCAGCGGCACCTCGCCATTGCGCCGATCGATGGTTGACCAAAGGTATCCGAACCAGTAGTAGCGGCGAACACCGGTGCGGTTGACCTCGATTGGGACGAGACTCACATAGTCGCGCGCATTAACCGCAAGATCAGGACGCTCGCGGGCGAAGACCAAGGGTTCCAACGCCGTCGTCACAGTGGCGGCGGTCTGTTCATCGAGGTACTCGTACACCGGCTTGTCGTCGGCGCACGCGGGGTTCGCTGCCGAAGTCAGCAGCGCCAAGGACCACGCTGCGGTTGCCCGCGCTTGGCGGCATCGTGTCACGCGCAAAGCCTCAGAGCCGACTAGAAGTTCATGCGATAGCCGAGGCTGAAATAATAGCGCGTGGTCTTCTCGATCGAACCAGCCAGATCGCGCCGCCCAAATTCGGCTCCTCCTTCGCACTCGAACAGCACACGCCGGGTCTGCAGGTCGAGGCGCAGCGTCGGAGCGTACAACATCTGCTCGGAACCGTCGGTGGCAAACTCTCTGCGGTCGACACGCAATTGCGGTCCCAGCCGCCAGGCACCGCCGATCGGAAAGCGCGTGCTGATGCCAAACGAGTCAGTATCTACCGTGGGACTGGTCTGGTGGCGCAGCGCGATGCTGCTGAAGTCACTGCCACCGAACAGGCTCGAGACAATACCCTGCAGAGAGATCGCGGACTCCGAGCCCAGATCCGGGACTGCCTCGACACCACCGGAGGAGGGCGCATCGCTTGCCGTGAAATTCGAATAGTCGAGTGACCACTGCCAGCGTTCGCCGAATGGGCGCGAAATCGAAACGCTGTAGAGGTCCGTGTCTGCCGTGCGATCACGCGCGAGCTGTTCGAGCTCGCTTACCGGGAACAGGTTGAGGAGGTCGTCGAAGTTCTCGACTGGCTGACCAATCAGTGAATTACGCAAAGTCAGTGGCGGGCTCTTGCGGTGATCAAGGTTGGCCGTGAGCGTCCAGTGGCCCGGGAGCTCCAGGGTTCCCAGTACCAAGGCGGCATTCAGATCCTGGAAGTGAATGTCGTAATCGACGAGCGCAACCAGTGTGCGCCCGGGTTTGAAGTAGTGGACCTCGGTGCCGACGGCGCGCCGATCCGTTTCGCCTTCGAGCGTCTGGAAGATGGAGTACAGCGACAAATCCCACCCAGTCGCAAAGGGCCCAAAGTTCAGCGACAGCCCTGCGAATTGCCGGCCCGTGATGATGCCGTCGCGAGTGCTCTCGACCGGATAGCCAAACGAAGCGTTCAGGCGAATCTGCGGCCTGAGCTGGTAGCCGGCGTAAAGGCCGTCGAAGGCACCGAAGAGTCCATCGGAGCTGCGGGTCTGACGGCCAAGTCGCGCCGACCAGTCGAGCTCGCGATCGGTGAAGTCGACATACGCCAGATTCACGCGCGTCTGATCGCCTGGCCCGTCGCTCAGCATGTCCTTGACGTAGCCCGCGGTGAGCCGGGTGGCGAAGTCAAAGCGCTCACCGCGCCGCCGCGCCACCAGGTCAGCATCATTCAACAGGGCATTCTGAGTGGTAAGGTCGGTTGAAAGCGCCTGGTTATCCACCTGGCTGGTATCGTGGCGGTAGATCTGTGACAGGCCTCCATAGACACGCCACGGCGATTCTTCCTCGCCCGCACCGTTCGCGCCTGTGCGCGAGGGGCGAGTGGCCCACGCCAGAGCCCGCAGTCGCTCCTTGACACGCTTGACTGCGGGACCCGCGGGGTAACGGCGCAGGTACTCCTCGTACTCGGCCTTGGCGTGGGCGAGCTGGCGGTTGCGCTCGCGCGCCAGCCCCATCAATTCCTGTGCCTCTGCTCGTCGCGGAAACTCGGGCTGTTCCAGCACCTTCGTGAGCAGTGGAATCGCGGCGCTGTAATCCTTGTGCGCGAAGGCCTTCCTGGCCTTGTCGAGAGTGGCGTCGATGTCCTGCTGCGTCATCGAAGCGTTGGCCTGGGGAGTCGTGGGCAGGACGACGTTTCCGGTCTCCTCGCTGCTCGGTTCATTGAGTTCCTGATCGTCACCGATCGCGAGCCAGGCCTTCGGGTATGACGAGCGCGCGGCCATCAGCATCTTGCGTGCGTCGGCCTCGGAGCTGATCGGGCCGGCGCGCAATCGATACCACTTCTGATCACCCAGCTCATACTCGGACACGTAAACCGGGGCGCCGTTGACGGCTTCCCCGGCGCGCTTCACAGCGTCCTCATCGAAGGGCTGCTGCGAGGAATCCAGATTGATCGCGTAGGTCGCCGGCGGTCGCGCGGCCTCGCCGATGTAGACGCGTGCACCACGCGACTCGGGACGCAGCAGACGAATACGCAGGCCGTGACTGTCCGCCGTTGCGGCCAGCACGAAGGTCTCCTTGGCGAGGAAACGCACGTTGACGATGATTTCGCGGCCCGTCAGCCGATCGAAATCGATCGAGCGCAGGATGCGGCCCGCATCCAGGAGCGGCGCCGGCGCGAGCACGATGCTGGAGACATCGCCGCAGTCCGGGAGGGGAATCATGCGGACCTGCAGCGTGTCGCCTTCGCTCGCAGGGGTATGAGAGAGATATCGCAGCCCGCAGCCGAAGATCAGGCTGATGTCTACGCGTCCGTCACGCTCGCTGACATCGACGGCATCCACCAGCCTGCCCGTCAACTGCTGGGCCTGAACTGCTGAGACTGTCAAACCCACCAGGACGGCGGCAACGAGCGCGCACTTGCGAAGCATGGTCAGTCGAACGATGACGAGGTCAGACGATGCTCTGGCCCGGGGCGACTCCGGCTGATCGTGGTCAGCGTGGAATCGGTGTAGATGTGGCAGGCGCCCGAGCAGTTGCGCAGCTCGCTGACCGTGTACTTGACGTTGCCGTACTTGGTGTGCGGGCCGGATTCGTAGCGGTTCGAATGACATCCGGCGCAATCGGGCTTGTATTGCGGCGAGCGCCAGGTCGCCGCATCGGTATTGGTCGAGTGGCAGTTCGTGCACGTCAGCGCAACACGGTGATCACCCGGGTAGCCGCCACCCACGATGTGCCTGAAGGTGTTGGGGGTCCACGCGTTGGTCGTGTGGCAGTGGCTGCAATCGAAGTGGTTCACCGGGAACGTCATGTGGCCGGTCGATGGGCCGCTGGCATTCGAGCCGTTATGACATGAGGCGCAGTTGCCGGTGATGCCCGTGTGGTTGAACGCCGCCGGCGTCCAGGCGAGCGTCGAGTGGCACACGTTGCACTCCTGCGTCGTGGGTATGTGGCTGGTCGGCTTGCCGGTCGCCTTCACGCCGTTGTGACAAGTGCTGCAGCTGCCCTGCACGTGAGCGTGATCGACTCGAACCGACGGGCTTCCACGCCGTCGTGGTGTGGCAACTGTCGCAGCTGTTGTCGCTGGCGATGTGCCCCGAGTTCTTGCCGGTGGCGATCGTGCCGTTGTGGCAGGTCGCGCAGGTGCCAACCACCTGGGTATGGTCGACGCGCGTCGCCGGTTTCCAGGCACTCGGCGTGTGGCAGGACTCGCACTTGTTGCTGGTCGAGATGTGATTGGCGTTCTTGCCGGTGGCCTGGGTGCCGTTGTGGCAGCTCACGCAGTTGCTCGTGATGCCGGCGTGGTTGAAGCCGGTTGCCGGGGTCCACGCTGTAGTGCTGTGGCAGCTGCTGCATTCGGCCGTGGTCTGAACGTGACCAGGGTTCTTCCCGGTGGCGATCGTGCCGTTGTGGCAGGAGGAGCAGGTACCCTGAACCTGCGCATGATCGACGCGGGTAGCTGGCTTCCAGGCAGTAGTCGCGTGGCAGGCCTCGCACACGTTGCTGGTGCGGATGTGGCCCGCGTTCTTGCCGTCGGCCTTGATGCCGTCATGGCAGCTGACGCAGTTCGACGTGATGCCGGTGTGAGTGAAGTTCGCCGGCGTCCAGGCAGTCGTCGTATGACAGGTGTCGCAAGACTGCGTGGTCGGGATGTGATTGCTGCTCTTACCGGTGGCGATCGTGCCGTTATGGCAGGAGGCACAGGTGCCCGTGACCTGCGTGTGATCGACGCGCGTCGCCGGTTTCCAGCCCGCCACGGAATGACAGGATTCGCACCGGGTGCTGCTGGTGATGTGTGTCGCGTTCTTGCCGGTGGCCTTGGCGCCGTCGTGACAGCTCACGCAGTTACCGGTGATGCCGGTATGGTCGAACTTGGCCGGCGTCCACGCTGTCGTCGTATGGCAGTTCTCGCAGGTATTGTCGCTGGCGATATGGCTGGTGCCCTTGCCAGTCGCGATCGTGCCGTTGTGACACGAGAAGCAACTGCCGCTCACTTGGGTGTGGTCGACGCGCAGCGCTGGCGTCCATGCCGTGGTCGAGTGGCATGACACACAATTGTTGCTCGTCGAAATATGAGTTGGGCCTTTGCCCGTTGCCGCGGTGCCGTTGTGGCAGGAGGAGCAGCTGCCCGTCACCTGCGTGTGATCTACGCGCGTCGCCGGCTTCCACGTCGAAGTGGAGTGGCAGGACTCGCAGCTGTTGCTCGAGAGGATGTGCGTAGTGCTCTTACCGGTCGCCTTGGCGCCGTCGTGACAGCTCACGCAATTCGTCGTGATCCCCGCGTGACTGAACTGCGCCGGGGTCCAGGCCATGGTCGTGTGGCAGCTGCCACATTCGGCCGTGGTCGCGATGTGGTTTGCGTCCTTGCCCGTCGCCGCAGTGCCGTTGTGGCACGAAGAGCACGTACCAACGACTTGCGAATGATCGACCGTCGTGACCGGTTTCCAGGCTGCGATCACGTGGCAGGACTCGCAGCTATTGCTGGTGCGGATATGTGTGGCGTTCTTGCCGGTAGCGCGTGTGCCATCGTGACAGCTCACGCAGTTGTTGGTGATGCCCGTGTGATCGAAGCGCGCCGGTGTCCACGCCGTCGTGCTGTGGCAGCTGTCGCACTCGGCCGTGGTGATCACGTGGTTGGCGGGCTTGCCGGTGGCCCTCGAGCCGTTATGGCAGGAGGAGCAGCTGCCGAGGACTTGCGTGTGGTCGACGCGCGTGGCTGGTTTCCAGGCCGTGATCGCGTGGCAGGACTCGCAGCTGCTGCTGCTCTGGATGTGAGTGGCGTTCTTGCCGGTTGCCTGTGCGCCGTTGTGGCAGGAGGCGCAATTGCCCGTGATGCCGGAGTGATCGAAGCCGGTGGCCGGGGACCAGGCGGTGGTGCTGTGGCAGGTGCTGCAATCAGCTGTGGTCTGTACGTGACCGGCATTCTTGCCCGTGGCCGTGGTGCCGTTGTGGCAGGAAGCGCAAGTGCCCTGGACCTGGGCATGGTCGACACGCATGACCGGCGACCAGCCCGCGGGGGTGTGGCAGGACTCGCAGCTGTTGGTAGTCAGCATGTGGCCCGGATCTTTCCCGGTGGCGCGACCACCATCGTGGCAACTCACACAATTGCCGGTGATGCCCGTGTGATCGAATCTCGCCGGCTGCCACGCCGTCGTGTTGTGACAGGCATTGCAGTCAAGGGGTGTCACGATGTGGTTCGCCGGCTTGCCCGTGGCGCGCACATTGTTGTGACAGCTCTCGCAGCTGCCGCGCACCTCCGCGTGATCGAAGCGAGTCGCGGGCAGAAACGCCGAAGTCGTGTGGCAATCGCCGCAGCGCTCGGTGGTCATGATGTGGTTAGAGGGCTTCGGTGTCGCGCTGACGAGAGTGCCTCTGCTGTGACAGGCAGCGCATACGCGCGGCGTGCCTTTGAACACAGCATTCACGTGACAGGATTCGCACGTCACGTCGCGATGGGCTCCGGTCAGCTCAAAGCCGGTCGTCAGGTGATCGAAAGTCCTGCCGGTAGTAGCGGCATCACTACCTGTCGAGAACAGTGCGAGAGCGAAAAGGCTGAGGATCGCCGCGTGGGCACGGACTGGCACGCACCGAGTAAAGCCGCCTGTGGTACGTGAAGTGGGCGTGCGCATGGCGGTCTCAGTGCAGACGTGCGCCCTTGAACGTGTCCGTGGTGTGGCAGCGCTGGCACTGTCGCCCGTACTGCCCGAGATGAATATCGTCCGCTGCATGGCAGGACACACACTGCGTGTCCAGTTTCACCTCATCGGCTGGCTGCTTGTGACAACCGGCGCAAGTGACTTTGGCGTGTGCGCCGGCAAGCGGGAAGCCGGTTTCCTCGCCGTGGTCGAAATCCCAGATGCGCCAGCCGTTCGGCGAGTGGCACCGAGCGCACTCCTTGCCAAGGCCACCCTTATGAATGTCATCCCGGGCGTGGCACGCGTAGCACGCGTGACCTATGTCTTTGTACGTCGGGGTCACGTGACATTGTTCACAGGGCACGGCCACGTGTAATCCGACCAGCGGAAAGTCGCTCAAGTCGTGGTCGAAGCGGACGTTGGTACGCCAACCCTCGACGGTGTGGCAGGCGGCGCAGTCGGTGCCAAGTTTTCCCGAATGCGCGTCGCTGGCGCGGTGACAACCGATGCAGTCGGTCGCAAGTTTCTGCGTGACTGTGGGCGCGGTGTGGCACGCGTGACAATTGACCTTGGCATGCCTGCCCTCGAGTGGCCACTTGGTATCGCGCGTGTGATCGAAGGTCGGTGTTTGCCATTTCTCGTTGTCGTGGCAGCTACCACAGTCAATCCCCAGGCGCACGGCGTGCGCATCTTGACCCCGGTGGCAGCCATAGCAATCGCGAGGTAGCTCGTCCTTGAGATTCCCGGAGCGGTGACAATCCTGGCAGTCGATCCGGGCATGCACGCCCTCGAGTGCGAAGCCCGTCTCCTTAGAGTGATCGAACTTCGTTTTTTTCCAGCCCGAAGTCGAATGACAATCGATGCACTTCGCTCCGCGCTCGCCGTGATGTACATCGTCCGGCGCATGGCACGACACGCACTGCTGTGGCGTGCCCTTGTAGCGATTTCCGAAGTGGCACTGCACGCATGGCACATCCACGTGCTTATCCCGCAGCGGGTATGCCGTCTTGTCGTGATCGAAGTGCACGTCGCGCCATGCCGAAGCGGTGTGGCATGACTCGCAGAGCTTGCCGAGCTTGCCTTCGTGCGGCTCATCTTTCTTATGGCAGGACAAGCAATCAGCGGGCGCCTCCCGGAACAGCTTGTCGGGGCGATGGCAACTGTCGCAAGCCAGGGCGGCGTGGGCTCCTTTGAGGACGAAATCCGTCAGCTCGTGATCGAACTGTTCGCGGCTGAGCTTCACGATGTCCGCGTCGCGCCCCAGGTGTTCGGAATGGCACGCGCGGCACTGCGAGGACTCGATTCCCGGCAGCCGGCCGTGGAAGCCGCGATGCCCGACCATGTCCGCGGAGATTTTGTCGTGACACGCAAGGCACAGATGGGTCTGGCGTCCGCGGTCGGCGCGGTCGTGACAGTTCGAGCAGTCTTCCTCCAGCTTCTGATGCGCTGTGCTGACCTTTCCCGGCATGAGCAGCGTCTCGGGATTCACGGCCTGAGCTGGCTTCAGTTGCATCCATGACATGAGCATTGCCATCGCGAGTGTTGCTCCGACCCTGACACGACGCATTTGTCGGCCGCTTTAGCCTCAGTACACGTGGACCGCGACGATATGCACGATAGCGGCCATGAACATGATGAACATGATGGGCATGTGCAGCACATGCCACAGCGAGAACAAACGCTCGTAGGCTTCGAACTCGGCGACGCGTCGTGTAGCGACCAGTCGCCTGTGGATGTACGAGTTTGCAGCCCGGCGCAGGCCACGGCGCTGTTGGGCCACGATTGGTGAGGTGCGCGCCGCGACGCGCAACGCCCTGGAGATATAACGACGCAGCCGCCAGCGCGCCAGGAGTGCGTTCAACGCCACCATCACGGGTTTTGCGAGCCCGAACACCGGCAGGCGCGGACCGCTGGCCAGGAGCTTCGCTTCCTGCTTCTCCAGCCGGTTGACCAGCTCCGGCAGGAAAGCGATTGCTCCCTGAAGCGCGCGCAACCGTTCTGCGTTCTGCTGCAGCTCCTCGAGGTTCATCTTGCGGCCGTAGAGGCCGTAGTGGATGTGTGAATAGAAGTACCGGCCGACAAGCCCGCTGGCGGCGACAGTCAGCATGCAGAACAGAGCGACGTTGCTGTTCGTCGCGCCGAGCGTGAAATTCGAATGAAAGAGAATGAGGATCGGCCCGATGACACCGAGCGCCATATGAACTTCGAACCACTTGGACAAAGGTCCTAAGAAGCGCAGCCAGCGAATGCGCTTGCGGGCGGAGTACAGCAGCAGTATTACCATCATGCTGCCACCGACTATCCCCAGTATGTAGCCCAGGCCCCTATCTGGTGTCAGGTAGCGCTCGGTCGGCAGGCGCCAGCCGAGATAGATCACCAGCGCGCATATTGCAAAGAACCCTCGCGCCGGCGTCATCCAGCGTCGCCGCTCTTCAGTGCTAGCGACGGCGACAGGCGGCGGCGGGGCGGCACGCTGATCACCGGCTGCATGCAAGCTGCGCTGCGCGCTGGCCGGCTTCGCGCTATTCACTTCAGGCTGCTGCAAGTGTCTGCTGGGAACCGACACGGTGCGCCTCAACTGATCACCCGCGAAATCACCAGCTGCAGTTGCTTGCCGTCAGCGGGTTGCAGCACCGGACTCTCCACATAGAAGTCGCCTGGCGTGCGCGCAGCCTGGCCGCTGCGGGATATCCGCGCCTCCACGATTATGCGATTGAAATCCGACAGCTTCCGCGCCGGTAGCATCGCGAGCGTGTCATCGAGCCGGAAACTGACCGGCCAGGAAGTGGGCGAAGTGCGAAACACCGCGAGCGGCGGTCCGGGCGAATCGGCCGCCTTGGCATATATAAAGAGAGTGGCCCCCGGGGTCACCCGGGCGGCCAGCGCCTTGTCGATCGAGACTGTGCCGCTGACCTGCACCGGCGCGGCGGACCTGCGTCTCCAGAACTGGCTGGCAACTGTGCCAGCGCCGCTGCTTCGGCGATGTTCGCGTCAATGATCGCCACGTCCGGCGAAGTGGCGGGCAGCGTCGCGCGCAGCTGCTTCCATACGGCGAGCGAATCCCGATAGCGTCCTTGCTCGTGCGCCAGACTGGCCTTGAGCCACAAGCGCCTTGGGATGCTGCGCGTCGAGCTCGAGTGCGTGATCGATCGCGCGTGCGGGCTCGCCCGCGAGCGAGCCACCGGACAGAGTGGCGAGCACGTCGGCATAATCCGCCCATGAATCCGCGTTCATGCCGTGCAATGCTATGAGCCGATCGAACGCAGCTGCGCGACTGCTCGAACTTGCGCTGGTGTCGATAGATCGTTGCAAGCTCAAGCCAGGCCTTGGCATCGCGCGGTGCTTCACGCTACTCGCGCTTCGAGCGCCGCGATCGACTGTTCGCCGTCAACTGCTGCGGGCATCGGTGCCGGTACTTGGCGCAGCTGCGGTGCTTGCCGCGCCAGCAGCTTGCGCGCGCACCCGGGCGGCATCGTCGGGCCGTCCCAGCACTTCGTAGGTTTGAGCGAGCAACTGCCAGTCACTGTTGTTGCCGCCGTCGCGCATCAGTCGCTCTTCGAGCTTGCTCGCGGCGATTTCGAGCGACTGCGCCTGCTCGCCGCCGCCGGCTGGCGCGCTCCGGGTGTGGCGTGTTGACGGCAGCGCGCTGCGGTTGACGGCGTCGGGTCGTCCCAACACGTGCGATAGAGCAATGAGCGCAGTTGCACCGAAGCCGGCGACGGCGAGCGCGAGCAAGGCGAAGCGGAAGCTTACGGCCGGAGAAGTGTGTGCGCGAGAGAGCGCGCGAGGGGAACCATGATGAACGCTGCCGCGACGCCGGTGAAGAATTCCGGCCGCGTACCAGAAATAAGTATGTCATTAACCCTCACGTGAGTGACGTTCGCTGTCACTGGCACGGACTCCCTGTTGCGACGCTGCTTAGACGCAGTTCGAACGTCTATTGTCATCAACTATGCGGCGCGCACAATGTCTCGGATGAACGACAGGACGGAGTCGCGGTTCACCGACATTTCCCGGGAAGAACTGTGACTTCCGCGCACATCTTGGGCCGTGGTAGCCTGTGCGCCGCACGGTGCATCTGCAAGTGGGGGAAATCCCCCATGCGAGTTTCGCTGCACGCAGATAGTGTGCGCCTGGGGGCCGCGAGAAATGTTCGCCAGGAGTGCGAGCACCGTGCAGGGCACGGGATAATTTCCCGTATTGTTTTCGGCAAATTCACTGTGAGGTGAGGACGCAAAACCTCCGGTCCCGAGATGTCATTTCGGCGATAGCAGGGTTGCCGGCGAGTGGTCGCCGAGTCAACTTCGCTTTCGCTGCAATGATCGGACCGGCGGAGCGAGCGCGATGGAATTCCTCAGCTACCTGATCTACGGAATACCGCTACTGCTGGTGCTCGGCTGGTTTGCGCTCAAGCGACGGCATCTCGAGCAACTCAGTGCGGAGGCGCACGATACCTCGCGCGAAGCAGGGCTGCTCGATCCTGCGTCGCTCCATCCGGTCATCGATCCAACGCGCTGCATCGGATGCAGTTCCTGCATCAAGGCATGCCCGGAAGAGCCCGAACACCACGTGCTCGGTCTGATTGATGGCCGTGCGCAACTGGTGAGCCCCACCGACTGCATCGGACACGGCGCGTGCAAAGCCGTGTGCCCGGTTGAGGCGATTACCCTTGTATTCGGCACCGCGCGACGCGGCGTCGATGTACCAGTGCTGAGTCCGCGTTTTGAGACCAACGTCCCAGGCATCTTCATCGCCGGTGAACTCGGCGGCATGGGACTGATCCGCAATGCGCTCGAACAGGGTCGCCAGGCGGTGGAAGCGATCCATGAGCTGCGGCATGGCAAGAGCGGCGACGGTTACGACCTCGTGATCGTAGGTGCCGGGCCGGCGGGATTCGCCGCATCCCTGACGGCGCTGTCGAAGAAAATGCGCTTCCTGGCCGTGGAGCAGGAGTCGTTGGGTGGGTGCGTGTTCCAATATCCGCGCGGCAAGCTGGTGATGACTGCTCCGGCGGAGATACCGCTCGTCGGCAAGATCAATTTCCGTCAGACCAGCAAGGAAGACCTGCTGGAATTCTGGCGCGAGGTCGAGCGCAAGACGGGACTCAAGTTCAACTATCACGAACGCGTTGAGAGCATCGAGAAACAGGGGCACGGCTTCGTTGTGCACACGACCAAAGGACACTACCCCACACGCAGCGTGCTGCTCTCCATCGGACGCCGCGGCACGCCGCGCAAGCTCGGGGTTCCGGGAGAAGAACTGCCGAAGGTCGTGTATCGCCTGATCGACCCGGAACAATACTCAGGCCAGCATGTATTGGTGGTAGGTGGAGGCGACAGCGCAATGGAGGCTGCGGCCAGCATCGCAGAGCTGGGCAACACTCATGTGGTGCTTTCCTATCGGGGTGAGGCGTTCGCGCGCGCCAAGCCGCGCAATCGCGATCGCGTCGCGGCTGCGGAGCGCAGCGGCCGGCTGCGCGTCATGCTCAATTCCAAGGTCAAGCAGATCGCCGCCCAGTGCGTGGCAATCGAACAGGCCGGTGATCTGCACGAGGTACCGAACGACGCCGTGATCGTCAACGCCGGCGGAATTCTCCCCACCGAGTTCCTGAACAAGGTTGGCGTTCGTGTCGAAACGAAATATGGAACCGCCTAGAGGCCTGAAGTTGCCAACCGCCATTCTGGCGTTGCTTCTCGGTACGCTGCCGCAAGTCGCGGCGGCTGGCGCTGCCAGGACAGTTGAAGATCGACTCGAGCCTGCGAAAGCAGCGATTCGGGTCAAGGACTACGCACGCGCCGCTGATGAATCGCAGCGATTGGCCGCGGCCGGCAACGCGGATGCACAGTACCTGCTTGCGTCGCTGCAGCTCAACGGGCTCGGTAGCGCACCGGATGAGGACGCGGCCAAAGGGTGGCTCGAAAAAGCGGCCACACAGGGCCACGCGCGTGCCGCATTCAGTCTGTCCGCGTTGCTTGCCAATTCCAATCCGCCCGATCCTGCCGGCGCCCGCCGTTGGCTCGAGCGGGCGCGCGAGCTCGGACTCGACGAAGCGCAGCGGGCGGAGGCGCGTGCGGCACTTCCTCTTGAATTCCGGCCACAGGTCGACCTCGCCGACTCCACTGCAAAGCGGGATGCGCTGTGGCTCGCCTCAGAGCGAGGCGATCTGAGCGTCGTGGGGGCGCTCTCCGAGCACAGTCTGATCGAGGCACGGGACGACTTCGGTCGAGGGGCACTCGCTCGCGCAGCTCAGGCGGGTCAGGCACAAACGGCCGCACTGTTGATCAGCAAAGGAGCGAGTGTCAGCGCGACAGACAAGTATCAAACGACGCCACTCATGCTGGCGGCTCAGAGCGGGAGCGTCGCAACGGTAGACGCGATCCTCGCAGCCGGCGCGGCGACCGAAGCCGCTGACGAAACCGGCAATACACCCATGATGTACGCGGCGCGAGCCGGTCAACTGGCTTGCACTGAACGCCTGCTCGCGGCCGGTGCCACAGTGACTCCAAGAAACGCTCAAGACTGGTCAGCACTCGACTTTGCGCAGTCAGCCGGCGCGACGGACGTCGTGGCGCTCCTGAAAGGGAAGGGGTCGATCGCCTTGCGACACTCCGCCGCTTCCATTTCGGGCGCGAACCTGACGACGGTGCAGCGTGCGCAGCCACCGCAGGCAGACTTGTACGGCAGTTGGCCGGATCTCGCCGTTGCTGCCTCGCGTGCGGATCCGGCGCTGCTCAACGCGTTGCTCGCACGGGGCGCGGATCCGAATAGTGCGACGAAGCTCGGCGTTCCGGTCCTGCTCGTCGCCGTGCAGGCCAACGCCCCCCGCACTGTGGAGGCCCTGCTCAAGGCGGGAGCTGACCCATCACGTGCCGACCAACGAGGAAATACTGCGCTAGATGTTGCCGCGCGCGCGGGCTACGCGGGTGTCATCCAGGTCCTGCTCGCGAGCGGTGTCCGACCTCTCGTCTCACCGCGCTCACAGGAGCCCCCGATCGTGGCCGCGGCGAAAGCAGCAAGCCCGGAGGCGACTCGGGCGCTCATCGAGGGGGGCGCCGCCGTGAGTGCGGCAGATGCGGACGGCACGACCGCTCTCATGGTCGTCGCGAGAACCTCGCGAGTCGATTTTGCCGGGCAACTGATCGATGCCGGCGCTCGCGTGGAGCAGGAGGATCACGAGGGTCGGACAGCGCTCTGGCACGCGGCCAGTTCGGGGAATCCTGCGATGGTGAAGCTGCTCGCGAGCCGCGGCGCGAGCATCGAGCACGCCGACAAGACTGGCATGACACCACTCGTTGCGGCCGCAATCTCCGGCGATGCGGATACGGTTGGTCTCCTGCTTGAGAGCGGTGCACGCGTCAACATCCGCACGACAGGGGGAGACACCCCTCTGCTGTTGGCAGCTGCCGGCGGACACGACAAAGTCATCGACACGCTCTTATCCGGTCGCGCCGATAAGAATGTGCAGGACCAGTCTGGTGACACAGCACTCATGATCGCGACCCGCAACGGAAGCGCGGCTGTGGTGCGGCAGCTCGTGGATTCCGGAGCGAATACGAAGCTGCGTAACAATGATCATGCAGCCGCGGTCGACATTGCCGAAGCGCGCGGCTTCGCCGCGATCCTACAACTTCTGGGCGGTCAGTGAGGGACTGACGCGGCGGCGCACAACAAGAAGACTACAGAAATGGGGAGATCGCCGCCCCGCGGGACGGCGTTATGTGACCGTGCGACAGCTGTGCTGTTACGGGTATGGATAATTCGTCTTTGCAGCGGTTGATCGCCAGCAGCTGCAAGGATCTGCTGCTGCCCGTGGTTCGGCTGCTTCTCAAGAGCGGCATCACGTGGAAGGAGTTCTGCGAGGTAGCGCGACAGGCGTTCGTGGAGGTGGCCACGAATGAATTCGGCACTGGTGATCGACCGACCAATATTTCGCGCGTCGCCATGCTCACCGGAATGACGCGTCGTGAGGTAGGGCGCCAACGGAATCTGCTGGCGCCAGGTGCCACAGAGGCAGTGGGCTACATGAGTTCGGCCGCACGTGTCCTTTCAGGGTGGCATCAGGACCCGGGCTTTGTTGGGGCGCACGGCAAGCCACGTGACCTTACCGTCGCAAGCTTCAGCGAGCTCGTGCGCCGTTATGCCGTCGACGACGTTCCGGTCACCGCGCTACTGAAGGAATTGCAGAGCTGTAACGCCATTACCCAGCTTTCCGACGGACGACTGCGTGCCAACAAGCGCGCATTCGTGCCTGGAACAAGAGAATACCCGCGCCCCAGGGCGCGGGTTCTCAAGTGCGGGACACTGCTCAATTCGACGCGCTGAGGATCACGTTGATGTGATTCGCCGTCAGGCTACTGGTGGCCGCGTCAAACGACCCGCCGGCACTCAACCCGAGCGCCTTGCTGCCCGAAGCGAGCTTTGAACTCAGCCGTGCGCTGAACTCGGCGAAGTCGCTGAACACCTCGACACGGCGTGGCTGCCCGATGGCGTACAGGCCGCGGCGGCCCGGGACAAGGGTAGGCGCTGTTGGCAGGGTTTCGATGTCAATCAGCGTCGGGCCGATCGCGATGAAGTGCCTGAGTCCGATGCTGGCGTTCGCATTGTCGATCACGATGCTCTGCGCGTCGATGCTCAGGAACGGTGTCGCGGTACCGGTCAGACCCCAGCCGACGCCGAGCAGCGCACGCAGGTCCTGGAAGTCGACGACGGTGCGTCCTTCGAAGTCGGGCGGCGCGGCGCCGAAGGACGTGACGAAACCGAACACGCGAGCCGGCGAGCCGTTTAGGAGCCCGGTCAAGCTGAGATTCCCGGTCACGATCTCGTAATTGCCCGGATCGGCATCGGCGTCGGGGGCGGAGCCGGTACCGGTGAAGTCGAAGATATTGAGACGCCGGCCGTCGATGCTGGCCAGGTCGAGCGCCAGGTTGCCGGGGCTCGCGGACATGACCGTGCCGAGCAGGCGAGTGAGTTCCAGCCGCACGCGCCCCTGCTGTGCGTCGAACGTCACATCGCCGCCACTTTCGCTGGCGTTGCCGAAGGCGCGAATACGCTGGCCGATCGAGATCGCGCCATCACCCAGGCTATTCCCCATCTGCCCGTCCCGGATCACGCCTGTATCAGGTCCGACGAGCAGCGTGATGTCGTCGCGGATGAAGGTCACGCTTCCCGAACGCCGAATCATCGTTCCGCCGCGCACCGTCAGGGTGTTGCCGTTGCGTGCCGTGACGTTTCCGGAAAGAACATCGAATTGCGAACCCGGCACACTGGTGCCCGCGTGCACGCGTTCGGCAGTGAAACTGCGATTACTGACGTCCAGGGTGCCGAATGCCGCAGTAGCCGTACCCGCTCCGAGCCGTGCGAGCGCCTCGAGCCCCGCTGCGCCGGTGAGGGTGTCTCCATCGACCTCGAAATGGGTGCTGGAAGTGTGTGAATCGTGAACTCGCCGAGCCGTGCGTCGCGCAGGTTGAAAGGCCGCACGTCGATCAGATAGCTGTTCGCTGTGGTGTCTACGCTCAACAACGGTCCGCGCACACGCAGCTCTTTCTCATCGACCGGTTCGATCGACGCCACGATGAACGGTTCAGCGACCGCACGCACCGGAGTGGTCGTCGTGTCGACGGTATGTGAAGCAGTGAGATCGAAATCGAGCTGCAAGAGGGCAGGGCGGCCTGGGGCAATCACGACGTGATTGCGGTTGTCGAGCATGATCTGAACGTCGACCTGCCCGAGAGGCTGCCCATCCTGACCGACGACCGTGGCGGCGCGTGGCTCGCCGTTCACCTCCACCGTCACATCGGCGTTGCTGTAGTCGAGTCGCATCGTGCCCTCGACATAGGTGCCGTTTGGAACCGTGGCGGCGGTGACGAATTCAGTGAGATCGACGAGCTGCGCGAAATCGACGCGCGTGCTCACGGGAAGCGTCTCGACCACTGCGCCATTCGCTTTCTTCAGCGTCAGCGATACGACATCGACGCTGTAGCTGAGAAAGTCGCCATCGGCGTCCGTGATGCCGATGAAGAGCGGGCCGCAATCGGTCGCATTGCAGGACTGCGTGCTCGATGCCGGCGCACTGGAATCCATTCCGCCGCCGCCGCTGCAGCCGAATAGAGCGCTCGCGATGAGAAGCATCCAGAAAGCTAAGCGCGACCAGGGGCTCGCGGTGACTATTGGAGTACGCGGTGAAAGAGCTGACAGGCCCATGAGTAACCTCCCTTATCTGCGGTCCTTTGCGAGGTAACGGTGGCCACAGACGGTGGTTGACACGATGCGGATCGGGCCTTCCATATCAGCCGCTTAGCTTGCTTTCTTAGAAATTCGTGACAGAATGCGGCGCAACTCACCAAAAAGAATGCGGGGAGAAACTGTGTGACAGGTCCGGCAACCGGACTCATCAAGCTGACAGACTGCGGCGGCGTTGGGGGAGTCTGAGCGCGAATGGCCATGGAAACTGTGCCGCCCGAACCAGTCAGAGATCTGACCGCCTCCGACATCCTCTCGCCTCAGCTCTGGGCACGTTCGAATACTCGTCCTTCTCTCGGCCTCGACGTCACCTGCACCAAGATCGCGGTCGATTTTCAAAGCATGACCGAGGCGACCGCCGAGGCATGCATCCGCCAGAATCTCGACGCGCTTCGCGAAGCTACTCACACCGACGCAACGCTTATCGCGTTGTTCGATGAAGACAGTACACACGTCGAGTCCTTGTCCGTGTCGAAAGGCATGTTTGCCCAATGCACTCCCGAAGTGCTCAAGGGTGATCCGCTCGAAGCGTTGCCCTGGTTGCGCAGCCGCCTCGAGCACACGCGGATTCTGGAGATTCGCGACACTGCCAACACGCGACGCGAACAGGCGGCCGAAGGCGCGCGCCTGCAGCAGCTCAACATCGGGGCTCTGCTCCTGGTCGGCTTCGCGGTGCAGGAGAAGGTGTGCGGATTTCTCGCGCTGTGCAGCGCGCAGCCTCGCGAAGGATGGGACGTCAATCTGCACCTGTTGCTGAAGCTCATCGGCAGCAGCTTCGCCTCGGGCCTGGAACGCATGCGGGTGCAGAAGCACCTCAAGAGCCTGCAGGAACGCACCGATCTCGCGATGCATACCGGCAACGACGGGCTGTGGGACTTCGATGCCGAGCACAATCGCGTGTACTTCTCGCCACGCTGGAAGGGAATGCTCGGCTACGCCGACGACGAGATGAACAATTCGCCGGACTGGCGTCAGCTCGTCCATCCGGACGACATGCCCCGGGTGCAGGCAGCGATCCGCGATCACGTCGCGGGCAAGACGCCGATCTTCGAGAGCATTCACCGCATGCGCCACCGCAGCGGGGAATGGCGTTGGGTCGTGAGTCGTGCCAAGGCACGCGTCGACAAGAACGGACGCTTGCTGAGGCTGGTGGGAACCGAGCTCGACATCACCGAGCGCAAGCTTTACGAAGACGCGCTGTTCCGTGAAAAGGAGAGTGCGCAGATCACGCTGCAGTCGATCGGCGACGGCGTGATCACGACTGATCAGCATTCCAATGTGGAGTACATCAATCCGGTCGCTGAGGAACTCACCGGCTGGAAGCTCGAAGACGCACAGGGACGGTCAATCGACGAAATCTTCCGCGCCTTCCACGAAGAGACTTGCGAGCCGCTTGAAAACCCCATGACGGTCGCGATCCGCCGCACCCGCTCCATCAAGTCGGTGCGGCCCATGTTGCTGATCCGCCGCGACGGCAACGAACTTTACGTAGAGAGCACGGCGGCACCGATTCGGGACGGGCAGGGCGGCATGTGCGGCGGCGTGCTCGTGTTCCACGACGTCAGCGAATCGCGTGAGCTGAATCGACGCTTGAGCTATCACGCCAGCCACGACGTCCTTACCGGGCTGGTCAATCGGCGCGAGTTCGAAAGTCGTCTGGAACGCGCGCTGAAGAGCGCCAAGGCGCGCGAGACCTCATACGCGGTCTGCTACATCGACCTCGATCAATTCAAGATCATCAACGACACCTGTGGCCACAGTGCCGGCGATGCGCTACTGGGGCAGGTTGGTGCATTGCTCAAGTCGAAAATCCGCTGGCGCGACACGCTGGCCAGGTTGGGTGGCGACGAGTTCGGTCTGCTGCTCGAGAGCTGTTCGCTCGATGAGGCGCTGCGAACCGCGGAATCGCTGCGCGAGGCGGTGCGCAATTTCCGCTTCGTCTGGGAGGAGCGCACCTTCCGCCTCGGTGCGAGCATCGGCGTGGTGCCGATCGCGGCCGAGAACGAGGACGTGGCTTCGATCCTGAGTGCCGCGGACAGTGCCTGTGCGGCGGCCAAGGAAGCAGGTCGCAATCGCGTGCACAGCTTCGAAGAGAACGACATCGATCTCATGCGCCGGCGGCGCGAGATGCAATGGGCGGCGCGCATCAACAACGCGCTCGAGGAATCACGCTTCGAGTTGTTTCGCCAGACCATTCAGCCGCTGCAGCGTCAGGACACCGGCGCACACTACGAATTGCTGCTGCGGATGCGCGACGAAAACGGCAAGATCGTGGCGCCCGACAATTTCATCGCCGCAGCCGAACGCTACGGCATCACCCCGAACATCGATCGCTGGGTGATCGAAAATGCCTTCCGCTGGCTGGTATCCGAAGCGGACGAGCGCGAGCGGCTCGCGCTGTGCTCAATCAACCTCTCCGGGCAATCGCTCGGCGACGACAAGTTCCTGCCATTCGTGATCGATCAGTTTCATCGCAGCGGCCTCGATGCCACCAAGATCTGCTTCGAGATCACCGAGACCGCAGCAGTGGCGAGCTTCTCGCAGGCCAATCGCTTCATCCAGGCTTTGAAGGAGCTCGGCTGCAAGTTCGCGCTCGATGACTTTGGCACCGGGCTGTCATCGTTCGGCTACCTCAAGCATTTCCCGGTCGATTTCCTCAAGATCGACGGCAGCTTCGTGAAGGAAATTCTGCACGACCCCATCGACCGCGAGATGGTCCGCTCCATCAACGAGATTGGCCACCTCACCGGCAAGCAGACGATCGCCGAGTTCGCCGAGAACCAGGAGATCATCCAGATGCTGCGGGGGCTGGGCGTCGACTACGCTCAGGGCTACGGCGTCTCGCAACCGCAGCGCGTCCTGAAAGCCGCAAACGGCTGATCCAACCTGCACGGAGGGCGTGCCCTGCTGGCGTGTCAGGCTTGAATCCGCATCGACAGGTCAACAGCCTGGACGTGCTTGGTGATAGATCCGACCGAGATGAAATCAACGCCCGTCTGGGCGATCTCCCGCACGTTATCGAGGTGAATGCCGCCGGAGGCCTCGAGCTTCAGCGGTGAGCCGTGCGAGCGATTCAGGTCGACCGCGGCCCGCAGATCGTCCAGGCTGAAGTCATCGAGCAGCACGCTCTCGGGTCGCGCAGCGATTGCCTGGCGCAACTCATCGAGACTCTCCACCTCGACCTCAATGCTGACGCGCGTCGTGGCACGCGCTGCTGCGACAGCGGCGGCGATCGACCCCGCAGCCGCGATGTGATTCTCCTTGATCAGCACTGCATCGTAGAGACCGATTCGATGGTTGCGCGCGCCGCCGACGGCGCTCGCATACTTCTGCGCCGTGCGCAGCCCGGGAATGGTCTTGCGCGTGTCGAGGATTTCGCAGCCCGTGCCCGCCACCACATCGACGAACTGGCGCGCGGCGGTTGCGGTCGCTGACAGGAGCTGCAGGAAGTTGAGCGCTGTGCGCTCGCCCGTGAGCAGCGCGCGGGCAGCGCCCCGGACGGTGCAGAGCGTGCTTCCGGCATGCACCCTGGAGCCCTCGTCAACGAGCCATTCGACGACCGTGCTGGCGTCGAGTTGTGCGAACGTCGCGTCGAACCACGCCTCACCGCAGATCACCGCGTCCTCTCGCGTGATCACGGTGGCACTGGCACGTCGGTCTGCCGGCACCAGGCTTGCAGTGACGTCGCCGCGCCCGACGTCTTCGCGTAGCGCGCGAGTCACCTGTTCATGCAGGTCCGCGGGAACGGAAGGCGGTCGACGTGACTCACTCATGCGGTCTTGGAAAAGCAGAAACCCGGCTCGCGCCGGGTTTCGTGTTGGGCGCGCTGCGCTCCGTGTTCAGAAGGGCAGGCCGTGCGTCGCGGAGCCCATGCACAGGATCATCGGGATCGAGAGCATGAAATTAACCCGCGATGCAGTGGCGGCAATCTTGCGAGCCTTGGCCTTTTGCTCATCCGTTGCCGGGACAATGCCAAGAATCTTCTTCTGATTCGGCCAGATCAGCACCCAGACATTGAACAGCATGATCGTGCCCAGCCACGCACCGATCCCGATCACCATCTGGTACAGATTCACGGTGTCGCCACCCAGACCGAGCCTGAAGGCGCCGCCGAAGTTGCCGGCGCGCGTGAGGTACCAGGCTCCAGTGAGCCATGTCGAGACAGCTGCCCATCGAAACCAGAGGAGCGCTCGAGGCGCGACGTACTTCGTGATACCCGCGCCGCCCGGGCCGCCCTTGTCGGCCGCCGCGGCAGCCAGCGCCGGGGTCTGGGCGACGTTGAAATAGTAGAGCAGGCCGATCCACATCACTCCCGACAGGATGTGAATCCAGCGAGCAAGCGACAGCTCGTTGAAGCCCGCTCCGGGAATGACCACGAACGCGATGATGGCCAGCACCACGCCACTGATGACGGCGCCGGAAATCGAATTGAGTGGATTCATAGGGCTCCCCTGGTTCGTTGTTGGCGGTGCCGGGCTGAAGCGGGTTTGAAGAATAGGCGACGACCCCTGATAATTCAATCACCCATCGCCGACAATTCACTGGCAATTCAATGGCCTCAACCGCCAACGCGGACCTGCTTGAACCGCTGTCTCCGTGCATCAATATCTGCAAGCTCGATGAAGGTGGATACTGTAGCGGGTGCCTGCGGAGCCTGGCGGAGATTGCCTGCTGGTCATCGATGAGTACGGCGCAACGATGGCAGGTGCTCGAGGCGGTGGAGCGACGTCGGCTGGAACGCGCGCGGGCAAGCAAACTGATTTGAACCGGAGGCGATGAATCGTGGAAGTAGTGGAACGTATCAAGCAGCAATTGCAGTCGAAGCCAGTAGTCCTGTTCATGAAGGGCACGCCGGACTTCCCCCAGTGTGGCTTCTCGGCCCAGACGGTGGCCGCGCTGCGCGCCTGCGGTGCCGAGTTTGCGCACGTGAATATCTTCGAGGATCCGGAACTACGCGAGGCGCTCAAGGCGTACTCGCAGTGGCCGACCTACCCGCAGCTCTACATCAATGGAGAGCTGGTCGGCGGTTGCGACATCGCGCTGGAAATGTATCGCAACGGCGAGCTCAGGAAACTGTTGCAGGAAGCGGGCGCGGCAACGGCTGCCTGAATCCTGGTCATTCTGCCGGCGTCGCCTCGAAAGGCGGTGCCCCTTCGATCTGGCTCAGATCGATGTTGAGCGCGGCGAGACGACGTACCGCGACGTCATATATCGGCTTGAACTGATTACAGATCAGACAGAAGAGGTCTGCCGTACGCTCAGCGTCGTACGCCGCCGAATGAGCCGAGGCGGCATCCCATTCGAGCCCTGCGGCGACCAGCGCCCGTGACAGCACGGTCTGGCCGAAAGCGACGCCAGCGAGAGTTGCGGTATCGAAACAGGAAAACGGATGCAGGGGGTTGCGCCTGACATCCGCACGCGTCACTGCCGCGTTGATGAAGCTCAAATCGAAGAACGCATTGTGACCTACCAGGATAGCGCGCTTGCAGCCGCTGGCGCTGACGGCGTGGCGGATCTCACGAAAGATCCTCTGCAGCGCATCTTTCTCAGGGATCGCAGGCCGCAGCGGATGATGCGGGTCGATGCCGATCACCTCCAGCGAAGCGGGCTCGAGGTTGGCACCCTCGAAGGGCTGCACGTGATAACGATGTGTCACGCCACGCCGGATCATTTCGTCCGGGCCGATCTCGATCAGCACGGCCGCGATCTCCAGCAAGGCATCGCGTGCGCAATTGAATCCGCCGGTCTCGACGTCGATTACGACCGGCAGGAAGCCGCGGAATCGGCTGGCCATCAGCAAAGGTGAGGCTGCCTCAGACATCGGTCAGGTGCGCGACGAATCGAGCCGCCAGCGCAACGCTTCGCCCGCTCGCAACGGTACAAGTTGTCCGGCCCCGAAGGGCAGGGTGTCGGGAGCCTGCCACTCCTTTGCTGTCAAAGTGATCGTCCCCGCGTTACGGGGCAGACCGTAGAAGTCCGCACCGAACTCGCTGGCGAATCCCTCGAGTCGCTGCAGCGCGCCGGCTGATTCGAACGCCTCGGCGTAAAGCTCAATGGCCGCATGCGCGGAGAAAATGCCGGCACAGCCGCAGGCAGCCTCCTTTGCAGACCGGGCGTGTGGCGCACTGTCGGTGCCGAGGAAGAAGTGTGGATCGCCGCTCGTCGCGGCGGCCAGCAGGGCTTCGCGATCATCTTCGGTCTTGAGCACCGGCAGGCAGTAATGGTGCGGTCGCAGACCTCCGGCGAACAGCGCATTGCGATCGAGTAGCAAGTGCTGAGGCGTGAGTGTGGCCGCCACGCGGCGCGGCGCGGCCGTCACGAACTGGACTGCGGCGCGTGTCGTGATGTGCTCGAACACGACCTTGAGCTCCGTGAAGCGTCGCAGCAGCGGATCGAGCACCCGATCGATGAAGGCGACTTCGCGCTCAAATACGTCCACGGACGGATCCGTCACCTCGCCATGCACGAGCAGAGGCACACCGGCGCCCTGCATGCGCTCGAGTACTGCGTACACCCGCTCGAGCGAGCGCACTCCGGCCTCGGAATACGTGGTGGCTCCCGCGGGATAGAGCTTGACGCCATGAATGAGACCGCTGGCGCGAGCGGCGTCGATCTCGGCAGGAGTCGTCTGCTCGGTAAGGTAGAGGGTCATCAGCGGCTGGAAGCCGGAACCGGCCGGGAGCGCGTCCAGGATTCGCTGCCGATACGCGCGTGCCTGACCCACGGTCACGATCGGAGACGGGAGGTTGGGCATCACGATCGCGCGCGCGAATCGTTGCGCAGTGAACCCGACCACGTCGCGCAGTTCCTCGCCATCGCGAAGGTGCAAGTGCCAGTCATCCGGGCAGCGCAATGTGAGCTCGCTGGTCATCGTTCGCGCTGCGCCTGCTCGATGAGTTGCTGCTCGGTCAGCAGGTTCACCGCGTAACGCACTCCAAACCCAGTAATGTCGGTGCCGATATGCGCTAGCCCGCCGCTGCGCTGGGCGGACGCGAGGTCAACGTGCGCCCACGGAATTGCGCTCGGCACAAAGCGGTTCAGAAAGCGCGCGGCGTAGATGTGATCACCCTTGCCGTCCGCCAGGCATTGCATGATGTCCGCGTTGCCACTCTCGAGGTCGGCGTCGAAATCCTCGTCCATCGGAAAGCACCACACCCGCTCGCCACTCGCACTGCCCGCCAGCTCCAGCTTGTCGCGCCACTCGGCCCGGTTGGTGAACACTCCGCTATAGCGCTCGGTGAGTGCATTGACGCAGGCACCCGTCAGGGTTGCGAAATCGAGCATTAGCGTCGGCTGTTCGCGTGCTGCGAATACCAGTGTATCCGCGAGCACCATGCGCCCTTCGGCGTCGGTATGAATCACCTGGATGCTGGTGCCGTTGCTCGCCGTGACGACATCCTGGGGCTTGTACGCCTTCGGCCCGATGCGGTTTTCCGCGATCGCGAGCCAGCAGTCGATACGGTACGGCACCTTGAGGCGCGTGAGCGCCAGAAGCGTACCGAGTGCGACGGCACTGCCCCCCATATCGATGTGCATGTCCAGCATGCTCTTGTGCGTCTTGAGGTTGGTGCCGCCGGTATCGAAGCAGATGCCTTTGCCGACGAGCGCGAGCTTCGGCGCGGAGGAGCGACCCACGCCGCGGTACTGGACATGCATGATGCCGGCGCCTCCGTCCTCGCTGCCCTGCGTGACGGCCAGGAACGCACCCGCGCCACGGCGCTCGAGCTGGCGCCGATCATGGAACTGCACGCGCCAGCCCTCGCCTCGGGCAAGTGCCGCAACCCGTTCGCGATAGGACGCCGGCGTGAGCTCGTTGCCCGGAAGAGCAGTGAGCCAGCGCGCAAGATTGTTGCCCTCGTTGGCTGCAACTGTCGCCGCGAAGTCGTGCCCATCCGGATCGAACAGTGTGATCTCGCTCAGCATCGCGGCATCGCTCTGGGCGGACTTGAAGCTTGGGAGCTCGAACGCCGCCGACAGCGAGGCGGCAAGCAACGCCTCGAGCGCGCGCCGTGAAGCACCCGAATCGAGACCCAACGTTGCCAGCGCGACCCTCCGCGGCTGGGCACTGCGTGCTTCTTTGAGCATGCGTCCTGCGAGCTGCAGTGCTTCGAACGAGCTGGCTTTCTCACGCAGCAGCCCGATGATCACCTGGCCGTGCGCGGGCGAATTTAGTCTCGCGCTCAGCACCGCGCCCGCACGGCACTTGCGACGCAGGAACTCGGCTCGCAGCCAGGCGCCGCGCGGCAGCGTTTTCCATCTCGCCGCGGGCAAATCCGCGCGGATGATTTCCAGCAGGGCGTCGCTCCTCGCGACTGCGTTGCTACGCAGTGCGTGTGCGCGCTGAATGATTCGAGGCTGGGAGCGCTCGGGAAGCAGGCGGGCGGTCACTTATTGCCTTGACTAAAAAAACCAAACCCGGATCATACCGGGGCCTCGCCGGGACCCCAACGAAATGGCGCAAGAGCCCAAGCACGACGACATCGATCCCACGGAAACTCAGGAATGGATCGAATCGATCGATTCGGTCCTGAGAGTGCAAGGAGCGGAGCGGGCTCACTACCTGCTGGAGCGCGTGATCGATCACACGCGCCGTTCGGGCGCCTATCTGCCTTTCCGCCCCAACACCGCCTACGTCAATACGATCTCGCCGGGCCAGGAGAAGGAGTATCCGGGCAATCGCGCGTTGGAGCGGCGAAACGAGGCTTACATCCGCTGGAACGCCATTGCGATGGTAGTGCAGGCGAATCGCAACAGCAGCGAATATGGCGGACACCTGTCGAGCTACGCCTCTTCGGCGACCCTGTACGAGGTCGGATTCAATCACTTCTGGCGTGCGCCGTCCGAGAACCATCCGGGCGACATGCTCTTCATCCAGGGACACTCGAGTCCTGGCATCTACGCGCGTGCCTATCTCGAAGGCCGCCTGAGCGAACAGCAGCTGCGGCACTTCCGCAAGGAGGTCTCGGGGCCCGGGTTGTCCTCCTATCCGCATCCCTGGCTCATGCCGGAGTTCTGGCAGTTCCCGACGGTGTCGATGGGCCTCGGGCCGATGATGGCGATCTTCCAGGCGCGCTTCGTCCGCTATCTCGAGCACCGCGGGATGGTGAAGCCCTCGGACCGCAAGGTGTGGTGCTTCGTCGGTGACGGCGAAATGGACGAGCCGGAATCGATGGGCGCGCTGACGATGCCGGTGCGCGAGAGCCTCGATAACCTGATCTTCGTGATCAATTGCAACCTGCAACGCCTCGACGGCCCGGTGCGTGGCAACGGCAAGATCATCCAGGAGCTGGAGGCCGCATTTCTCGGCGCCGGCTGGAATGTCATCAAGGTGATCTGGGGATCGCGCTGGGATCCGCTGCTCGCCAAGGACACTCGCGGGCTGCTCAAGCGCGTGATGGAAGAGTGCGTCGACGGGGAATACCAGAACTTCAAGGCAAAGGGCGGCGCGTATACGCGCGAGCATTTCTTCGGGAAATACCCGGAGCTCAAGGCCATGGTCGCCAACATGTCCGACGAGGAGATCTGGCGGCTGAATCGCGGCGGTCATGATCCGCGCAAGGTGTACAACGCGTACGCGGCGGCGGTGGCTCACAAGGGCCAGCCCACTGTGATTCTCGCCAAGACGGTCAAGGGATACGGCCTCGGCAAGGCGGGCGAAGGCCAGATGATCGCGCATCAGCAGAAAAAGCTGGATGACGAGGCGCTCAGGGCCTTCCGCGAGCGTTTTCACATCCCGGTTTCCGATGCGGACCTCGTCAATCTGCCGTTCGCCCGCCCGGAGAGCGATAGCGATGAGCTCAAGTACCTGCGCGAGCGGCGGATCTCGCTCGGCGGTTACGTGCCGGCTCGTCGTCGCACCGCCGAGCCCCTCGTGGTTCCGCCGCTCGAGACGTTCTCGAACCTGCTCGAGGGCACTGCGGATCGCGAGATTTCCACGACCATGGCGCTGGTGCGCATTCTGACCGCACTGGTCAAGGACAAGAACATCGGCAAGCACATCGTGCCGATCGTGCCCGACGAAGCACGCACATTCGGCATGGAAGGCATGTTCCGACAGATCGGCATCTATTCCTCCATTGGGCAGCTCTACACCCCGCAGGATGCCGACCAGCTCATGTACTACCGCGAGGACAAGAAAGGCCAGGTGCTCGAAGAAGGCATCAACGAGGCTGGTTCATTGTGCTCATGGATGGCGGCCGGTACCGCCTACTCGAACCACGGCCTCAGCATGGTGCCTTTCTATATCTTCTACTCGATGTTCGGATTTCAGCGCGTCGGGGACTTTGCCTGGGCGGCAGCCGACATGCAGGCGCGCGGCTTCCTCATCGGGGGAACGGCGGGACGCACCACGCTCGCTGGCGAAGGCTTGCAGCACCAGGACGGCCACAGTCATCTCGCCGCCAGCACTATCCCGAATTGTGTCGCCTACGATCCGACTTTCGCCTACGAGCTGGCGGTCATCGTGCAGGATGGCTTGCGACGCATGTACGCGGAACAGGAGAGCATCTTCTATTACATCACCTGCATGAACGAGAACTACGTTCACCCGCCGATGCCGCCGGGCGTGGCGCAGGGGATCTTGAATGGGATGTACCTGCTGCAGATCGGCGGGCGCGGCAAGGTACGCGTGAGCTTGATGGGCTCGGGAACGATCCTGCGCGAAGTTCTCGCCGCCGCGCAGCTGCTGGAAAAGAACTACGGGGTTCCGGCCGACGTCTTCTCGGTTACGAGCTTCAATGAGCTGCGGCGCAACGCGCTCGATGTCGAACGCTGGAACATGCTGCACCCGACGGAGCCGCCGCGTACCAATTACGTGCGTCAATGCCTCGGCGAACGCAGCGGGCCGTTCGTCGCGGCCACGGACTACATCAAGACGCTGCCCGACCAGATTCGGCAGTGGGTGCCCGGACGCTATGTGGTTCTCGGAACCGACGGCTTCGGGCGCAGCGATGGGCGCGCGGCGTTGCGACGCTTCTTCGAAGTGGATCGGCATTACATTGCAGTCGCAGCACTCAAGGCACTCGCCGATGACGGCAAGCTCGATCGTTCGACCGTCATCAAAGCGATCAAGGATTTCGGCATCGATCCTGCGAAGCCGAATCCCTTGACGGTGTAAGCGCCGCGCCATAGTTGTAATGGCTACCCTGAGCGAAATTCGCGTCCCCGACCTCGGTGGATTCTCCGACGTGAGTGTCATCGACGTGCTGGTCAAAGAAGGCGAGCAGGTCGACATCGATACCCCACTGATCACACTCGAGACCGAGAAGGCGGCGATGGACGTGCCCTCGCCACAGGCGGGACGCATTGTGTCGCTCAAGATTCAGAAGGGCGGCAGGGTTTCACAGGGCAGCGTGATTGCACTGCTCGAGCCTGCGGCCGATGCGGCGAAACCGGCCGCGGCGGCGCCGACGCCCGATGTAAGCTCCGTGGCACCTCCCGGTGACGTTGAAGAAACCGTCCGGCAGCCGGCGTTCGGCACCAAGAGTGAATCGCGGCAAGAAACGCCTGCGACCGCGCCTTCACTCCCGCAGCCCGCACCCGCGAGCGCAGCATCGACCGTGCTCGCCGATTTCTCGAGCGCATACGCCGGCCCCTCGGTACGCAAGTTCGCGCGCGAACTGGGCGTGGATCTCGCGCGCGTGAATGGCGCTGGCCCAAAGGGCCGCATCACGCACGAGGATGTGAAAGCCTTCGTCAAACAAGCATTGACGGGAGGCATCGGCGTTACGCCGGGTAGCACTGCGCTGCCCAGGGTTCCGGAGGTCGATTTCGCCAAGTTCGGTCCCGTGGAGATCCGGCCGCTCAATCGAATTCAACGCATTTCCGGTCCTCGACTGCATGCGAGCTGGGTGAACATTCCCCACGTCACGCAATTCGACGTCGCGGACATCACGGAACTCGAGGTCGTGCGCACGCAGCTCAAGGGCAAGGCAGTGAAGGAGGGAATCAAGCTGACCCCGCTCGCTTTCGTGGTCAAGGCCTGTGTCAAGGCGTTGCAGGAGTTCCCCCAGGTCAACTCCTCGCTCGATGCGCGGGGCGAGAACCTGATCGTGAAGAAATACCTGCACCTCGGCTTTGCGGCTGACACTCCCAATGGACTGGTGGTGCCGGTAATCCGCGACGCTGACCGCAAGGACATCTACGAGCTCGCGCGTGAGGTTGGCGAGCTCGCTGACCGCGCTCGCGACGGCAAGCTGACGCCGGCGCAAATGCAGGGCGGATGCTTTACGATCTCGAGCCTGGGGTCTATCGGCGGTACTGCGTTCACACCCATTATCAATGCACCAGAGGTGGCCATACTTGGCGTGTCGCGCTCCAGTTATCAGCCGGTGTATCGCGACGGTACCTTCGTGCCGCGGCTTATGCTGCCGCTATCGCTCTCCTATGATCACCGCGTAGTCGATGGTGCGCTCGCGGTGCGCTTCACCACGTTCCTGGCGCGTGTGCTTGCTGAGCCACGTGGCCTGCTCGAGGCAATTCCATGAATCTCGTTGAGCTGCGTGTCCCCGACCTTGGTGACTTCAAGGACGTCACAGTGGTCGACGTGCTGGCGACGGTGGGACAGCGTGTCGGCGTCGACGATGCGCTCATCACCCTCGAGACCGACAAGGCGTCCATGGACGTGCCCGCAACCGTCGCGGGCGTGATCGAGCGGATGCACGTGAACAAGGGTGACCGCGTCTCGAAGGGCACCCTGATTGCGACGCTGCGCACCGAAGAGATCGAACAGACGACGGTGGTGGCCACGCCTGAAAGCGTCGGTGATCGTGAACAGCCTTATGTTGAGACCGTTACCCTGGCAGATCAGCCGCGCGCGCGTGGCAGCAGTGGGCAGAAGCCCGCCGCGACATCCAAGCCGGCCAAGCAGGAAGCACCGAAACCGGTGCCGCGTGCCACTGACCACGCCTTTGATGTTGTGGTGCTGGGTGCCGGCCCGGGTGGTTACACGGCGGCATTCCGTGCCGCTGATCTGGGTCTTCGCGTCGCGTTGATCGAGCGATCGCCGACGTTGGGCGGCGTGTGTCTCAACGTGGGCTGCATACCATCCAAGGCACTGCTGCATGCGGCCCGGGTCATCGAGGAAGCGCATTCGATGAGTGAGCACGGCCTGGGGTTCGGCTCACCGAGCATTGATCGCACCAAGCTGCGGGCCTGGAAAGGCCAGGTAGTCACACGCCTCACCAACGGACTTAATGTTCTCGCGAAGCAGCGCAAGATCGAAGTGATGCAGGGACAGGGGCAGTTCGTCGACGCCAACCATATCGAGATCGCACAGGGTGCCAAGCGCCGTGTCGTGGACTTCAGGTATTGCATCGTTGCGAGCGGCTCAGAGTCAGCGCGGCTCCCCGGGTTACCCGACGATCCACGCATCATGGATTCCACCGCTGCCCTGGAATTGCCCGAGAAGGTTAAGCGCCTGCTCGTAGTGGGCGGCGGGATCATCGGTCTGGAGCTGGCCTGCGTCTACGATGCGCTGGGCGCTAAAGTCACTGTAGTGGAGCTCACGGACGGGCTCATGCCAGGCTGCGATCGCGACCTGGTACGCCCGCTCGAGAAACGCATTCGCGGCCGCTACGAACAGATTCTGCTGGGCACGCGTGTATCGGCGATCGAACCCCTGCGCAACGGCCTGCGCGTCAGCTTCGCGGGCGACAAGGCACCAGAGCCGCACCTATATGATCGCGTGTTGGTTGCGGTGGGCCGTGTCCCGAACGGCCGCAACATTGGCGCCGACCGCGCGGGTATCGACCTGGATGAGCGTGGATTCCTCCGGGTAGATGCTCAGCAGCGCACCAATGTGGAGAACATCTTCGCGATCGGTGACGTCGTGGGCCCGCCGATGCTCGCTCACAAGGCTTCGCATGAGGGCAAAGTGGCCGCCGAAGTAGTCTCGGGCCTGAAGCGCCGTTTCGAAGCGCGGGCTATTCCTTCAGTCGCCTACACTGATCCTGAAATTGCGTGGGTGGGCCTCACCGAGATCGAGGCGAAACAGAAGGGCATCGAGTGCGGCAAGGGAATGTTCCCGTGGATGGCGAGCGGTCGTTCACTCGCGCTCAATCGCGACGATGGGTTCACGAAGCTCCTGTTCGACCAGGAGTCGCATCGCGTGCTCGGTGCGGGAATCGTCGGCCCGAATGCGGGCGACCTCATCTCGGAAGTGGCGCTTGCCATCGAAATGGGCTGCGATGCCGCCGATATCGGTCTCACTATTCATCCACATCCGACACTGTCGGAAACCGTGGCGTTCGCGGCTGAGGCCTATGAAGGTACGCTCACGGATCTGTACGTACCGAAGAAGTAGGAAACCGCAATGGACAAGCGCCTGCTCGATATCCTGGTCTGCCCGGTCACCAAGGCTCCGCTTTTCTACAACGAAGCGACGCAGGAGTTGATTTGCAAGGCGAGCCGGCTGGCCTATCCGATTCGCGACGGTATTCCGGTGATGCTCGAGGAGGAAGCGCGCCAGCTCACCTCCGACGATCCCTTGCTGCAACGCTGAGCCATGTTTCGCGTCGTTATCCCAGCGCGGTATGCCTCGGCGCGACTGCCGGGTAAGCCGCTCCGGCTAATTGACGGCCGCCCTATGCTTCAGCACGTGCACGAACGCGCACTGCGTAGCGGTGCAGATGAAGTCTGGATCGCGACGGATGACGCTCGCATCGAGAGCGCCTGCCGCCAATTCGGCGCGAGAGTGTTGCTGACGAGTCCCTCACATCAGAGTGGTACCGACCGGATCGCGGAAGTCGCGCGACACATGCGCTGGCCGGACGATGACATTGTGGTGAACGTCCAGGGAGACGAACCCCAGCTGCCGCCGGCGATCATCCGGCAGGTTGCGGAGCTCCTCGAGCGCTCGTCGTGGGCGGGCATCGCGACGCTCGCCACGCCGATCGAGTCCGCCGATGAGTTTCTCGATCCAAACGTGGTCAAAGTCGCCGTGTCAGCGGAGGGTCGCGCGTTGTACTTCAGTCGAGCGCCGATTCCCTGCGCACGCGAAGGCGCGGCGAGTGGGTTGACCAGGCAGATCCGATACGATTTCGCCCGACGGCACCTCGGGCTGTATGCGTACCGCGTCAAAGTGCTGGCAAGGCTCGCGGCGTTGCCACCGACACCGCTCGAACAGATCGAAAAGCTCGAGCAGTTGCGCGCTTTGGAGCACGGCATGGGAATTGTCGTGGCAACCTCCATCGAGTCTCCGGGTCGGGGAGTTGATACCGAAGCAGACCTTGAAGCTGTTGCGCGCCTGCTTGCGCTGTGAGTGACGAAAACATGGCCTCGACGAGAATCCTGTTTGTTTGCCTGGGCAACATCTGATAAGCCCAAGGCATTCAAATCGTTAACTCGCTCGGGATACACCCGGGGATACACCGAACGGCATACACTCCCGCCGTGCGAAAGCAGACCCGGCAACCCTGCTACGGCGCAACCTTCGCGCTGCTCGACGGCCCTTATCCTGCGCTGATTGCCCACGCCGTGAGCGAGCTGAGTAAGTACTAATCTTCCCCGTACGCTGGCCAAGACATACGCGCACACTGCGCACCCTTGGCGATGCCACCATCGCCAGGAAGTTCGCCATGGACAGCGTAACCCCGATTCGCACGGTGCCACTCAGTTGATGTTGACCAGTTGAGAGATCAAGAGGAAACGATGCACCGCGTGGCCCGCGCCCTGAAATGCGAGTTCGCGGTCTTGCGAGCGATCGAGCACCGAGCGCGGCGATCTGGTTACGGCTGTTCGGCCAAGCGGCGGCCTGACGGCGCTCTCCCACGGTTTCTCGGCCAGCGTTGCCGCGCTCAGAGCCGCCTGAGAAAGGACTTGGCGCTGATATGCTCGGCCCGTGTCGTACCGGCCAATTCAAGTGCTGCAGGGCACGCCGCCGCGGGTCGCTAAGTTCGTTTCGTCGCGCGTCGATCTCTACTTCGCAGACGTGCACGCGATGTTGCGGCTTCCCTTGCGGGAGGCGGGGATCGAGGCTGTCGGTCACCGTTCCCGCATCAGATCAGCCAAAGCCAGGACCCAAGGATCTTTTGAGTTAGCTGGCGCGGGGCTGACAAGGTGTCGGTCATGCGTAGTCATGCGATTCGCGATATCGTTGCGCCATGTGCGCGTACACGGCCAAGCCCGCCATTCTGACGGGCGCACTCTTCTCAACCACCAAGCCTAGCCGGAAACGCGGCACACAAACGCGCGGCCCAACATCGTCTGAACCCGCTTTCATCGTTCACTTCTACACGTCCGCGCCGTCGGTGATTTCTTTGGGATGGCTTGCACGGGGCTGCACTACCTTCAACAACGGTCGAATCAGCGATAGATACAACGGAAGGCTGGCATCGACTGCACCTCCAGGCGCAGAAACGGCGAGTTGGGGTTTTCACTGAAACGTCACAAGACAGAATGGGACGCATATTCAACTGCTTGCGTCTGTAGGTGTCTGAGTGAAAGTGCTATTTGTTTGCCTGGGCAACATCTGCCGAAGTCCTACCGCCGAAGCGGTGCTGCGCGATCTTGTGACTCGCGAGGCGCCGGACCTGAGCGTGGAAATCGACTCCGCTGGAATCGGCGACTGGCACATCGGCGAGCCGCCCGATCAGCGCGCCTTGGCGGCGGCGCGGCGGCGCGGGTTGGACATGAGTCGACTACGGGCGCGTCAGATCGCCAGTGAAGACTTCGCCCGGTTCGATTTCATCCTGGCGATGGATCGCGCCAATCTCTCGGACCTGCGGCGACGCGCACCCACACAATATCGTGAGCGGGTCCGACTGTTCCTGGAATTTGCGCCCGACGCGGGTGTCGACGAAGTCCCAGACCCCTACTACGGCGGAGCAGCGGGCTTCGAGGAAGTTCTGGATCTCGCTGAGCAGGCCGCACGCGGCCTGCTCAGTCACATTCGCGAAGGAAGATAGCGTTTCAGTCGTCGCGTCCCGGACCGTGCGGTGAACTGTCCGACGGAGAAGACGTCCACACCACGAACTTCCCTTCCTGATTGGCGCGCGTAGTTTCGGCGCCCGTCGCTGCCTGCGAGGCTGGTCGTTCCGCATCCTCCCGCCGCGGCGCTGGGTTTTCGGTGACGCGTGTTTCGCTGCGCTGGTTGGCCGATGAGAAGGGCAGCTCTGCAGTTTGTCCCGAGTCGCTGCGCGAAGGTGGTCGTTCATCTCCGTTCGAGGCGGTGGTCGCTGTGGGTTCCGCTCGGCTTTGGCCTTGAGAACTGTCAGGGCCATTGGCCGCGCCGCCGGCACCCTCACGATTGTCTGCGCGATCACGTCCGCCGCGACGCCGACGGCCTCTGCGGCCGCGACCGCCGCGTTCACTGCGCTCAGCACGTTCACGCTCAGGCCGGTCTTTCTGTACGGATCGGTCCGCGCGCTGCGCGTCGTTTCGGGGCTCGGCCGCAGGACGCTCATTCGATGCAGGTGGTAATTCGGTAGTGGATGGCGCTGGGGCACCACCAGGCTTCCCATCGCGCCTCGCATGCGTTTCGGAGCGGCGGTGTCCGCTGTCGCCGCGATGATGCCCCTGTGGACCACGATGCTGTTCGCGACGAGTATCGCGGTCGCGCCCGCCGCGCCGACCATCTCGATGTCGTTGATCGCGGCGCTCGTCTCGATGGTCTCGATGCTGGCGCGGGGTCGTTGGTCGCGGGGCCGCCGGCGCAACCGCGCCAGCACCAAACAGCCAGCGCCACAGGCGCACGAAGATGCCCGGACGCTGGGGCGTAGGCTCACCAGCCCACATGCTGGGCGCGGCGACAGCGGTCACCGGCGCCGGCGCTGTTGGCAACACGGTAGGAACCGCAGGCGCGTCTGCAACCGGCTTCTTTTCGCGTGTCAGTGCCGAGTCGGGCAACAGCTCTTCCTGTTCGACCATCTGGTAGCTGATGCCGGCATTTTCCGCGAGCTGTGTTTCGTCATCGCGCACGCGGCGGATCGAATAGTTGGGTGTCTGCAGGTTCGGGTTGGGAATCACGACGACGTTGACGGCACTGCGTTCGGTGATCGTATTGAGCCAGTCGCGCTTCTCGTTCATGAGGTAGGTGCCGACATCGACGGGCACCTGCACAATGATGCGGGCCGAGCGTTCCTTACGCGCCTCTTCACCGATCAGGCGCAGGATGGCGAGCGTGAGCGACTCGACGCTGCGGATCGTTCCCATGCCAGTGCAGCGGGGACATGCGATATGAGTGGATTCGCCGAGACTCGGGCGCAGTCGCTGCCGTGACATTTCCAGCAGCCCGAAGCGTGACAGCCGTCCGATCTGGATGCGTGCCTTGTCCTGCTTCACAGCGTTGCGCAGGCGATCCTCGACGTCGCGCTGATTCTTCTGCGACTCCATGTCGATGAAGTCGATGACGATCAGGCCGCCGATGTCGCGCAGTCGCAGCTGACGCGCGACTTCGTCGGCTGCTTCGAGATTGGTGTTGCAGGCTGTGGTTTCAATATCGCCGCCGCGCGTTGAGCGAGCCGAGTTGATGTCGATCGACACCAGCGCCTCGGCATGGTCGATTACCAGGCTGCCGCCGGAGGGCAGCGTTACCTTGTGCGAATACGCGGATTCGATCTGGCTCTCGATCTGAAAGCGCGTGAACAGCGGCACCTCGTCCTGGTAGACCTTGAGCTTGCGCTGATACTCGGGCGGCATGAAGCGCTGCATGTACTCCTGCGCCTTCTGATAGGCCCCGGGGTCATCGATCAGAATCTCGCCGATGTCGTCCGAGAGGTAATCGCGCAGCGCACGTGTTACGGCATCACCTTCCTGGTAGATCAGGAACGGTGCCGTGCGCTCTTTGGCCGCGGCATCGATCAGGTCCCAGGCGCTGCGCAGATTGTTCAGGTCCCACTGCAGCTCTTCGCTCGACCGACCTACGCCTGCGGTGCGCACGATCGCGCCCATGCCGTCGGGAATCTGCAGATCGTTCATGGCCTCGCGCAACTGGTCGCGTTCCTCGCCCTCGATGCGGCGCGAGACGCCGCCGGCGCGTGGATTGTTCGGCATCAGCACCAGGAACCGGCCTGCCAGGCTGATGAAAGTCGTCAGGGCAGCGCCCTTGTTGCCGCGCTCTTCCTTCTCCACCTGAACGACCAGCTCCTGGCCTTCCTGCAGCAGTTCCTTGATGTTCATCCGGCCGCCCGATTGAGCATCGTTACGGAAATATTCGCGGGAGACTTCCTTCAGCGGCAGAAAGCCGTGGCGCTGCGCGCCGTAATCGACGAACGCGGCTTCGAGGCTCGGCTCGACCCGCGTGATGCGACCCTTATAAACGTTGGCTTTTTTCTGTTCCCGGGAGGGAATCTCAATCGACAGATCGTAAAGTTTCTGGCCGTCCACCAAAGCGACGCGCAACTCTTCTGCTTGAGTTGCATTGACAAGCATTCTCTTCATTGGCCCCTGCTGGAGTGTGATGAGGGGCCCCGGAGCGGGGAGTAGGCGGTGCCGGTGTGCGGTGGAGGGGTGTTGCGTCTGTAGACATCATTTAACAGGAACAGCGGCGAGTGCCCTGCACTCGCAAACGCTCAATCAATCCCGCCTGTGCATTTTCTGGCGCCGGCCGGTTTGCCGGAGGCGCCTGTGGCACGCCTGAACTCTTGGCTGCACGCCGAGCGCCTCTGGCGCTCTGCTCTCAGGACCCAAGCGATGGCCCGGCTACCCGGGACCAACTAACATGCGGCGCGAAAAGCGCATGGCCTTCGCACCACTGATTCGGCTCGCGCATGGCGCCTTCCTGGGAAGGCAGCAGCGAGGTCGGCGCGCACTATAGCAACGCACCATCGTCCAATCAATGTGTTACGAGGGATTCAGTGTTTGAGCAACGAGCGCGAAACTGACGCCCAGGCCTCGCGCCCGCAGGTAAGGCTGGTCGAAATCGTTGCCGACGACGCAGGGCAGCGCGTCGACAACTTCCTGCTCAGGGAGCTGAAGTCGGTGCCGCGCAGCCGCGTGTACCGGATTCTGCGTCGTGGCGAGGTGCGCGTTAACGGCAAACGTGTGAAACCGGAGTATCGCTTGGCCGCGGGCGATCAGTTGCGGGTGCCTCCGGTGCGCGTCGATGCACAACCGCGGGAACGACGCGTGCCGACCAGCGTGCTCGACAGCGTTCGCAACGCGATCGTCCATGAGGATCGGGAGCTGATCGTCATCAACAAGCCGGCCGGCCTGGCCGTGCATGGCGGCAGCGGCCTGGATTTTGGCGTCATCGAAGCGCTGCGCGCCGACAGGCCCGACGAATCACTCGAGCTCGTGCATCGACTGGATCGCGAGACCAGCGGATGTCTGCTGGTGGCGAGACGCCGCTCGAGCCTGCGGGCCCTGCACGCCCTGATGCGTGAAGGCCTGGTTGAGAAGCGCTACCTGGCTCTGGTAGCTGGCCAATGGCCGCATGGCAAGGCTCGTATCGATGCGCCGCTCAAGACCCGTCAGCTCCAGAGCGGTGAGCGCATCGTTCGCGCCCAGGCAGGCGGCAAGGAAGCGCTCAGTGTATTCGCGCCGGTCGAGTTCTACGGCAAGCGTGCAACTCTGCTCGAGGTGGATCTCAAGACCGGGCGCACGCACCAGATTCGCGTTCATGCACTGCATGCGGGCCATCCGGTGGCCGGTGATGACAAATATGGTGATCGTGCGTTCAACCAGCAGATGCGCGAGTTGGGTTTGGAGAGAATGTTCCTGCACGCCACCGCGATCGCATTCACCTGGCCTGGAACGGAGCGGCAGTTCGACCTGAGTGTGCCGCTCGACGCGGAGTTGAAGAGCGTCCTCGATCGTCTGACTACGGCAGGTGCACGCCCGCGCGTCGCAGGGCGCCGGAAAGCCAAATGAGGGGTAGCCCGATCAGGGCGGTTGGGTCCCGGGAATCGATTTGGTCCAAGAGAGTGATTCCGAGCCCTTCGCACTTGAAACCGCCTGCGCAATCGTAGGGGCGTTCGAGGTCCACGTAGCGCGAGATTTCTGCTTCGCTGAGCTCACGAAAGCGCACATTGGTCTCATCGACGTGCTCTTCGCAGAGTTCACCCTTCGAACGTACCAGGCAGGCAGCCGTCAGAAACCGCAAGGTTTGCCCGCTGGCGCGCTGCAATTGCGCGATGTTGCGGGCCGCGTTTCCAGGCTTGCCCAGGACCTCGTCCCGACAGACCGCAATCTGGTCGGCGCCGATCACGCAGGCTGCGTGATGGCGGTGGGCGACGTGAGCAGCTTTTTCGCGCGCCAGGCGCGATACGAGCTGCAAGGCCGTTTCGGTGGGCAAGCGTGACTCATCGATATCGGCTGCATCGACCTCGAATGGAATTCGCAGCCGTTCAAGGAGCTCGCGGCGATAGCGGGATGCGGAAGCGAGAACAAGGTCTGCCGGCATCAGTTTAATTCTGCAAAAACAACGATTTGCACGTAAGAATGTTTTGACAGGGGAGGGCCTCATCACTATGATACCGCGCCCATGTCGCCGGACCCGGGGCAACAACAGCACGAGGTCGCAGCGCTCGCCGCAGACAATGCGGTCCTCGAAACGGAGATAGCGCTGGCGGACCTGGAGCGCATCCGCCCACTCCTCAGGCGCGATGCGGGAATGGCTCGCGGGCAATTTCGTTTCCATCGCGAGAGCGCACTTGCAGTCGCCGAAGGGCATGTGAGTGCGATGCTGACGCTGACCTGCCAGCGTTGCCTGGAAGAGATGACCTGGCCCGTCGACACCGATAGTCGACTGGCCTTTGTGGCGAACGCCGCCAGCGCAGAAGTGGCTGGCTCGCGGGAACCCGTGATCGCGTTGGACGGGCAGGTGTCGTTGGCGACATTGATCGAAGAGGAATTGCTGCTCGCGCTGCCATTGGCGCCGATGCATCGTGACGCGGGCGATTGCCGTGCGCGTCCCGAACCGCAAGCGGACCAACCGCGGCACAAGCCGTTCGCGGGACTGCGCGACCTGATGAAGGATTGAATTGACTGGAGACTCGAAATGGCGGTTCAGAAAAGCAGAAAGACTCCCTCGAAGCGCGGTATGCATCGTTCACACGACGCACTGCGCGGTCCGGCACTGTCGGTAGACCCGCAGTCGGGCGAAACCCACCTGCGTCATCGCATCACTCCTGACGGCTATTACCGGGGCCGCAAGGTCATCGACGTCCCGGGCGATCAGGAAAAGACCTGATCGCCGCGGCCATGCCGCAGCATCCGTCCCGATCACCATAACCGGCCCGCGCGGCGCTTGGCAGCGGCGTCCACAATCGCAGTTGACGCAATGAGCGGCGACCGCGGCGCGCAGGTATGCGTGCCGGCTGCCATCGAACTGCTGCGCGAGCGAAGTGATCTGAGTCTGGTGCTGGTGGGCGCGCCAGAGGTCATCGAACCTCTGTTGCGCGCGCATCGCGCGCACGACGAGCACCGCATCGAGATTCAGCCCGCGTCCGAAATCGTCGGAATGAATGAGTCGCCTCGCGAAGCGCTGAGACGCAAGAAGGACTCCTCGATGCGTCGGGCGATAGACATGGTCAAGGAAGGGCGCGCGCAGGCTTGCGTGAGCGCGGGTAACACTGGAGCGCTCATGGCCACGGCGCACTTCGTGCTCAAGTCGATACCAGGCATAGATCGTCCCGCGATCATGTCAGCGATCCCGGGAATCGGCGGGCACACGCATATGCTGGATCTCGGCGCTAATGCTTCGAGTACGCCCGAGCAGCTCTGCCAGTTCGGGGTTATGGGCTCAGTGGTCGCGGCCGATCTGAACGCCTTGGAGCGACCTCGCGTCGGGTTGCTCAACATCGGCGAGGAAGACATCAAAGGGCATACGCTCGTGCAGGAAGCGCACCGCCTGCTTGCGGCCACGACGCTCAACTACGTGGGGTTCGTCGAGGGCGATGATATCTTCACCGGCGAGGTCGACGTCGTAGTGACGGACGGGTTCACCGGCAACGTCGCGCTCAAGACCATGGAGGGGCTGGCGCGCATGATCGGCAACGCGACGCGCGAAGAGTTCTCGAGGGGGGCCGCACGCAAGGTCATGGCGGCTGCGGCCTGGCCGGCGTTGCGTGCGCTCAGGACACGGCTCGATCCGCGTCGTTACAATGGGGCCAGCATGGTCGGATTGAAGGGCATCGTCATCAAGAGTCACGGCGGGGCGGATCAATACGCATTCCGGCATGCCATCCTCACCGCGGCAACTGAGGCGGAGCGCGGTGTGCCCGCGCAGATCGCCGCAGAGCTCGCGAGGCAGATCCATTGATCTACTCAAGGATCGAAGGGACGGGTAGCTATCTTCCCGAGAAGGTTCTGACCAACTTCGATCTCGAGAAGTTGGTGGATACCACCGATGAGTGGATCCGAAGTCGCACCGGCATCGAGCGGCGGCATATTGCCGCTGAGAACGAGACGACGGTCGATATGGCCGAGCAAGCCGCGCGCGCAGCCTTGCATTCTGCCGGTATCGCCCCGGAGGAGATCGACCTGATCGCCTTCGGCACCACGACCCCCGATGTCGTATTCCCCAATTGTGGTGTGCTGCTGCAGGCGCGACTCGGAATTCACGGCTGTCCGGCATTCAGTGTCGAGGCGGCATGCACGGGCTTCATCTACGCCCTGTCCATCGCTGACAAGTACGTGCGCTGCGGTGAATCGAAGTGTGCGCTCGTGATCGGGGCCGACATGTTGTCGCGCATCGTCAACTGGAACGACCGGCAGACCTGCGTACTGTTCGCGGACGGTGCCGGCGCAGTCATCCTCAAGCCGTCGAGCGCAGCCGGCATCATCTCGACGCACGTGCATGCGGATGGCGCCTACCAGGACCTGCTTCACTATCCCGGTGGCGTCTCGAAGGGTTGGCCACAGGGAGCGCCGGGCACGTTCGGCGTGCAGATGAAGGGCAATGAAGTCTTCAAGGTCGCCGTGAACACGCTCGGCCGAATAGTCGAGGAAGCGCTGGAGGCGAACAAGCTCGACAAGTCGGCCGTCGACTGGCTGGTCCCTCACCAGGCCAATCTGCGCATCATCCAGGCGACCGCCAGAAAACTCGATCTCCCCATGGAACGGGTGATCGTCACCGTACAGGAACATGGCAACACATCCGCCGGTTCGGTGCCGCTGGCACTCGACGTTGGCGTGCGCGACGGGCGCATCAAGCGAGGAGATCTACTGTTGCTGGAGGCTTTTGGTGGCGGCTTTACCTGGGGCGCCGCCATGGTGCGCTACTGATCGGACTTGCGGACGCGGCTCAACCACACGAAGTACGGATCCCAACCCTGTGCCGGGACCGCGACGGGGACACGATCACGTGACTGACGCACCTGCTCGTTCCATACGCGATAGGCATCCCAGGCCTCCGGGCGTTCGGTCTCGTCCTGATCGTCGTGGGTCGCCAGCGAAACTGTATTCATGAGCGTGCTGTTCTTGTTTGCAGGGGGGCACTTTAGGCGCCGGGGCTTTCCGCCGACGTGAGACTGATCACAATCCTGGCCTAGAATGAGACCAATGGACTGCACACGCTCAACTGCCCTTTGGAGCTCGAGTCTCCTGGCCATAGCTTGTGTTGCGGCGCACGCCGAGATGTTTCAGGTGCCGCCGGCGGGTGTGGACCTGATCGGCCTGGAAGAGAGCACCGTGGCAGAGTTCGACGACACTCTGCCCGACATAGCACGCCGTTACGGCCTCGGTTATGAGGAAATCGCCCTGGCGAACCCCGGAACCGATCCCTGGCTCCCGGGACAAGGCACGGCCATCGCTCTACCGACCCAGCACATCCTGCCGCCCGGTCCACGCGAGGGCATCGTGATCAACCTCGCGGACCATCGCCTTTACTACTTCCTGCGCAAGACGGGCAAAGAGCCTGCCGAGCTGATCTCGCACCCGATCAGCGTCGGCCAGATGGATTGGCGCACGCCGATCGGAGTCACGCAGATCGCGGCGAAGGTCAAGAAGCCGACCTGGTATCCGCCGGCCTCTATTCGCAAGCAGCACGAAGAGGATGGCGATCCGATTCCGGAATCGATCCCTCCGGGACCAGATAATCCGCTCGGCGACTACGCGATGCGCCTGGCCATACCGGGTGGTGCATACCTGATCCATGGCACGAACAAGCCGGTCGGGGTCGGCATGCAGGTTACGCACGGTTGCATCCGCATGTACCCCGAGGACATCGAATCCCTGTTTCGCATGGTCAACGTCGGAACCAAGGTCCGCATCATCAATGAAGCCGTAAAGACTGGCTGGGATAACGGTGTTCTGTACCTGGAAGTGCACCCACCCCTTGAGAACAGCGGATCGGCTCCGGTTGACCTCACGCAACTCACGCGAGTCCTGGTGGCTGCGACTCGCAATCGACCCGTGCGGATCAACTGGCCGCTCGCGGAGCGGACTTTGAACGAGGCGCGCGGCAAGCCGGTCGCGATTTCACTCCCCGTCGGCCTGGAAGCCCGCGCGACCAGCGAGATGCAATAGCTGCGAGGCGGCCAAAAAAAAGCGCCGCGGGCCCAAGAGCTCCGCGGCGCCGGATTCGATCGGTGCCGACTACTTCGACATCGACTTCTTGAACATACGGTCGATCTTCTCGTTGGTCGCGTCGCAGCAGGACTGGCTGGCCTGAGCTGCGGAAAGCGCCTGGTTCGCAGTGCTCTGCGCCCCGTTCGCGGCCGACTGCGCCGCCGAGGCTGCGCTTGAAGCTGAGGTCGCGGCATCCTTGGCTGATGTTGCGTCCGCGCCAACTTTCGCGACCTGTGACTTCAGCTCGTCGATCTGCGCCTGAATCGGCTTGAGGTCTGTGCATGCAGCCATCATTCCGAGACACAGGACAGCGGTCGAAGCCTTAAGCATCATTGCACTCTTCATGGTATTCCCCTTTTCGTTCGTGAGTTTCTCGGGTAGCCCGAAGTCCAACACTTCAGCTCAAACCACGGGCCGAAGCCCACGCGCGAGCCGAACCGGAACGGCGCATAAGTGAACATGTTTGCGCTTCCGATGCAATAGTACTCGCGTGCTTGTCGTCCTGCAGCGACAAGTATTGACAGCGCGCAACTTATGCATCTCGTTTCTCGCCAGTGTATCCATGCGCCCTCATCGCGCTGCGCCTCGTTTGACGCATGGGGCTCGTGTCATCACACGGTGGTCATGCTTTGGGTGCTCGCAAGAGCGTCGCCGAGTGCCGTCGCAGAGTCGTGGTACGCGCGGCATCGCGTCGCGCCGAGCGCACGTCGGATTAGGTTAGCCAGTAGCTGGAGCGTGCTGAAGGAGAGGAGGCGCAGCACTCTTCTGCCCTGCGGCCTAGCGGTCGTGATCTCTTGGGTTTGCGCACTGCGCGCAACTGTATATAATCACAGGCAGGCGAAATTGCGTGCGAGCACTCCATGTCCGATCTGACTCCGCGGCAGACACAGATTCTGCGTCTCATTCAGACGCGGATCGTTGATAACGGCATGCCACCGACGCGCGCCGAGATCGCGCGCGAGTTGGGATTCAAGTCGGCCAACGCCGCCGAAGAACATCTGCGCGCTTTGCAGCGTAAGGGCGTTATTGAGCTGATACCGGGTGCTTCGCGTGGCATCCAGCTCAAGGACTATCTGCGTGAGCAGATTGGTCTTCCTTTGATCGGAAGGGTAGCGGCAGGCCGGCCGATGCTCGCGGAAGAGCATGTTGAAGGACGATTCCAGATCGATCCGCAGCTGTTCCAGCCGCGTCCTCACTATTTGCTCAAGGTCAGTGGCATGAGCATGCGCGATGCCGGGATCTTCGACGGAGACCTGGTTGCCGTGCATCGCACGACCGAGGTGCGCAATCGGCAAATCGTGGTCGCGCGCCTGGAAAACGAGGTGACGGTCAAGCGCTACCGACAGGAAGGATCGATCGTGTGGCTCCTGCCCGAGAACGCGGATTTCCAGCCCATCCGGGTCGATCTCAGGGCGCAGCCGATGATCATCGAGGGAGTCGTGGTGGGAATCGTTCGACGGGTCGACGGCAGCGTTCGCAACCTCGCGCGCAGCGAGCGCCGAACGAGCTGAGTAGCGAACACCCGTCGTCTCAACCGCGCTCCAGTTTCTTCACACGTTCGAGATAAAGCAGCTCGTCAGGCGGCGTGCCCGAGCGCTGCGATTCCCACAGGATCTCACCCAGAATCTCCAGCATCCGGTGTTCAGCTTGGTGCGCCGACCCCAGACGCGATGACAGTGACGCATGAAGCGCGCGGATGCCGGCTGGACGGTCGGTGCTGACCTGCTCCCGGATGGCGAGATGTAGCCCCAGATGCAGGAATGGATTCTGCGCACCGACTTCGGGTGGAAACTCCGCCTCAACCGACGCCGCGTCTGCTTCGAGCAAGTCGTGGTACTCGGGGTGCTCGGCAATCAGTTGCGCGACCTGGGCCTGCAGCGGCTCCAGGGATTCGCCATTGCAAAACCTTCGCCACGCGTCCACATAGATGCGGCGTAGATCCGTGCGACTTTGCTGGTGAAAAACTGGCATGGAGCTGCTCTAGCGTCGCGCTCGCCGTGAACGCACTGCGGGCTCCGCCCGTGTCTTATGATCGTATTCGCACAGGTCCGCGATTACGCATTCCGGACAACGTGGCTTGCGGGCAATACACACGTAACGCCCATGCAGAATCAGCCAGTGATGGGCCTGGCGGCGATATTCGCCCGGAACGACTTCGAGCAGCCGAATCTCAACATCAAGTGGGGTCCGCCCGGGCGCCAGGCCGGTCCGGTTGGCAACGCGGAAGATATGTGTATCGACGGCAATCGTGGACTCACCAAAGGCCACGTTCAGGACCACGTTCGCAGTCTTGCGTCCGACACCGGGCAGCGACTCGAGCGCTTCGCGGTTCGCAGGTACCTCGCCTGCGAAGCTCTGGACCAGGAGTCTGCAGGTCTCGATGATGTTGCGAGCCTTGGTGTTGAAGAGGCCAATCGATTTGATGTGTCTTGAAAGGCCTGCCACTCCCAGCGCCAGCATTGCTTGCGGATTCGGCGCGATACGGAACAGCTCAGCAGTAGCGCGATTGACGCCTTTGTCCGTCGCCTGCGCCGAGAGCATTACCGCGACCAGCAGCTGAAACGGGTTGGAGTATTCGAGCTCAGTGCGGGGTTCGGGGTTGGCGGCCTTGAGCCGCGCGAAGATGGCGGCACGGCGCCTTGGTGTCATATTGCTGCGCCGGGCTTGCGCCACGCGCCCGCCTGCCGCTTTCGGGCGGCGATCAGTTGTTGATGCTCCTCGAGGCTCCGCCGGCGGCGCTCGCGGCTGGCCTCGTAACGCTGGCGAGCAACGCGGCCGTGCCGCTGCAACTCCTCGAAGGTCAGCGGCGCTGGAAGCGGATCGCCGCGTGCATCGAGTGCCGGTCGCAGCTCGATGCAATCTACCGGGCAGGGCGGCAGACATAGGTCGCAACCGGTGCACAGCTCCGCGACGATAGTGTGCATGAAGCGTTGCGCGCCAACGATGGCATCGACCGGGCAGGCGGGCAGACACTTGGCGCAGCCGATGCAGCGTGCCTCGTCGATGAAAGCGACGGTGGGAGGTCGCACGGCTCCGTGCATGGGATTTAGCGGCTTCTCGGTCCGCCCGAGCAGGCGCGCCAACTCGCGAATGGTGATTTCACCACCGGGTGGGCACTGATTGATGTCGGCACTACCGGCGACAATCGCTTCGGCATAAGGGCGGCACGCCGGGTAACCGCAGCGCGTGCACTGCGTTTGAGGAAGCACGGCGTCAACCTGCTCGACGAGATCGCTCACGGGTCACTTGACCTTCATGCCTGGTTGCGCGCCCTCGTCAGGCGACAACAGGAAGATGCCGGAGCCGTCACCCGCCGCGAGAACCATGCCCTCGGAGGTGCCGAAGCGCATCTTGCGTGGCGCCAGATTCGCAACCACGACAACCTGCCGACCTGCGAGGCTCTCGGCGGGATATGCCGATTTGATTCCGGCGAATACGGTGCGCGTTCCAGCGCCGAGATCGAGCGTGAGCCTGAGAAGCTTGTCGGCGCCTTCGATGGGCTCCGCGACAACGATGCGCGCTACGCGCAAGTCGATCCTGTTGAACTCATCGATGGAAATGGCTTGTTCGCTGCTAACCGTCGTCGGCCCGGGACCTGGGCTCGCGGGAGATGCTGTTCCCTCGGCAGGAGAAGCGAACAGGGCGTCCATCTGTTTGGGATCCACGCGTTGCATGAGGTGCTCGTAGGGTTGTATCTCCAGGGGCGGCGGTTCATGCAGCTGCGCCCAGCGCAACGGCAGAGGCAATCCCAGCATCCTGGCTGCTCGCTCAGCGGTGTCCGGAAGAATGGGAGCCAGCAGCAGGGTGAGTTTGCGGAATGCGTCGATGCAATCCGAGCACACCTCCCATAGCCGGCGCTCCTGTTGCGGGTCCTTGGCCAGCAGCCAGGGCTTTTCCTGATCGATAGCCTCATTCATGCGGTCGGCGAGCTCCATCACTCGCCGTACCACCTTGCCGAACTCACGCGCCTCGTACTCTTCCAGTATGCGCTCCCCGGCAGCGAGCGCCTGCCGCGACCACTTTGCGGTAGCGACAGCGCGATTCTCATCGATCGGCAAGAGCTTGCCGCCAAAGCGCTTGGTAATGAATCCGGCTGCGCGGCTCGCAATGTTGACGTACTTGCCGATGAGATCGGCATTGACGCGCGCGACGAAATCATCGGGGTTGAAATCGAGGTCCTCGACATTGGCATTGAGCTTGGCCGCGATGTAGTAGCGCAGCCACTCCGGATTCATTCCGAGCTCGAGGTAGCGCAGCGGGCTCAGGCCGGTGCCGCGCGACTTGGACATCTTCTCGCCCGATACTGTGATGAAACCGTGCACGTAGACGTGATCCGGGACCTTGTACGGCGAGCCGGCGAATTTGAGCATGGCGGGCCAGAACAGGGTGTGGAAGTAGATGATGTCCTTGCCGATGAAATGGATCTGCTCGGTGTCGGTCGCCGCAAGGAATTCCGTGAAGGAACGACGCTCTCCGCGTGCCGCCGCCTTGCCCGAATCGAAGTATTGCTTCAGCGAGGCGAGATAGCCGATCGGCGCATCCAGCCAGACATAGAAATATTTGTCGGGAATATCCGGGATCGGAATGCCGAAGTACGGTGCGTCGCGTGAAATGTCCCAATCGCCGAGCGCCTTCTCGCCGCGTCCGTCGAGCCATTCGCGCGCCTTGTTCGCCACCTGGGCCTGCAATCGACCCGGTGCGCCGATCCACTGATTCAGAAACTCGACGCATTTCGGATCGGAAAGCCTGAAGAAAAGATGATCGGAAGTTCTGAGGACGGGCTTGGCCCCCGACAGCGTGGAATAGGGCTCGATCAGGTCCGTCGGCGCATACACGGTGCTGCACACCTCGCAGGCGTCGCCATACTGATCCCTGGAATGGCAGTTGGGGCATTCGCCCTTGATGTACCGATCCGGCAGGAACATGCCCTTGACCGGATCAAAGAACTGTTCGACTGCCTTGCTGTAGATCAGGCCAGCAGCCTTGAGCCTGCGATAGATGTCCTGCGAGAGCGCAGTATTCTCGGGCGAGTCCGTTGAATGCCAGTTGTCGAAGCTGAGGTGAAAGCCCTGCAGATACTTGGGACGTTCCGCCGCGATGCGCGCGATCAGCTGTTGCGGCGAGATTCCCTCCGCTTCCGCCTTGAGCATGATCGGTGCGCCGTGAGCATCATCCGCGCACACGAAGTGCACTTGCGTACCCTGCATGCGCTGGAAACGCACCCAGATATCGACCTGGATGTACTCCATGATGTGGCCGATATGAAAGGAGCCGTTGGCGTACGGAAGCGCGGAGGTGACGAACAGCTTGCGATGGCGATCGGGCATTGAGCGGCGACAGTGAGCGAACCGGGCGGGGATTATGCCACGCAGGATGCGGCGTCAGGCCTGAGGGCACGGATGCGGGATATGAGTTCGGCCCTGGCGTCCTTGCGCTCCGGTGCCGCGGCCGGAGAACTGCTTCTCAGCCGATTTCCTTGACCGCCTCGAACTTGGACTTGTTGATGCCCTTCTTGTAGGCCTCGCGACCCGATACCACGCGTTCCTCGAGCAGCGCCTGGATGGCGGTGTCCATGGTGCGCATGCCGTGCGCGCCGCCGCTTTGCATGGTGTTCTCGAGCTGGTCGAGCTTGCCTTGGCGGATCAGGTTCGATACCGCGGGTGTATTCACCAGTATTTCGAGGGCAGCGACGCGACCTTGCTTGTCGGCGCGCTGCAGGAGCTGCTGCGAGACCACGCCGCGCAGCGAAGTTGAGAGCATCGTCCGGACGTGCGACTGCTTGTCGGCAGGGAATGCGTTGACCATGCGATCGACGGTGGCCGAAGCGCCGTTGGTGTGCAGCGTTCCCATCACGAGAATACCCATTTCCGCAGCAGTGACCGCGATGCTCATCGTTTCGAGGTCACGCAACTCACCGACCAGTACGACATCGGGATCTTCGCGCAGGGCCGAATGCAAGGCACCGGCAAAGCTTGGTGCGTGCACACCGATCTCACGCTGGCTGATCAGGCAATTCTTGCGGTCATGGACGAACTCGATCGGATCCTCGATCGTGAGAATATGGCCTTTGATGCGCGAGTTGATGTCGTCGATCATCGCCGCGAGAGTCGTCGACTTACCTGATCCGGTCTTGCCGGTGACCAGGATCAGACCACTGATGACCCGGCAGAGGTTGCGGACCGACTCGGGCATGTTGAGCTGATCGAGCGTCAGGGCCTGTGAGGGAATGGCACGAAACACCGCTCCCATGCCGCTCAGGTGACGCATGACGTTGACCCGAAAGCGCGCCACACCTTGCAGGTGATACGCGAAGTCGGTGCCGTCCTTGGCCTCGAAGCGCTCGGTTGCCTGCCGCGGCATGATTTCGAGCAGCGCCTCCCGCACGAAATCGGGCGTGAGCTTGTCCTGCCGCAACTGGAGCAGGTCGCCATAGAGACGGATCCGCGGTGGATCGCCGGCGAGGAAGTGCAGGTCCGAACCCTTGCGATTCAGGACTTCAGTCAGGTATTCGTCGATGCGCGCCACAGTGAAGGATCGGGCCCGAAGCTTCAGCTCGCCGCCAGGTCGAGCTTCGGCAGGATGCTGGTATCGGTCACGAAGTTCTGGAACTGGCGCTTGTCGCTCGCATAGGCGAAGGCGTCGTCCGGGTCGATCTCCTTCGCCTTGATCGCGGCCAGCAGCGCCATGTCCATGAGCTGCATGCCATAGTCCTTGCCGGTCTGCAGCTGGCTTGGCACCTGGTGAGTCTGGTCGGACATGATGAGCTTGGCGATGGCTTTGGTCATGACCATCACCTCGCAGACCGCACGCCGCCCGCGTCCGTCGGCCGACTTCACCAGCACCTGGGTGATCACCGCGATGAGGCTCTGCGCGAGAAAGCTCTTGGTTTGCTCGCGCTCATCGACTGGCAACGCGTCGATTATGCGATCGATGGTCTTTGTCGCGCTGGTGGTGTGCAGTGTCCCCAGTACCAGGTGACCGGTTTCCGCCGCGGTCATCGCCATCGAAATCGTCTCCGCGTCGCGCAGCTCGCCGACGAGGATCACGTCGGGATCCTCGCGCATCGCCGCCCGTACGCCTTCGGCGAAGTTCGGCAGATGAGTATTGAGCTCGCGCTGGATCACCTGGCTGTTCTTGCTGCGATGGACGAATTCGATCGGGTCTTCCAGGCTGATGATGTTGAGTCGCTTGGTCTGGTTCAGCAGGTCGATCATGGCTGCGAGCGTGGTGGACTTGCCGGTGCCGGTCGAACCCGTCACCAGGACCATTCCCTGGTGGTAGTCGCAGAGCTTCTTGACGATGGGTGGCAGCGCCAGCCGCTCGATGCTCGGTATCTCGCTCGGAATCGAACGGAACGTCGCGCCGACGCCGGTCTCCTTGCGAAACACGTTCACGCGAAAGCGACCACCATCTTCGGACACATAGGAGAAGTCGAGATCGTTACCCTGCCGGAAACTCTCGTTCTGGTGCTTGGTGAGGATCTCGGTGACGTAGCCCTCGAGCTCGTTGTCGCCGAGGTTGCGAAACTTGATCGGCATCAGGTCGCCGTTCATGCGCAGCATCGGCGGCACGCCCACGGCGAGGTGCACGTCGGAGCAATTCTGGGCGAGGCCGAGCTTCAGAAAGGCATCGATGCGAGGCATTCAGTACCAGCTGTGATAGGGACAGGCTGGCCGCCACTCTAGTCGTTGGTGGAGGACATAATCAATCGAGTACGAGGGGTCCACGGTGCGCGAATGCGCACTGCGTCACAGATACTTCTCGAGCGAGAGCCTCAGGTCGTCCATGCTCGCCTGACGCTTGGTCTTGTCGACCGACATCGCCTTGACGATGATTTCGCTCAGCCCGGGCGGCAGTGTCTGATTGATCTCGGCCGGGGCCTTGGCTCGACCCTGCACATGCTGATACATCACCGACATGTGATCGCCCCGGTGGTACGGCGGCACACCGGTGAACATCTCGTACATGATGACGCCGAGACTGTAGATGTCCGCTTTCTCGTCCACCTTCTTGCCGAGGATCTGCTCCGGCGCCATGTACTTCGGCGACCCGATTACATAACCGGTACGGGTCAGTTGCGTGTCGCCTTCGCGATGCGCAGCGGCGACGCCGAAATCCACGATCTTGAGCAGCCCTTCCTCGTTGATAAGGACGTTGGCGGGCTTCAGGTCACGGTGCACGATGCCGACCTGGTGAGCGACGGCCATGCCGGTACAGATATCCATCGCGAAGCGGATGGCGCGCTTCAGTGAGACTGGCTTCTCATTGACGATCTCGCCACCGAGCGTGTGTGACGGGAAGTACTCCATCGAAATGGCGTAGTTGCCCCGCACGTACAGGAAGTCGTAGATGCGGATGACATTGCGGTGGGTGATCTTGCGCGAATAGCGCAACTCGTGGACGAAGCGCTTCATCATCTCTTCGTCCTGGGACACGTTGGCGTTCAGGAACTTCAGGATCAGGCGCTCGTCGACTACCGTGTCTTCCATCAGCAGCACGGTGCCGAAGGCACCCTTGCCGATCTTTTCGATGAACTTGTAGCGGCCCTCGATGATATCCCCGGGCTTGAGGGTCGCGATGTCCAGCTTCTGCGCCTGCGCCGTTTGTTCGGCGCTCTTTACGATCTGCTCCAGCTCTTTGTTGTCCATGAGCAGAGTCTTGGCTGGTTCGGCTGCAAATTGCTCCGCCTTGCGCCCGGCGGCGACCACGCTGGTGGAATAGCGATTGTCGATTTCCTGCAGGGCGCGCGCTGCTGCCTGCTGCACCGTCGGATCTGAATTGTTCGCCTGCTGCGCTTGCAGCTGGACCCGGATGTTCTCGACACGCCGCTCGTCGGCGACCTTTGCGAGTACGTTCATTGCCTCGACGCGGATTTCCTTTTCCGGGCGCGAGAGAGCCTGCAGCACTGGCTCGATCACCTTGTGATCGCCAAGCTTCGCCAGCGCCCGCAGCACGACAGGTACGCTCCGTGCCGGGCCACTCTGGAGCAACTCGGTCAATCGCGGCACAGCTCGCTTGCTGCCGATCTCCGCCAGGGCATCGACAGCGCGCTCGCTTACCCACCAGTCCGGGTCCTTCGTGGCCTCGATCAGGTGGCTGACGGCACGCTCGTCTTTGGTCTGGTTGAGGATCTCGATGGCCGCACGGCGGATGTCCTCGTCCTCGTCCCGAATCAGGGCGAGCACCGCATCCACGACCTTCGGACCGCCGATCTTGCCCAGTGCGTCCGCCGCGCGGCTGCGTACCCACCAGTCATCGTCCTTGATTGCCTCGAGCAGGTGCTTGACTGACTTCGGCGTGCCGATCTCGTTGAGAACTTCGACCGCGGCGCGCCGCGCATATTCGTTCTCGTCCTTGAGCACATCGACGAGGTAACGCGTGGTGTCCGGATGGTTCGCCTTGATGACGACATCCACCGCCTTGTTCTGTACTTCAATTTCCGGATCGCGCAGCAGCTGGCACACGTGCTGGATGTCGATCGGACCATCGAGGCGCGTCAGGGCGAGCAATGCCGCCTGACGAATCAGCTTGTTCGGATCCTTGAGCTGATTCTGGATGGCCCGCGAAACCGCCGGCTGATTGAAGCGCGCGAGGATATTGATGAGGTGCATGCGCGCGACGGGGTCTTTCCCATCCACGCGCGCGAGCAGGTCCGGAACCGAGCTCTCGTCGGCGACCTCGGCCACGATGCGAAACAGCGCTGCTTTTTCGTTCGGCTCCTGCGCGTAGGCGGCAGTGAGGAGCTCACGCACGTTGAAACGCGCCTTCTGCGCGGTGATGACATCGAGTATCGCCGGCTTGGACATGCCCTCCTGGCTGAGCAGTTCCAACAAGACAGACGGTGGGTAGTTCTTGCTGCCGGATAGCGCCCAGGCAATACCGGCAACCGCGCGCGGATTGGACTCACTCAGGCCTTTGGCAAGCAGCGGGATGGTCTTCGCGTCGACGAGGGCGGTCAGCACTTCGACGTACGCGAGCGTCTCCTGTTTATCCGCCGACGATAACGCCTCGATGATCGGCTCGACCGCGGCACTGCCCATGCCGGCGAGCTTGCTGAGCGCTTTGCGAGCGTTGACGCTCGTAGGATCGCCGCTCGCCTTGATATCGGCGATCAGGCGCTCGGCCTTCATCGTACTGAGGAAACTCATGCAATACCGGGGCTTGCTGCGGGCGGCACATTATGCCACAAGGCTTTCACACGCCATTGGCGAGTCCCGCTACAATTCGCGACCCTTTTCAGGCCGACGGGCCTGGAGCTACGTAATCGATGACCGATGACCGAGATTCGGCACTCAAGGAGTGCGTCGAAGCCTACGTTGATCCCTGGCTCGGGCAGACGCTGGGCGAGGCTCGGGCGGTACGCAGCGTACGGGCGCAAGGCGGTCGCGCAACGGTGCAGATCCAGCTCGGATTTCCGGCCGCAGACTATGCCGAGGAGTTGCGCGCGGCTTTGCTCCAGCATGTGTCGACACTCGACTGGCTCGAACAGCTCGAGGTTGCGGTCAGCAGCGAGATTGTGGTTCACGCCGTGCAGCGTAATCTCCAGCCACTCAAGTCGATCAAGAACATCGTTGCCGTGGCTTCCGGTAAAGGCGGTGTGGGCAAGTCGACGGTAGCGGCGAACCTTGCGGTCGCGTGGGCGCTGCAGGGCGCCCGGGTCGGAGTTCTGGATGCTGACATCTACGGCCCCAGCCAACCGCGCCTGTTTGGCCTCGCCGGTCAGCGTCCTGTAACGCGCGATGGCAAGTCTCTGCAGCCGCTCGCCGCGCACGGTGTGGAAGTGATGTCGATTGGCTTTCTGATCGACGAAGAACAGCCCATGGTATGGCGCGGCCCGATGGTGACGCAGGCTCTTACGCAGCTTCTCGGTGACACGCAATGGAGTGCTCTCGATTACCTCGTGGTCGACATGCCACCCGGGACCGGCGACACGCAGTTGACGCTCTCGCAGCGAGTGCCCGTGAGCGGCGCGGTCATCGTTACCACACCCCAGGACATTGCGCTCATCGATGCGCGCAAGGGCCTCAGGATGTTCGAGAAGGTCGCAGTTCCGGTGCTGGGCGTCGTGGAGAACATGAGCACTCACGTCTGCTCCCGATGTGGTCACGAGGAACACATCTTCGGGTCCGGCGGGGGTGCGAGCCTGGCGGGCCAGTATCAGGTTCCGCTGCTCGGGGAACTGCCACTCGACCTGCGGATCCGGGAGTGTTCGGACGCTGGCGAGCCGATCGTGATCGCAGATCCTTCCGGACCGGTCGCGCGCGCCTACCGCAACATGGCACGGCGTACGGCTGCACGGCTCGCTGTCAGCGCCGCCGCTGAAGGCAAGTCGTTTCCCACAATCACCGTCGAGGACAGCTGAGACATGAGCATCAAGGCCGACAAGTGGATCCGCCGCATGGCGCGCGAGCATCGGATGATCGAGCCGTTCGAGCCCGGCCAGGTACGCGAGCACGATGGCGGCAAGATCATTTCGTATGGCACCTCGAGTTACGGTTACGACGTCCGGTGCGCGAACGAGTTCAAGATATTCACCAACATCAACTCGGCGGTCGTCGATCCCAAGCACTTCGACGCGAACAGCTTCGTCGATCTGCGCGCCGACGTTTGCATCATTCCGCCCAACTCGTTTGCCCTGGCACGAACGGTCGAATACTTCCGCATCCCGCGCAACGTGCTCACGATCTGTCTCGGCAAGTCGACCTATGCGCGTTGCGGGATCATCGTGAACGTGACACCGCTCGAGCCAGAGTGGGAAGGGCATGTTACGTTGGAGTTCTCCAATACCACGCCGCTGCCGGCGAAGATCTACGCCAACGAGGGCGTAGCACAGGTGCTGTTCCTGGAATCGGACGAGGTATGCGAGACGTCGTACCGGGATCGCGGTGGCAAGTACCAGGGGCAGCAGGGTGTCACGCTCCCGAAGGCGTAATACGCGGGATGAGACGGACATTGCGGTCGGGGGGATTGTGCCAACCCGGGCGAGCAATGTTTGCGGGGATGCATCTTCCGAAGCACGGTCATCGCGCGTGATCAGCCCGGGGTTGGCACAACCCCCCACCCAATAGCCGGCTCGGACCGCTTCTTACTCTCTTTGAAGGGAGCGGATGTCCATTCGCCACTCGCGCTTGCCCTCGCGCAGTTGCTCGCCGCGCACCGGTACGTAGCCGAGTGATGGCGCATACCACATGCGCGTGACTCGCGTCGACCCGGCTCGCTGGCTGCGGTAGATGATCGTATCGAACTCACCGAGTGTGGTCTTGAGGTGCTCCGTGCCGTCGGAGGTGTAGAGGTATTCCTTGATGCGGTTCTTGTCGATCAAGCGAAGGCTCGATGGCGGTTCGCCCTTGAGCAGGGCGTACAAGAGAGCAATCTGGATCGACATGTCGTCCTGGGTGTACGGCTCGAGAGCGACATCAACCTGCTTGTCTTCTGCCACGCCAGTCGCGCGACCGGTCTCCCAGTTGAAATCTAGCGAAATGTCGCGCGCCGTCTTGCTCGAGCCGTCATCGGCCCGATAGCGGCCTGGCCTGACCCCGTCGTTGGTTATGGTCAACCACGATGTCTGGCTGATCTCGTTGCTGAAAAAGGCGTGGAACAGCCCTGAAGCATTGGAGCGCGAGCTGTAGACGTATTGCTGGTCGGACAGGCGCTCCAACTTGAGCTCGGTCGTACCGGCATCGAAGCTGCGCCACACGACGGAATAAGTGGCGCGAAACGGCTGAAGCTGCTGGGCGTCCGGCGTAGCTGCGACGCTCACAGTCAACGCCGCAAGCCCGACGAGCGAGAGCAGCCGCTTCACTTTGCCGGCCGCTCGACCTGGTCGAGCATCATCGGAGCCACGAGAGACTTGCCGTCGAACCATGCCTGATTGTCGTGCCACTGCAAACGCCCGGAGGCATACCACTCAATGACCATCGGATAGATCCTGTGTTCCTGCGCCTGAACGCGAGCTGACAGGGTCTCTTCTGAGTCTCCCGGTAACACGTTAACGCTCGCCTGCAGGACTACAGGGCCACCATCCAGCTCATCGGTGACGAAATGCACGCTGCACCCGTGCTCGCGCTGCCCGTCGGCCAGCACGCGTCGATGCGTGTGCAGGCCGCGATACGCCGGCAGCAGTGACGGATGAATATTGAGCAAGCAGCCGGCGAGTTCCCGCACGAATTCCGGACCCAGGATGCGCATGAACCCCGCCAGCGCAATAAGTGCGGGCTGATATCGCGCCAAGGTCACGGCCAGCTGCCTGTCGTACTCCGCGCGTGTCTGGCCGGGTGTGGATGCCACGACTTCACAACGGAGCCCGAGTTCCCGTGCGCGCTCCAGTCCGGCGGCTTGCGGTTGATCACTCAGCACTGCTACGACGGCGACCGGCAGGCGACCTGCCAACGCTTCGCCGGCGATGGCGAGCATGTTAGAGCCGCGACCGGAGATCAGGATTGCGATCGGAAGAGGCGCGCTCGAGCCTGAGCTCATGCCTCGATGACCACGCCGCGGGAACCACGCCCGATACTGCCGATCACGCTGGCATCCTCGCCCAATCCTTGCAACGAGGCCAGCGCAGTATCTACATCATGGGGCGCGACGCTCAGTGTCATCCCGATACCGCAGTTGAAAGTTCGATACAGCTCCGCGTCGGGTAAGTTGCCAGTACGTTGTAGCCAGGAGAAGACCGGATCGGTTGGCCAGCGGCTGCGGTCGAGGATCACCTCGAGGCCATCCGGAATTACGCGAGGTATGTTCTCCAGCAGCCCGCCGCCGGTGATATGAGCGATACCGTGAACGCGGATCTTGGCGAGAAGGGTCAGCACCGGTTTCACGTAGATGCGAGTCGGTGCCAGCAACAAATCGTAGAGCCTCCTGCCTTCGAGCAATGTGTCTGGCCCTGCTTTCGCAACCTGGATCAGCTTACGGATGAGTGAGTAGCCATTGGAATGAGGGCCTGAGGAGCGCAGGCCAATCACGACATCGCCCGCCTGCGTCTCGGTTCCATCGATGATGCGGTCCTTCTCCACGATGCCAACGCAGAATCCCGCCAGGTCGTAGTCCTCTGCCGCGTACATTCCCGGCATTTCGGCCGTCTCACCGCCCACGAGAGCGGCGCCCGCCTGAACGCAACCCTCGACGATGCCGCGGATGACGCTCTCTGCGACCGCAACGTCGAGGTGACCCGTGGCGTAGTAATCAAGGAAGTACAGTGGCTCGGCGCCCTGCGCGACGACGTCGTTGGCGCACATCGCGACGAGGTCGATTCCAATCGTGTCGTGGCGCCCGGTATCGATAGCGAGGCGCAGCTTCGTGCCAACGCCATCGGTGCCCGAAACCAGCACTGGCCTTCGGTAGCGATCCACCGGAACTTCGACCAATGCGCCGAACCCACCGAGTCCGCCGAGCACTTCGGGTCGCAACGAGCGACGGACGAGCGGCTTGATGCGCTCGACGAGCTCATCGCCGGCATCGATGTCGACGCCGGAATCGCGATAGGTGATCGGGGCACGATTACTCATTGAAAAAAGGTCCACGTGGTGGCGGGGCGGAGCCGCCGGAACCAAGGCTGCCGGGTGGAGACGCTGTGGTATTTTACACGAATGAACTGCGCGAACTTGTGGTTGCGCATCGGTGTCCCTGCGGCATCGATCATCGTCGCAACCTGCTGTGCTGCTGCGACGGTGAGTGGCATGTACGAAGCGACGGTGCCGCTGCCCGATCGATCGGACCGCGGCCAGGCCGTGGCTTTCCAGGACGCCATGCGGGAGGTGCTGGTGCGCGCCACCGGACAGCGCGACGCGGGCACTCAGCCGGCGCTCGCCCCGCTGGTAGAGGATGCACGTCGCTACGTGCAACAGTTTCGCATCGTCGGCACCAACCAGTTTTTCGCCGGATTCGACGGCGCCAAGGTCGATCGCGCCATTATCGCCGCCGGTCAGCCGCTCTGGGGCCAACAACGCCCGGCGACGCTGGTGTGGTTGGCAGTAGATGACGGACAGCAGCGCCGCATCATCGATGCGCAGTCGAGCTCGGAGCTGAAGCAGGCGATCGAGCGTACGGCGCAGCTGCGCGGGCTGCCGCTGCGCTGGCCAGCGGCTGGAGGTCGAGTTGCTTTTGAAGATGTCTGGAGTGGAGCGGCAGAGTCGCTAAGGTCAACGGCCGGCGAATACGGTGCCGATGCGGTGCTCGTAGGCCGCGCGCGCAGTTCGAATCCTGCCAACGCGCAGGTGCACTGGACAGTCTCGTACGGCAGCGAAAACAACGATTGGCTGGGAACGGCGGCGGAGGGCGTTCACGGCGCGGCAGACCAGTTCGCCCGTGTCTTCTCCGCCGGCAACGAAGCTGTTGCGACGGACGTCAGTATCACCGTGAATGGCATTGCCGACCTGGCTGCGTATGCGCGTGTGACCGATTACCTCGAATCATTGACGTTGATCAGCGGCCTCGCAGTAGAACAGCTCGCAGGTGATACGGTGGTCTATCGCGTGCGGGTGCGCGGGGACGCGCCGCGGCTGGCCCGCGCGATCGAGCTGGGGAATCGCTTGCAGCCCCAGGACGGCGCCGCCGATCCCACGCTGACCGGGACATTGAGCTATCGCTACCGGCCGTGAGCTTGCGCCAACTACCCAATCTGATCTGCGTCGCGCGCATGGCCTTGGTTGTTCCGGTGGCCTGGCTGCTGGCGCGGGGTGACTACACGCAGACACTGTGGCTGTTCGCAATCGCTGCCGCTTCGGACGGCCTTGACGGATTTCTCGCCAAACGCTTTGGGTGGACGAGCGAGCTTGGCAAGGTGCTCGATCCGCTCGCCGACAAGCTCCTGCTGGTCACGGTTTTTATCGTGCTTGCGGCGATCGGCAAGTCGCCCGCCTGGTTGTCAGTGGTAGTGGTCGCGCGCGATGTGGTGATCGGCGTCGGCGCGCTCACCTTCAAGTGGCTCTTCGGCCCGCTCAACGGACAGGCGACCGCGATCAGCAAAGTCAACACCGGCGTGCAGCTTATTTATGTACTCGCCCTGGTCGCGCATCTCGGCCCCGGATTCCCACCACGATCGGTGGTGATCACGCTGGGGGCAGCCGTGTTCGTGACGACGATGATCAGCGGCATTGACTATGTGATCACCTACAGCCGCCGCGCGGCTGCGGTTTCGCGGGCCCGAAGCGCCTGATCTTCGGATGGAGCAGCTTCCTCTCGGCGTACGCTGGCGCGACCAATCGGTGTTCGATAGCTTTTGCGCCGGACCCAACCAGCTCGTGGTTCAGGAGTTGCGCGGGCTGTACGGCCGAGCGCCGGTCCGGCCCACTGCCCTGTGGATTTGGGGCCCGGAATCGAGCGGCAAGAGTCACCTGTTGCAGGCAGCGTGCGCTGAAACGGGTGCTGCGGGTGGACGCGCCGCATACTTTCCCTTGAGTGACGGATCGCTCGGAGTTCCGGCAGTGCTCGCCGGCTGCGAACAACTGGACGTCGTCTGCATCGACGACTTGCAGCTCGCCGCGGGCGATGCGCGATGGGAGCGGGCGATCTTCAACCTGTATCTCGGTCTCAACGAGCATCAGCGCCACCTCGTGCTCGCGGCGACAAGCCCCCCGGCGGCGCTCAACTGGCAGCTTGCCGATCTACGCTCGCGGCTGTCCGCAGCACTGATCCTGCATCTGAAACCGCTCAGCGAGGCCGAGCACGTTGCGGCTTTGCGGATGCGAGCGGCAATTCGCGGCCTCGAAATACCGGATGAGACCGCGGGATTTCTGTTGCGCCGTTATCCGCGTGACCTGCGCTCGTTGTGCGCGCTGCTTGATACGCTCGATAACGCGGCGCTCGCGGCCCAGCGCCGCCTCACAGTTCCCTTCATCAAGCAAGTCATCGAGCAACAGCGCGAGAACTGACGGGAGCATGCTGGTCCGCGTGCCAGAACCACCTCGCGGATGAACGCGCGCTCCGTCATCGCGTCACGCGTAGATAGGCAACGAGCGCGACGAGCCAGCCGAAGGCGAGCAGCAGCAGCGTCGCGGGGATCGTGCGAGCCGTCGGATCGGCGATGAGCTCCGTCACTGCGAAAGCCATGTACGGAATCGTCAGCAGGCTGCACCAGGCGAACGTGTGGCGTCGGCCGCGCATCAGGCCGGGAAGGGGAATCACGAGGGGCGCGAGCGACAATGCCAGCAGCCACATGTGCGACCTCGCGCCATGCAACTGCCAGGCGACGAGCAGGATTGCAATCAGGGCCATCAGGCCGAAGATCAGATTGCGAAGTGTCCTCGCGATCGCTCCGGGATCGCGAACGTCGGTGCTCATGCAGATCTTGCAGTGGCGCTCGATGTCAGGCGCACAGCCAGCTCAGCGACGCGGCGGCCGAGTACTCGAGCCAGGTGCTGCTCATCCTCCGACAGCGACGTCTCGGATACTCCTGCGACGTGGCTCGCGCCGTATGGACTGCCGCCAGCGCGGGTACTCGAGAGGGCGGGCTCCGTATAAGGAATTCCGACCAGATACATGCCGTGATGCAGAAGCGGCAGCATCATCGACAGCAGCGTCGTCTCCTGGCCGCCGTGCATGGTCTGGGTCGAAGTGAACACGCCGGCCGGCTTTCCAGCCAGGCCACCGCTCAACCACAGGGAACTGGTTCCGTCGAAGAAATACTTCAAGGGCGCGGCCATGTTGCCGAACCGGGTCGGACTGCCGACGATCAGGCCGGCACATTCCGTCAAATCGACGTGCGTGGCGTAGGGCGGCCCTCGTTCAGGAATAGAAGGTTCGCTCTGTTCGGTTGCCGCGGATACGGCCGGAACGGTGCGTAAGCGCGCCTGGGCGCCGCCCATTTCAACGCCGCGGCACACCTGGCGCGCCAGCTCGGCTGTCGCCCCTTTGCGCGAATAATACAAGACGAGAATTTCCACCACGTTGAAGCTCCCGAAGCCTAGGGCGCATGTGCAACAGACGGGCTACTTCGCTAGTTTGCGCTCAAGATCGCGCCGTCATTCGTGCCGTCGCCGGGCATTTGCAACCTTGACGCCCCTGCACCTGCTTGTTAGCGTGCGGACGACCTCGATTATCGCACTCATATAACGAGAAGATGCGCAACCTCCCGAGAGCAGGTCGGCGGATTGCAAGCGTGGCAACGGCCCTGATCGCGTTGTCGGCGTGTGCAGGTGCCCCCGTTCAAGAAATGAGCGACGCGCGGCAAGCGATTGCCGCAGCACGCGCCGCCGGTGCGGCCGAGCGCGCCGGGATCGAGCTGGATGTGGCGACCGACTTGCTGACAAAGGCCGAAGCAGCCCTGCAGCGCGGCGACTACGGCGCGGCACGCAGGCAGGCCGAAGAAGCACGTACGCATGCCATCGAGGCGCAGAAGCTCGCATCGACGGCTTCCGAGTCCTGACCCAGGGCAACTCCGCACAGGTTTCATGGAGCGCGTTGCGTCGCCAACGGTGCAGATGCTAGGCGCGCCGTGCAGCCAATGGTCGATTCCATTGACAAGCGGTGCAACGACGCAGCTGCCCGTTCGCGACGCAACCCATATGGGACCGGCCTCGGCAAGCTTCTGGCGTCGTTGCGAGTCTTGTCGATATCGACATATCGACTGCGCCTCGCGCCTAGCCAGAAGCTTGCGGAGACACGGTCGCGCCCATGAAACCTGTGCGGAGTTGCCCTCGTGACCGAGCGGATCTGCAAACGAGCCCTGGTCGGCGGGCGCGTGCAGGGCGTGTTCTATCGCGCTACTGCAGCGCGCGAAGCAGCCGCTCTGGGGCTTGAAGGCTATGCGCGCAATCTTCCCGACGGACGAGTCGAGGTGCTTGCCTGCGGCGAGCAGCAGTCGGTTGAAACCTTTCTGCGCTGGCTCTGGGTCGGATCGAACGCGTCGCGGGTCAACGCCGTAGAAGTGGTGAGCCTCGCGTCCGACGCAGCGGTACCCACGAGTGGTGAGTTCGTTACGCGCTAGCGCGCCTTATGCCCGCCAGCGCGAGGTCCAACGCGTGATCACCAGGTCGGGATAGTCCCGACGGCCAACGCTGCCGTTGTAGCGGGCGAGTGCCTTACGCACATCGCGCCGCTCGCGATCGTAGTAGAACTTCAGTACCGCGCAGCCCATCCTGATGTTGGGCTGGACCTGCACCAGCTGATGGCGCTGCATTCCGAGTTGCTCCGGCCAAAACGGCATCACCTGCATCAATCCCTGGGCGCCTGCGGAAGAAACGGCCCAACGATTGAAGCTGCTCTCCACGTCCATCACCGCCAGCACCAGTTCGGCGGGCAACTGCGAGTGGCGCGCTTCGCAATAGACGTTGGTCAGTATCTCGATGCGCTCGCCCAGGTCCTTTACGTATTTGCGCAGGCGCGGCTCCATCAGCTTGTACCAGACTTCGGCATCGTACTTCTCGGTGAAGCACTGGCCCGCAGTAATGGCTTTTTGCAGGACCGCCTTGAGTTCCGGATCCTGCTGACGGTCGGCCCGCGCGCCGGGTGCAATCAGCACACACGCGAGCAGCAGGGCGGCGACGCGCAGCTCAGGCACTTTGCATCCGGCTGCGAACGAACCCGACGGCATCCGCGAGTGGGAACTCGCTCGATTCGCTCTCGCGCCGGCCCCGATATTCCAGTCGGCCCGACTCCAGGCCGCGATCGGACACCACGACTCGATGTGGAATGCCGAGCAGCTCGGCATCGGCGAACTTGACTCCGGGGCGCGCGTCGCGATCATCCAGCAGCACTTCGATGCCGGCAGCCGTGAATTCAGCATACAGGCGCTCGCTGGTATCGCGTACGCGTTCAGACTTCTGCAGATTGATGGGCACGAGTACCACGTTGAATGGGGCTAACGGTTCGGGCCAGATGATCCCGCGCTCATCGTGATTCTGCTCGATCGCCGCGGCCACGATGCGTGTCACACCGATGCCATAGCACCCCATCAGCGGGGCCACTTCGCGGCCTTGTTCATCGAGTACCCGCGCCTTCATCGGCTCGCTGTACTTGCGCCCGAGCTGAAAGATGTGTCCGACCTCGATGCCACGCGCGATGTCGAGTCGCCCGCGACCGCTGGGGCTCGGATCACCCGGGACTACGTTACGCAGGTCGACCGCGTGTGGCTCAGGCAGGTCGCGCCCCCAGTTCACGCCGGTGAGGTGCGCATCCGTTCGGTTGGCACCGCACACGAAGTCGCTCAACTGCACAGCACTGTGATCGGCGTAGACCTGGCACTTGAGACCGACCGGACCCACCGAGCCGGGCTCGGCGCCTGCCGCCTGCAATACCCGATCGGCACTCGCCATGCGTAGCGGACTCGCAATCCCCGGGAGCTTCTGCGTCTTGACCGCATTGAGCTCGTGGTCGCCGCGTAGTACGCACGCCACGACGCCGCCGTCGCTGCCCTCGACGAATAGCGTCTTTACGCATTGCCGAGGTGTGACCTTGAGGTGGGCGCTCACCTCCGCAATCGTCTTTACGCCTGGCGTTGCGACCTGCGCGAGCTGCTGGGTGGGTCTGGCACGCGGTTCCGCGGGCGGCAGAGCCGCTGCCATCTCGAGGTTCGCGGCGTAGTCACCGGCATCGGAAAATACAATCGCATCCTCACCCGAATCCGCGAGCACATGGAATTCCTGCGAGATAGTGCCGCCGATCGCCCCGGTATCGGCCTGCACCGCGCGAAAGCGCAACTTCAGTCGAGTGAAGATGCGCGTGTATGCGTCATACATCGCCCGATAGCCCTCGGCGAGCGAAGCTTCATCCATATGGAATGAATACGCGTCCTTCATCAGGAACTCGCGCGCACGCATCACTCCGAAGCGCGGACGAATCTCGTCGCGGAACTTGGTCTGGATCTGGTAGAAATTGACCGGCAGCTGCCGGTAGCTGCGCAGCTCACGCCGTGCGATGTCGGTGATCACCTCTTCGTGCGTCGGACCGTAGCAGTAGGGGCGTTCGTGACGATCCATGAGACGCAGGAGCTCCGGCCCATACTGCTCCCAGCGCCCGGACTCCTGCCACAGCTCCGCGGGCTGGATCGTCGGCATCAGCACTTCGAGCGCGCCGGCGCGGTCCATTTCTTCCCTGATCACGCGTTCGACCTTACGCAGCACACGCAGGCCCATGGGCAACCAGCTGTAGAGTCCCGCGGTCAGGCGGCGGATGAGTCCCGCTCGCAGCATGAGCTGGTGACTCACGACTTCGGCGTCGGCAGGTACCTCCTTCAAAGTATTGATCGGCAGCTCGGACAATCGCATCGCTAATCGACCCATGCGCCGGGCGGCGCGGCTGTTGAATTCAGGCACTTATATTAGGGAAACTCTCCGCCGGTTTCATGGTGCGCGTTGCGTCGCCAATGGTGCAGATGCTAGGCGCACCGTGCAGCCAATGGTCACTTCCATTGGCAAGCGGTGCAACGCCGCAGCTGCCCATTCGCGACGCAACCCGGACGGGACCGGCCTCGGCAAGCTTCTGGCGGTGTTGCGAGTCTTGTCGATATCGACATATCGACTGCGCCTCGCGCCCAGCCAGAAGCTTGCGGAGGACACGGTCGCGCCCATGAAACCGGCGGAGAGTTTCCCTGGCCTGTTATTGTGCCTCCATCCCCGCCAGACCTATGATGCGCGCGCCTATGGAGAGCGAAGCGCCTCGCCCGCCGCAACGCCGCGGCATCTACCTGTTGCCCAACCTGTTCACCACCGGGGCGCTGTTCGCCGGTTTCTATGCAATCGTGGCCGCCATCGACGGCAACTTCGAGCGCGCGGGAGTAGCGGTGTTCGTCGCGATGGTCTTCGACGGACTAGACGGGCGCGTGGCACGCTGGACCAGCACCGAGAGCGCGTTCGGCAAGGAATACGACAGCCTGTCGGACATGGTGTCGTTCGGTCTTGCGCCGGCGATCGTCACTTATCAGTGGGGTGTAGCGCGGATCGCGGAATACGGCCTCATTTGGGGCCGCGCAGGATGGCTGGCGGCATTCTTTTTCGCGGTGGCAGCTGCCTTGAGGCTGGCGCGCTTCAACACACGCGCCACTGCAGACAAGCGATTCTTCGAGGGGCTGCCCAGCCCCTCGGCGGCCGCGATCGTCGCCGCGTTGGTGTGGTTCTCCAGCGAATGGCGCGAGCCCGGGCTGGTCGGTCTGATCGTCGCTTTTGTCGTCACCATGGTGGCCGGCGCACTGATGGTGAGCCGATTCAGATACTACAGCTTCAAGGATTTCAATCTTGGCGGGCATATACCGTTTCGCTATTTCGTCCTCGTGCCCCTCGCGTTCGTGCTGATCGCGGTCAAGCCGCCGGTGGTGCTGTTCGTGCTGTTCAGCACGTACGCACTCTCCGGCCCAACCTGGTGGCTGTTGCAGCGCATGCGTCGCAAGTCGACTGGCGTTGCTGCTGGTACCGGGTCACAACCCCAGCTGTTCGAGAATCACGATGAGTCGTGAGCACCTGTCATACCTGAAGGAGCTCGGCGTCGATTGGTATGTGCCGCGCGAGGCACGCCGCGGGCAGCAGGGGTCGCGCACCGCAGAGGGTGCGGCCGAAGTGCCGCTCATGGATTGGGAGACGCTGCAGCGGGCGGTTGCCGGTTGCTCGCTCTGTGGCTTGCAGAAAACGCGCACCCAGACGGTATTTGGTGTCGGAAATCACCAGGCGCAATGGATGGTGATCGGCGAAGCGCCGGGCGCGGACGAAGACGCACAGGGCGAGCCCTTCGTGGGTCGCGCAGGCCAGCTCCTTAACAACATGCTGAAAGCGATCGGGCTCGAACGCTCGCAGGTCTTCATTGCGAACATTCTCAAGTGTCGCCCGCCCAACAATCGCGAGCCGAAACCCGAAGAGGCAGCACATTGCACCCGGTATCTTGATCGGCAGATCGAGCTGATCAAGCCGCGGATCATCCTCGCGGTCGGCCGGATCGCGGCACAGAACCTGTTGCAGACCGACACGCCCATCGGTCGCATGCGCGGCAAGGTCTATTCGTACGGCACACGCCAGATCCCGGTGGTGGTGACGTATCACCCGGCATACCTGTTGCGCTCGCCCGGTGAGAAGCGCAAGGCATGGGCCGATCTGCAGTTCGCACAGGAAGTCTTCGACCGTGGCCACGGTTAGAAGCGAAGTCGTCTTACCCGAGCTCGCGATTCGTCACATGCACAATGACGATGTTGCGACGGTCGTGGCGCTGGAGCGCGCCGCCTATCGGTTCCCCTGGAGCGAAGGGATCTTCCGCGACTGCCTGCGCGTCGGCTACGTGTGCCGTGTCATCGATCTCGCGGGAGTGGTGGTGGGATACGGGATCATGTCGATGGGTGCCGGAGAAGCACACCTGCTCAACGTCTGCATACGCGAAGACCTGCGCTGCCGTGGCCTCGGCCGACGCATGCTCGAGTACCTGCTCGAGCGCGCGCACGGTGCTGGAATGCTCGAGGCGTTTCTCGAAGTGCGGCCATCGAATGTAGTGGCAGTCCGGCTCTATCAGGCACTCGGCTTCGAGCAGGTCGGCATGCGTCGCGGCTACTACCAGGCGCCAGGAGGGCGCGAAGATGCGGCGGTTCTCAGGCTCGACCTCGCCTCGCGCGCGACCGCACCTCTGCGCAGGAAATGATGGTTGCGGGTACAATGCGCGCCCCTGACGCATTGGCTTCCGGCACTCATGGCTGATCTCGCCGAGGAAATCGCTCGCCGCCGCACTTTCGCGATCATTTCGCACCCGGACGCGGGCAAGACCACGCTGACCGAAAAATTGCTGCTCTTCGGTGGCGCCATCCAGATGGCCGGTACCGTCAAGGGACGCAAGGCCGCACGCCATGCGACCTCGGACTGGATGCGACTGGAGCAGCAGCGCGGCATCTCCGTGACTTCGTCGGTCATGCAGTTCCCGTACAAGGGCCATATCGTCAATCTCCTCGACACGCCGGGGCACGAGGATTTTTCCGAGGATACCTATCGCACGCTCACGGCGGTCGATTCCGCGCTGATGGTGATCGACTGCGCGCGTGGCGTTGAGGAGCGCACCATCAAGCTCATGGAAGTGTGCCGCCTGCGCGATACGCCAATCATGACCTTCATCAACAAGCTCGACCGCGACGGGCGCGAACCTGTCGAGCTGCTCGACGAAATCGAGAAGGTGCTCAAGATCGGCTGTGCCCCGATCACCTGGCCGATCGGCATGGGCCGCGATCTCAAGGGCATTTATCACTTCATCGAGGATCGGATCTACGCCTACGAGGCGGCCGAGCGCGGACGCGCCGGCACGAATCTGACCATCGATGGCATCGCAAGCCCGGCGGCTGAGGAGTTCCTGGGCGAATCGGCACGGCGGTTTCGCGATGAGATCGAGCTGGTGCACGGCGCCGCACATCGCTTCGATCCCGAGCTCTATCTCGCCGGTAAACAGACACCGGTGTTCTTCGGCTCGGCGATCAACAATTTCGGTGTCGAGGAGCTCCTCGGCAGCTTCGTGGCCCATGCGCCCGCGCCGCGACCGGGCGAGACCAACGAGCGCCAGGTGAGCCCCGGCGAACCTGCGCTCACGGGATTCGTATTCAAGATCCAGGCGAACATGGATCCGGGTCATCGTGATCGCATCGCGTTCCTGCGCCTGTGCTCGGGGCGTTACGAGCGGGGCATGCGCCTCTTTCACGTGCGTCTCGACAAGGAAGTGCGCGTCGGCGATGCGCTGACCTTCATGGCGGCCGACCGCACGCAGGCGCAGGATGCTTACGCCGGTGACATCATCGGCCTGCACAATCACGGCACGATCAACATCGGGGACACGTTCACCGAGGGTGAGCGCTTGAGCTTTACCGGCATACCGAATTTCGCTCCGGAGATGTTTCGCCGTGCGGTGTTGCGGGATCCTCTACGGATGAAGGCGCTGCAGAAGGGTCTGTCGCAGTTGTGCGAGGAGGGCGCGACGCAGCTCTTCAAGCCCCTGCGCAACAATGATCTGATCCTCGGTGCGGTGGGACAGCTGCAGTTCGAGGTCGTGGCGTTTCGCCTCAAGGACGAATACGGTGTGGAGTGCACGTTCGAGACCGTGAATGTCTATACCGCGCGCTGGATCGGCGCGACGGATCCGCGGAAGCGCGAGGAGTTCCAGGCCAAGGCATACGAGAACCTCGCGGTGGACCATTCCGGAGCGCTCGTGTATCTCGCACCGACGCGGGTCAATCTGCAGCTGACGCTGGAGCGCTGGCCCGGCATTCGCTTCCTCGAAACGCGCGAGCATCACGCCATTGCGGCCTGAGTCAGGGCACCTAATCCCGTGAGCGTCCTGCGTCGCCGGCCGGTCGTCGCCTGGGCGCTGTACGACTGGGCGAACTCGGCTTTCGCCACCACGGTCATGGCCGGATTCTTCCCGGTATTCTTCAAGCAGTATTGGAGTACCGGCACCGAGGCTACTGTCAGCACGTTCCGGCTCGGGATTGGCAACGGCATCGCAAGCGCGCTGATCGCGCTGCTGGCACCGCTCCTGGGGGCAGTCGCCGATCGCGGTGGAGCGCGTGTGAAGCTGCTGCTGCTCTTCAGCGTCCTCGGCGTCGCGATGACCGCTGCTCTCTACTGGGTGGAAAGGGGCGACTGGCCCCTCGCGGTGCTGTTCTATGCCCTGGCTGCAGTGGGGTTTTCGGGTGGCACGACGTTCTACGACTCGCTGCTGCTCGATGTCGCTGAAGAGCGCGATTTCGACCTGGTCTCCGGCTACGGTTATGCGCTGGGATATCTGGGCGGTGGCCTGCTGTTCCTATTCAATGTTGTGATGACACTCAAACCCGAGATCTTCGGGCTCGCGGATGCGGCACAGGCGGTGCGCGTGTCTTTCCTGACCGTTGCGATCTGGTGGGCGCTATTCACCATTCCACTACTGCTCTTCGTGCGCGAGAGAGCGACAGCCGCTCCGCTGCGGCCTCTCGCCGCCCTGCGGGCCGGGTGGGCAGAGCTATGGCAGACGCTCGCGCATCTGCGTGCCTACCGTGCGCTGACCTTGTTTCTCGTCGCGTACTGGCTGTACATCGACGGCGTCAACACGGTGATCAAGATGGCCGTGGACTACGGCCTGTCGCTCGGCTTCGACTCCAAGAGCCTGATCGTCGCGCTCCTCATCACGCAGTTCGTGGCGTTCCCCGCGGCATTGGCGTTCGGCTGGATTGGAAAGCGCCTGGGGCCGCGCTTCGGAATCCTGCTGAGCATCGCCGTATACCTGGGCGTGACCGTGTGGGCTTACTTCCTCGAAACCGTCACGCAGTTTTACGCCATGGCTATTGTGATCGGCCTGGTGCAGGGCGGCATCCAGAGCCTGAGCCGCTCGTATTTCGCGCGCCTGGTGCCACCGCAGAAATCCGGCGAGTTCTTCGGCTTCTTCAACATGATGGGCAAGTTTGCGGCGGTGATCGGCCCCATGCTCATGGGCTGGGTGGCGCTCGCAACCGGCAGCTCGCGGCTCGCGATTCTGTCGATCGCAGTCCTGTTTGCCGCCGGCGCAGTGGTCCTGTGGTTCGTCAAAGAGCCTGCAGCCAGCTCGCAGGATCGAGCCGGTAGTAGCTCCTGAGCTCTGCGTAAAGGTCTGCGTGCTCCACCTGCACCTCGCGGGGTAGTTCAAAGAACGCCTCGGTTGCGACCGCGAAAAACTCCCCCGGATTTTCCGCGCCGTATGGATCGAGCACCGTGGGCTCGCCGCGTGCCTCGGCCTCTCGCAGCCGGTTGAATTCCTTTTTCATGACACGCGACCAGCGCTCGTAAAGCAGCGCGTCGCCGAGAAACGGAGCGCCATTCACCTCGCCGGCCTCTGCATCGAGGTAGTGAGCGAATTCGTGGTAGACGACGTTGAAACCGTCGCCGGCGGCGTACGCTCCGGCAAGCACGTCGTCCCACGAGAGGATGATCCGGTGCGTATCCCACGCCTGGCCAGCCAACACTCGCTCATGCTGGTGTACTACCCCGGCTTCATCGCGGTGTTCTTCCGGCACTAGAAATGCGGCGGGGTAGACGAGAATGGAATAGAGATCTTCGTAGACGCGAGCGGATCGTCCCAGTACCAGCAGGCAGGCTTGTGACGCGATAGCGAGCTTCATCGGCAACGTCACTTCGAGACCGCGACAGCCGACGAATTCCTTTTCGGCAATGAACTGCTGTACCAGGCCGTCGAGGCGTGCACGAAGGGCCGATGGGATGTGAGCATAGATCGGCATGGCGCGATCAATCTCGACGCGCCACGTTTCCGGAAGGGGCTGAGTGCGCAGCTGCTGCCGTCGCCGGGCACGCCACAGCGGACGACCGAGGATCACCCCGATGACACCGATAGCGATGGCGAGAACGATGACGGTCGGAGTCAAGGGCGCTGCGATGTCTACGCTTGCTTCAGCTTCCCGACCAGGTCGACATACGCCTGCATGGCCTTGTCGTTCGTCAGGCCTTTCCTGGTGGCCCACGCGTCGTATTTGGCGCGGCCAGTGAGATCGAGAAAGCCTGGCCGGCTGCCTTTCACATCGCCTTCAGTCGCCTGTTTGTACAAAGCGTAGAGCTGCAGCAGGTTGTCATTGGAAGGCCGGCTCTTGAGCCTCTGCACTTCCTGGGCGGCCGTGGTGAAGCGCGCTTTCAAGTCGGACATGAGCGTTCTCCGGACGGGCGCGAAAGTATGCCATAGGCGGACGACTCAACCGCGTTGTGCCGCGGGATGAAATGCGTGCACGCGGCGCACGAATTCCTGAAGCGTGGGTTTCGCCGTCTCACTCGCATAGCGCAGCCGGATGTAAAGGTCCGCAATGGGCTCGCATTCGCCCGCGAGGTCGGGCCGTTCGCGGGCGATGCGCGCCAGGAAATCCAGCGGGCCTTCGTGGCTCGCGCGCTTCAGGCCGCGGCGCTCGAGCCGCTGACAGAAGCGTGCATAAGAGCGTTGCACCGGATCGCGATTGTGGAAGCGAAGCTCACGAGCCAGCACCAGGCTTAGCAGGGCCAGTGCCACGAGGAGACTTGCACCGAGCAGGCCGGCGAGCCAATGCCAGTCGGGCTCGCGGATTCCGAGCCACTTGAGAAACTGCTCCTGCTTCTGCGAACTGAACTGCAGGACATTTTCGCGCCACAGCGTGTTGACGGCGTCCCACGCAAAGCGGACGTCGGCGAGCCAAGCGTTGTCGCGGATCATCCGCTCCGCGAAGGGTTGATCGGCGCCGAGCGCCGCCGTACCGCGCTCGATCCTGTCGGGCGCGACTGCGGCAGTGGGATCGATGCGCACCCAACCGCGTCCTCGCAGCCACACCTCGCTCCAGGCATGCGCGTCCGACTGGCGCACGATGTAGTAGTCGGCAAGACGGTTGTAGTCGCCACCCTGGTAACCGGTCACGACGCGCGCCGGAATGCCGGCAGCGCGCATCAGCAGCGTGAAGGCGGAAGCGAAGTGCGCGCAGAAGCCGCGACGCGTGTTGAACAGAAAATCGTCCACGGAGTTCAGGTCAAGACGCGACGGCGAAAGTGTGTAGTAGAAACTCTGCTCCCGGAACATTCCCAGCACCGCGTCGATGTAGGCCTGGTTGCTGGTCGCGTCGGCGCGCATCCGCTTTGCGAGTTCCACTGAGCGCTGGTTGCGTTCGGCTGGATATCTCGTGTCTCTGCTGGTGAGCGTGGTGCTCAACTTTTCAGCGGCCGCGAAGTAACGCGGACGCGAGCTCATCTGGTAGGTGACGGGCTCACTGATCCGACCCTGCACGACCAGCTGGTAGTCGTAGCCCTGCCTGATTCGCTCGTCGTTCCAGCGCACAGGCATATCAAGACCGAAAACCCAGAAGTTGTCCGTCGGCTCGAGCATCAAGCTGTAGTCGTACTCCAATCCAAGCGTCTCGAGCCTTCCGGGCACATCGAAGCGCGCGCCGCGACTCCAGGTGTAGCCGTCGAAATCGTGCAGCACCGGACCTCGCCAGTAACGTTGCGCGGGTGGCGGTGCTGCGCCCGCGAATCGGACCCGGAAGGCGACATCGCTCGACAAGCTCAGCTCGGTGATGTCGCCAGGCGCCATCGTGTCGCCCAGGCCGGTGGTCGCCTGCGTGGCTGTTGGCAACGCCCAGAACGGTCCTGGGACGCGCGGGAACAACAGGAAAAGCAGCAGCATGATGGGTAGCGCCTGTACCAGCATCCGGCCGCTCAAGCCGAGGACCGCGGCCGGCGGCAACGGCACATTGATGTGCGCAACGCGCAGCAGCGTGGCCGTGATCAGCCAGACCACACCAGCCGCGATTGGCAGCAACCACAGTTGCTGTCCGTACAGGAACGCGGCGAGCACCAGGAAGTAGGCGGTCAACAGCAGCACGAGCTGATCGCGCGGACTGCGTGTTTCGAGAAGCTTCATCGCCACCATTAGCGATAAGAGCGTGGTGCCGGCCTCGACGCCGTTCAGTGTGTCGTAGCCCAGGAACACGGCGAGCGCCAGTGCCACGACCACCACGATGCGCAGCACCGGCGACGGTAATCGCGAGCCGTGCAGCCCGATCACACTGCGCCACAGGACGAGAAGCGTAAACGCGCCGAGTACCCAGAGCGGCAGGTGATTGGCATTCATCGCGACGGCGGCGACGATACTCGCCAGCGTCCATGCCAGTGGGGTCTGCAACCACCGGCGCCGTTCAGCGCGCAGCATTGCCGGCCTCCATGCCGAATAGCGCCAGCGCAGTAAGACAGCGGCGTCGATGACGCGCGCCGCTCTGCGGAGCGATTCGCTTTCCCGGCAGCGCGAGTCCGAAGGGATTCAGTTGCAGGTCGGCGGTTACGATCCAGCTGCACAGTTGCGACAGTCGGCTCTCCAGGTCACGCGCCTGCACTTGGTCGAGATCGAATATGAGCGGCGCGCGCGTCGCACCCGCATGATCCTTGACGAGCAACGGAGCACCGCGCGCCAGGGCTTTCCACGCAATATGGCGCGGCGAATCGCCGGGGTGGTAGCTGCGAAAACCGCGAAAGTCCTCATCGCCACGATGCATGAGGCCCAAAGTGCCCCGATCGGTTTCCAGGCTCGGCCACGGGCTTTGGTTTCCGGCGGCCTTCGGATAGACGATGGCGTCGACTGGCAGGTAGAGCCAGCTCCAGGCGCGAAACAAGCCCAGCGGGAAGCCGGTGCTCACCGAGATACGGTCGATGTGCAGCATGCCGCGGGCTTCGGTCGACAGCTCCAGCGTCGCAAGCACTGGCGCAGCGGGCGCCACGTAGGGGAGCTCGGCAACGGCGTCCAGGCATTCGAAGCGCAGACCGCAACGCGCCACCGCGCTCGGATTCTCGCAGCCCAATGCGAGCTTCAGCGACCCGCCGGCGAATGCTTCGCCCGCCTGCACATGAGCGATCACGAGTCCCGCGAGGTTGCGGTGGCAGTGATGCATGGCGACCAGCCCCAGCCCCACGAGCAGGAACGTCAGCGCGAAGCCGAGGCTGTTGTTGTAGTTCATCGAGCCGAGCAGCATCACGAAGGTCGTGATGCCGTAGACCACGCCAAACTTGGTAGGGAGGATATAAATGCGACGCCGCTCGAGGGCGAGCGGCACGTGGTCAGGTCCCTGGCGCCGACGTGCCCAGCGCTGAACGCGATCGGCTACGACGGTACGCAGGCGCGAGATCGGCATTAGCGCTTCAGGGAATGGGCACGTTCTCGATAATGCCGCGGCCGCTGCTCTGCGGAGCGGTGGTCCCCGACTCGCCGGAGATGCGCAAGCGGTGCCCTACGACCGCGGGTAGCACGGCCTGCACGTCTTCGGGCACCACGGCGGCGCGACCCGCAAGCAGTGCCCAGCTCTGGCTGGCACGCAGCAGGCCGATGGCCGCGCGCGGCGATAAGCCAGTGATGAACTCGCCGCTGGCGCGCGTGTAGGCGACGAGAGCCTGCACGTAATCGAGCAGTGCCGGGGCCGCATGCACCTTGCCGACACCGGCCTGCAATGACTCGAGGTCCGCTGTCGTCAGCGTCGCGCTCAGAGTTGCGAGCAGTGCGCGCCGATCCTGCCCCATGAGGAGCTGCCGCTCGTGTGCGGAATCGGGATAGCCCAGCTCGATGCGCATCAGGAAGCGATCGAGCTGCGACTCGGGCAGCGGAAAGGTGCCCACCTGTTCAATGGGATTCTGGGTCGCAATGACAAAGAAGGGTTCCGGTAAGGGGTGACTGCGTCCGTCTACCGTCACCTGCTGCTCCTCCATTGCCTCGAGCAACGCGCTCTGTGCTTTGGGCGTCGCGCGATTGACTTCGTCCGCGAGCACCAGCTGCGCAAAGATCGGGCCGCGCTGGAACTCGAAGCGACTGCCAGCGCGATCGAAGATAGAGACGCCGATGATGTCCGCCGGAAGGAGGTCGCTCGTGAACTGAATGCGCTGGTAGGTGAGTCCGAGCGTCTGCGCGAGGGCGTGGGCGAGGGTGGTCTTGCCGACTCCGGGAATGTCCTCGATGAGCAGGTGACCACGTGCCAGCAGGCACGCCATGCAAAGGCGAATCTCCGCATCCTTGCCCAGGATCACACGATTGAGCTGATCCACGGTGTCGCGCAGTCGTTCGCGGGGCAGGGAGCCGCCGTGAAGGACGCGATCATCGTTACGATCGGAGACTTGCAACATCAAGCGGCCACCGGCTCACGTGCTCGCAGCGAGGATAGCGCAGTCAGGGCCAGGAACCCCGACATTCATCTCAGTTTTTCCAGCCTCTTAATCTGGGTGGCCAATTGCGAAAGCTCCCGCTGCAACTCAGCGGCCCGCTCCCGGGCCTTGGCCGTAACCGCGGCGGGCGCATTGCGCATGAATTCCGGGTTCGTCAGCTTCCCTTCGGCCGCAGCGAGTTCCTTTCGTGCTCGCTCCTGCAGCTTCGCGAGCCGCGCCGTCTCCGCAGCCAGGTTCTCTTTCAGGCCCCGCAGTGGCACGTATATCTCGAGGTTGCCGACCCGCGCGCTCGCGGCAACGTCGACATCACAGCTCGAATCGAATGGCTGCAGTTCGGCGTTCGCCAGCCGATCGAAGTGGCTGCGGTGCGCCTGAACGATGGCCAGCTGCTCGGGCAACGCGTCCTTGATGAAAACGTGCTCGAGGCGCCTGGAGTTCGGAATGTCATTCTCGCCGCGGATGTTGCGCAGTTTCAGGATCAGTTCGCGAACGAAGTCGACATCGCGTGCGCTCGATTCGTCGAGCGCAAAATCTGTAGCGCGCGGGAATGGTTGCAGCATGATCGTCTCGCCTGACCTGCCAGCGAGCGGTGCGACCTGCAGCCAGATCTCTTCCGTGATGAATGGCATCAGCGGGTGCAGGAGTCGCAGGAGTGCTTCGAGGACTTCGAGCAGCGTACGGCGCGTACCGCGCTGCTGCGCCTCGGTCGACTCGGCGGACTGCAAGATCGGTTTCGTGAACTCGAGATACCAGTCGCAGAATTCGTACCAGGTGAATTCATAGGCTGCCGCGGCAGCGAGATCGAAGCGATAGCTGCCGAAGGATCCGCGCAGCGTAGCAATCGCAAGATGCAGGCGGCCGCGGATCCACCGATCCGCGCTGCTCAGCTCGCTGGCGGCGCTCAGGCCGCAATCCTTGCCCTCGGTGACCATCAACACGTAGCGCGCGGCATTCCACAGCTTGTTGCAGAAGTTTCGATAGCCTTCGACGCGCCCGAGGTCGAAGCGAATGTCACGCCCCGGCGAAGCAAGTGCGGCGAAGGTGAAGCGCACGGCATCGGTGCCGAAGGCCGGGATGCCGGCAGGAAACTGCTTGCGCGTATTCCTTTCGATGCTCGCGCGCAGGTGTGGCTGCATGAGCCCGGTGGTGCGCTTGGCGAGGAGCGGCTGCAGCTCGATCCCGTCAATGAGATCGATGGGATCGAGAATGTTGCCCTTGGACTTGGACATCTTCTCGCCGTGCTCGTCGCGGATCAGGCCCGTGATGTACACCTCGCGAAACGGCACGTCGCCGGCGAACTTGAGGCCCATCATCAACATCCGGGCAACCCAGAAGAAGATGATGTCGAAACCTGTCACGAGCACCGAAGTCGGGTAGAAAGTCTTCAGCTCTGGTGTCTGCTCGGGCCAGCCGAGCGTGGAGAACGGCCAGAGCGCGGAGGAGAACCAGGTGTCGAGCACATCGTCGTCCTGCCGCAGCGGCACATCACGGCCGTGATGCCGTTGGGCCAGCCGGCGGGCGTCGTCGGCGTTGCGGGCCACGAAAATATCGCCTGCCGCGTCGTACCAGGCCGGGATGCGATGGCCCCACCACAGCTGGCGGCTGATACACCAGTCCTGGATGTTGCGCATCCATTGGAAATAGGTCTTGGCCCAGTTGTCGGGAACGAAGCGTGTCCTGCCGTCTTCAACCGCGCGAATCGCGGGCTCCGCGAGCGGGCCGATCTTCACGTACCACTGGTCGGTGAGCCATGGCTCCAGCACCGCATCGCTGCGATCGCCGCGCGGCACGGGCGAGGTGTGTGGCTCGACTTTCTCGAGCAGCCCCTGCGCTTCGAGCATCGCGATGACGCGCTTGCGTGCCTCGAAACGATCGAGCCCGCGCAACTCAGGCGGAATTGCGGCGAGATCCGCAGCGGCATCAGTGACGATCTTCGCGTCCTGGTCCAGGATATTGAGGATCTGCAGATCGTGCCGGCGGCCGACCTCGTAGTCGTTGAAGTCATGTCCCGGCGTGACCTTCAGCGCACCGGAGCCAAACGCCGCATCGACGTACTCGTCGGCGATGATCGGGATCAGCCGTTGCGTGAGGGGCAGGCGAACCTTGCCTCCGATCAGCGCCCGATGGCGCTCGTCCTCCGGATGCACGGCAACCGCGGTGTCGCCGAGCATGGTCTCGGGACGGGTAGTCGCCACGACGATGTGGCCCGTGCCGTCGGCAAGCGGATAACGCAAATGCCACAAGTGGCCGGATTCGGGCTCAGCAAGCACCTCGAGATCCGACAAGGCGGTGTGCAGCACCGGGTCCCAGTTCACCAGGCGCTTGCCACGATAGATGAGTCCCTCATCGTGCAGGCGTACGAATACTTCCGTGACCGCGGCGCTGAGCTTGGGATCCATCGTGAAGCATTCGCGGCTCCAGTCCACGGATTCGCCGAGGCGACGCATTTGCCGCGAGATGGTTCCTCCGGATTCCTCCTTCCACTTCCAAACTCGGGCAACGAACGCCTCGCGCCCGAGATCATGCCGTGACAAGCCCTCGGAGGTGAGTTGGCGTTCGATGACCATTTGCGTGGCGATGCCAGCGTGATCGGTGCCGGGTTGCCAGAGCGTTTTGTCGCCTTCCATGCGATGCAGGCGGGTGAGGGCATCCATCAGCGTGTGCTGGAAGGCGTGCCCCATGTGCAGCGTCCCGGTCACATTCGGAGGCGGGATGACGATGCTGTAGCCCGGACCGCGCCCGTGTGGCGCGAAATAGCCAGATTCTTCCCAGCGCTCGTAAAGACGCGGCTCGATTTCGCGAGGAGAGTAGACCTTGTCCATCGATCAGTGAACGCAGCGCCTGATCAGAGCTCCGTACCCAGATACTCGCGCACCGCGTCTTCCACGATCTCGGGCACGCGGGCGCGCAGCTGGTCGCAGACCCGCTTGAGAAGGATGCCCTCCAGGTCGCGACTTGCCTCGCGCATCAGTTCCTCGGCGAGTCGCATCACGCGCGCGGAGATCTCGGTATGCAGCACCTCGAGCACCTGCGGATCGATCGATGGCGCCTCGAGTTCGACGATCTCCGTCAGCGTTGGGATGGCTTCCTCGTTGCTGGCTCGGTCAGATTTCATGGCTGCTGCCGACGTTGTGCGATTCGAGACTGAGACCCCGGTCGCGATAGGCGCGATATCGGTCGCGACCCGCCTGGCGACGTGCCGGCTCCCCATCCACCGCTTCCACGATACGCGCGAATCGTTCGGGGCCCTCAGGCATCAGGTCCGAAGCGTTGATGAGGATATCAGCGCCCGTGCCCGCCGCCGACTCCGGCGTGCCGATCAGTACGCGGGCCTGGCTGGTCCTGCCCGGCGCTGTCAGCTCGTGGGGCACGAAGCTGCGGTCCCGGAACGTCCACAGCAGCTCATCGAGCTGCCGCGCCTCCTCGTCGTCTGCGGTGAGCATCAAGACACGGTGTGACTGGGCGAAGGCCTTCTCCGCGAGCCGGCATGCGAGACGCCGGCGCGCGCCGGCATCCGCTTCCTCGAGTACATAGAAATCGACGCGCGTCAGAGAGACTCTCCGCCCAGTTCAAGCATCTTTGCGGGCGCGATTGAGTAGAAAATCGACCAGTAGCGGTACCGGCCGACCCGTGCTGCCCTTCTGCGCACCGGTGAGCCAGGCAACCCCAGCGATGTCCAGGTGCGCCCAGCGCATGCCTTGTGCGAACTTCGAGAGAAAACACGCCGCCGTGATGGCGCCACCCTCACGGCCGCCCGTGTTCGCCATGTCGGCGAAATTGCTCTTGAGCTGTTCTCCATATTCCTCGACGAGCGGCATGCGCCACGCCCGATCGTCGGAGCGCTCACCGGCGCTCGCCAGCTCTTCCGTGAGCTCCGCGTCCGCGGACATGAGTCCGGCGAAATGCGCCCCCAGGGCGACGACGCACGCACCGGTCAGCGTTGCGACGTCAACCACCGCGGCGGGCTTGAAGCGGCGCACGTAGGTGAGCGCGTCAGCGAGTATCAGGCGCCCTTCCGCGTCGGTGTTCAGCACTTCGACCGTCTGGCCTGACATGCTGCGCACGATGTCGCCGGGTTTCGTGGCCCTGCCGTTAGGCAGGTTCTCGCAGGCGGGAATGACGCCGACGAGATTGAGTGGCAGCCGCAGCGCCGCTGCGCTCGCAAAAGTGCCAAGGACACTCGCCGCGCCGCTCATATCGAATTTCATTTCGTCCATGCCAGCGGGATCCTTGAGCGAGATGCCGCCGCTGTCGAAGGTGATGCCCTTGCCGATGAGCGCGATCGGTGCGGCGCTGCGTCGCCCGCCGCGATATTCGAGCACGATGAGCTGCGGCGGCTCATCGCTCCCGTGCGTGACCGAAAGGAACGCGCCCATGCGCAACTTCTCGATGGCACGGCGCTCGAGCACCTTGACCTTGAGCGGCCGATACTTCTTGCCGAGTGTGCGGGCCGCGCGACCCAGGTGGCGCGGAGTGCAGACATTGGCGGGCAGGTTGGCAAGGTCGCGTGTGACCTTCATGCCATCGGCAATAGCCGCGCCGTCGTGGAGTCCACGCTGGGCTTCTCGTACTGCAACGGCATCGGCGACCACCAGGGTGAGGCGGATGAGTGCGGGAGGAGAGGGCCTGACCCCAGTCTTCAGATCCGGGATGCGGTACAGAACGTTCGCAGCCGCTTCGGCCGCGAAGCGTCCGGCGTAGTACGGATCTACGCCCGGCACCGTCTCGTGAGCCAGCCACACGACGGCGTGCTTGACGCCTGTGCGCGTCAATGTCTGCAGCGCTGCCTGCAGGGCTCGCCTGTAGGCCTTGCGGTTGTAGCTCTTACGCGCCCCGAGCCCCACCAGCAGAGCGCGCGCGCGTCCTTCGCCGAGATCCGAAAGCAGGAACGTGTCGCCGAGACGCGCGGGAAAATCGCCCCGCCGCAACAGCGCCGCGATACGCCGCCCGTGACGCCGGTCAAAGACATGCGTCGCGGGGGCGAGTTCGTGCCCCTCGAACACGCCCAGAACTGCACATTCGCTGCGCTTCGGTGCGGCCGATCCTGTTACCGCCTTGAACTGCATGACGATCCCTTCAGACGCTGGCGGCAGCTCTCAAGCCTCAAGCCGATTGAGCCACGCGCGCTGGTGGTTTAACGTAACCGCCGATGTCGCCCCCGCCTTCTGACTCCTGCCGTCGCAGTCGTTATCGCTGTAATCGCGGCCGGCAGGCTGTCAGGGCAGCTCAGAGCTGCCCTAAACGCATGGCGCGCTAGTGTACTCAATTTGCGCGTGCGGCCACAGCCACCGGTGATCCGAGTGCCGCGAATCCTCGATCGTTACATCCTGCGCGAAGTGACCCTGACGTGGCTCGCAGTCACGGGCGTGCTGCTGATCATTCTCGTGACCAACCAGATGGCACGCGTGCTCGAGCGGGCCGCCGAGCACCGCTTCCCGCGCGAGGTCGTGCTGGCGCTGATCGCCTTCAGCTCGCTCGAGAATCTTACGGTCTTGGTGCCGGTGGGCCTGTTGCTCGCGATCGTGCTCGCCTTCGGCCGGCTGTACCACGAGAGTGAGATGGCGGCCATGCAGGCCTGCGGCGTCAGCGTAGCGCGCTTAAGTATGCCGGTTCTCGTCTTGACCACCGTGCTGGCCGTGCTGCTGGGCTGGCTGTCACTGGAACTCGCGCCCAGTGCGGCCGTTCATGTCCAGGCGCTACGTAGCGTCGCGATGCGCGATGCGGAATTCGGCAATCTCGAGCCCGGCCGCTTTCACACCTTTGGCGATTCCGACGCGGTGTTCTACGCCGGGGGCGTCGACCCCGACGGAACGCTGCGCGACGTATTCGTCAAGCGCAGCCGCGCCGAGCGGGTGGAAATCGCGGTCGCCGCCCAGGCGCGGCACGTGGTGAGCGAAGGCGGTTTGCTGCATACCCTGGTGCTGGAGAACGGTCGTCGCTACGAGGGCATTCCCGGTAGCCCGGAATTCCGCATCACGGAATTCGAGGAGCACGGTATCCCGGTGCGCCTGCCGGAGGCAGAGCTGACGACCAGCAAGCTCGAGCTCAAAACGACCGCCGAGCTGCTCGTCTCGCGCAGTGCGGAGGATCGCGCCGAGCTGGCATGGCGCTTGTCGATGCCGACCATGGCCTTCGTGCTGACATTGCTCGCCGTGCCGTTGTCGCGCCTGCGACCGCGCCAGGGACGCTACGCTCGAATCGGCCTCGCGATCCTCTTGTATTTCGTCTATTCGAACCTGCTGTCCGCAGCGAAGGTCTGGCTGGCACGCGGCACCATCCCTCAGGTGCTCGGATTGTGGTGGGTGCACCTCCTGATCGCGGCGCTGGCACTCTTCGCGCTGATGCAAAGAGCGATATGGCTGCGATTGCGGGCCAAGCGAGCGTAGGCGCATGAGAATCATCGATCGCTACATCATCAGCACGATCCTGCTCTATAGCGCCATGGTGCTCGGCGTGCTCCTGACGCTCGGCGGCCTGTTCGTTTTCATCGGCCAGCAGGACGACATCGGCGTAGGCAGCTATCGGGCGAGCGATGCGTTGCTCTTCACTGTGCTCAATCTGCCGCAGCAGGCCTTCGAGCTGATGCCGATTGCGGTGCTCATCGGTGCGCTGCTGGGACTCGGCATCCTGGCTCGCGGCAGTGAGCTGGTCGTGGTTCGCGCGGCCGGTGTGTCGGTGACGCGCATCGCCGTTTCGGCGGGGGTGGCGGGCCTGCTGATCGCGATCGTGACCGCCCTGCTGGGCGAAGTGGTCGCGCCACCGGTGCAGAAGTTCGCGCGTCAGCAAAAGGCTTTCAGCAAGTTCTCCGATGTCAGCTTCGCTGGCTCAGGCAGCGCCTGGGTGAAAGACGGCAGCACCATCATCAGCGTACACGAGCAGTCGGGCGATAACCTGTTCGGCGGAGTGTATGTGTTCCGCTTCTCGGGTCCGCGAGTGCTCCTCAGCGTGGGTCATGCGAGCCGCGCAATCCTGGGCGAGACAGCCGGCCACTGGCGGTTGGACGGTTACACCGAGACGCGTTTCGAGGACGATCGCACCGTCACGACGCCCAAGTCGAATCTCGAGCTCGAGACCAAGGTCAATCCTGGATTCCTCGGTATTGCCGCGAGTGAGCCGCGTCAGCTGCCGTCGATGGATCTGTGGCGACTGATTGGTCATCTGCGCTCCAATGGGCTGGAAGCTGACAGCTACGTGTTTGCGTTCTGGTCGAGAATCGCCCGCACTTGCGCGATCATCATAGTGGCAATTCTTGCCGTACCGTTTGCGTTGGGCCCCTTGCGTTCGTCGGGCGCGGGCGCGCGTATCGTGATCGGCGTGCTGATTGGGGTGGCGTTCTTCCTGGTGCAGCGGACGCTGGAGAGCGGCAGCATCATTTTCAATCTCGATCCGGTGATCCTCGCGTGGGTACCGACGGCGTCGCTGGCGCTGCTCACACTGATTCTGATCGCGCGGACTCGTTAGCAGAAAAGTGGTCCGAGCCGGCCATTGGGTGGGAGTTGTGCCAACTCCGGGCTGACCACGCTCGATGACAGTGCTGCCCCGAATATGCAACCCCGCAAACATTGCTCGCCCGAGTTGGCACAATCTCCCGACCGCAATGTCCGTCTCGTCCGACTTCGATCTCGAGAGATGCGCTCAGCTTCGCCTCCTACGCTCTGACGACCCGCGTGCGGCTCAGGCGGTCGTGCCAGGTCAGGCGATTGGGATCGACAAGCATCCAGAAGTAGCCGAGGCCGGCAGGCAGCAAGGAGAGAAGCGAGGCTGCGAGGCGCAACAGGACATCGCTCCAGCGCAGATTGCAGCCGTCGCTACGCAGGACACGGATTCTCCACGCGAGCATACCGAGCGTCTGACCCGATCGCGTCCAGCTGAATCCGAAGTAGACAATGACGAGCCCCAGGAGCAGGGCGCGATACAGATATTCGAACCCGCCGACGGTTTCGCGCGTGATGGCTTCCCCGCGTGTCAGTGGCAGAAGCAGCCAGGTCACCGTCATCAGAACGGCGACGAGTAGCAACGTGTCGTAGAGAAGGGCAGCGAGCCGACGCAACAGGCCGGCCGAATTCAGATCGCCCGGTTCAGCCAGCCGCTCGCCGCCGGTCATGGTTTCTTTGGTTGCGCGGGCTTCGTGGTCGGCAGAGGCTGCAAGAGCTGATCAAGCGGGCGGAAGATCGTGTCGTACTTGTATGCGGGGATCGAATACACCCAGCCTTCTGTGCGTTTGGCGAGCGCTTCGCTCTCAGTGCGAAGTTCCGCAGCGGTCTTGGTTGATTCGCTCGGCGTGGGTGCAGCGGGCGCAACCGGCTTGGGCGCAGCTTCCTTCGCGGTGCCTGGCGGAGCCGGAGTGGCAGCGGAATCGTCTTTCTTCGATTGAACAAACCGCTCGTTGAGCGCTGGGTCGAAGGCACTCATCACGCGGATCCAATGCTTATCATCGATGGCACGGCCGCGGATCGTGATTACGGCGCCATCGAACAACCGGAACTCGGCCTGCGCCGTCTCCTTGCTCCAGTCCTCATCCGCCGCAGCAGCACGGACGTCATCGAACGTCAGACCCGTGAGCGCAGAAGAGGCGGAATTGGCGGCGGTTGGGCTGGACAAGGCACGACCTTTCGGCAAACCGGTCACGCTGAAATCAGTCTGCTCACGCGCGTCGCGCTTCACGACGTATGGGGTGCCGGGCGCGGTCCGCACGCGCGCTTCCTGCACCCGCACAGCGGCGATGTCGAGAAGATTCCGATCGAGCCAATTGGCCGGCTCGCTATCGACGTTGATCTGCGGTGTCGCGAGGTAGCTCTGTGGCTGCCCGGGAACGCGCACGAACGTGGAATGCGTTCCAGAGGTCTTGCCGACGATCACGCTCTGAGGCTGCTTCGGACCGGCGAGATCGACGCGCACGCCAGTCGCCTTCGGATCCTTCACATCCTCCACACCTACCTGTGCATAGAGCTTCGGGTTCGAGGTTTTTTCTTCCACTGTCTCGAGCTGCGACAGGTCGATGAGGAGCTTGCGCACCTTGGACGAGTCCGCCGCGTAGTTCGCGCGCTCCGTCACCTGCCAGTCCGTTGCGGTCCGTTTCAGCGTTACGGTGGTCTTGTCGCCCGCCTTGACGATGCTGAGCTGGTTGACGTCGTTGAGCGCGCCCGCAAGCCCGGGCATGACGTGATGCGCGACCGATGTATCGCGCGGCAGACTTCGTTGCAGGCTCAGGTAGATCGCCCCGGCCACGACCAACACGCCGAGCGCCAGAAGGACCATGAGACGACGCGGGGTCATCGGGAACTTCAGGTGGCCTGCGCGGCGCGGCGACGCCGGCGCCAGAGGAAGGTGAGGAGCGCCGCGATCAGGATCAATACCGGCACCAGCGCGATGTTCAGGACTTTCAGGACGGTGCCGAGATGCTGGATGTCCTGGTCGAGACCGTGCTGGACCTGGCGCAGCTCCTTGCGGATGCGCACCTTCTCATCCTGGAAGCGAGCCAGTTCCTTTTCCTGCTCCGGAGTCAGGATCAGCGATGACTGATCGCTGCGCCGGGACTGCAGCTCGGTGAGCTTCTGCTCCGTGTCCCGAAGCTGCTGTTGCAGTTCCTGCTCCTTGGTGCGGAAGCGACCCTCGGCATCACGTCGCAACGACTCGACGCGCTCGAACGGGCGCACGAAGCTCGCGCGCCCACGAATGCTGATCAGGTCCGCGTTGCCGGTGAGGTTATCGATTGCGTTAAAGACGAAATCGCCGTTGTTGGCCCACGCAGTCGCAAAACGCTGGCCGAAGAACGACTGGTTTCGCACCCAGAGGTTGTCGGTGAGCACGTCGGTGTCGGCGACAACAACTATATTCGCAGGCTGCGTGGATTCCTTGAGCGCCACGATGTTGGCAGCCACCGGTGCAGCCCCGGTGCCTGCCGCCGGCTTGCCGTTCGGAAACGCGGTTTTCAACTTGCCGCTGAGGCGCGCGGCAATCACGTAACGTTCACCCGTCGGCTGAAAACCGTCGCGCAGACTCGCGGGGTCGGCGAGAAAAGCAAAGCGTTCCACTGGGAGCACACCGGCCTGCTCGCTGCTCTGAATCAGCGGCTCGAAGCCGAGATTGCTGCCCGCCTTGACCTTGAAGCTGCCGACGGTAGCGGCGTTGATGTTGTTGAGCGCAGCCGTGATGACATCCTTGGCGTTGAAGCTGGACTTGTCGAAGCCGATGAAGGCGATGTGACGGGTGGGCTCACCGGTGCGCGAGCCAACTGTCAATGCATATTTCAGATCACCGACTACCTGGCGCTGGTTGAACTGCAAGCCCCAGGCCTCGAACAACGGTCCCAGTGTCGAGCTGCGATCGGCGCCCATGTTGCCGAAGGGATTCCCGGGTTGCTGAGCACCCGCCGGATCGGTTTCGGCCTGGGGATCGACGAACACCAGAGCTCGCCCACCGCGCAGCACGAACTGGTCGATGGCATAGAGAGCCGCTTGCGACAATCCCTTCGGGTGCACGAGCATCAGGACGTCGATTTCCGGATCGATAGTGGTGAGTTCGGGTGGCAGGGTGCGCAGCGTGAACAGCTGTCCGAGTTGCTGGTTGACAACCCAGGGATCGCGCATCTGTCCCGTCATCTGGTTGAAGTCCGCGCTCATCGGCAAGGTCGTCAGCAGGCCGATCACCGGCTTCTTCGGTTGCGTCAACTCCACGACCAGTTTCGCAACGTCGTACTCCAGAAACTCCTCTTTCTCCGGTTGGAAGAAGTCGATGGCGGCGCGGCCATCGGTCGAATTGGTGCCTGCCAGACCGAAATACAGTGTCTGCCCGGTAGCGCCCAGCGGCACGGCGGACAGACCCAACTCATCGGCGCGATCCTGCGCCTCCGAGAACGGCTCCGGGTCAACTACGTGCAGACGGATCTTGCCATTGGCTCTGGCCGCGAATTCTTCCAGCAGCTCACGCACGCGATTCGCATAAGTCTTGATGTAAGGGACCTGGTCGGCGGCCTCGCGTGTGAAATAGAAGTACAGGTTGATCGGTTCGTCGATGTTCTTGAGGATACTTCGCGTTCCGGGCGCCAGCGTGTAGAGCCGATTCTCCGTTAGATCCGCGCGCACCCCGCGCAGCCCGTAGTTGATGATGATGACCAGCCCGATGAAGAGCACGGCGAGCAGCAGCAGCGCGATCGCGCCGCCACGCCGATGTCCCTGCCATAACTTGCGCAACTCGAGTGCCATGGGCCGCTAGTTTGCCTTCTTGATGTCGAGGACGATTGCGGTCGCGAGCAGCCAGCAGCCGATCATGAGCGCGAAATAAAGTACGTCGCGCAGATCGATCACGCCCTTGGAGATCGACTCGAAGTGACTGAGGAAACTGAGCGAGGCGATGGCGTCGACCAGTGCGGCTGGTGCCCAGTCACGCACCAGGTCCAGCACCAGCGGCCAGCCGCTCAGCAGGATGAAGAAGCAGAGCAGGGCGGTGAGAATGAACGCGATCACCTGGTTGCGCGTCACTGCCGACATGCACGAACCGATGGCCAGGAATCCGCCCGACACCAGCAGGCTGCCGAGGTACGCCGCAGCGATCGCGCCGTTATCGGGATTGCCGAGATAGTTCACAGTGAGCCAGATCGGAAACGTGAGCACTAATGCGATAGCGGCGAAGCACCACGCGGCGAGGAATTTGCCCCACACCGCCTGCGCGAGCGTGATCGGCAGCGTCATCAGCAGCTCGATGCTGCCGCTCTTACGTTCCTCGGCCCACATGCGCATCGAAATCGCAGGGATCAGGAACAGGTAGAGCCAGGGATGGAAATTGAAGAACGGCGCAAGATCCGCCTGGCCGCGTTCGTAGAAGCCGCCGAGGTAGAAGGTGAAGATGCCCGAAAGCAACAGGAAGATGATGATGAAGACGTATGCGACCGGAGTCGCGAAGTAACTGGCCAGCTCACGCCGGAACACGGCACGCACGTTTCGCATCAGGCCCCCTGCGTCACGGCGCGAAACACTTCGTCGAGCCGGCCCGATTCAAGGTGCAATTCGCTGATCGACCATTGCTCGCGGCGCGCGAGATCGTTGAGCAGCGGCAGGATGGGCTGCCCGGATTTCGGCAGTACCGTGAGCCGCAGCTCCTTGTCACGCGATTCGACCGCGGCGACCTGTGGAAGCGAGGCAATCACAGCGCGCGCGCGGGCAAGCTGGGCTCCATCGGCAAACCCAAGCGTCACGGCGTTGTGATAGCGCGAGCGCGCAGCGAGCGTCTGCGGTTTCTCATCCGCGACGATCCGGCCCTTGGAGATGATGATTGCGCGTGTGCAGACCGCGTCGACCTCTTCGAGGATGTGCGTCGAGATCACGATGATCTTGTCCGCGGCCATCGTGTTGAGCAGCGTCCGGATCTCGTGTTTCTGGTTCGGGTCAAGGCCATCTGTGGGCTCATCGAGGATCAGCACCTGCGGATCGTGCAGGAGAGCCTGCGCGAGACCGACGCGACAGCGAAAACCCTTCGACAGCGTTTCGATCGTCTGCTCCAGCACCGGGCCCAGATGCAGTCGGCTGATCACATCGTCGAGCCGGCTGCGCCGGCGCTCGCCCCGCAGCGCACGCACATCGGCGATGAATTCCAGGAAGCCGCGGACCGTCATCTCCCCGTAACTCGGCGCGCCTTCCGGTAAGTAACCCATGCAGGCCTTTGCGGCGAGCGGCTCTCGCTCGAGGTCGTGGCCGCAGACACTGGCGCGTCCCGAAGTGGGGGCCAGGAAACCCGCGATAACGCGCATGGTGGTGGACTTGCCGGCGCCGTTCGGCCCGAGGAAGCCGAGCACTTCGCCCGGCTGCACCCGGAAGCTCACGTTGTCCACAGCCGTGAGCGTGCCGTAGCGCTTGGTCAGACTTTCGATTTCGATCATTTAGTGGTCAGGCGTGCGACATCTTCGTTGTGTTTGGGAGCCTTGAGACCGAGCCGATGCGGCGCCGGTTCCCTGGGGAAGGTGCGTTTTTCCGGGGCGGCGATTGTGTCGAGCACGCGGACAAAATTCAAGGCGCGCTCGTATCGTTAGAATGAGTCGCCGTCGACCGCCGCGTCGGTGCGAAGATGAAAATGCCTTAATAGTGCGGCGGAGCAGGAGTGCGCATGAGTTCGCCGGTGCGAACCGTCGGAACGCTCGTCTGGGACCTGCCGGTGAGGCTGTTTCACTGGCTGCTCGCGGCGGCGATCCTGGGCGCGTGGGTCACTCATAAGATGGGGACAGGCGCCTTCGCCTGGCATTGCTGGTTCGGTTACGCGTGCCTGGTGCTCGTCGCCTTTCGCATCGTGTGGGGTTTCGTCGGGACCCGCCATGCACGTTTCGCTGACTTTCTGTGCGGGCCTGCGGCTGTGGGGCGCTACGCGGGCAATTGGCTGTCGCCGCGCTCCGTTTCGCATCTCGGGCACAATCCCCTGGGTGGCTGGATGGTCGTCGTTCTCCTGGCGCTCGTTGCAGCTGACGGCATTACCGGGTTGTTCGCCAATGACGAGATCTTCAGCACCGGCCCCTTGTATGGATACGTTTCCGATGAGACCAGCGACCAGCTCTCCGCCTGGCATCGCGTGCTGGCCGACGCGCTGTGGTATGCGATCGGCCTGCACGTTCTGGCGATTACCGCCTATCTGGTGCTGCGCGGTGAGAATCTGATCGGGCCGATGCTCACCGGTCGCAAGAGCGGCAGTTGGGTCCCCGCGGATGCGCAGACTCAGAGCTCACGCTTATGGCTGGCGCTCCTGATCTGTGCCGCCTGCGCACTGCTGCTCTACGCCATCGTGGTGACGGCGCCCGAGCCCTCAATGATCCTGTTCTAGGACTGCCCTGGTGCCTTGGCCCGATACTTGTCGTGGCAGGCCTTGCACGCATCGCCAAGCTCGCCGACCGCCGCGCGCGATTTCTCCAGGCTGTCTTCCTTGGCAACGTCGGCGAGCGCCGCTGCCTTGTTCTCCATGTTGTGCATCAACGTCGTGAACTCATCGAAGTTGTCCCAGATCTCCGCCTTGGCACGCGTCGGCGCACCACTCCCTGAGCCCCGCGGATAGCCTTCGAGCAGCATCGGCGCCATTGTCGCCACCCGCTCGGCCCGCTTTGCGAAGTCAGCGGCATCGTAGGGAATCTTCCCCTGCGCCATGCCGGCCATCGGACCGAAGTTCCACAGGATCACCTTGTAGACCGACTGCCGATACTTGATGGCCTGCTCCTCCTTGGTCTGCGGGCGCTCCTGCGCGAGACCATCGAGCGAATACGCTGCAAACATGGCGGTTGCGGCGACTGCAATACCCAACATCGTGCGGCGCATTGCGGGCGAGGACCTGTCGGCCATGACTGTCTCCTTGCGTGGAATCCGGGGCCGCTTCTCGAGAGCGGTTGGAAAGCGAGAGTACTCAAGCTCGATTGAACTCGCCACCCGTCGTGCGCACGCGGCCGGAAACGCCGAGTCGCAGGCCTGAGCTGCGCGCCGCGCTTACCCGTCGCGATCCAGTTCCCGATCTATCGCGATCTTGTGATCGCGGAGAATGCGCCGTACTTCGGAGATCGCGGGGCGATCCGCCATGCGACTGATGAGATCCGCGAGCTCGTGCCACTTGCGGCCCCAGCCCAGCAACCTGACAGCGTCAGCGACTACGGCTTGCTCACGTTCCGGGCTGGCTCGCGATTCCGCCTTGGCCTTGGTTGGAGTCGCAGCCTTATGCTCGCGCCGTGCGGCGCCTTTGCGCGCTTCGACTTTCTGCGCGGCGGCGTGGCGACTCGGCTCCCGTGCCGGCGGACGCGCCATTTCACGCGTCGTGTCCGAAATCGCCTTGCGTGGCTGGGTGTGAACTGCGCTCTGCTGGGTCGTTTCGACGCTCGTTGGGCTCGCGCGAACCGTCGCGGCCGAGCGCACCGGCACACCGGGAGGAGGAGCGGCCGCAGGATCAACTTCCGTGTGCGCTTCGGCGAGAGGGATGAATCGTTCGATGTGCTGTGAGCCGACCAGGTTGCTGAGGAACCCCATCAGCTCGAGCGCTTCTCCGAACTTCGCATCGCCCATCTCCATGCGCTGTTCGAGCTGCTCCTTGAGCTGCTGTGCCTTCTGGCGCGCGAGCTCGATGATCCAGCGCGATGGCCGGTCATGCTTCACCCAGGGCTGCACTCTCCAGTAGCTGGCGTCGTCGAGCCCCGAATACTTCAGGTGCAGCTCCAGGCTGGCGAGCCACTTGTCGACGAGATCGATCAGGCGTTTGTCGGCTGGATTCACGCGCGGCCTGCGGAAATCAGTGCGCGTAACGTAAACCAAACGCAGGCCCGGCCGCTACCCGGAAGTGACATGAACTTGTAAAAATAAGTGCCTGTTTTGGCTGGCGCTCCCAGAGGGATTCGAACCCTCGTACCAGCCTTGAGAGGGCTGTGTCCTGGGCCTCTAGACGATGGGAGCGTTTGGTTGGCGCGCGAGCGGGCGCGGTATTATACGGCCCGCCTTTCGGCCCTCAAGCGAAAAACCAATTTGAACCTCGCCCCATCCGGCGCGCAACCGATCATTGTTCCGCGTTCCGAACATCCGATCTCACGTGCCGCGATCTCCGCCAACGCGCTGCGAGTCCTGTATCGTCTCAAGGACGGTGGCTACCAGGCGTTCCTGGTGGGCGGAAGCGTTCGCGACCTGCTGCTCGGCTTGCAGCCCAAGGATTTCGACATCGCCACCAACGCGTCGCCCGATGAAGTGCGCGCGCTGTTTCGCAACTGCAGACTCATCGGCCGGCGCTTTCGTCTCGCACACGTTTACTTCGGCAACGAGGTGGTCGAGGTCGCGACCTTCCGGGCGGCGCACCAGTGGGTACCCGAGGAGCGCGATGAAGATGAGTGGCACGCGGCCGATCCGGCGGCGCAGCGCGTCCTCGATGCTCGCGGCCGAATCCTGCGCGACAACGTTTACGGCACCATCGAGGAGGATGTGTGGCGGCGCGATTTCACCGCGAATGCGCTGTACTACAACATCGAGGACTTCTCCGTGTGGGACTTCGTGGGTGGAGTCGAGGATGTCACCGCCCGCCGCCTGCGACTGATCGGTGATCCGGTCACTCGTTACCACGAAGATCCCGTCCGGATGCTGCGCGCGGTACGCTTCGCGGCCAAGCTGGACTTCTCCATCGAGTCTCACACCGAAGCGCCAATTCGCGAGCTCGCGTACCTGCTCACACACGTACCGGCCGCACGGCTGTTCGATGAGACGCTCAAATTGTTCCTCAGCGGCTTCGGCCTGAAGTCGCTGCAGCTGCTGCAGCGCTACCACCTGCTCGAGCCATTATTTGCGCCGGTAGCCGCACTACTGCGGCGTAAACCGGAAAGTCCCGAAGCGCGCCTGTTGCAGGCGGGGCTGGAAAGCACCGACGCACGGGTGGCGGCAGACAAACCGGTCACGCCGACATTCCTGTTTGCGATTCTCTTCTATGGGCCGGTGACCGAGCGCGCCACCCAGCTTCAGGGCAATGGGCAGCCGGAGGCGCTCGCTCTGTTCAATGCGTGCGAGGAGACGGTGCGCGAGCAACAGGCGCGGGTCTCGATCCCACGCCGCTTTACCTTGCCGATGCGTGAAATGTTCACACTGCAGCCGCGCTTTCGGCGTCGCGAAGGCAAGAAGGCATTGTCGCTCCTGCACCACCCGCGCTTCCGGGCGGCATATGACCTGCTCCTGTTACGCGCCAGAGTTGGTGCCGAGGAGGCCGAGATCGCGCAGTGGTGGACCGACGTGCAGAGCGCGACGTCCGCCGAGCGCGAGGCAATGGTGACACCGGCGTCGGGTGTCAATCACGCGGCGGGGGCGCGGCGACCGCGTCGTCGCCGGCGTAGACGCAGAAGCTCAACGTCTCCGTGAGTCTCACGACGAATTGGGTGCCGGCCTACGTCGCGCTGGGCAGCAACCTCGATGAGCCCGAACTACAGGTTGAGACTGCCCTGGTACGACTGGCTGCTATTCCGCGCACGCAACGCGTCAGCAACTCGCGCCTCTACGCCAGCCAGCCGATGGGACCCCAGGACCAACCGCCATTCGTCAATGCCGCGGCGGGCTTGCTGACCCAGTTGTCGGCTCGCGAGCTGCTCGACGAACTCAAGCGTATCGAGCGCGACATGGGACGCACGCCGCCGCCGGTGCGCTGGGGGCCGCGCCGCATCGACCTGGATCTGCTTCTCTACGCTGGTCTGAAAATGCAGGAACCGGATTTGACGCTGCCGCATCCCGGTATTCATGAGCGCAATTTCGTCCTGTATCCTCTCGCGGACATCGCGCCGGCATTGCTCATCCCGGGTCGTGGCACGGTCGATGAGCTGGCACGACAACTGGGCACGGCGGGACTCGAGCCCTTGACGCGCGCCTCGGGTTCACCTCGCGGAGAAGGCTAGGGCATGTCGACAGCGCCTGCGCACCGTTTCGTCGTGGTCGAAGGCCCGATCGGGGTCGGCAAGACGAACCTCGCCCGACGACTGGCGCAGAGCTTCGGCAGCGAGCTGATTCTCGAGCAGACCGAAGAGAACCCGTTTCTCGAACGCTTCTATCGCAACCCACGCACCGCCGCCTTTCCGACCCAGCTCTTCTTTCTCTTCCAGCGTGCGCGCCAGCTGCAGGAATTCAGGCAGCAGGACATGTTCGACCCGGTGCGGGTCGCGGATTACCTTCTCGACAAGGATCGGCTGTTTGCACGCGTCACGCTCGACGACGAGGAGTACGCGCTTTACGAGCAGGTCTACGCGAAGCTTGCGATCGATGCGCCGCACCCGGACCTGGTGATCTACCTGCAAGCGCCGGTGGACGTGCTCATGGAGCGTATCGCGCATCGCGGCATCCGCTACGAGCAACTCATCGAACGCAGTTACCTCGAGCGCATCGCCGACACCTACGCGCGCTTCTTCCTGCACTACGATGCAGCGCCTCTGCTCATCGTCAACACCGCTGCCATCGATCTCGTCAACAGTGAACAGGATTACGAGCAGCTGTTGCGTGAAATACAGCGCATGCGCCGCGGCCGGCAGTACTTCAATCCCGCGCCCAGCGGCATGGATCGGTAAACACCCGCCGGTTGATTGTTGCCGGCAAAGTAAGCCATTCTCACTCCTCCCATGTATACCCAGCTGCAACTGCGCGGCTCGGCGCGCCCGCCCGTCAACGTAGCGACGCTCGGCAAGATGAAAGCGGACGGCGAGAAGATCGCCTGTCTCACCTGCTACGACGCGAGCTTTGCCGTGCTGCTCGACGAAGCGGATGTCGATCTGGTGCTCGTCGGCGACTCGCTAGGCATGGTGATCCAGGGCCACGACACGACAGTGCCGGTGACCATGGAGCACGTGATCTATCACAGCCGCACCGTCGCGCGCGGGCTGTATCGCCCGTTCCTGGTGGCCGACATGCCGTTCATGAGCTACGCCTCGAAGGAGCAGGCGCTGCAGAACGCGGTGCGCCTGATGCAGGAAGGTGGCGCGAAGATGGTGAAGCTCGAGGGCGGCGCGGGACAACTTGAGATCGTCGAGTTTCTCGCCAGTCACGATATCGCGGTGTGCGCGCATCTCGGACTGAAGCCGCAGTCAGTTCATAAGATCGGCGGCTTCAGGGTGCAAGGCCGCGAGGAGCAGACGGCGAAGCAGATGCTCGATGACGCCAGGGCGCTCGAATCGGCGGGCGCGGACATCGTGCTGCTCGAGTGCATTCCCTCAGCGCTGGGCAAGACCATCGCCAGCGAGCTCGATTTGCCGGTGATCGGCATCGGCGCCGGGCCTGACGTCGACGGACAGATCCTCGTGCTCTACGACATCCTCGACATCACCACCGGGCGCAAGCCGCGCTTTACGCGCAATTTCATGGAAGGGGCTGGCAGCCCGCTGCAGGCGGCGCAGAACTACGTGCGGGCGGTGAAAGATCGCAGTTACCCGGCCCCCGAGCACTGCTTCTGAAATGGAAGAGCTCGCGCGCATTGCACCGCTTCGCGAGCTCGTATCGGCCTGGCGGCGTCAGCACCTGCGTATTGCGTTGGTACCGACCATGGGCAACCTGCACGACGGGCATATTCGCCTGGTCACGCAGGCGCGGGACGCGGCCCAGCGCGTCATTGTCAGTATTTTCGTCAATCCACTGCAGTTCGGGCCCAACGAGGATTTCGCCGCGTATCCGCGCACGCCCGAGGAGGATCGCCGGCTCCTTGAGAAAGCACGTGCCGATCTGCTCTTTCAGCCTGAAGTGCCGGACATCTACCCGGCAGGGCACGAACACAGCACGATCGTCGACGTGCCGGAACTTTCGAGCGTTCTGTGTGGCTCTTTTCGGCCGGGTCATTTCGCAGGCGTTGCGACGGTCGTGGCGAAGCTCCTCAACATTGTGCAGCCGGACGTGGCCCTGTTCGGCGAGAAGGACTACCAGCAGCTGCTGATCATTCGCCGCATGGTATCCGACCTGTGCATGCCGATCGAAGTGCGTGGCATGCCGACGACACGCGATGCCGATGGTTTGGCACTGAGCTCACGCAATCGCTATCTCAGCGCGGAGGAGCGCCTCATCGCGCCGCGGTTGTTTGCTGCCCTGGAAGCGGCACGCCGCGAGGTGGAGGCAGGTGAGACCCCACTCGAGCGCATCGAACAAACGGGAATGCAGAACCTGATCGAGGCGGGATTTCGCCCCGACTACCTGGCGATCCGCCAGGCGCATGACCTGCAGCCCGTGCAGGATCCGGCGGCTGAGATCAGGATCCTGGCTGCGGCACGGCTGGGCAGATCCAGACTGATTGACAACGTAAAAGTGCAAAGGCCGAAGCGGTAGAAGATTTGGGCGCTGCGGCGCGCTTCTTACTTGACGTTCTGCTCCTGCGCCGCCCAGGCCACATGTTCGCGCACCAATGCTGACGGATCGTCGCGACGGCGCTCGAGTGCCGTTTGGATGGTCGGCAAGCGCGGCGCATTGCCAAGTGCCACTGCAATGTTGCGCAGCCAGCGCTGGTAGCCGATGCGGCGGATCGCGCTGCCAGCGGTGCGCTCCAGGAACGTTGCTTCCGACCACGCGAACAGGTCCGCGAGGGCTTCATTGTCGAGTCCGTGTCGTGGCTTGAAATCGGCTTCGCCCGTCGGCCGCGCATAGCGATTCCAGGGGCACACAAGCTGGCAATCGTCGCAACCGTAGATGCGGTTGCCCATCGACTTGCGCAGTTCCACCGGAATGGAACCGTGATGCTCGATGGTGAGATAGGAAATGCAGCGGCGCGCATCGAGCTGATATGGGCCGCGAATAGCGCGCGTCGGGCAGATGTCGATACACGCGGTGCAACTGCCGCAGTGGTTGGTGGGTGCCTCATCGGCAGGCAGCGGCAGGTCCGTGAAGAGCTCACCGAGAAAAAACCACGAGCCCGCCTTGCGATTGAGAAGATTGGTGTGCTTGCCGATCCAACCGAGCCCGGCATCGCGGGCCAGCGCCTTCTCGAGCACCGGGGCACTGTCCACGAATACCCGGTAGCCGAAAGGTCCGACGGCTGCGACGATGCGATCAGCGAGCTTCTGCAGCCGTTGCCGCAAGGTCTTGTGGTAGTCGCGCCCGAGCGCGTAGCGCGAAATGAAGCCGCGCTCCGGATCGCGCAACACTGCCCAGGCATCGCGGGCCGAGGGCGGCAGGTAGTCCATGCGCACCGAGACCACTCGCAGCGTTCCGGGAACCAGATCGGCTGGACGGCTGCGGCGCATGCCGTGACGAGCCATGTAGTCCATGTCGCCATGCCAGCCACGCGAGAGCCACTCCCTGAGATGCGCCTCGTCATCGCCCAGCTCGATGCCTGCGATGCCAACCTGCTGGAATCCAAGTTCCTCGCCCCACCGCTTGATGAGCGATGCGAGCGCAGGGGGATCGATCGACTGTGCTGCGGGCGCAGGCGATCGGGTGTGCGGCGCAACTGTATGAGGGGCTTTCATGGCTGGTTTGCGGTCCCGGATTTGATCAGGGACCTTGTAGCTGCGTCAGTATAATCACCGCCGTGGCCAGCCTTCCTACCGCTCTGTACAGCGCCGCCCAGGTGCGCGCAATCGATCGCTACGCGATCGACACGCTGGGCGTTCCCGGGTTTGCCTTGATGACACGCGCCGGTGAAGCCGCGCTGCGCTCCTTGCGCGCGCGATGGCCGCAAGCGCAGCGGATTCTCGTTCTGTGCGGCGGCGGGAACAACGGCGGCGATGGCTACATTCTCGCCGCGCTCGCGCAGCGTGCCAGCCTCAAGGTCAAGGTCGCGACCATCGTTGAGCCCGAGCGCCTGAGCGGCGACGCGCGACGGGCATGGCAGGAATGCAGCGCTGCCGCGGTGTCGATTCAGCCCTTCGAGCCCTCGATGCTCGAGGGCGCCGACGTCATTGCCGACGCGCTGTTTGGTACCGGGCTTGACCGGCCGCTCGATGAACGTGTCTGCGCAATCGTGGATCGGGTCAACTCGACCGACATTCCCGTGCTATCGATTGATCTGCCGAGCGGCCTGCACGCTGATACCGGCCGCATCCTGGGACGCTGCATCGCAGCGACGCGCACCATCTCGTTCATTGGGCTAAAGACCGGTTTGTTTCTCGGCGCAGGCCCCGACGCTACCGATGAGATCGAGTTCGATGCACTCGAAGTCACGCCGTCGGCGCAGCTCGCTGAACCGACGGTGGAGAGGCTCGATCGCGACTTCATTTCCCGCGTCTTGCCGCGCCGCCGACGCACGGCGCACAAGGGCGATTTCGGCCATGTGCTGATCGTCGCCGGTGGTTCAGGTATGCCGGGAGCGGCTCGACTGTGCGCCGAAGCGTGCCTGCGCAGCGGCGCCGGGCTGGTGACAGTTGCGACGCGGGCTGCAAATGTCGTCGCGGTGATGGCCGGACGCCCCGAGCTCATGTGTCATGCGGTCGAGGATCTCCCGTCACTGCAGCCGCTGATCGAGCGCGCCGACCTGATCGTGGCCGGACCCGGTCTTGGGCGTGACACGTGGGCGCGCGCGATATTCGACAGCGTGCAGAACGCGGAACGCCCGCTGGTGCTCGATGCGGACGCGCTCAATCTGCTGGCGACCACTCCGCGTCGGCGCGAGGACTGGATCCTGACGCCGCACCCGGGAGAAGCGGCGCGCCTGCTCGGACTCGAAACGGAGGCAATTCAAGCCGATCGCCTGTCGGCGCTGGAGCAATTACACACGCGCTTCGGCGGTGTGATCGTTCTCAAGGGCGCCAACACGCTCATCGGCACCAGCGGCCACGTACCGGCGCTCTGCAATCGCGGCAATCCAGGCATGGCCACGCCTGGCATGGGTGATGTGCTCGGCGGCATCGTCGGTGCCTTGTTCGCGCAGCTTCGCGATCCATGGACGGCTGCGCGCGCAGCGGTGCTCGCTCATGCACTGGCAGGCGATGCGGCAGCACAGGTCGGTGAGCGTGGCATGATCGCGAGCGATGTGATCGCACGGTTGCCCGCATGCTTGAATCCGCCACGCTCGAACTGATCGCGCCGGACGCAGACGCCACCCTCCGCTTGGGTGCGCACATTGCGCGTGTACTAACGTCTGCGTCGGCCGCGCCGTTGGTGATCGGTCTGACCGGCGAGCTCGGTGCTGGGAAGACGACGTTGGTGCGCGGCATCCTGCGTGCGCTTGGCGTCGCGGGCACAGTGCGCAGCCCGACATTCACGCTGCTCGAGAACTACTCAATTCCGCCACTGGAAATCTCACATCTCGACCTTTATCGCGTTCAGTCACCACTGGAGATCGAGGCGCTGGGGATCCGAGAACTGTTGGAGCCTGCGCGGGTCTTCTTAATCGAGTGGCCGGAACGCGGAGCTTGGGCACTGCCTGCGCCAGATCTCGATATCGAGCTCTCTGTCGCTGATCCGGGAAGAAACATCGTCATTCATCCGCGAAGCGCGGCGGGAGGAGCGGTGCTCGAGCGACTCAAAGGGGCTCTCGCGGCGCGAGGGCTTTGAAGGTAAGCGTTCAGCATCGTTTCCTATGTTCATAATTTATATTGAAAACTTCGTTCCAGCCGGTTTACATTAGCGGCACCGAAAGTTCGGCCCTGGATCATGTCGAAAAAAAGCGCCGCGCCGTACATCGCTCTCACTCTCCTGCAGATTCTGAGTGTCGGCACGGTTCACGCAGTTGAAGTGCGCGATGTGCGGCTCTGGTCCGGACCCGATCACACGCGTGTGGTCCTCGAACTGAGTGGCCCCGCTATCCATAATCTCTTCACGCTGCAGAATCCGGATCGCGTCGTTGTCGACGTGGCGAGCGCCACGGCTGTCAGCAATCTCGCGTTACCCGCCGGGCAGGGTGTCATCAGGCAAGTGCGCTTGGGCGCACGCGAGGACGGGAGCCTGCGTGTCGTGCTTGATGTCGGCTCTGCAGTGCAGCCCAAGAGCTTCGCGGTCGAGCCCAACGAGACGTACGGTAATCGGCTCGTCATCGATCTGGAACTGCCGGGCGAGCCGGCACCCGTGAAGGTACAGCACGCGCCACTCACCGATGCGTCACGCGACCTCGTGATCGCGATCGATGCCGGCCATGGCGGCGATGATCCCGGAGCGATCGGCCGTAACGGCACGCGGGAAAAGGATGTCGTGTTAGGTGTCGCGCGGGCGCTCGCCGAGAGAGTAAGTCGCGAGCCCGGTATGCGCGCTACGCTGATTCGCGATGGCGACTACTACGTGACGCTGCGCGATCGCATGAGCAAGGCGCGCACTCAGAAAGCGGACCTGTTCGTCTCGGTCCACGCCGATTCGATTCGCGATCGCAGCATCACCGGCTCCTCGGTGTACATCCTGTCACCGCGTGGCGCGAGCGATGAGGCGTCGCGCTGGCTGGCCGAACGGGAAAACGCCTCCGACCTCATCGGCGGTGTTTCACTGGACGACAAGGACAACGTGCTTGCTTCGGTCCTGCTCGATCTCTCGCAGACCGCGAGCCTCACGGCGAGCCTCACTGCCGCGGAACGCGTGCTCGTCGAGCTCGATCGCGTCGGCGCAGTGCGCAAGCGCGCGGTGCAGCAGGCCGGATTCGTGGTGCTGAAATCGCCTGACATTCCATCGCTGCTCGTGGAGACCGCATACATTTCCAATCCCGGCGAAGAGAAGCGGCTCAAGGATCCGCGGCGCCAGGATCAGCTCGCAACTGCAATTCATGCCGGTATCCGCGGATACTTCTATGAGAACCCGCCGGCAGGCACCCGTGTGGCCGACCTCGTTGCGCAACGCAATGCCCCGCCGGATCGCAAGATCCTGGCACAGGAAGGCGCGACCGAAGCAAGCGCGCGCTGATTTCCGTAACTCCTGATCTGACGGCCAGCGCAGCGGGTAAACTCCCGGCCCGTCATGCCCATTCGTGTCCTCCAACCCGAGCTCATAAACCAGATCGCTGCCGGCGAGGTCATCGAGCGCCCGGCATCCGTGATCAAGGAGCTGATTGAGAACGCGCTCGACGCCGGAGCGCGACGCATCGACATCGAGGTCGAGAAGGGCGGAGTCGCGCTGTGCCGCGTACGTGACGATGGTGGCGGGATCGCCGCGGATGAGCTGCCACTGGCACTTGCCCGGCACGCGACCAGCAAGATCAGTGCGCTCGACGACCTCGAGCACGTCGTGAGCCTCGGTTTTCGGGGCGAGGCACTGCCGAGCATTGCCTCGGTGTCACGCCTGGAGCTGATCTCGCGCACGGCAGACGGCGAACACGGATGGAAAGTCTCGGTAGGCAACGGCGGTGAGGCTGTCGCGCCGGCACCCCATCCGCCCGGCACGACGGTTGAGGTGCGTGATCTGTTCTTCAACGTTCCTGCGCGGCGCAAGTTCCTGCGCAGTGAAGCCACCGAGTTGCAGCACATTGCGCGTCACGTTGAACGCCTCGCGCTGAGTCGCTTCGACGTTGCGATCCAGCTCACGCACAATCAGCGGCGCGTAATCACGTTGCCCGCGGCCCCGGACCGAGCCGCCCGCGAGCAGCGTGTAGCTGAAGTCTGCGGCGGCGAGTTTCTGGATTCGGCGCTCTATATCGAGAACGCGACTGCCGGGCTCAGACTGAGCGGCTGGATCGCGCAGCCGACTTTTGCGCGCGGCCAGCCAGATCTGCAGTTCTGGTTCATCAACGGACGCCCGGTGCGCGATCGCCTGCTGGTGAACGCAGCGCGCCTCGGCTATCGGGATGTACTCTTCCATGGACGGCACCCGGCCTATGTTCTGTACCTGGAGCTCGATCCCGCGCGCGTAGACGTCAACGCCCATCCTGCCAAGCAGGAAGTGCGCTTTCGTGATGCCAGGACCGTGCACGACTTCGTGCATCGGACCCTGGCCGAGGTTCTCAGCGAAACCCGTCCCCAACCAGAGGCGACCGGGCCAGTTGCGGCAGTGCGGCTCATCGGGGAGCGACAGATCGGCCTCACATTGCGCGAGGACGCCGCCGCTCCGTATTTCGCAATATCGCCGGCTGGCGATATGCCAGCGGCCACCTCGCCTTCACCTCCCACGGAGGAATTTCCGCTCGGATTCGCCTTGGGCCAGCTGCACGGGATCTACATCCTTGCGCAAACCACCGATGGACTCGTCGTGATCGATATGCATGCCGCGCATGAGCGGGTGATGTACGAAAAGCTCAAGCAGCTCGCGGCTGGCGATGGCACACAACCCCAATTGCTGCTGGTCCCGATCGTTATCCGCGTATCCGCAGCCGAGGCTGAGCGTGCGGAGCGGAACCGCGAGCAATTCGTGCGCCTCGGTTTCGACATCGATCGACTCGACGCGCAGCAGCTCGTGATCCGGCAGGTTCCGGTGCTCTTGGCGCGGAGCGATGTTGGCACGCTGATTCGGGACGTGCTGGCGGAGCTCGGCGAGAACGAGCAGAGCCTGCACATTCAGGACCGAGGCAATGAGCTCCTGGCATCTCTCGCCTGTCGCAGCGCGATGCGAGCACATCGTGCCATGACCCATGCGGAAATGAATGCGCTGCTGCGTGAGATGGAGCGTACCGAGCGGGCTGACCAGTGCAACCACGGTCGGCCGACCTGGATGCGCCTGAGCGTGGCCGACCTCGACCGGCTGTTCCTGCGCGGCCGTTGAGCCAAGGGGCGCTTGTGGAGCCTCGCCCCCGCGTCGTCTTGCTGATGGGTCCAACTGGCGCCGGCAAGAGCGACGTGGCGCTCGAGCTTGCGACTCGCATGCCAGTCGAAATCGTCAGCGTCGATTCGGCGATGGTGTATCGGGGCCTTGATATCGGCACTGCCAAGCCAGCGCGCGAGGTGCGGGAAGGCATCCCACACCATCTGGTCGATGTGCTCGATCCGGCCGAGAGCTATTCCGCAGGTCAGTTCCTGCACGATGCGATGGAAGCAATCGGCGCAATTCACGCGCGCGGCCGGGTTCCATTGCTGGTGGGAGGAACGATGTTGTACTTCCACACGTTACTCAACGGGCTGGCGCGTCTGCCGCCGGCCGATGCGCAGGTGCGACGTGAGCTCGATGCGCGGCTGGCGAGTAACGGCTCGGTGGCATTGCATGCCGAGCTGCGACGTGTGGATCCGGATGCCGCCGCCCGGATCCATCCCAATGACCCGCAACGTATCCAGAGGGCGCTGGAGGTGCATCGCCTCACTGGGCGTCCCATCAGCGCGCTGCAGCGAGATCGGCCCGTGCCGCTCGCCGGTATGCGAGCCGGGTGCTTCGTGATCAGCCCTCCACGGCAAGATTTACACACGCGGATCGCGCGGCGCTTCGAGCAGATGATGGCTGCCGGATTCCTCGACGAAGTGCGTCACTTGCGCGCGCGCAGCGACCTGACCGCCGACAAGCCGGCGCTGCGGGCTGTCGGCTATCGCCAGCTTTGGCAGCACTTGGATGGGGCAGTGGGGCTCGAGGAGGCGGTGCGCAACGGGATTGTCGCCACGAGGCGACTGGCCAAGCGCCAAATGACGTGGCTCCGGGCACTTCCGCAGGCCGAGTGGCTCAATAGCAGTGAGGCGGCTGGCGAACGGATCGTCGCCTGGCTGCAAGCGAGTGAGTGAGAGGCAGTGAGCGTGTGCTAAGATTTTCGCAAAACCGGTGCCGATGGCCCGGACGACTCCGCAATGCAGCTGCCAGGGAAGGGTGCCGCGGAATTGAACAGACTCGAGAATCTGATTAAGAACAAGGAGATTGCAATGGCCAGAGGCCAATCCCTGCAGGACCCGTTTCTGAACACCTTGCGCAAGGAGCGGGTGCCGGTGTCCATCTACCTCGTCAACGGAATCAAGCTGCAGGGTCAGATCGACTCATTCGACCAATTCGTAGTGCTGCTGAAGAACAGCGTCAGCCAGATGGTGTACAAGCACGCGATCTCTACCGTGGTGCCGGCGCGCAATATCCGCCTGCCGTCTTCGGAAGAGGAAGGCGGCGCGACGGAAGCCCCGGCCGAATAGGCTGCACTCCAGAGGAACGCCCGGTTGTTTGAACGGCCGCGCAGCGGCGAGAAAGCAGTACTGGTTCGGATCGGCGTCGGCACACCTGCGACGGAGCAGGACCTCAGCGAGTTCACGGCGCTCGCTCGCTCAGCGGGCGCGTTCCCGGTCGCGACTATCGGCGGATCCAGGCCCAGGCCCGATCCACGTCTGTTTGTAGGCTCGGGCAAGGCGCAGCAGATTCGCGAGGCGGCCGCTGAGCATGGGGCCGACGTCATCCTCTTCGATCACGCACTGTCACCGAGCCAGGAGCGCAACCTGGAGCAACTCATCGAGCGGCGCGTGCTCGATCGCAACGGGCTCATCCTCGACATTTTTGCGCAACGTGCGCGCAGCTTCGAGGGCAAGCTCGAAGTCGAGCTGGCACAGCTGCGCCACATTGCCTCGCGCCTGGTGCGAGGCTGGACTCACCTGGAGCGCCAGAAGGGCGGCATCGGCTTGCGAGGTCCCGGTGAGACGCAGCTGGAAACTGACCGGCGACTGCTTGCCAACCGTATCCGGACCTTAAGTCGGCGCCTCGAGAAATTGCAGCGCCAACGTGACACTGGCCGCCAGGCCCGGCGGGAAGTTCCGGTGCCGACGGTTGCACTGGTCGGATACACCAACGCCGGCAAGTCGACCCTGTTCAATGCGCTGACCGGCGCTGATTCGTACGTGGCCGATCAGCTCTTCGCCACTCTTGATCCCACGGTGCGTCGGGTCGAGTTGCCAGGTTCGCAGATCGCCGTCCTCGCCGATACGGTCGGCTTCGTCCGGGATCTGCCGCACGAGCTGGTCGCGGCATTTCGTTCAACGTTGCAGGAAGCGCGCGACGCGACGCTCCTCCTGCATGTCATCGACGCAAGCGACCCGCACCGACTGGAACGCATCGATCAGGTGAACGAGGTTCTGCGTTCAATCGGCGCTGGAGACATTCCACAGATCGAGGTTTTCAACAAGATCGATCGCATCGACGCACTGCCTCGCCTGGAAAGGGCGCCGGACGGACGCCTGGCCCGGGTGTGGCTGGCAGCCGCTCGCGATACTGGCTTGGAACTCGTGCGTGCTGCCCTGACCAGCGCACTGTGGCCCGAGCTCGAACGGGCAACGCTGCAGGTCGATCTGCAAGCGGCGGCGGTCCGCTCACGGCTGTACGCTGACCACCGGGTGAGAGCCGAACGCGTACGTGAGGATGGCGGCTGGGAGATGGAGGTCGAGGTAACCCGACGGCAGCTCGAAGCGCTGGCGCGCGAAGCGGGCGTCAGCCATGCGCCGGCGAGCAGTTCTTGTGTGCCCGACGGGGCATCCCTACAATTCCGCGCCCCCAAAGCGGGCGCGGCTCGCTGATCTTTAGGCACCTGATCTTCACCTATGGCGTGGAATGAACCGGGCGGCGGAAACCGAAATCCCTGGGAACGACGACCCGGACAGGGCGGCTCTGAGCTCGATGAAATAGTGCGCAACTGGCAGCGTCGCCTCGCCGGCATTTTCGGCGGAGGGCGTACGGGACGTCCCCCCGTCGGAGCCGGACGGGTGAACTGGGGCGCGATCGCGCTGCTCATCGCGGCATTCTGGGGCGCGACCGGTTTCTACATGGTGGATGCGGCGGAGCGCGCCGTGGTGCTGCGCTTCGGACGCTACACCGCGACTACGGAGCAGGGCCTGCATTGGCACTGGCCGTATCCGATCGAACGCGTCGCGAAGGTGAATGTCGCCAAGAACGACAGCATCGACGACAAGACGCGCATGCTCACCGCGGACGAAAACCTCGTCGACATCACCATTGCAGTGCAATTCATCCGTGCCGATCCGCTCAAGTTCCTGTTCAACGTGCGCGATCCGGAAAGCACGCTGAAAGATGTCAGCGAGAGTGCGATTCGCGAGGCGATCGGCCAGAGCACGCTCGACTTCGTGCTGGGCGCCGGGCGGCAGGAGATCACGGAGCGCACCCGAGGCACCATTCAGAAGGTGCTGGACGGCTACCAGACCGGGATCCAGATCATCAGCGTCAACCTGACCGGAGTTAACGTTCCGGACCAGGTGGCGCCCTCGCAGAAGGATGCGATCAAGGCGCGAGAGGATCGCGATCGCTTCAGCCAGGAAGCGCAGGCCTATGCGAACGATGTCGTGCCGAAGGCCCGCGGTACCGCTTCTCGCCAACTGCAAGATGCGCAGGCCTATCGCGCCCGCGTAGTCGCGGAGGCCGAGGGAGATACCTCGCGCTTCGGTCAGGTTCTGACTGCCTATCAGAAGGCGCCCGACGTCACCCGCCAGCGCCTGTATATCGAGACGGTCGAGACGGTGCTCGGGCGCTCGCGCAAGGTGCTTCTGGACACCAAGGCAGGCGGCAACATTCTCTATCTGCCCCTGGACAAGCTCCTCGACAAGAGTGCGACATCCAGTGACGCTGCGGCGCTGCTGGCGCCGGGAATGGCACGACCTCCCGATGGGCCGACCGAAACCATCACCGTCGATCCACGGGCGCGGGGAGATCGCTGATGCCAACGCGCGCGCTTCCTCTCCTGGTGTTGCTCGCCGTGGCGTTCCTGTTGCTGGTGAGCTCGCTGTTCACCGTCGCGCAGACCGAGCTCGCCATTCGCTCGCGCTTCGGCGAGATCCTGCAGGCGGAGTACAAGCCGGGGCTGCATCTGCGCGTGCCGTTCGTCGATACGGTGCGCAAGTTCGAACGGCGCATCATCACGCAGAACTTCCCGTCGGAGAGCTTCCTCACCAGCGAGGGCAAGATTCTCAACGTTGATTTCTACGTGAAGTGGCGCATTACCGATGTCGGCGCATTCTATCGGTCTACGGGCGGCATCGAGGACAATGCAGCGCGGCGACTCGGGGAAATCGTCAAGAACAGCATCAAGAGCGTCATCACACGCCTCACCATCCAGCAGATCGTCGCGGCCGAGCGCGCGGCGGTGACCACAGACCTGCTGACCGGCGCGGGCGGCGCTGTCCGGCAGCTCGGTGTGGAACTGGTGGACGTACGTGTGCGGCGGATCGACCTGCCGGAAGAGGTGACGGACTCCGTTTACCGGCGCATGCAGCAGAGCTTCGCGGCGCAGGCGGCAAAATTGCGCGCCGAAGGGCAAGCCTCGGCCGAATCGATGCGCGCGGACGCGGACCGGCAACGCACCGAGATCCTCGCGGCGGCACAGCGCGACGCGCAGCGCATGCGCGGCGAAGGCGATGCCCAGTCGACCGATATCTACGCGCGAACCTATTCGCGTGATCCTGAGTTCTACCGCTTCTATCGCAGCCTTCAGGCCTACCGAAATTCACTCGGGCGCGACACGGACGTCATCGTGATTTCGCCAGACAGCGAATTCTTCCACTACCTGCAGAAGCCCGAAGGTCGCTGAGCGCGAGCTCAGCCCCGCACGAGAGCGCCCGTGATCTGGTCCGATTTTCTGGCTGCCTGCGCGTTGTATCTGGTGCTGGAAGGCATACTGCCGTTCCTGAATCCACAAGCGATGCGGCGCGCGATGCAGGCTTTCTATGCACTCGAAGATCGACAACTGCGCATCGCCGGGCTGACGAGCATGCTGGCGGGCGCGGCGCTCCTTTACTGGGTGCGCGGTTGAAAGCAGCGCTGCGGGGCGCATCTCGGCTGTCATGGGTCGCAACCTCATCGTAATCGGCACCCAGTGGGGTGACGAAGGCAAGGGCAAGATCGTCGATCTGCTCACGGAGCGTGCCGCCGCGGTGGTGCGCTTCCAGGGCGGTCACAACGCCGGCCATACCCTCGTCATCGATGGTAAGCGCACCGTTCTCACCCTCATTCCGTCCGGCATCCTGCGCGAGGGCGTGCTGTGCCTGATCGGCAACGGCGTCGTCCTTTCGCTCGAGGCGCTGCTGGCGGAGGCCGATCGGCTCGTATCTCAGGGCGTGCCGGTGTTCGAACGTCTGCGCATCAGCCCAGCCTGCCCGTTGATCCTGAGTTCACATGTCGCGCTCGACCGCGCGCGCGAACAGGCGCGTGGCGCTAACGCGATCGGTACTACGGGACGCGGCATCGGTCCGGCGTACGAGGACAAGGTGGCGCGGCGCGCGGTGCGCGTGGCCGATCTGTTCCAGCGCGAGCGCTTCGCAGCCAAGCTCGGCGAAGTGCTCGACTTTCACAACTTCGTACTGCAGAAATACTTCCAGCTGCCAACGATCGATTTCCAGCAAGTGCTGGACGAGAGCCTGAGCCAGGCGGAACGTATCAAGCCGCTGGTCACCGACATCACCGCGGTTCTCGAACAGTTGCGAAAGCGCGGCGAGAACGTGCTGTTCGAGGGCGCGCAAGGCGCAATGCTGGACGTGGATCTCGGCACGTATCCGTTCGTGACCTCCTCCAACACGACTGCCGGCGGAGCTGCGACGGGAACCGGCATCGGGCCGCGCGAATTCGACTACGTGCTGGGAATCGTCAAGGCCTATACGACACGGGTAGGGGCGGGGCCATTCCCCACCGAGCTGTTCGACGAATCCGGCGAACATCTTTCCCGCGTCGGGCACGAATTTGGTTCGGTGACCGGCCGTAAACGGCGGTGCGGATGGTTCGATTCGGTGGCGCTGCGCCGTTCGGTGCTCCACAACAGCGTGTCGGGACTGTGCGTGACCAAGCTCGACGTGCTCGATCAGCTCGACACCATCCGCGTGGCGGTCGGCTATCGTCACGACGGCACGACCCTGGCCTCACCGCCGGTAATGATCGACGGTTTTGCGCAGTGCGAGCCGGTGTACGAGGAGCTGTCCGGGTGGCAGCAATCGACGGTCGGGATTACGAAATACGCTGAGCTGCCCGCGAATGCACGGCGCTATTTGGAGCGCATGCAGGAAATTGTCGGCGTGCCCGTGGACATCGTTTCGACCGGTCCGGAGCGGGATCAGACGATCGTCCTGAGACATCCGTTCGACTAACGGGGGTTCACGGTCGGCTTCTGTGCCAGTACCGCGGGGAGTCGCGCTCCTTGCGCATTGGGTTCGCGGAGACGGTTTCGCATATGCTTTGTCTCGCCAATAGCACGGGGGAGTGACAAGAATGAAAAGAAGAGTCTTTTTTGGCTCGGCGCTCGCGACGCTTGCCACTGCGTCACTGCCACTCGGCCGGCTCCTGGCGCTGGCGGATGCGCCGGTGGCGGGCGACGTCCCGGCGGTGACCGGGAACGGCAAGCAGATCCTCCTGTCGCGCGCTGACGTCGCGGACCTGCGTGCGAGCCTGCGCGGCCAGCTGCTGCTCGCGAGTGACGCGGGCTACGAACAGGCGCGCAAAGTGTGGAATGGCAGCTTCAACCGGCGACCGGCACTCATCGCCCGCTGCGCCGGCACAGCTGATGTGATCCAGGCCGTCAACTTCGGCCGTGCCCACGAGCTTCTCGTGTCGGTGCGGGGCGGCGGTCACAGCATTTCAGGGCAATCGGTGTGCGAGGGCGGGCTGATGATCGACCTCGCGCAGATGAACAGCGTGCGCGTCGATCCGATCGCACGCCGCGCTCGTGTGGAAGGTGGCGCACTGCTCGGCGCTTTCGATCGCGAGGCACAGGCGTTCGGCCTCGCCACCACGGCCGGAACCGTGTCGCACACTGGTGTTGCGGGACTGACGCTGGGTGGCGGCTTCGGTCGCCTGGGGCGCAAGTTCAGCATGGCCTGCGACAACGTCCGTGCCTACGACATCGTGACTGCCGATGGGCGGTTCTTGCGCGTGAACGCTGAGGAAAATTCTGATCTCAATTGGGGACTGCGAGGTGGTGGAGGCAATTTCGGCGTCGTGACGTCGTTCGAGTATGAGTTGTACCCCGTGGGGCCCGTGCTGCTCGGAGGCGTGCTGATTTACCCGGTTACGCAAGCGAAGGAGGTGCTCGGATTCTTCGACGGCTTCTTCGAGGAGGCGCCGGATGAGCTCTATGTCGATACGACCCTCATCACCACGCCCGAGGGCAACAAGGTCCTGGTCCTTGATACGACCTACTGCGGATCGATCGAGGCCGGGGAACGCGTGCTCAAGCCATTGCGCGAATTTCGTAAGCCAATCGCCGACCACATTGCGCCTACAGCGTATGTCAAGCAGCAAAGCAGCGTTGACGATGCGTTCGCCTATGGGCGTCACTACTACGTGAAGGCGGGCTTTGTCCGCAGGCTGCCGCCGGATCTGATCGAAGCGATGATCGAGACCTTCATGAGCTCCACGCTGCCGATCACTCCGGTGCTGACGGCTCCGCAGGGTGGCGCGATATCGCGCGTGGCACCGGACGCGACGGCCTACCCGTATCGTGACGCGCGCCATAATCTGCTGGTCGCTGCCGCCTGGGCCGACAGCAGCGGCGACGAAGCGCATCTCACCTGGGCGCGCGGTGCCTGGAAAACACTGGAACCCTTCACGCGCGGCTTCTATGTCAACGACAACAACGCCGACATCTCCGAGCGTCGTGTCCTTGAGAACTACGGTCCGAATTACCCGCGTTTGGCGGCACTGAAAGCCAAGTACGATCCGACCAACCTTTTCCGGCTCAACGCCAACATCAAGCCGCGCGCCTGAGGCGTGTGCTACGCTGCGCCTCGCGCGAGCCGACGGGAGTCGCGCTCGCTGCACCTGTACGCAATGGCTCCAACGCGGAGCGAGAGCGCACGAGACTTGGGAAAGGATGGTGCCCAGGAGAGGACTCGAACCTCCACGGATCGCTCCACTGGTACCTGAAACCAGCGCGTCTACCAGTTCCGCCACCTGGGCATTGCGAGCGCCGCGAGAGCCGGCCTCCAAAGAAGGCGCCGCACTTTACGCACGGCGTTTTGCCTTGTCAAATCACCGCACTGCGCACGAATAGCGGCAGTTCTCAAACACCAAACAATGCCACGACTATCCAAATACAGTAACCGCCGAAAAACCGATCGCGCCGCCGAATGGCATGAGCGCGATCCGCAATTCGCCAGCGAGAGTCAGCGCTACGCGGAGCCCATTCCGAGCCGGGAGCTGATTCTCGATGAACTGCGCCAGCTCGAGAAACCGCTCGACGCTCACGGCCTCGCCAAACGCCTCGGGTTGCGCAAACCGGCGTTGATCCGCGCGCTCGAGAGTCGCCTGAACGCGATGGCACGCGATGGCGAGCTGAAGCGCGATCGGCAATCCCGCTTCGGCGTGAGCCGCGACCTCGGCTCGCTCGAAGGACGTGTGAGCGCGCATCGCGACGGTTACGGGTGGTTCAGCCCTGAAGATGACTCGAGTGACATTCATCTCGACGCGCGCCAGATGGCCGGTGTCATGCACGGCGATCGCCTCCGCGTGCGTGTCATCGAGGATGATGGCAAGGGCAGGCGCTCGGGCGCTGTGCTCGAGGTGCTGGAGCGCGGGACGCACGAAGTCGCCGGCAGGTTCGAAGACACGGGCGACGTGGGCTATGTCATTCCGGACAATCCACGCCTTCGTGATCGTGTCTTGATTCCCAATGCAGCGCGTGGCGCGGCCAAGCATGGCGATCTGGTGGTGGCCAGGATTGTCGAAGCCCCCACACGCACGGCTGCGGCTGTCGGCCAAGTGCTGCGTGTTCTCGACGCCCGTCGCTCCGCCGATATCGCGGCGGAGCTTGCGATCGTCGCGCATGGTCTGCCTGTTTCATGGCCGCGAGAAGCAGAGCGTGAGGCACAGGCGTGGGGCGGCAGCGTACCCAGCGGCGATATCGCAAACCGCGTTGATCTGCGCGAGTTGCCGATCGTCACCATCGATGGCGAGGATGCCCGCGACTTCGATGATGCGGTCTACTGCGAGCCGCAACGCCGCGGTTGGCGCCTGATCGTCGCCATCGCCGATGTGAGCCACTATGTCAGGCAAGGCGGCGCGCTCGATGTGGAAGCGCAGAATCGCGCTACCTCGGTGTATTTCCCCGATCGGGTGCTGCCCATGCTGCCGGAGGCGCTCTCGAATGAGCTCTGCTCACTCAAGCCGCAGGTCGACCGTCTGGTGCTTGCCTGCGACATGCGTGTGAACGAGGACGGTGAGGTTTCGAAGGCGCAATTCAGCGCCGCGGTCATACATTCGGCAGCTCGTCTGACCTACACGCAGGTGGCGGCGATCCTGTTGGGTGGAGATGCGCAACTCGAGCGCGACTACGCACATCTCGTCCCGCAGCTGCGCGATCTTCACGGGCTGTACCAGGCGCTGCGCCAGGCCCGCGAGCGGCGCGGCGCACTCGATTTCGACGCCCCGGAGATCAAGGTGCGCATTGCGCCGGACGGCGCAGTTGCGGCCCTCGACGTGCATGCCCGTAACGACGCGCACCGCCTCATCGAAGAATGCATGATCGCGGCGAACATCGAAGCGGCCCGATTCCTGAAGCGACGCAAGCTTCCGACTCTTTATCGTGTGCATGGCGAGCCCGAGTCACGCAAAGTTACCGAGCTGCAGCGCATGTTGCGCGCTCTTGGCATCGGCGTGCGATTTCCGGAACGCATTGGTACGCGTGAGCTGCGACAGGTCACGGCGTCGATTGCAGGCAGGCCCGACGCGGCGTTCATCGAGAGCCTGCTGATCCGTTCTCTGCCCCAGGCTGTCTACCAGCCCACCAATATCGGTCACTTCGGGCTGGGTCTCGAGGAGTACGCACACTTTACCTCGCCGATCCGTCGCTATCCGGACCTGCTGGTGCACCGGGCGATCCGCCACGCACTCGGAGCCGGCACGCGCGAGAATTTCGCTTACTCACTTGGGGCGATGGAGCAATTTGGCCGCGATTGCTCGACGCGTGAGCGCCGCGCCGACGAAGCGGCCCGCGACGTGATGGCCTATCTCAAGTGTGACTTCATGCGCGCGCATGTGGGCGATGAATTCGAAGCGGTCATCAGTGGCGTAGTTGAATTCGGTCTCTTCGTGCAGCTCGCGAACCTGCAGGTCGACGGCCTGGTGCATGTCTCTGCACTGCACGGCGATTACTTCGTCTTCGACGCAGCGCGCTGCGCCTGGGTAGGCAAGCGCACGCGTCGCACATATCAGCTCGGCATGCGCGTCGCGGTCAGGTTGACGCGCGTTGATATGCGCGAGCGACGGCTGGACTTCGAAGTCGCCGGCGAATCATTGCCGGGTATCTCGCGCGCGCACTTTCCAGGATCGGTTCGAGCGCGCAAGCGACGCAGGACTTGAGCTGGACATGGCCGAGCAATCCCTGGTTCACGGACTGCACGCGGTGCGCTGGCTGCTGCAGCGTCACCCGGAACGTGTCCGCCAGATCTGGATGCAGAAGGGCCGCGAAGACGTGCGTGCCGCGGAGATCGTCACGCTCGCCAGGGGTGGCGGTATTGCGATTCAAACTGCCGAGGCGCGCACCCTCGATACGATGAGCGCGACCGCGAGCCACCAGGGTGTGGTGGCAGCGGTAGTTCCTTCCGAACCCTGGAACGACGCGTACCTGCAAGAGCACCTTGCGACGTTGCGCGAACCCGCGCTGCTCCTGCTGCTCGATGGTGTTCAGGATCCTCACAATCTCGGCGCGTGCCTGCGCGCGGCCGACGCCTGCGGTGTCCATGCTGTGATCGTGCCGCGGGACCGGGCGGTCGGCCTGAACGCCACCGTGCGTAAGGTGGCTGCGGGCGCCGCGGAAACCGTGCCGCTTGTTGCCGTTACCAACCTGGCACGCACGATGCGTGCGCTCAAGGATCAAGGCATCTGGCTGATTGGAACTGCCGCCGACGCGCAGCAGCGCTGCTATGACACTGAACTGACGGGGCCAGTGGGGATCGTGATGGGAGGCGAGGGCGAGGGATTGAGACGGCTGACGCGCGAATCCTGTGATCTGCTGGTGAGCCTGCCAATGGCAGGCGCCATCGAAAGCCTCAACGTGTCCGTGGCGACGGGCATGATCCTGTACGAGGCGGTCCGGCAGAGGGCTGGCGAGAGGCCCGGCAAATGAGTCCCGTTGCTTGCCACCGCTGCGGGCCTTCAGTATCCTTCGCGCCCTTCGTCCGGGACTGGCCCGGCCGATGCAAAACCTAACTCCTTGCTGCACCAGGGCTTCGCACTCCGGGCGGCATATCCACAAGGAGATGAGATGCGACACTACGAAATCGTGTTTCTGGTCCACCCTGACCAGAGCGAGCAGGTTCCCGCCATGCTCGAGCGCTACAAGGGCATGATCGCCAATGGCAGCGGCACCATCCACCGCCTGGAGGATTGGGGCCGGCGTCAGCTCAGTTTCCCGATCGCCAAGGTTCACAAGGCACATTACGTGCTGATGAACATCGAGTGCGATCAGAAGACGCTCGACGAACTCACCGGCGCTTTCCGTTTCAGCGACGCGGTTCTGCGTCACCTCGTGATCAAGGAAGACAGCGCGATCACCGAGCCTTCGCCGATGGCACGCGCGGCTGACGAGCCGGAAGGTCGCGGTGCGCGCGATGACGGCCCGTTGGGCGGTGATCGTGACGAGGACGATGACCTGCCGCGCGATGCGGCCCGCTGATCAGCGCTGACACACGAATTCGAGGACTCATCATGTCGAGATTCTTCCGACGCAAGAAATTCTGTCGCTTCACCGCCGAGGGCGTGAAGCGGATCGATTACAAGGACCTGGCGACCCTGAAGAGCTATGTCACTGAGACTGGCAAGATCGTGCCGAGCCGCATCACGGGCACCAAGTCCCACTACCAGCGTCAGCTGGCCCTCGCGGTGAAGCGCGCGCGCTACCTGGCACTGCTGCCATACACCGACCAGCACTGAGGGCTCAAGCGTGGACGTCATTCTCCTTGAGAAAGTCGCCAACCTCGGCGGCATCGGTGATCGCGTCAAAGTAAAGCCTGGCTATGCGCGTAATTTCCTGCTGCCGCAGGGCAAAGCGACCATGGCGACAGCGGCGAACGTGGCGCGGTTCGAGGCGCGGCGCGCCGAACTCGAACGCAAGGCCCAGGAAGACCTTTACGCCGCCCAACAGCGCGCGGCCGCTCTGCAGGACTTCAAGCTTCGCATCACGACCAAAGCCGGCAGCGAAGGCAAGCTTTTCGGTTCGGTCGGTACGGCCGACATCGCCGAAGCGGTCACGGCAGGTGGATTCGAGGTTGAGCGCAGTGAAGTGCGCCTGCCGAGCGGCCCGATCCGGGCGGTCGGCGAACATGTCGTGATACTGCATTTGCACACGGACGTGGACGTTTCTCTGCCAGTCACGATCGTCGCCGAAGAATAAGCTCGGCCCAGCCTACATTCAGCACGCCGGCACGCCGCCATGGCCGTGACCAAGCCGCAGCAGGGACCCGCAGTCATCACCGATTCGCTGCGAGTCCCACCGCATTCCATCGAAGCCGAGCAGGCGCTGCTGGGCGGGCTGATGCTCGAGGCATCCGCATGGGATGCCGTCGCTGACGTGCTCACTGCGGAAGATTTTTATCGCGCCGATCACCGCCTGATCTTCAACGCTGCGGCGGCTGTCGCGGGCGCCAACCAGCCGATTGACGTCCTCACGTTGTCCGAATACCTGGAGCGGCACGCCCAGATCGAAGATGCGGGTGGGCTTGCATATCTCGGCACGCTCGCCCGGGACACGCCCAGTGCCGCGAACATTCGCGCCTATGCGGAGATTGTGCGCGAGCGCGCGCTGCTCAGGCGCATGATCGATGTGGGCACCAGCATCGCTGCCGGTGCCTTCAATACCGATGGTCGCAATGCGCGCGATCTCGTGGACGAGGCCGAGCGGCGCGTGTTCGAAATTGCCGAGGCCGGATCACGCGGTCGCAGCGGGCTCGTCAAGGTCAGCAACATCCTCTCGTCAGTGGTCGATCGCATCGATCACCTGTACCGCAACCCCAATGAACTGCGCGGCGTACCGACTGGCTACAGCGCTCTGGATCAGCTCACAGGTGGTCTGCAGCGCGGTGACCTGATCATCATTGCGGGGCGTCCGTCGATGGGCAAGACCACGCTCGCAGTGAACATCGCGGAAAACGCCGCGCTCGGACACAAGATCGCTTCGGCTGTCTTCAGCATGGAAATGTCGGCTGAGCAGGTAACGCTGCGCATGATTTCCTCGCTCGGTCGCATCGACCAGTCGAGCCTGCGCACTGGCAGGCTTGCGGAAGAGGACTGGCCGCGCATCGATACCGCGATGACGCAGCTCTCACAGGCGCCGATCTTCATCGACGAGACACCATCCCTGACCCCGACCGAGTTGCGGGCACGCGCGCGGCGCCTGAAGCGTGAGCACAATCTCGGCCTGGTGGTAGTGGACTATTTACAGCTCATGCAGGTGCCCGGAACCAAGGAAAATCGCGCCACGGAGATCTCGGAGATTTCGCGTGGCCTCAAAGCCCTGGCACGCGAACTCAACGTACCGGTAGTGGCGCTCTCGCAGCTCAATCGCGGCGTCGAGCAGCGGGTCGAGAAGCGACCGGTGATGTCGGACCTGCGCGAGTCCGGCGCCATCGAGCAGGACAGCGACGTGATACTGCTGATCTATCGTGAAGAGGTCTACGAGTCGGCCACACCGCGCAAAGGCATCGCGGACATCATCATCGCCAAGCAGCGTAATGGCCCGACCGGCGAGATTCAGCTGACCTTCCGCGGTGCGTACACGCGCTTCGACACGTACGCACCGGAATCCTACGGCGAAGGGATCGTGAGGTGACGAGGCTGGTACGCGCGGTGATCGACACCCGTGCGTTGCGATCCAATCTCGCCGTGGTGCGCCGTCATGCGGCAAGCGCTCGCGTGATGGCGGTTGTCAAGGCGAACGCGTACGGCCATGGACTTGTTCCGAGTGCCCTGGCTCTCGCGGATGCGGATGCCTTCGCCGTCGCGCGGCTGGAAGAAGGGAGCGCGCTGCGCAGTGCGGGCGTCCGTTCGCCGATCGTGCTGCTCGAAGGCGTGTTCAACGCAGCTCAGCTTCTGGAAGCCGCACAGCAGGACTTCGAGCTCGTGGTGCACAACCAGGAGCAGGTGGCGCTGCTGAAAGGCGCGCCGCCCACGCATCGCTTTGGCGTGTGGCTGAAGATCGATTCCGGCATGAACCGGCTCGGTTTTCGCATTGAAGAGTTTCCGGCAGCCTATGCGACGCTCGCCTCATGCCCTGCGGTTGCGCCACGCGTTCGCGTGCTGACGCACCTGGCCAGTGCCGACGTGTGTAACGACGCGGCAACCCGCGCGCAACTTGAGTTGTTCGAGAATGCAGTCGCCGGCATCCCCGCGGAACGCAGCATGGCCAATTCCGCGGCGATACTCGGATGGCCGACGAGTCACGGCGACTGGGTTCGGCCTGGCCTGATGCTGTATGGCGTGTCGCCGATTGCCGGTCGCACTGCTGCCGAGTTCGGCTTGCGGCCGGCCATGACCCTGTACAGCACGGTGATTGCTGTGCGTCGCGTACTGGCTGGCGAGCGCGTGGGCTATGGTGGCAATTGGGTTGCGCAGCGCGCGACCAGGCTGGCGATCGCGGCTGTCGGCTACGGCGATGGTTATCCGCGTCACATCGGAAACGGGACACCGGTGCTGGTCAATGGCAAGCGTGCACCGATCGCCGGGCGGGTGTCGATGGATATGATCGGTGTCGATGTGACCGATCTACCACCGGTGACGGTTGGCGACCCGGTGATCCTGTGGGGAGAAGGATTACCCGCGGAATTGATCGCACCGTGTGCCGACACGGTGCCATACGAATTGCTGTGCGGAGTCAGCCAGCGCGTGGCGCTGGAACTGAAGTGATCAGTTCTCGAAGAAGCCCATCTTGACGCCCGCCAGCTGGATCACATCGTTGTCGCGCAGACGACGGGCCTGGGGCCCGATGGCCGCGCCGTTGACGAGCGGGAAGTCCCCGTCCTTGCCACTGTCGACGTGCACGATGAAGTACCCTTCCGCGCGGCGTGTGATCGCCGCCACCTGAACCCCTGGGCGACCCAGCGTTGTCAGTGCCTTCGTGAGCTCGAGTTCGCGGCCGGCGAACGCACCGCTCAACACCTGCAATTTCGCCTTTGGCAGCGCGACCGGCTGATCGCCGCTCGGCTTGGCCGTGGGCGCGAGTTTCGCTGCAGCCTGGTCGACCGAGGCCGCGACCTTACGCAGGCGCTCTTCGCCCTGCGAGCTCGGCTGGATGACCATCGTCTTCTCGAACTCATCCTGCTCGGCGTCGGTTTCCTGCTGATCGACGAAGCGCAGCTGGTGATGGCCGACGGTGATCACATCGCCGTGTTGCAGGGCGTGCTTCTTGATGAGCTTGCCGTTGACGTAGGTGCCGTTAGTGCTGTTCAGATCCTCGAGGAACGAATCGTTGAGGATGTTGATGATCAGCGAGTGATGCCCGCTGACCGCAGGATTGTCGATGCGAATGTCATTGTCCGGCAGGCGGCCGATCGTGTAGCGCTCCTTGTTCATGTTGTATTCCGCCAGGACTTGACCGTCCAGGCTCAGCACTAGCCTTGCCATGCGTTTGCCTCGTCCGTCAGCCGAACCATCCCAGGATCTTATCTAGCATGCGCCTGCGCGCCGGGAACGAGTCTAGTACATGGGTCATGACTACAGACACGTTATCGCGCCCACCATTATCGTTCGCCAGCTGCGTCAGCTGCTTAGCAACGGTATCAAGATTAGCATTAAAAGTATTGATAGTTAAGTGAATATCTTCATCCTCTACCATGTCCGACAAACCGTCGGAGCACAGGACGTAGTAATCGCCCCGATAGACCTGATGCTCGTTGATCTCCACATCCACGTTGGGCTCGACGCCGAGTGCGCGCGTGACGTAGTTCTTGTTGGTGGCACGCTGTGCTTCCTCCTGCGAGTAGAACCCGCGATCCACGAGCTCCTGCAGGAGCGAGTGGTCCATCGTGACTTGTTCGAAGCGGTCATTGCGCAGGCGGTACAGGCGCGAGTCGCCGACATGGGCCACTGAGACTTTGTTGTCGTAAAAGAGGCAAGCGACGACGGTCGTGCCCATTCCTTCGCACTGCGGCTGAGTCTTCGAGGTCTGGTGAATGATCTTATTGGCGCGAAAAATCGCGTCCCGCAGGATGATGCTCGGTCGCACCAGACCGGTTTCCCGGTCCGTGCCTTCGAGGTCCTCGCGGATCACGGCTTCGCGCACCAGGTTAACGATGGTCTTAACCGCGATGCCGCTGGCAACTTCACCCGCGTTGTAGCCACCCATGCCATCGGCGAGCACGAACAAGCCAATGTCGGGATCGATGGCGATGGTGTCCTCGTTGTGCTCGCGGACCTTCCCGGTATCGCTCATCGCCACACTGCGCAACTTGCCCTTCAGATTACTCATGCAGGCGGGCTTACAGACCCTGCGCCTGCAGCAGGCGACTGCAGTTGCGTAGGGCTGTTGCCATCTCCGTGCCCACCTGAAAGCGATCGCCGGCATGCTTCTGCATTGAGCGATTGACGATGGCCTCGAGCAGCCCCGGCAGATCGGGTCGCACCGAACGTAATGGCGGGGGTTGCTCGTTCGTGATCTTGAACATCAGTCCCGTCATTGAGTCGGCGCGGAATGGCAGCTGGCCGCACAGGAGCTGGTAGAGGCTGACGCCCAGGGAGAACAGGTCTGTCGTGCCGTGTACGTTGCGCCCTTCCAGTTGCTCCGGCGACATGAACGAGGGAGTACCGAGCACGATACCGGTCTTGGTCGTGCCGCTGTCGGTGAGCCTCGCGATGCCAAAGTCAGTGATCTTGAGCCCGTCGGTATCGCCGTCGTAGACGATATTAGCGGGTTTGATGTCGCGGTGAATGACGTTGAGCCGATGCGCATGCGCCAAGGCGTCGGCGACGCGCGCGATCAATTCCGTGACGACCGAAGGGGGCAGGAGCGTCGAGGAATCTGTGAACTCACTGAGCGGCAGGCCGCTGAGGTACTCCATCGCGATGTAGGCGAGGCCCTGGTCCTCGCCGGCGTCGTAGACGGTCACGATGCCCGGATGATTCAGGCGTCCGGCGCTCTCGGCTTCACGAAAGAAGCGCCGCCGCGCCTCGTCGAGTTCCTCATCGCCGAATTCACGCGCCAGCGGCAGCGCCTTTACGGCGACAACGCGGTTGATCTGCGGATCGCGGCCGAGGTAGACGACTGCCATGGCGCCGCGACCGATCTCGCGCTCGATGACATAGCGACCGAGTTTCGGCGGTACGCCACCAGAACGATGCTGAGCGGCCTGCGCCGCAGGTCGTTTGAGTACGGTGGCAGCCAAGTTATCGGAGTCCTGCGGTCGCATCAAAACTAAGGAGCCTATCCCGTGTACGGCGCGCGTCGAGCCGCCACTCGCGGTTCCGTGCGCTCGGGCACGCCGCGCGGCGGCAAATCTGGACTGCCGTCACACATTGATCCGCGCCAACCCCCTGGCCCGGAAACGCGGGGAGTATAGTCGAGCGCACTCGGCATTTTGCGAGAATTTCTCCGCAGTTCGCGCGCTTGCCCGCGCGGGCGTGCCCTACAGAACGTGCTACGATTCACGGCCTTCCCAGTCTTGCTGGCCGCTAGCTCTTGGCGAAATCCAAAGCTCTTTTCGTTTGCACTGCTTGCGGTGCCACCGCACCGCAATGGCAGGGGCAATGCGCCTCCTGCGGTGAGTGGAATTCCCTACAGTCGGCGCCGGCGCCGCTGCGCGACGGTCGCAGGCGGACAACTCCTACAGGCGCCGGCAGCGCTGAGCTTCATTCACTCGCGGCACTCGACAAGGACTCAAGATTGTCGACGGACATCGAGGAGCTGGACCGCGTATTGGGTGGCGGGCTCGTAAAGGGCTCGGCGGTACTGCTCGGTGGTGATCCCGGTATCGGCAAGTCGACGCTGCTGTTGCAGGCTGCGGCCGCACTTGGAGCCAGCCGATGCGTGCTGTACGCAACCGGCGAAGAATCGCTGCAGCAGGTGGGACTGCGCGCCAGACGCCTCGGTCTGTCTGCGCCAAGGCTGCGCCTGGTCGCGGAGACCTCGGTTGAACGGATCGTAGCGGAGAGCACGCAGTCGCATGCGGAAGTTCTGATCGTCGATTCGATTCAGACCATGGCGACCGAGAACAGCGATTCGGCGCCAGGCGCAGTCTCTCAGCTGCGCGAATCCACGGCCGCGCTGCTCGGTTACGCCAAGACCTCGGGTACCGCTGTGCTGCTGATTGGCCACGTGACCAAGGAGGGCGTGATCGCGGGACCACGCGTGCTCGAACACATGGTCGATACGGTGCTCTACTTCGAGAGCGACAGCGGCAGCCGTTATCGCGTAGTGCGCGCCGTCAAGAATCGTTTCGGCGCGGCAAACGAAATCGGCGTGTTCGCGATGGCTGAAAATGGTTTGAAGGAAGTGCGCAATCCTTCGGCGATTTTTCTTTCGCGGCACGAGAAGCCTGCAGCGGGAAGCATTGTCACCGTCACGCGCGAGGGCACGCGCCAACTCCTGGTGGAAGTACAGGTCCTGGTGGATGCGACGGCCTTCACCAATCCGCGTCGGGTCGCGGTCGGCCTGGACCACAATCGCATCGCCTTGTTGCTCGCGGTTCTGCATCGGCATGCACAAATCGCGATGCACGGACACGACGTATTCGCGAACGTGGTCGGCGGGGTGCGCATCAGTGAAACCGCCGCCGATTTGCCCGCCGTGCTCGCAGCAGTGTCGAGCCTGAAGGATGTGCCATTGCCCCAGGAGCTGGTCGCATTTGGCGAAATCGGCCTTGCCGGCGAGATCCGTCCCGTCCCCTACGGCGAAGAACGGCTGCGCGAGGCGGCGCGGCAGGGTTTCACGCGCGCTGTAATCGCGGCCGCGAACCGACCGCGCCAGGCAATCGATGGACTGGAAGTAATCGCTGTGCAGCGCCTCAGCGAAGCGGTCATGCGCCTGTTCGGCTGAATGGCCGGCCGGCCCGTTTAGGTGGTCGTGGCCTTCGCGAGCGGCGCGATTCGCACCGTCTTGATGGCATTCTCACCAGTCTGCAGGACCTCAACCGCGTAGTCCCGGATCTTGAGGCTGGTTCCGGGCTCCGGGATGGTCTCCAGGTACTCGATGATCAGGCCATTCAGGGTCTTCGGCCCCTCGGTGGGCAGGTTCCAATGCATGGCGCGATTCAAGGCGCGGACACTGGCGCTCGCGTTTACGACGAAGCTGCCATCCGGTTCGGCGTGCACATCCTTGTGCATCATATTGGCAGGGTCGGTGGTGAATTCGCCGACGATCTCCTCGAGGATGTCCTCGAGTGTTACCAGTCCCTGCACGTCGCCATATTCATCCACCACCAGTGCCACGCGCCGTTTCTGGCGCTGAAAGTTCAGGAGCTGGGTATTGAGCGGCGTTCCTTCCGGAACAAAATAGGCCTCGCGTGCGCGCGCCAGCTCGATGAGCATGTCGCGATCGAGGGGGCCGCGCGCGAGCTCGCGTGCCACCAGCTTCATGTGCAGCATTCCGACGATGTTATCCAGCTCGCCGTCATACACCGGGATGCGCGTGTGCTGCGTCTGGCGCAATTGCGACAGGATCTGATCCCAGTCGTCGTTGATATCCAGGCCCATCACTTCGATGCGCGGAACCATGATGTCATCGACGGTGACTTTCTCCAGGTCCAGGATGCTCAGAAGCATCTGCTGGTGACGTTGGGGAACGAGTGCTCCGGCCTCGGCGACCACCGTGCGCAGTTCCTCGGTGCTGAGGGAATGCGCCGCCACTTTGCTTTGCGAGAGTCCGAGGATGCGCAAAAACCCATTGGCGAGCTGATTGGCAGCCCACACGAACGGCCAGCTGACATAGAGCAGCGGCCGGTAGATGTAGGACGCCGGCAGTGCCACACGCTCGGGGCGAAGCGCGGCGTAAATCTTCGGCGCCAGCTCGCAGAAGATGAGCGTGAAAAGCCCGAGGCCGATGGTGGTGACTGCCAGCAGCGCATCGCCGCCATAGCGCAGCGCCAACACCGTGCCGACCGTGGGCGCGAACATCGTGGTCAGCGTGATCCAAAGGAGGTTCACGCCGAGCCAGCGATCGGGTTGCTTGACGAGCTTCTCGGCGAGCACTGCAGCGCGATCGCCGCTCGCGGCGCGATGGCGCAGGCGGTAGCGATTGATGGTCAGGAGTGCCACTTCGGTACCGGCAAAAAACGCGATGAGTACCAGCAGGCCGAGGAGCAGGATAACGAGAGTACTGGTGGGGGCGTCGCTCAAAGTGAGGTTCCCTCCGTGACGAGGCGGGCGGCGGACAATTGGACCATGCGACGCAGGGGTGTCAAGGCGTCAGTCCGATCCGGACATTGGGTGGGGGGTTGTGCCAACTCCGGGGCTGATCACGCTCAATGACCGTGCGGCCTGAAGCTGTATCCCCGCAAACATGGCTCGCCCGAGTTGGCACAATCCCCCCAGACCCAATGTCCGAATCGTCCTGCACCGAGGTCAGAAGGTAGTTACCTCCTCTTTACTTACGCAGGAGCGGGTGGCCGTTGGGTGACACCTGCCGACGGCGGCGCCGGCGACCTATGTTTGCGGGTGCAGCTTCCAAAATTCTGCTAACAACAGCCGTGATCCGGCGCTGTCGGCACGGTTTGTCACCCGACGGCCACCCGCTCCCGCACTGTTTCGTATAATCCGGCGCCTACCATTACGGACCTAGAATGTTCGACAAGCTGACCGAGAGACTGGGTGCGGTGCTCGATGTGGTGCGTGGGCGGGGACGCATCACTGAGGAGAACATCGCCGACGCGCTACGACAGGTGCGTGTCGCTTTACTTGAAGCCGATGTCGCACTGCCCGTCGTCAAGGCTTTCATCGAATCGGTGAAGGCGCGCGCCGTCGGCGCCGAAGTGAGTCGCAGCCTCACGCCGGGGCAGACCTTCATCAAGATCATTCACGAAGAACTGGTGAACGCGATTGGCGGCGAGAGCGCTGGCCTCAATCTCCGTGTCCAGCCGCCGCTCGTCGTGCTGCTCGCCGGCCTGCAGGGAGCGGGCAAGACGACCACCGCCGGCAAGCTGGCACGGTGGCTCCAGTCCCAGAATCGCAAACGCATACTGCTCGCCAGCGCAGATGTGCATCGCCCCGCTGCCATCCTGCAGCTCGAGCGACTCGCAAAGCAGCTTGACGTGGGGTTTTTCCCGTCGAGCACGCAATCCAAGGCTGAAGACATAGCAGCCGGCGCCCTGGTGCAGGCACGCCAGGGGCTCTACGACGCGCTCATCGTCGACAGCGCCGGACGCTTGCACGTCGACACGGAGATGATGGATGAAATCCGGCGCATCGATGCCGTGCTTGGTCCTCACGAGCGGCTATTCGTCGTGGACAGCATGGCGGGACAGGATGCGGTGAATGCCGCGCGCGCTTTTAGTGAGGCACTTGAACTTACCGGCGTGATCCTGACCAAGGCCGATGGAGATGCACGCGGCGGCGCCGCGCTTTCGGTGCGGCATGTAACCGGCAAGCCGATCGTGTTCATGGGCGTTGGCGAAAAGATCGACGCGCTCGAGCCGTTCCATCCTCAGCGTGTCGCCTCACGCATTCTCGGCATGGGCGACGTGCTCAGTCTCGTCGAGCAGGTGGAGCAGCAAGTCGATCGCGAGAAGGCAGAGACGCTCGCGCGCAAACTGACGCGCGGGCACGAGTTCGACTTCACGGATCTGCGTGACCAGCTGCATCAGCTCCAGCAGATGGGCGGGATCGGTGCCCTCGTGGACAAGCTCCCGGCGGAACTCTCAGGCGCAGCTTCACGGGCTGGCGATCTGGATGAGCGCCAGCTCCGGCGACAGATCGCCATCATCAATTCGATGACGCCGCGCGAACGGCGCCGGCCGAACCTGATCGATGGTTCGCGCAAGCGCCGGATCGCTGGCGGGGCCGGAGTCCAGGTTCAGGATGTCAACCGCCTGCTCAAGCAGTTCCTGCAGATGCAAAAGACCATGAAGCGCTTCTCCAAGGGTGGGCTGCAGAAGCTCCTGCGCGGCATGGGGGGCCGGATGCCTCCCTTTTCCGGTCGCTGACGCGGGCCCCGGAGTCGCTTCCAGTCGATTGATTCACAAAAAAGTTTCGCCTTGCGGCCGCAGTTTGAGTAGAATCCGCGCCTCGTTTTTTCCGCCCCGACTAGAGACTTCTCACAGATGGTGACGATCCGACTGACCCGACGCGGGGGCAAGAACCAGCCCTTCTATCACGTCGTAGTGACCGACAAGCGCCAGCGCCAGGGGGGCAACACCCTGGAGCAGGTAGGCTTTTTCGATCCGCGCGCCGAAGCCTCGGCCAAATCGTTGCGGCTGGACCTGGGCCGCATCGACTACTGGACCAGCAAGGGCGCCCAGGTTTCCGATCGCGTGAAGTCGCTGGTCGCCGGGTACCGAAAACAGGCGAACGCCTGAGCGGTCCGTAAGGGCCGTCGAACTCGTGGCCACGAAGCTGGCCGGGACGGCGGAGCCCACGGGGCAGATCGAAGTCGGTCGAATCGTCGGCGTCTTCGGAATCAAGGGCTGGTTGAAGGTTCAATCCTTCACTGAGCCGATCGAAGGAATACTGGACTACGCCGAGTGGCACCTGGATCGCCCCGGGATCGCGGGCACCTGGCGGGTGCGCGAAGGTCGCCGCCAGGGGCGGCAGGTCGTGGCGAATCTCGAGCAGGTCGAGGATCGCGACGAAGCACAACGCTTTGTCGGCGCGCGCATCGCGGTGGAGCGTGGACAACTGCCGCCATTGCGGCCATGCGAATACTACCGCGCCGATCTGATCGGCCTGCGCGTAGTGAACGCGCAGGGATTCGAGTTCGGGCGGATCGCGCATTTTGTCGATGGACCGGCGTATCCGCTGATGGTGGTGCGCGGGGCGAAGGAACACTGGCTTCCGGCCACTGCGCAACAGCTGCGACGGGTTGATCTGGCAAGCGGCGAAGTGCTCGTGGATTGGGATCCGCTCGAGGACTAGGTTCGGCGTGGCCGCGCTCCACATCGAGATGGTGACGCTGTTTCCGGAGATGATCCGGGCAGCGCTGAGTGCGGGAGTGACGGGTCGGGCACTGACGCGTGGGCTGGTCAGCCTCGGTGTGCGCAATCCGCGTGATTTCACGACCGACGTGCATCACACCGTGGACGATCGGCCGTACGGCGGCGGCCCCGGGATGGTGATGAAGGTCGAGCCTTTGCGTGCCGCGATCCGTGCTGCCCGGGCCGCGAGCCCGGACGGCAGTCGTACGGTTTACCTGTCGGCACAGGGACAGCGCTTCGATCAGCGCCGTGCAGCGGACCTGGCAGGATTGCCGGGCCTGATCCTGGTGGCCGGACGCTACGAGGGCGTCGACGAACGGTTGATCGAGCTCGAGATCGACGAGGAATTGTCGGTCGGTGACTATGTGCTGAGCGGTGGTGAGCTGCCGGCACTGCTGGTGTTCGATGCGGTGACGCGACTCGTGCCTGGAGTGCTCGGCGATGCTGAGTCGGCCGAACAGGAATCATTCGTCGACGGGCTCCTCGACTGGCCGCACTACACGCGGCCGGAGCAGTTCGAGGGGCGGTCGGTGCCGGAGGTGTTGCTGCAGGGTAATCATGCGGCGATCCGGCGCTGGCGACTGAAGTGCGCGCTGGGGCGAACCTGGCAGAGGCGGCCCGATCTGCTCGCAGGCGTGCAGCTCGATGCCGAGCAGCGCGGGCTTCTCGATGAGTTCATCGCGGAGCATGCGCAGCGGGCCGTGAAATAACGTGGAATGACGGCGGGAGTGTCCGCCTGAATCGAGACTTGAGAGTGCAATCATGAACAAGATCATCAAAGACATCGAAAGCGCGCGCATGACGCGCAAGGTCCCCGACTTCGCGCCCGGCGATACCGTCCTGGTGCAGGTCAAGGTCGTCGAAGGCGATCGCGAGCGCGTCCAGGCCTACGAAGGCATCGTGATCGCCAAGCGCAATCGCGGCTTCAATTCCTCATTCACGGTCCGCAAGGTCTCGCATGGCGAGGGTGTGGAGCGCGTATTCCAGACCTTCAGCCCCTCGATCAGCGAAATCCAGGTCAAGCGCCGCGGCAACGTGCGTCGCGCCAAACTCTACTATCTGCGTGATCTCTCGGGTAAGGCTGCGCGCATTGAAGAGAAGGTCTGAGCGAATCGACGGGACACCTGCTCACGTGAGCCTGATGACGGTCCGCTCGCGGTTGGCTGGAGCAGCCCTGTCTTTCGTCGCGTTGGCGATGAGTGCCGCCGCCTGGAGCGCTGACACCGCGAAGATCCTCTCCGCGCTGAAGGCACCCCCGGGGTTCACGGTGAGCGTTTACGCTGACAATGTCCCCGGCGCGCGCTCGATGGCCCTTGGCGAAAGGGGAACGCTCTTCGTCGGTACCCAGGGGGCCGGCAAGGTTTACGCGGTACACGCACTGGCTGATGGTCGCCACGAGATCGCGACGGTGGCGCAAGGCCTCAATCGACCGAACGGCGTCGCGTTTCACGACGGCTCGCTGTACGTCGCGGAAATCCAGCGCGTGCTGCGCTACGACGCTATCGAAGGGCGCCTCGATTCCCCGCCGAAGCCAGCAGTGGTTCGCAACGATCTGCCGGCCGACCGCCACCATGGCTGGAGATACATCGCCTTCGGTCCCGACGGAAAGCTCTATGTCCCGATCGGCGCACCTTGCAACGTCTGTGATCAGAAAGGCTACGCACAGATCACGCGGATGAATGCCGACGGCAGCGCTCGCGAAGTGTTCGCGACGGGCATTCGTAACACGGTGGGCTTTACCTGGCATCCGGTCACGAAGGAGCTGTGGTTCACGGATAACGGGCGAGACTGGCTGGGTGAGGATGTGCCGCCGGATGAGCTCAATCGTGCGCCGAAGGCCGGACTCAGCTTTGGGTTTCCGTTCTGCCATGCGGGCGACATCAAGGACCCGGAATTCGGCAAGCTGGGTGATTGCGCGAAGGCTACACCGCCAGCGCGCAAACTCGGCGCACACGTCGCGCCGCTGGGCGTAAAGTTTTATACCGGCACACAGTTCCCGGAGTCGTATCGCAACCAGATCTTCATTGCCGAGCATGGCTCGTGGAACCGCAAGGAGCGGGCCGGCTACCGCGTGACGCTGGTGCGTCTGCAGGATGACAAGGTGACTGCATATGAGCCGTTCATCACTGGATGGAACCAGGCCGACGGTGTGCTCGGTCGACCAGCCGATCTGCTGGTCTTGCCGGATGGCTCGATGCTCGTATCGGACGATATGGCGGGAGTGATCTACCGGATTACCTACGGGCCCGCAGGCTGAAGCGGCGGCCAGTTCGCGAGGGTGCAAGTGTCGGTCGCTGAGACGGTCAAGGGAGTGTTCGGGTTTCTGTGGCGTGCGCTCGATGCGTTGCGCAAGATCCTGCACCTCATTCTTCTGCTGCTGATCTTCGGCGTTTTCTTTGGGGCAATTCGTTCCTCAATTCCGATCGTGCCGCACCGTGCCGCGCTGGTCCTCGACATCCAGGGACGGCTGGTCGAACAGCTGAGCGGCGATCCAATCGATCGTGCACTGGGGCGGGCCACCGGAGAGGGCGACCCTGAGACCCGGCTGCGTGACGTGCTCGATGCGCTCAAGGCTGCAGCCAAGGACGATCGCATCAAGCTCGTGGTGCTCGATCTCGACGAGATGACCGGCGGGGGACTCTCCAAGCTCCAGGACATCGGTACGGCGCTGCGCGAGTTCCGGGCCTCCGGCAAGAAAGTCATCGCCATCGGCAGCGCATATGAGCAGAGCCAGTACTACCTCGCCGCGCAGGCGAACGAGATCAATCTCGATCCGCTCGGTTACGTGTACATCGACGGCTACGACTACTACCGGCTGTTCCTCAAGGATGCGCTCGACAAGCTCGCGGTCGATGTGAACGTGTTTCGCACCGGCGCGCACAAGAGCTTTGCGGATGGCTACACGCGCAATGACATGTCCCCGGAGGAGCGTGAAGAGAGCCAGGCGTGGATCAATACGCTGTGGAGTGCCTATCAGGCGGATGTCACTACGGCTCGCAAGCTCCAACCCGGCGCGCTCGCTCAATATGCGGACCAGACCGCGGCACTGGTGAAGGGAGCACAGGGCGACACCGCAAAACTCGCCCTGGCCCAGAACCTGGTGACCGCGCTGAAGAGCCGCGAGGATGTGGGGGAGGAGCTCAAGGAGATTGTGGGGGAGGATGATTCCTCACATTCCTACAACGGGATCTCGCTCGACTCCTACCTCGCCACCGTTCATGCGGACGGGGTGCTGAAGTCAGGAGCGAAGAACAAGATCGGCGTGGTGGTCGCGGCCGGCGAAATTCTCGATGGCAAGCAGCCGCCCGGCGCGATCGGCGGCGACTCTACCTCGGAGATCCTGCGCGATGCGCGCCACGACGATGACATCAAGGCAATCGTGTTGCGCGTGGACAGCCCTGGAGGGAGCGTCTTTGCTTCCGAGCAGATCTATCGCGAGGTCAAAGCGCTGCGCGCCGAAGGCAAGCCCGTCATCGTGTCGATGGGGAGCGTGGCGGCATCCGGCGGCTACTACATCAGCGCCGGGGCCGATGAGATCTGGGCGAGTCCGACGACTATCACCGGCTCGATCGGCGTGATTGCGGCGATCCCGACCTTCCAGCGCACGCTGCAGAAAGTCGGCGCGCGCGTCGACGGCGTGGGCACTACTCCACTCAGCGGAGATTTCCGCCTGGATCGCCCCCTCGGACCTGTGGCACGCGATGTGCTGCAGTCGGGGGTCGAACATGCCTACTCCGTATTCCTCGACCACGTAGCTGCCGGCCGCGGCAAGACCCCGGCCGAGATCGACGTGGTTGCGCAAGGACGTGTCTGGTCGGGCAAGGATGCGCGCGAGCACGGGCTCGTCGATCAGTTTGGCAACCTCGATCAGGCGATCAAGGCAGCGGCGAAGCGCGCCGACCTGGGTGATGACTTCGAGCCCAAGTTCCTCGAGCCGGAAATGAGCTGGGAGCAGTTCCTGGCTCTTGAGCTGCATTCGATGCTGTCACGCATCGTGATTGCATCGGGATTCGCCGATCCGCGGCCCGCGATGCTGCGCCGGGCACTCAATCCGCTGGAGCTCGAAGCCGCCCGCTGGACGCGCTTCAACGATCCGCGCCATCTCTATTCTTACTGCCCGTGCGCGGTCACGCAGGGCCGCTAGGGCGTCATTTCGACCAGTCGAGGATGATCTTGCCGGCGTGGCCGGTCTTCATCGTTTCAAAGGCGTCGCGGTAGTCCTGCGCCGGCAGGCGATGCGTGATCACCGGTGCGATGTCGAGACCGCTCTGCAGCATGCTCGACATCTTGTACCAGGTCTCGAACATCTCCCGACCGTAGATTCCTTTAATCACCAGGCCTTTGAAGATCACCTGGTTCCAGTCGATGGCTGTGTCGGTGGGCGGGATGCCGAGCAGCGCAATGCTGCCGCCGTGGTGCATGGTCCGCAGCATTTCGCGCAATGCCTGCGCACTGCCGGACATCTCGAAGCCGACATCGAACCCTTCCTCCATGCCGAGGCTCTTCATCGCCGCATCGAGGCTCTCGCGCTCGACATTGACGGCGAGACTCGCGCCCATCTGCCGCGCCAGCCCGAGCCGGTAGTCATTGAGGTCCGTGACCACGATATGGCGTGCGCCGGCGAAGCGCGCCACCGCGGCGGCCATGATGCCGATTGGCCCGGCTCCGGTGATCAGCACGTCCTCGCCGACCAGGTTGAACGACAGCGCAGTGTGCGTGGCATTACCGAACGGGTCGAGAATCGATGCGACGTCATCGCCGACGCTCTTCGGCAGCTTGAACGTATTGACCGCGGGAATCGCCAGGTATTCCGCGAAACATCCGGGTCGATTCACACCCACGCTCATGGTATTGCGGCACAAGTGCCGGCGACCGGCGCGGCAGTTGCGGCAGTAGCCGCAGGTGATGTGGCCCTCTCCGGAGACACGATCGCCCGGCTTGAGGCCGCTCACTTCGCCGCCGATCTCGACCACCTCGCCGCTGTATTCATGTCCGACCGCCATCGGCACCGGGATCGTCTGCCGTGCCCACGCGTCCCAGTTATAGATGTGCATGTCGGTGCCGCAGATCGAGGTCTTGCCGACGCGAATCAGGACGTCGTTATGACCCACACGCGGCTCGGGAATCTCTTCCATCCAGATGCCGGGTTCGGCGCGCGATTTGACCAGTGCTTTCATGTGAGGTCGTCAGTGAATGAGATTCATGGCCCTGGCGACACGCTGGAAGGCGCCCACAGCGCGCTCCAAATCCTGGTGTGAGAGACCGGCCGACATCTGGGTGCGAATGCGGGCTTTGCCCTGCGGCACGACCGGGAACGAAAAGCCGATGACATAGACACCCTCGGCGAGCAGCCGATCCGCCATATCTACGGCGATGCGCGCATCGCCCAGCATGATCGGAATGATCGGGTGTTCTCCGGGAACGATCTGCAATCCAAGGTCCGTCATCTGCTGCCTGAAGAAGCGCGTGTTTTCGAACAGGCGCTCGCGAAATTCCGGGCTGCCCTGCAACAGATCGAGGACACGCACACCAACTGCGGCCACCACCGGTGGGATGCTGTTGGAAAACAGGTACGGCCGCGAACGTTGGCGCAGCCAGCCGATGATCTCGCGTCGACCGGACGTGTAACCGCCGCTCGCTCCGCCCAGTGCTTTGCCAAGTGTGCCGGTGAGGATATCGATACGCTTCAGCACGCCGCAATATTCATGCGTGCCACGACCGGTCGCGCCCATGAAGCCGACCGCGTGCGAATCATCGACCATCACCAGCGCGCCGTAGCGATCCGCGAGATCGCAAATCTCCTTGAGCTTGGCGAGCGTGCCGTCCATCGAGAACACGCCATCGGTGGCGATGAGCCGCGTCCGCTTACTCTGAGTCGCCTTGAGATGCTTCTCGAGCTCGTCGAGATCACTGTTCGCGTAGCGCAACCTTTCGGCTTTGCAGAGACGGATGCCGTCGATGATGCTCGCATGGTTGAGCGCATCACTGATCACCGCGTCCTGTTCGTCGAGCAGCGTCTCGAACAGTCCGCCATTGGCATCGAAGCACGAGGAATAGAGGATCGTGTCATCGGTGCCGAGAAAGTGACTCAGGCGCTCTTCGAGCTCCTTGTGAATGGTCTGGGTGCCGCAGATGAAGCGCACCGACGCCATACCGTAGCCGTAGCGATCGATACCGCGATGAGCGGCTTCGCGTACTGCCGGATGATTGGCGAGGCCGAGGTAATTGTTGGCACACAGGTTGAGAACATCCGTGCCGTTGTTGAGGCGCACGCGCGCCTGCTGAGGCGAGGCGAGCACACGCTCGACCTTGTAGAGTCCCTGTTCGCGCAGCCGTTCGGTGTCTGCTGCCAGACGCCGGAGCAATTCATCCTTCACGAGCGGTACCGCTGTCCGGGAAAGGTCGCGCATTATAACGGCTGAAATCCGCACGATCGGGAGTTCCGGTGAGCAGGGCCAGCGTCGATTCGGTCGACCGTGTACGCATCGACAAATGGTTGTGGTGCGTGCGTTTATACAAAAGCCGCGCCCAGGCCAGTGAAGCAGTGGCGGGTGGCAAGGTGCATCTGAACGGTGAACGCGTGAAGCCGGCGCACCCGGTCCGGGTTGGAGACCGGGTCGAGATCACCCAGGGCGCCATCGTTCGCGAAGTGAACATCGCGCTCGTGCCAGAGCGGCGTGGCCCTGCAACCGAGGCGGCCGGCTGCTACGAAGAAACTGCCGCCAGCATCGCGCGGCGTGCACGACTCAAGGAACAGCACGCGCTCGCGGCCGCATTTGCTCCGCGCCCGAAAGCGCGTCCCGACAAGCGCCAGCGTCGCCGGTTGATGAAGCTGCGGCGCCAAGAATAATAGAGAGACGCGCAATCCCGGATTCGGGACGATGTAGGCGAAGCACGTCCCGCCCCGGGGATTACGGGGCCACCAGCAGCCCGCCGTCGTCAACGGCTATATGTATAAATATCAAAGCCTTGTGGGTTATCTGGCCGCTTGGCACGCCGGGTGCTCTGGTTCTCCGTCAGAACCCTCTGAGCGATCCATAGATGGACCGTCCTCGCACCGATCTCGACCGCCGCAAGCGCAAGCGCTGGCTCATCGCCGGTGGCGCTGTTGCAGCCGTTATGGCTGCCGGTATCGCGCTCGCGACGTTCGAGCCGATGGCTCCGCGCGTCGACGCGAAGACGCTCTACATCGATGTCGTGACGCGCGGTGATCTTCTGCGTCGTGTGCGTGGTAGCGGAACCCTGGTGCCGCGCGACCAACGCTGGATAGCGGCTGCGGCGGAAGGGCGTGTCGAGCGCGTGCTGGTGCGCCCGGGTGCGGAAGTCTCCGCAGACACGGTGCTGGTCGAGCTGTCGAACCCGGAGCTGCAGCAACTGGCCGAGGAAGCGAGCCTTGCATGCGATGCCGAGCGTGCCGAGCTCGCTTCGCTCCATGTGCAGCTCGACAGCCAGGTGCTCGATCAGCGCGCTCGCATCGCCGAGGCACGCGCGCAATACGAATCCGCGCGTCTGCAGGCTGAAGCAGAAGCACGGCTTGCGGGTCAGCACGCAATATCCGAATTGCAGATCGCCCGCTCGAAGCTCACTGCCGAGCAGCTCGGCGTGCGGCTGGAAATCGAGCAGGAGCGGCTCGGCAAGCTGCGGTCCTCCGTCGCCGCACAGCTCACCGCACAGAAAGCACGGCTCGCGCAGCTCGGGCAGACCGCGCTGCGTCGCCGCTCGCAGGCGGATGCGCTGCTGGTGCGCGCCGGACTGGATGGGGTAGTGCAGGCGCTCGTCGTGGAGAGCGGCCAGCAACTTGCACTCGGTGCCAGCATTGCGCGTGTAGCGCGTCCTGGTTCCCTGCTCGCCGAGCTCGCCATCCCCGAGATCGATGCGAAGGATCTCGCCGCCGGACAAAAAGCCAGCATCGATACGCGCAATGGTGTCGTCGCCGGTCACGTCGAGCGCGTCGAGCCCGCAGTGAGCAATGGCACGGTGCGCGTCGAAATCGCGCCTGAAGCAGGCTGGCCGAATGGTGCACGCGCGGATCTGTCCATCGAAGGCACGATCGACATCGAGCGCCTCGCGAATGTGCTGCAAGTGGCCCGACCCGTCAGCGTCCAGCCCGCCTCCGAATCGCGGGTATTTCGCCTGAGCGATGACGGTCGGGCGCAGCGCGTGCCAGTCAGGTTTGGCAAAGCGTCAGTCGATCGGATCGTAGTGCTCGCCGGGCTGGCGCCGGGCGAGCGGGTGATCGTGTCGGATGTTTCGCAGTACCAGCGTTACGAGCGGCTCAACGTGGAGTAGGCACATGAGCGTGGATCTGAATTTCTGCGTCGAGATGTTTACCGGCTGCGCCTACTACGGCGTCCTCGCGTGGAGCCTGCTCGGAATCATCGTGTACCGGATTGCGGACCTGGGAGGTTGAATCGTGAGCGAGGCAAAGATGCTGATCCGTCTCAACAATGTCGTGAAGGTGTTCCAGACCGATGAAGTGGAGACCCACGCGCTCTCCGGCGTCCAGCTCGAAGTGCGTGCCGGCGAGTTCCTCGCCATCTCCGGACCCTCCGGCTGCGGCAAGTCGACACTGCTCGCGATTCTCGGGCTTCTCGACAGCCCCTCAGAGGGGGAGTACGCACTTTCCGGCACGCCGGTTGCCAGGCTCGGCAATGAACAGCGCGCGCGCATCCGCAATCGTGAAATCGGTTTCATTTTTCAGGCCTTCAACCTGATCGGCGATCTCACCGTGTACGAGAATGTGGAACTGCCGCTTACCTATCGCGACGGCATGACACAGACGCAGCGTCGCGAGGCAGCACTGGCCGCGCTCGATTGCGTCGGCATGTCACATCGGCTCAATCACTACCCCTCGCAACTTTCCGGCGGCCAGCAGCAGCGTGTAGCCGTCGCCCGTGCGCTGGTCGGACGGCCGTCGATCCTGCTGGCCGATGAGCCCACCGGAAATCTCGATTCACGCAACGGCGATGCCGTGATGGAGTTGCTGGCGCGACTGCACGCCGGTGGTTCAACGGTGTGCATGGTCACGCACGATCCACGCTATGCGGCGTACGCGGAGCGGCGCGTGTCGCTCTTCGATGGCCGGATTGTCGACGAAGAAACGATGCCACGGCGTACTCAGGCGCACTGAGGAGTGGCCATGCAACTGATACATGACTTGCGCATCGCATCTCGCTCGCTGCTCCGGTCGCCCGGATTCACCGCGCTGACGACTATCGTGCTCGGTCTCGGCCTCGCAGTAGTCGTGACCATGTTCGGCGTCGTGCACACCGTTGCACAGCTGCCGCCGCCGGTGCCTGAGCCTGAATCCCTGCTGGGCATCCAGCTGTTCGATCGCGTGCACAACAATGATCAGGTGGGCGTCGGTTCGCACGCTCTGGAAGACTGGCGCGCAGCGCAAAGCAAGCTCGAGGATCTCGGCGGGTATTACGTCGGCACCGCAATCGTGAGCGGTGAGGGCCTGCCCGCGCGCTATGACGGCGCCTTTGTCACCGGCGCTTTTTTTGCGCAGACGCGGCTCAAACCGCTGCTCGGTCGTACCATCGAAGCGCACGATGCCATTCCGGGTGCAACACCGGTTGTGGTTCTGAGTAACGCTCTGTGGCGTACCCGTTACAACCAGGATGCCAAAGTGATCGGCAACTCATTGCGCGTCAATGGCGAGACCGCCACGATCATTGGCGTCATGCCGAAAGGGAGTGAATACCCATCTGCGGAGCTGTGGGTGCCGGTGCGCGAGAAACTGCAGGATTTGGCGCGCGGCAAGACCAACGACTTTCGTGTGATCGGACGTCTGAAACCCGGCGTGACCATCAATGAGGTGCAGGCTGAGCTTTCGACAATAGCGGCCCGTCTCGCCGCGAAGTATCCCAATACCGACGCAGGCTACGAGCCCGACGTACAGCCGATAGCGTCGGCCGAGCTTGGCCGCTCCGACCTGCAACTGTTCCAGAGGCTGCTGGCGAGTGTGTTCCTGGTGCTCATCATTGCCTGCGTGAATGTCGCCGGGCTGATGCTGGTGCGCGCCACGAGCCGCACACAGGAAGCGGGCGTGCGACGTGCCGTCGGAGCAGGGCGGAGCAGGCTGGTGCTGCAGATGCTGGCGGAAGCGGTCGTGATCGGAGGCCTCGCTTCACTGCTGGGGCTCACGCTTGCAGCCGCGGGGCTCGAGTTCATATCGCGCGCCATTACCCAGCTCGAGGATCTGCCCCCGTGGTGGAACTTCACGATCGACACGCGCGTGTCATTCTTCGCGGTGATGCTCGGTCTTTTCAGCACCCTGGTGGCGGGACTCTTTCCGGCGATCCGCGTGTCCGGTGTCGACGTGAACAGCATCCTGCGCGAGGGCAGCCGCGATACCGGGCTCAGCACCGGGCGCATCATCCGCTGGCTGGTCGTAGTCGAAATCGCATTGTCCTGCGTGTTGCTGACCTCGGCCGGGATCATGGTGAAGGGCGCGATTACCGCGACTCACAAAGATCTCGGTGTCGATGTGCGGCCCTTCATGACGGGTCGCATCGGACTGCCGGAAGTCGCTTATCCGAAAGACAAGAACGCGCGCTTCATCGAAGAGCTGCAGCGGCGTGCCAACGCGATTCCGGGCACCACCGGGGCCACGATCGTCAACACGCCGCCGGGTTACGGCAGCTACCGCTCGCTCTACGCATTACCCGGACGATCATACAAGTCGCAGAGCGAGTACCCGTTTGCCTCACAGGTGAATGTGACGCCGGGCTTCTTCGATGTGATGCGTGGACGACTGATCGCCGGCCGGGACTTCGCAGCGACGGACCGCGCAGACACGCTTCCGGTCGCGATCGTCAATGAATCCTTCGCCCGCCAGGCATGGCCAGGCAAAAGCCCCCTCGGACAACAGGTGCGCATGAGTCCCGCCGCGCCCGATTCGAAGTGGCGCACCGTCGTGGGCGTGGTCGGAGATATCGACCACGATACCGATCCGTTCGCAACCGGATTGCTCCTGCCCGCTGTCTATGTGCCATTTGCGCAGGAACCGGAGCGTTTCATGACCGTGGTACTGCGCACGAATGGCGACCCGCACGTTCTCTCCGGGGCTATTCGGGAAACCGTTCGCCAGATTGATCCGGATCTTGCGGTCTACTGGCTACGCACGATCCCCGAATATCGCGCCATCAAGGGCGGCGGCATCCGCATCATCGGCGGCATGTTCGTTGTGTTCGGCCTGGTGACGATCGCGCTGGCGGCCGCCGGAATTTACGGTGTGCTGGCCTATTCAGTAGCGCAGAGCGCCCGTGAGATCGCGATCCGCCGTGCGCTCGGTGCGCCGGACGGCGGCATCATCGGTGCCGTCGCACGTCGTTCCGGGTGGCAGCTCGGGCTGGGTCTCGCGCTCGGTATCCTGCTCGCGCCCTTCATGACTTACCTGCTGGGTTCGGCCATCGGCGCCGGCAACTTTCACGATCCGCTCGTTTACACGATCGTTCTGCTCACCCTCACGATCTCGATCGGCGCAGCGACCGCGGTGCCATTGCGTCGTGCACTGGCGTTGCAGCCGGGTGCAGCGCTGCGTCACACCTGATCCTGCCCGACAAGGATGGGGCCGGTTTATCGGCCCCTGTCCGCTCTGCTGCTAGACTGCTTGGCCATCGGGGCTGGTCCCCGCGTGGATTCTGGCAGGCTCCGCATGCAACCCCGCCTTCTCGTCGCCGACGACCAGCAGGATGTGCTCACTGCGCTGCGCCTCCTGCTCGGCAAGGAAGGGATCGAGGTCGCGCTCGCCAGCTCACCCGCGGGTGCGCTCGAGGCGGTGCGCTCGACACGGTTCGACGCGGCGCTCATCGATCTCAATTACGCGCGCGATACGACCTCCGGCATGGAAGGACTGGATCTGCTCGGCCGGCTGAAGCAGGTGGACCCGAATCTGCCGGTGATCGTCATGACGGCGTGGGCCACGATCGGCGTGGCGGTCGAGGTGATGCGCGCCGGCGCGCGTGACTTCATCGAAAAGCCATGGGAGAACCAACGCCTGCTCGCGGTCGTCCGCAACCAGCTCGAGTTGGGTCACGCCTTGAGGCGCAGCCAACGCCTGGAGGCGGAGAACGCCCTGTTGCGAGGCGCCGGAAAGGATCCGGTGATCGCCGAATCGCCGGCGATGCAGGAAGCGCTGGGCGTGGCACGACGCGTGGCGGCCTCGAATGCTCCGGTTCTCATCACGGGTGAGAACGGTACCGGCAAGAGCCTCCTGGCCCGGTTGGTCCACGGTTGGTCAGGGCGAGGCGAGCGCTCGCTGATCGAAGTGAATATCGGTGCGTTGCCGGACGGCGTATTCGAAAGTGAAATGTTCGGTCACGTCAAAGGCGCGTTTACCGATGCACGCCAGGAGCGCACCGGGCGCTTCGAGCTGGCCGACGGCGGGACCCTGTTTCTCGACGAGGTGGGGAATCTCCCGGCGGGACAGCAGGCAAAGCTTCTGCGCGTGCTGGAGAGCGGGCAGTTCGAGCCCGTCGGCTCATCCCGCACCCGACGCGTGGACGTGCGCTTGATCTCGGCGACAAACGCGGATCTTGGGCAACGTGTGGCAGCGGGCCAGTTTCGCCAGGACCTGATGTTTCGTATCAACACCGTGGAGATTCACGTGCCGCCCCTGCGCCAGCGCCTGACGGATATCATGCCGCTGGCGAGGACCGCGCTTGCGGATGCCGCGCGCCGTTACGGTCGCTCGCTGAGCGGCTTCGATGCCCAGGCGATCCGTGCGCTCACCCAATATCCCTGGCCCGGCAACGTGCGGGAGCTGCGAAATGTCGTCGAGCGGGCAGTGCTTCTCGCGGGCGGCGAGATCGTCTGCGCCGCGGATCTGCGCTTGGGCGCTGTCGAAGCAGGACCCCCCGCGCTCGAGGAAATGAGCCTCGAGGATGCTGAGCGAGCCCTGATTCGCACTGCGCTGCGCCGGCATGCTGGCAGCGCGACGGCTGCGGCGCAGGCGCTCGGACTCTCACGCAGCGCGATGTATCGGCGCATGGAAAAACTGGGAATTGCCACGGATGGCTGAGCGACGCGGCGCAGGGCGCGTCCCACTGGCGTTCGAGCAGCGCATCACCGCGCTCACGATCGCGCTTGCCGTGCCTGCGATGCTGCTCGGCGCAATCCTGCTCTATTGGCTGAACCTCAGCCCCATCCTGCGCGTTTGCCTGTTCGTGGTACTGGTGCTGATCGTCGGCGCGACGGCCGCGCTGCTGCGCGAAGTCATCGTGCAGCCGCTGCGCGGTCTCGCCAACGTGATCGAAGCCTATCGCGCGGGTGACTACACGGTGCGGGGACGGCGCGCGAGCGGCCGCGATGCGCTCGGCGAGCTGGCCGGTGAGATCAACGATCTTGGCAAGACACTGCACGAACAGCGCCTCAAGGCCATGGAAGCCACGGCGCTGCTCGAAAAGCTGATCAACTCGATCGATGTCGCGGTATTCGCGTTCGACAGCGCGCACCAGCTGCGGCTGGTCAATCCCGCGGCGGCGCGACTCCTCGATGTTCCGCCTGACTTCGCGATCGGCCGCAGTGCAATTGAAATGGCCCTGGAGGAATTTCTTGAGGGCAGCGGGGGAACTCGCATCGTCGCGTCGGTGGCCGGTCACAGCGGTCGCTGGCAAGTGACGCACGGCATCTTCCGCGAATCCGGACTCGCACAGCACCTGCTCATCGTGGCTGACCTGCGCCAGGCCTTGCGTGAGGAAGAACGTCTCGCGTGGCAGCGGCTGATACGGGTCATTGGTCACGAAGTCAACAATTCGCTGACGCCAATTCGCTCGCTCGCGGAGACGCTGCGCGACCTGGTCGCCGACACGCTGACACCAGGACGTACGCGCGACGATGCGCTCGATGCGCTCGGGGTCATCGGCGATCGCACCGATTCGCTGGGGCGGTTCCTGGCGCAATACAGCCGGCTCGCGCGCCTACCGCCGCCGAAGCCGCGCTGGGTCGGTCTGCAGGGCGTGCTGGCGCGGATCGGGGCACTGGATCGGACACACCGCGTCGACGTTCAGGTTGATGAGAATCTCGAAGCCTGCGTGGATGAGGATCAACTCGAGCAGGCGCTCATCAACCTGGTGAAGAATGCAGTCGAAGCGCAGGGCGAGGTTGCGCAGCCCATCACGCTCGTCGCCAAGGCTCAGGGCGATTCGCTGCTGATTGCCGTGCGCGATTCCGGTTCGGGCATAGCCAATCCCGACAATCTGTTCGTACCTTTCTTTACCACCAAACCGGGAGGGAGCGGAGTCGGCCTCGCACTGTCACGTCAGATCGCGGAGGGTCATGGCGGCACGCTCAGCCTCGAGAATCGCCGCGACGCGCGCGGTGCGGTCGCGACGCTGGAAATACCCGGGGCCGCGCGCTTGCGCCGATGATCGCAGGGACCGACGAGCGTCGCGCGACGCGCCTGTTCATTGCGCTGAGCGGTTTTTTTGTCGCCAACGCGCTGATCGGCGAGTTCGTGGGCGTCAAGATCTTCGCGCTGGAGGCGACGCTCGGGCTGCAGCCGTTCGACTGGAACCTGTTCGGTCAAACTGGCTCGCTCAGCTTCACGGCCGGCGTCCTCGTCTGGCCGATCGTGTTCGTGATGACGGACGTCATCAACGAGTACTTCGGCGTTCGCGGCGTGCGTTTCATTTCCTGGCTGGCAGTGGCGCTCATTGTCTATGCGTTCCTGGCCGCGTATGCAGCCATCCACCTCGCTCCGGCCGACTGGTGGATTAGCGTGAACCGCGAGCGCGGCGTTCCCGACATGCAGGCTGCGTTCGTCGCAGTTTTCGGGCAGGGAATGTGGACCATTGCAGGCTCGGTGATCGCCTTTCTGATCGGTCAACTCATCGATGTCTGGATCTTCCACCGCATCCGCCGAATTACCGGCGAGCGTTTCGTCTGGCTGCGCTCCACTGGTTCGACCGCGATCTCGCAGCTCGTGGACAGCTTCGTGGTGCTCTACATCGCTTTCGTGCTCGGGCCGCAGCACTGGTCGACCGAACGATTTCTCGCGGTCGGAACTCTCAACTACACCTACAAGCTGACGCTCGCGATCCTGTTGACGCCCTTGATCTACGGCGCGCGGCGCTGGATCGAACGCTACCTCGGCGGGGAGCTCGCAGTTCGGCTGCGCGAACAAGCTGCTCAATAGAGCAGCGCGGTCATGCGTTTGCGGTACTGGGCGACACGCTCGTCGGTATCGCCAAGGAGCTGAAAAGCCTGCACCAGGCTGCGGCGGCCGAGATCATCGTTGAACTTGCGGTCACGGCGCATGATCGTCAGCAGCAACTCCAGTGCCGGCGATGGATCGCCGAACAGGATCTCGAACGCCGCCAGCCGATGCAGGTCCTGCAGATCTGCGGTCGCTGCCGTCACCTTGTGCTGTAGTGCAGGCACCTCTTCGGCCTTGGCCGCGTGGCGCATGAAGTGGATGCGCGCCCGCACCGCATCCGCTTCCTTGCCGGAGGCGACGTTCGGCGGCAGTGCATCGAGGAGGGTTTGGGCTTCGTCCACCGCCCCGGTACGCGTGAGGGCATCGGCCAGATCGATACGCGCGGCGTGGTTTTCGGGGTCGGCCTCGATAAGCTTGCGCAGCATCGCGATGGCGCCGGGCAAGTCGCCGTTGAGTAGCAGGGCTCGTGCCTGCTCGCGTCCGCCCTCCGATAGGCGTGCCACATGTTTGTCGAAGAGCGGCTTCAACCGTGCAATCGGTTGCACGCCGACGAAGCCATCGACCAGGCGGCCATCGCGGAAAATGCGCACATCCGGAATGCTACGGATCGCGAACTGCGCCGCCAGTGCTGGTTCCTCATCAGTGTTGACGCGTGCCAGCAGCAACCGGCCCGCATATTGGCGCACCAGCTCCTCGAGGATCGGGCTGAGCGTGCGACACGGAGCGCACCAGGGGGCCCAGAAGTCGACCGCCACCGTCGCGCTTTTCGAGCGTTCGAGCACATCACCGACAAAGCCAGCCGTGGTGGTATCGAAGATCGCGGTGAGAGTGGCGCGCTCTGCTCCCATGGTGCTCAGTATACTGAGCCGTCCCCGCGAGCGAAGTTCAGCGCTCTCAGGCGTGCAGCAGGTCCGCAAGCGGACCAGCGCCGGAGCTCGATGGAAAGACCGCATCGTCCAGCGTGCGCGGACTGATGCCGTAGTGTTGCTGCAGGACCCCCTTGAACACTGAACGCAGATCCGTCGTCGGCTTCAAGTCGCGGCCTTCGTAGAGGGCGCGAGCCTTGAGCCCCGGCCAATCCGCAACCACGCGCCCGCCATTGACCGCGCCACCCAGCACGAACGCACATGTTCCGGTGCCATGATCGGTGCCGCGCGTGCCATTCAACGCGACCGTGCGGCCGAACTCCGTAACAACCATGACGACGCTGGACTTCCACACGGGTTGCAACGCCGTGACCAGAGTGTCCAGCACCGCGTCAAGCCCCTCGAGACGCTGTGCAAGTTGACCTGATGCGGCGCCTTCCTGCGCATGCGTATCCCAACCGGTCGCATCGAAGACTGCGATGCGAGGACCGTCCGCAGCGACCAGTAACTTGCCAGCGGTACTCGCCATGAGCTTGAGCCGGGCGATATTGCCGACACCAGGTCGGCTTGCCCGGGCCGCTGCGCGATCGGTTCCCATCTGTTCGTCGGCGAGCGCATCGATTGTGGTCGCTTCGTTGAGTCGCATGGCCAGCACTGGATCCGCGACATAAAGATCCGCCAGGCGCGCAAGCGTATCCGGCTCGACTTCGGGCAGAAGGGAAGGTGCCCAGGACGTGACCCGTTGATCGCCCCGAAGCACCAGCGGCACGTTCTGCCCCAGCGCCAGCCCGAGTTCGTGCTGTGCGCGGCTGGCCGAGGAAGGCATCGCAGCAATCGCGCGATTCAGCCACCCACTGGTGCCGCCGGAAGGCTCCGGTGTGCCATTCTCCAACACGTTCTGGCCATCGAAGTGGGACCGCTCGCGGTACGGCGTAGCGACCGCGTGGATCACTGCGAGCTCGCGGCGCTGAAAGCGCTGATGCAACTGTTTGAGCGAGGGATGCAGGCCGAACGTGCTATCGAGTTCGAGTGCGCCGCCGCTCGTGCCGGGTGCGGTGATGGCAAGCTCGCGTCGTGCGCCTGCGTAGTCCTGATCACCGTACGGTGGAACCGCGGTCAGACCGTCGAGCGCGCCGCGCAGGATCACCAACACCAGGCGCGATTCACCATCGACCGCTGCAAAGCTGAGGGCCGGGACCTGCGTGAGCACGCTGCAGGCGACGGCCCGATTCATGAAAGTGCGGCGTGAAATCACGGCAGGCTCCTCAGCGGCGCTGAAACTCAGGAGAGAGAAGGAACAGCGAAAGCGCCTGCGAAGTGCTGGCCGCGCGATGCAGCGCGTCTTGCGTGTGTTCCGAAAGCAAGGGGCCGAGCGCCTGGCCGGCCGTCGTGAGTGGCACGCGGATCGGCGCAAGACGATCGCCGGCCGCGACCGACCACTCGATACGCTTCATCAGCGCATCGGCGCCGTCCCAATCGCTCGATGTATCGGGCCATCCGGCCGGGGACCCCGGTGAGTAGATGCGCTGGCCGAGAAGCTCGAACGGTGCCAGGAGCGCCCGCTGCTCGGCGGGTGCGATGTCGAATGCGCGATACGACGAGTAGATAAAGTCCTGCGGAGTTTTGAACTTCGCGGGCTGCGGATTCCACGCTTCCTTCGAGTCGATGAGCGCACGGTAGGTGGCCGGCAGGTGTCCTTCACTGCTGCGAAATGCCGTGGTAATTCTTGCGATGCTCTCCGCCGGCGGATCATCGGCGATGAAGTGGCGCGCGAGCTTGGTGGCGAGATGGCGCGCCGTCGAGGGATGGCGACTGAGATCCGCCAGAACTGCAAGACCCTGCGCCTCGCCGGACTGCGTGTAACTCCTGCCCAGCAGGGTTTGCGATCCGGGCTGATGCAGGTTCTCGCGGAAAAAGTAACGACCCGCCGTTCCGCCCGCGAGGCGCCCCTCGCCACCGCCGATCGACCATCCCGTCAGAACTTTGGCGAAGTTTATGACGTCGGCCTGCGAATAGCCGCCATCGACACCGAGCGTGTGCAGCTCCAGGATCTCACGCGCCAGGTTCTCGTTGATGCCGACCTTGCGCTGCGCATTGCCACGCCGCTGGCCCAGGCGCGCAATCTCCGAATCCGGTCCTGCGGAGCCTTGGTTGTCGAGATAGGCGATCATTGCGGGATGCTGCTCGATGGCACGCAACAGTTCACTGAAATGCCCGGTGACGTGCGGGCGAATTGCCTCGTTCTCGAGTGCGCCCGCGATGCCGAGGCAGACCGGCTTGTCGATCGAGACGGCGAAGTGGTTGCTCCAGAACTGCACCAGGCGCTCGTGAAATGGAGCCTCGGTACGCGCGGCAACGCGCACACGCGCCTCCGCCTGTGCGAGATAGTGGGGCAGGAGGGCGTCGCGGATCAGTCCGCCGACGTTCTGGATTGGATCGCCGCTGGCGGCCGCACCACGCTTGTCTTTGCGCGCTTCGCGGGCCGCAAAGAACGCGCGCAGGACAGCGTCACTCGGCTTGAGTGTTGCCAGCTCAGCGGGCATTTGCGGGGTCTGATCGATCTGTGATTTCAGCCAGCCGCGCGGGTCCTCACCGATGTGCTCGAGCTCGCCGGGTCGGGCGCCGAGCCCGAAGCGGTTGGCAGCGACAACCGTGTCTTTGTTGATCATGCGCGGGTAATGGTCCTGGGTGCCGCGTCCGGCCTCAAGGCATTGAGTATCGCCCTCTGGTCATGAACGCACCCTGATCGCGCCGGTTGACAGGGTCGGATAGCCGAGGCGCGGTTTTCCTGTTAAGAGTCGCGCATGCGACCTTTGACGCCACCAGTGGCTGTCGACGCCATCATCGAGCTCCTGGACCAGCCCGCTCGCCCGATCGTACTGATCGAGCGCCGTAACGCACCGCTAGGGTGGGCGTTGCCGGGCGGTTTCGTCGACATCGGCGAAACGGTCGAGCAGGCGACGATACGCGAGGCGCGTGAGGAAACCGGCCTCGACATCGAGCTCGGGGCGCTGCTCGGAGTCTATTCCGATCCGGGGCGTGATCCTCGCGGCCACAGCATCGGCATCGTCTTTGTCGCAACTGCGCGCGGGGAACCAGCGGCGGGCGATGATGCGCGCTCCTTCGCGCTGGTCGATCCGAGCCATCCACCGCCGCTTGCGTTCGACCATGAGCGCATCCTGTCCGACTACGTCAAGCGCTTCCGGCGGAGCGGCTGAAATCCACGCTCCCTGCCGTGTTGGTACAATGCGCACCCTCGCACTTGTACCCTCAGGACTCCTGTAATGTCGGCCAATCCCGCTCAGGCGTCGCCGGCCTTCGTACGACCGGCCGGCGTGGCGCTCGATTCACCGGTTGGGACGGCGATCAACGGCCTGTACCTCGCCGAGGAGCGCGAATGCATCGCCGGCCTGTTGCCGCTCGCCAAGCTCGATCCGGAAGCGCGGGCACAGGTGCAGGAGCTCGCGATCGAGCTCATCGATGCCGTGCGTCGCAATCGCACGCGCAAGGGCGGGCTCGATGCCTTCCTCAAGCAGTACGACCTCGCCTCGCGCGAGGGCGTAATCCTGATGTGCCTGGCGGAAGCGCTGCTGCGCATACCGGACGCAGAAACGGCCGACCGTCTCATCGCCGACAAAATCGCTGCGGGTAACTGGTCGGAGCATCTCGGTGACAGCGATTCACTGTTCGTGAATGCCTCGACCTGGGGGCTGATGTTGACCGGGCGCCTGTTCCGTCCGGAAGCGGATGAGCTGGCGAACCCTGCTGCGGTGATCGCGCGGATGGCGACGCGCCTCGGCGAGCCCGTGGTTCGGGCCGCTCTCAAGCAGGCCATGCGCATCATGGGGCACCAGTTCGTCATGGGCCGCACCATGCAGGAAGCGCTCGAGCGAGCGCGCGAAGGGGACAACCGCCTGTATCGCTATTCCTTCGACATGCTCGGAGAGGCTGCGATGACGGCCGAGGATGCAGTACGGTACAGCGCGGCCTATTCGCAGGCCATTGCTACCGCTGGCGCGCATCGGGACGCTTCGATGTCAGACGAGGAGGCACCCAGCATCTCGGTCAAGCTGTCTGCGCTTTTCCCTCGCTACGAGTACGCACAACGCGAGCGTGTGCTCGCGGAGCTCGGACCGCGGCTGCTGCAACTCGTGGTCGAAGCGCGCAGCGCGCGAATCGCGCTGACCATCGATGCTGAAGAGTCAGAGCGTCTCGAACTGTCGCTCGAACTGATCGAGCGGGTGTTGCAGGCATCGGTCTCCGCGGGTTGGGGCGGCTTCGGTGTCGCAGTGCAGGCCTATCAAAAGCGCGCGCCGGACGTGCTGCGCTGGCTGATCAGCAGGGCGCGGGTCACGCGACGCCGACTCAACATCCGGCTCGTCAAGGGCGCGTACTGGGATAGCGAAATCAAGCGCGCGCAGGAGCGGGGTCTGTCGGGCTATCCGGTATTCACGCGCAAGATCAATACCGACGTGTCCTATCTCGCCTGTGTGCGGCTGCTGCTCGAAGGCGGCGAATTCGTCTATCCGCAATTTGCGACACACAACGCCCACACGGTGGCGAGTGTCATCCGGATGGCGCAGGTCACGAATCGCTCATTCGAGTTTCAGCGCCTGCACGGCATGGGCGAGGAGCTCTATGCCGAGATCGTCGGTGTCGACAAACTGAATATTCCGTGCCGAGTTTATGCACCGGTCGGAGCGCACGCGGACCTCTTGCCCTATCTCGTGCGTCGGCTGCTGGAGAATGGGGCCAATACTTCTTTCGTAAATCGCATCGTCGACGATCGGCTGCCGGCGATACAGATTGCTGCCGACCCGATAGCACACGTCGAAGGGCTGAAATTCCCTGCGCACCCACGCATTGCTCTGCCGCGTGACCTGTTTGCGCCGGCGCGCATCAACTCCGCCGGGCTCAATCTCACGGATAGCAGAGAGCTCACGCAGCTTGCGCGCGAATGCGCGTCGGGGCTTGGCACGTACTGGACCGGCCGGCCCTCGGTCGCGGGCCGCGATCTCGATGGTCCGCAGAACCCGATCACGAATCCTGCCAATCGCTCGGATGTGGTAGGCGGTGTCGTCGCTGCAGACGAGGCCGCCGTCGACGCTGCGATTACAGCGGCAGTCGCGGCCCAGCCCGAATGGAATGCGCTGCCGGCGGATGATCGGGCCAAGATCCTGGAGAAGGCTGCGCACCTCTTCGAAGTGAACCGCGGCGATCTCATCGCGCTGGCGATCCGCGAGGCCGGCAAATCGGTGCCCGACAGCGTGGCCGAACTGCGCGAGGCGGTTGATTATCTGCGCTACTACGCCGAGCGCGCCCGTGCGGACTTTGGCACGCCGTTGAGACTTCCCGGGCCGACCGGGGAGAGCAATGAGCTGCGGCTCGAGGGCCGCGGCGTCTTCGCCTGCATCAGTCCCTGGAACTTTCCGCTCGCGATCTTCACAGGCCAGGTCTCGGCGGCGCTCGCCGCGGGGAACGCAGCGCTCGCCAAGCCCGCTGAGCCGACGCCCCTGATCGCGCATCGTGCGGTTTCCTTGCTGCACGAGGCCGGCGTGCCGCCCGAGGTGCTGCATTTTCTTCCTGGCAAGGGCTCGCGGCTTGGCGGCCGAATGGTCGCCGATCCACGAGTGGCCGGATTCGTATTCACGGGTTCCACCGAGACCGCACGCATCATCCAGCGGGGCCTTGCTGCGCGCTCTGGTCCGATTGCTACGCTGATTGCCGAGACCGGCGGCCAAAACGCGATGCTGGTCGACAGCTCAGCCCTACCCGAGCAGGTTATCGCCGACGTGGTGCTTTCAGCCTTCAACAGCGCAGGACAGCGTTGCTCGGCGTTGCGCGTCCTGTTCCTGCAGGAGGAAATCGCGGATCGCGTGTTGCAACTGCTGGCGGGCTACATGGACGAAATGGTGCTCGGCGACCCCGCACTGCTGGCAACGGACGTCGGACCCGTCATCGACGAGGGCGCGCGCACGATGCTCGAGGCGCACGCCGAATCCATCGTGAAGGAGGCGCGCTGGGCGCATCGCTGTCGGCGCGACTCCTGGCATGCTCAGGGGACTTTCGTCGCACCGCTGGCCGTCGAGATCGACAGCCTCGAGCGTCTGAAGGGCGAAGTATTCGGACCGATCCTGCACGTGATCCGTTATTCGGCACGCGCGCTGGATCGAGTCGTAGAGGCCATCAACGCCACCCAGTTCGGGCTGACGCTTGGCATCCACACCCGCATCGATTCCGTGGCACGTGACCTCGCGACGCGACTACGTGTCGGCAATGTCTACATAAATCGCAACATGATCGGCGCCGTCGTTGGTGTACAGCCTTTCGGCGGTCGCGGCTTGTCGGGCACAGGTCCGAAGGCAGGCGGACCCTATTACCTGCATCGATTCGCCAACGAGCAGACGGTCACCAACAACATCGCTGCGGTGGGCGGCAACGCGACGCTCCTCTCGCTCGCCGGCGATGAATCATGATCCGACGGCCCAGAGTTCTCGTATCGCGGACCTGAGGCGACGAATCGGTGCTCAGCGTCTTTGACATCTTCAAGATCGGGATCGGGCCATCGAGCTCGCACACGGTCGGTCCGATGAATGCGGCGCGCGAGTTTGCGCACGACCTGGCAAAGCGCGGCCTGCTGGCGTCCACCGCCAAGATCGCGATCCAGCTATATGGCTCGCTTGCCCTGACGGGCCATGGTCACGGCACCGATCGCGCCTTGTTGACGGGGCTCGAGGGCAATCGTCCCGATGAAGTGGATCCGGACCACGTCGAGGCGTCGATGCAGCGAATACGCTCCACGGGCCGGCTGAATGTCCTCGGTCAACACGAGATCAGCTTCGATGAGCCTCTCGACCTGCTGTATCTGCGCAACCAGGTGTTGCCGGGCCATTCGAATGGCATGCGCTTCACTGCTCTCGATGCCTCCGGAAGGGTTCTGCAACAGGAAGAGTTCTACTCGATAGGCGGCGGCTTCATCGTCCGCGGCGGCGAAGCCGCCACGCCGACCGCTGAGCCTGGCTCCGCCGTGCCGCATGCCTTTGGCAGCGGCGCAGAACTGTTGCGGATCGCACGCGAGCGCGGGCTAGAAATCTTCGAAATCATGCTGGCCAACGAGCGCGCGTGGCGGAGCGATGCGGAGATTCGCACCGGCCTGCTGCGCATCTGGCGCGTGATGCAGGACTGCGTCGAGCGTGGATTCAACGCACAGGGGCTGCTGCCGGGCGTGCTCAAGGTTCGTCGACGCGCACCGCGGCTGTATCGCACGCTGACCAGCGAGGGTGCGCGCGGCGGGCTCGATGTAATGGACTGGGTCAACGCCTTCGCGCTCGCGGTGAATGAAGAAAACGCGGCCGGCGGTCGCGTGGTCACTGCGCCTACGAATGGCGCGGCCGGGATCGTACCGGCGGTGCTGCACTACTACTGTCGGTTTGAAGCCGGTGCGGACGAGGACGGCGTGATCTGCTTCCTGCTCACGGCCGGCGCGATCGCGATGCTGTACAAGCAGAATGCGTCGCTGTCAGGCGCCGAGATGGGCTGCCAGGGCGAGGTCGGAGTGGCTTGCTCGATGGCGGCGGCGGGGTTGGTCGCGGCGCTGCACGGAACGAACGAGCAGGTCGAGAACGCCGCCGAGATCGGCATGGAGCACAATCTCGGCCTCACGTGTGATCCGATCGCCGGTCTGGTGCAGATCCCGTGCATCGAGCGCAACGCGATGGGAGCCGTCAAGGCAATCAACGCAGCTCGACTCGCAATCCGTGGCGACGGCACTCACAAAGTCACACTGGACCAGGTGATCGCGACGATGCGGCAGACGGGGCGCGACATGTCATCGATCTACAAGGAAACATCGCAGGGCGGGCTCGCGGTGAACGTGCCGGAATGCTGATCGCCGATGCGACCGAAACTGATCTGGCGGGAATACTCGCGATCTACAACGAGGTCATCGCGCGTACCACCGCGGTCTATTCGAACGAACCGGTGACACTCGAAAACCGCTTCGAGTGGTGGAGCGGGCGCGTGGTGCACGGCTACCCGGTGCTCGTGGCGCGCGATGCGACCGGCGTCATGGGTTTCGCCACCTTTGGCGACTTTCGTCCCTGGCCCGGATACAGATATACCGTCGAGCATAGCGTGCACGTGCGCGAGGACTGTCGCGGGCGGGGGATTGGAAGTGAGCTGGTGCGGGCGCTGTTTCCGCGCGCCAGCGCGCTTGGCAAGCACGTGATGATCGCCGGCGTCGATGCAGCCAACACCGCGTCAATCCGCTTTCACGAGGCGCTCGGTTTCGAACAGGTCGCACTGCTTCGAGAAGTGGGCCGCAAGTTCAATCGCTGGCTCGACCTGGCACTACTGCAGCGCTGGCTGGATGCTGCCGGCGCTCCACGCTAGGACAACAGATCGAGAAAGTTGCGCGGTTGACTCAGAGAGGCGTTGCGCGCGGCGCCGAAACGCGCCTCCGACCACTTGTCGATTTCGAATTCCACCGAGTACACAGCACAGGTTGGCAGCTCGCCGAGCGTGGAGTCATCGGTGAGTTGTTGCGCGAACTCGCTCAGGCCCGGGTTGTGGCCAAAAATCATCAGGTGCCGCACCCGTGTCCCGACGCCGCGCACCACCTCCAGAATATCGGCGGGACGCGCAAGGTACAGGCGGTCTTCTGACTTGAGCAGCCGCAGAGGATACTCGAGTGACTTGGCGAAAAAACGCGCAGTTTCGAGCGCGCGCAGTGCCGGACTGGTAATCAGCAGGTCGACATGCACGTGCTGCTCAGCGAGTCGCTGCGCCATCCCGGGCGCTTCCCTCAGGCCGCGACGACTGAGCGGGCGGTCGAAGTCCTTGAGCGCGGCGTTCTTCCAGTCGGACTTCGCGTGCCGCACCAGCGTCAGGTGCTTCATGGTTCGGCCTCAAGCCACAGGCGCCCGTCCGCTATGCGTACGCCGTAGGTGCGCACCGACTCATACGCGGGCGGTGCCAGCACTTCGCCCGTGCGCAGCGAAAAGCGCGCGCCATGCCGCGGACAAACGATCTCCGTGCCCTCGACCGGGCCGCCGGTCAGCGTCTCGCCATCGTGCGTGCAGATGTCGTGGATCGCGAACAGTTCGCCATCGATGTTGAACACTGCAACCGGCGTGTCATCGATGTCGAAGACGCGATGCTCGCCGGGAAGTACGGCATCGGCGGGTGCAACGTCGATCCAGCGGCTGGTCATGGAATGTGGTGCCTACATCATCCCCGTCTGCAGGCGCGCTGCGTCCGACATCATGGACTGATTCCAGGGTGGATCGAAGACCAGCTCGACCTTCGCTTCACGCACGGTGGGGATCATCTCGATCTTTTCCTTCACGTCCTGCACCAGGATGTCGCCCATGCCGCAGCCTGGGGCGGTCAGTGTCATCTTCACGCTGACATTGCGCGTGTCGTCGTCGTTGTGCTGGACCTCGCACTCGTACACGAGGCCGAGATCGACGATGTTGATGGGAATCTCCGGGTCATAGCAGGTCCGCATCTGGTTCCATACCAGTGTGCGGATATCTTCCTCGGTCGCGTTCGGCGGCAATTCGATCGGCTTGCTGGGCTCCTTGCCGATCGCATCGGCATCCTCGCCCGCGATCCGGAACAAGTTCCCATCGATGTACACAGTGAAACTGCCACCGAGCGCCTGCGTGATATAGCCCGCCTGCCCGGGACGCAAGGTGACGTTGATGCCCGCAGGAATCACCACCGCGCGGACGTCGCGCTCTATCACCACCGGCTCGTTCTCGTAAGCGCGCATGATCACTCGGTTGAAACGGGCTTACTCTGGCGTGCGAGCGCCGCGTTGAGCGTGTGCCAGCATAGGCTCGCGCATTTCACACGCACCGGGAATTCGCGCACGCCGGACAGCGCGGCGAGCTTACCGAGCTCGAGCGTCGGCACGTGGCCAGCCTGGGTGAGGAGGGCATGCATTTCGTCGAAATAGCGTTGCGCTTCCGCGCGCGTTTTGCCCTTTAGAGTTTCTGTCATAAGTGATGCGGAAGCTACTGAAATAGCACAACCTTTACCCTCGAATTTCAGATCCTTGAGGCGCTCCCCTTCGAGCGCGACATAGAGCTCGAGCCGATCTCCGCACAGGGGATTGAAGCCTTCCGCGTGTGCGTCGGCCGGATCGAGGCGGCCGAAGTTTCGCGGCTGACGGTTGTGATCGATGATCACGTCGCGATACAGGTCCTTGAGGTCCATCAGCCGAATACCTCGCGCGCCTTGGCGAGCGCGGCAACCAACCGGTCGATCTCATCGCGCGTGTTGTAGAACGCGAGCGAGGCGCGCGCCGTCGCGGGCACGCCGAAGAAGTCCATGACCGGCATGGCGCAATGATGACCAGTACGAATCGCGATGCCTTCGCTGTCGAGGATCGTGCCGATGTCGTGCGCGTGAATGCCATCGAGTACGAATGAGAGCACCGAGGCTTTCTCGGCCGCCGTGCCGATGAGGCGCAACCCTGCAACTGACTTGAGTGCATCAGTCGCGTACCCGAGCAGGTCGTGCTCGTACGCACCGATGCGTTCCATGCCGATGCTCTCCAGATAATCAATGGCGGCGCCCATTCCGACTGTGCCGGCGATATTCGGCGTGCCGGCCTCGAACTTGTAGGGCAGCTCGTTGAAGGTCGTGCCCTCGAAGCTGACCTTGAGAATCATGTCACCACCGCCTTGCCACGGCGGCATCGCCTCGAGCAAGCGCTCGCGCCCGTACAGCACGCCAATGCCGGTGGGTGCGAACATCTTATGGCCGGAGAAGGCATAAAAATCACAATCGAGCTCACGCACGTCGACGCTCAGGTGCGGGACGGCTTGTGCGCCATCGAGCAGCACCGGAATCGACCGGGCGTGCGCGGCAGCGATGATGCGATTTACCGGAATGATGGTGCCGAGTGCATTGGACACATGCGCAACGGCAACGAGACGCGTGCGCGCCGATAGCATCGACTCCAACGCGGCAATATCTACTTCACCGGCTGCATTGATGGGCGCGACCCGCAAGCGCGCACCTGTCTGGCCGGCGAGCAACTGCCACGGCACGATGTTGGCGTGGTGCTCAAGCCAGGTGATGAGGATCTCGTCGTCGGCCTTGATGCCAGGCCGCAGGAAACTCTGTGCCACCAGATTGATGGCTTCGGTCGTGCCCCGCACGAACACGATCTCTCGTACCGAGCCGGCATTGATGAAGTTGCGCACCTTCTCGCGCGCGCCTTCGTACGCCTCGGTCGCGAGCTGGCTCAGGGTGTGCACGCCGCGGTGCACATTGGCATGAATCTCGGAGTAGTAGTGGGCTTCCGCATCGATGACGCTCTGTGGCCGCTGTGCGGAAGCGGCATTGTCGAGGTAGGCGAGCGGATGACCGGCCACCTCACGGCTCAGGATCGGAAAATCACGCCGCACGCGCTCAACGTCGAACGGTCTGGAGTCCGTGGTGCTGCGTGTGCGCTTTACGACTGTGCTCACAGGAATTCCTCGATGCGCTGCTGATCGGGCAGCGCGTTTGAGATGCGTCGTTCGAGCTGCTGACGCAATTCCGGCAGCTCTAACTTCGCCAGCACGTCATCCAGGAATGCGTAGATCAGCAGGGCACGGGCCGTTTGTGGATCGATGCCTCGCGACAACAGATAGAAAAGTACGCTGGGGTCGAGCTGTCCGGTGGTAGCGCCGTGGCTGCACTTGACATCGTTGTGAAGGATTTCGAGCTGCGGGCGCGAGTCGATCTCTGCTTTCTCGGATAGCAGGATGCTGCGGCTCGATTGTTGTGACTCGCTGCGCGCCGCGCCCGGTTCGACGACGATGCGCCCGTTGAAGACCCCACGTGCACGATCGCCCGCCACACCGCGGAAGCGCTCGGCGCTGCGCGTGTCGGTGGCGCGGTGCCGGATCACGCTGTGCGCCTCGAGGTGCTCGCGCCCGTCGGCGAGAAGCAGCGCATTCGTATCGATGGCGGCGCCACGGCCATCGAGATAGGCGCGCAGGCTGAAGCGGCTGAGGAGGCCGCTGAGCAGCACCCGATGCGCGAGAAGCCGGCTGTCTGCCGCCAGTTCGGCGACTAGGCCGCTCAGCACGAAGCTGTGCGCGTTGGGCTCGGCGACGATCAGGTGCTCGAGCTGTGCGTTGCTGCCCAGCCTGATATCGGTGACGCTGTTCGCAAAGGCTTCGGCATCTCCGAGCGTGACGAAGTGCTCGATGATGCTGGCGCGGGCACCCGCTTCCATGTCGATCAGAACGCGTGGATGGCTGGCACGATGCTCGCCGCACGACACGAATTGCAGGTATAGCGGTGCGGGTGAAGCGCCCGCTCTGATGCGCAGGTCAACCCCATCGGCGAGGAATGCCAGATTGAGGAGCGCCAGCCGATCGTCCGCGTCATCACCCGGCATCCGTATGCGCAGGCTCGCTTGCTCCGGATTGCGCTCGATTTCAGCAGCAAGCGAAGCAATCGTGATGCCGTCCCGGGGCTCGAGTGGGCTGGACAGTGCTGGAATGAGAATGCCGTTGACGAATACGAGCCGCGTGACCGGCATGAGCTTCAGCGTGCGGGCGGCGAGGGCGGTGGCATCGACTGGTACGGGCTCGAGCGTCGGCGCCTCGAAAACCCGCTTTTCCAGCAGTCGCAGCGGCACGTACTTCCAGCTCTCATCGCGTGCCGTTGGCCAGCCGAGCTGCAGCAGGCGATCGAGCGCCTCGCCCCGCAAGGCATTCCAAGTCTCACCGCCAGGCAGACGCGCCGCTATGCGCTGATGCTGTGCGACGTACGACTGCAGGCCGTCGATTGCTGGAGCGGTGCTCATGCCACCTTCGCCTTGGCTTTCACCCAGTCGTAGCCCCGTTGCTCGAGCTCGAGCGCGAGTGTGCGGTCGCCACTCAGAACGATGCGACCGTCTGTGAGTACGTGCACGCGATCCGGTGTCACGTGACTCAGCAGCCGCTGGTAGTGGGTGACGAGAAGGATCGAGCGATCCGCACGGCGCAGCGTTTCGATCCCTTCGGCGACCACCTTGAGAGAGTCAATGTCGAGCCCCGAATCCGTCTCATCGAGAATCGCGAGAGTCGGCTCGAGCACGAGAAGCTGCAGGATCTCGTTACGCTTTTTCTCACCGCCGGAGAACCCTTCATTCACGCCCCGGTTCAGGAACGCTTCATTCATGCGCATCTGCTTCATCTTCTCGCGCACCACGGCGAGAAAATCGAAAGCATCGACCTCGGGCAGGCCGCGCGCCCGGCGCTGCGCGTTGAGCGCCGCCTTGAGCAGGTACACATTGTTGACGCCGGGGATTTCGACCGGGTATTGGAAGCCAAGAAACACACCCGCGCGCGCGCGCTCCTCGGCGGGCATCGACAGCAGGTCCCGGCCCATGAATGTGACTTCGCCACGCAGGATGGTGTAGTCGCTTCGCCCCGCGAGCACTTGTGCCAGCGTGCTCTTGCCCGAGCCATTGGGGCCCATGAGCGCGTGCACCTCACCCGCCGGCAACTCGAGGTCGACACCGTTGAGAATGGTCTTGCCGGCCGCCGCAACGGCCAGATCGGTGATCTTGAGCAGGGGTTGAGTCATTTCGGTTCCTCAGCCGACCGCGCCTTCCAGACTCACGCTCAGGAGGTTCTGTGCTTCCACGGCAAATTCCATCGGCAGTTCCTTGAATACGTTCTTGCAAAAGCCGCTCACGATCACGTTCACCGCGTCCTCCTCACTCAGGCCGCGCTGCTGGCAATAGAACAACTGGTCATCGCCGATGCGCGAGGTGGTCGCCTCGTGCTCTGCGATGGCGGTGAGGTTGCGCACCTCTACGTAAGGGAAGGTGTGCGCGCCACACTGATCGCCCATCAACAGTGAATCGCACTGGGTGAAATTTCGTGCACCTGTGGCGGTCGGCAGGATTTTCACCAGGCCGCGATAGGTGTTCTGGCCGTGTCCTGCCGAGATGCCCTTGGAAACGATCGTGCTGCGCGTGTTGGCGCCAATGTGAATCATCTTGGTGCCGGTGTCGGCCTGCTGGTAGTTGTTGGCAACCGCCACCGAGTAGAACTCGCCGATCGAATTCTCACCGCGCAGCACGCAGCTCGGGTACTTCCAGGTGATCGCCGAGCCCGTCTCGACCTGCGTCCAGGAAATGCGTGAGTTGCGCCCGCGACAATCGCCGCGCTTGGTGACGAAGTTGTAGATGCCGCCGCGTCCTTGCTCATCGCCCGGATACCAGTTCTGCACCGTGGCGTATTTGATCTGCGCATCGTCGAGCGCCACCAGCTCGACTACTGCAGCGTGCAGCTGGTTCTCATCGCGCATCGGTGCCGTACAGCCCTCCAGGTAACTCACGTAGCTGCCCGCATCGGCGATGATCAGCGTGCGTTCGAACTGGCCGGTATTCGCGGCGTTGATCCGGAAATAGGTCGAGAGCTCCATTGGGCAGCGCACGCCCTTCGGCACGTACACGAATGAGCCGTCGGTGAACACGGCAGAGTTGAGACTGGCGAAGAAATTGTCGGTGTGCGGTACGACTGAGCCGAGATACTTCTCGACCAGCTCGGGATGCTCCTGGATTGCCTCCGAGATCGGGCTGAAAATCACCCCAGCCTGCTTGAGGCGCTCTTTGAACGTGGTGGCGACCGAGACGCTGTCGAAGACCGCATCCACTGCGACGCCCGCGAGCTTGGCACGCTCGTGAAGCGGGATACCGAGCTTCGCGTAGGTCTCGAGCAGCTTCGGATCGACCTCATCGAGGCTCTTGGGTGCATTCGCCTTTGGCTTGGGAGCCGAGTAATAGGAAATCGCCTGATAGTCGATCGGGTTGTAGTGCACGCGCGCCCAGCGTGGCTCCTGCATGGTGAGCCAATGACGGTAAGCCTTCAGGCGCCATTCGAGCATGAACGCGGGCTCGCGCTTCTTGAGGGAAATCGCGCGAATGACATCCTCGTTGAGTCCAGGCGGGAACGTATCGGACTCGATGTCCGTGACGAATCCGTGGCGGTACTTCTGCCCGACCAGCGCTTCAAGATCTTTGGGCTGCGTAGACACGTCTACCTCTTACACGCGATTCGGTGTTCGACCCGGACCGCGCAGCTCCGCGTTGATGTCCGGAACCGCAAGGGAGCCTGGGTCGATGCCGGCGAGCTGCGCGAGACTGATGTCGTGCAGGGCGCGACGGATTGCGCGATTGACCCGTTGCCAGGCATGACCGACGCGGCACATGTGCTCGATACCGCAGTGGCTGTGCTCGCTGCTGCATTCGGTGATGGCGACCGGCCCCTCGAGGGCATCAATAATGGCCGCTGCACTGATGGCGCTTGGTGGACGGGTCAGGTGATACCCGCCATGAGCGCCGCGCGCGGAGGCGACGAGCCCCGCACGCTGCAAACTCTTCAACAGTTTGCTGACCGTGGGTGCAGCCAGCCGGGTCCGCGCGGCGACTTCAGCTGCCGTGTGCAGCTTTTCCGGGTCGGCCGAAAGGTCGGCGAGGATGACGGTCGCATAGTCCGTCAGCTTGCTGATCCGCAACACGATTGAGGCCCTCCAACCAATTAGGACTATTCTAGTCCTCTAATGGTTCATGAATGAAGGGGGTGCTATCCTTGCCGCCCCTCGAGGGCGGCTGAACCCTGCGGCCCGACCCCGAACCCAACGGAGGAGCTGGTAATGGCGGCAAGCGAGCTGGACAGCATTGCTCAGGCAATGGTGGCCAAAGACAAGGGCATCCTGGCGGCCGATGAGTCGAGCGGGACCATCAAGAAGCGCTTCGACAAGATGAAGATCGAGTCGACCGAGGAGACGCGCCGGACCTATCGCGAGCTGCTGCTGACGACCCCCGGCGCGTCGGACTACATCAGCGGCGTGATCCTCTATGACGAGACGATCCGCCAGAAGACTCGGGACGGCGTCGGTTTTGCCGACTACCTGACGCGCAACGGCGTAATCCCCGGCATCAAGGTGGACACCGGGGCGAAGCCGCTGGCGGGCTTCCCGGGCGAAACCATTACCGAGGGGCTCGATGGGCTGCGCGAGCGCCTGGCCGAGTACTACAAGCTTGGGGCGCGCTTTGCCAAGTGGCGTGCGGTGATCGACATCAGCGATGGAATACCGACTCAAGGCTGCATAGACGCGAACGCGAACGCGCTCGCGCGCTACGCCGCCCTGTGCCAGGAAGCCCATATCGTGCCGATCGTGGAGCCTGAAGTGTTGATGGATGGCGCTCACAGCATCGAGCGCTGCGAGGAAGTGACAGACCGAACGCTGCAATCGGTATTTGCCCAGCTTTACGCGTATCGCATTCGCCTCGAAGGAATGATCCTCAAGCCCAACATGGTTATTTCGGGCATGAAGGCTTCGAAGCGCGCCGGCGCGGAAGAGGTCGCCGAGGCAAGCGTGCGCTGCCTGAAGCGCCATGTTCCGGGTGCCGTGCCGGGCATCGCGTTCCTGTCGGGTGGCCAGGGCCCGGAAGAGGCAACGGAGCACCTGAGCCTCATCAATCAGCTCGGCCCGCTCCCCTGGGAGGTTTCCTTCAGCTATGGGCGTGCGCTACAGGCTCCGGCACTTGATGCGTGGCGCGGTCTGCAGGCCAATTTCGCTGCCGGCCAGCAAGCCTTCTTCAAGCGCGCCAAGCTCAATGGACTGGCGCGCTCCGGACGCTATTCGGCAAATCTCGAGAGCGCGGCTGCCTGAATAGCCGCAATCATCCGGATGGCTGAGGACCCGCAGGCTGCCACGCCCGCCGCTGCCGTGGACGGCGAGAACATCGTCGAAATCCGTAATCTGCAGTACGGAGTTGCGCAGCGCGAGATTTTCCGCGACCTCAATATCTCGATCCGTCGCGGTCGCGTTACGGCCATCATGGGGCCGAGCGGCACCGGCAAGACGACACTCCTGCGCCTGATCACTGGCCAGATTTTTCCCGATCGCGGCTCCGTCATCGTCGACGGAGCCGAGCCGAGCCGGCTGAATCGCGCCGAGCTTTATGCGCTGCGACAGCGCATGGGCATGTTGTTTCAGAATGGCGCTCTGCTTACCGATCTGAATGTGTTCGAGAACGTGGCGTTTCCGGTGCGGGAACACACCGATCTGCCCGAACGGCTTATCCGGCAGTTGGTGCTCACCAAGCTGCATGCCGTGGGATTGCGCGGTGCCGCCGAAATGATTCCAGCGGAGTTGTCAGGTGGCATGGGCCGCCGTGTGGCGCTGGCACGTGCGATGGTGATGGACCCGAAGATGCTCATTTACGATGAGCCTTTCGCGGGCCTCGATCCGATTTCCCTCGGCGTCGTGTTGCGCCTGATCCGGCATATGAACGATGCGCTGGGAATCACCAGCATCGTGGTTTCTCACGACGTGAAGGAGATCTCGTCCGTCGCCGACGCATCCTATCTCCTCTCAGGTGGCCAGGTGGTCGCCTCGGGTACGCCCAAGGAGCTGCAGCGCAGCCAATCCGAGGTCGTGCGCCAGTTCATGGATGGCCTCGCTGACGGGCCGGTGCCGTTTCACTACCCCGCACCGGACTACGCCACGCAGCTGCTGGCGCGTGAAGAGCCGTGATGGGACTGCTGCGCGAACTGTGGGAAGCCTTCCGCGGCGCGATGGTGACTATCGGCGACGTCGTCCTCTTTCTGGGACGCCTGCTCGCGTACACGCCGGCATCGTTCCGACGCTTTGGCCTGATCGTGCACCAGATCTACAACGCGGGTGCGCTGTCACTCGTAATCATCATGCTGTGCGGCCTGTTCGTGGGCATGGTGTTGGGGTTGCAGGGTTTCGACCTCCTGCAGCGTTTCGGGTCCGAGCAATCACTGGGGACGGCGGCAGCGCTTGGTCTTCTCAAGGAGCTTGGGCCGGTGGTCACGGCGCTCCTGTTCTCCGGACGTGCGGGAACGGCGCTGGCATCGGAGATCGGCCTGATGCGAGCCACCGACCAGCTTTCGGCGATCCAGATGATGGCCGTCGATCCGGTACGTCGAGTGTGCGTGCCGCGATTCGTCGGCGGCATCATCGCGATGCCGCTCCTGGCGGTGATCTTCAGTGCCATCGGTATCTACGGTGCCCAGCTCGTCGGTGTGCAGATGATGGGCGTGGATTCGGGCCAGTTCTGGTCCCAGATGCGCGCCAGCGTAGAAGTGCGCGATGTGATGGAAGGGGTGATCAAGAGCTGCGTGTTCGGCGTGGCGTGCAGCCTGATCGCGGTCTACGAGGGTTTCAACGCGATTCCGACCGCCGAAGGTGTCGGGCGTGCCACGACGCGCACGGTGGTCATCTCGGCCGTCGTCACGCTGCTGCTCGACTATATGCTGACGGCGGCTTTGCTTTAGCGGGAAGGAGGCTTCATGCGCCAGACGCGCGCCATTGAATTGAGTACCGGGCTGTTTGCACTGCTGGGGTTTGCGGCACTGTTCTTTCTCCTCACGCAGATCACCAATCGGGAAATCCGCTTCGGCGACTCGAGCTACCAGCTCCTCGCCAAGTTCGAGAACATCGGGAGCCTGAAGGTGGGCGCGCCGGTGTCGATGTCAGGGGTCACGATCGGCCGCGTAGAGAAGATCGAGTTCGACAGCACCGAGTACAAGGCCGCGGCGACGCTGCGCATCGAGTCGCGCTACAACCGCATCCCCGATGACAGCGACGCGAGCATTTTTACCGCAGGGTTGCTGGGCGGGCAGTACGTCGGCATAGGGCCGGGTGGCTCCGAAACTTATTTCAAGGACAAGGATCAGATCCATTTCACACAATCTGCCATCGTGCTCGAAAACCTGATCAGTAAGTTCCTGTTCAGCATGGCTGGTAAAGATAAGGACAAGGAACAGGGTACCCAAGGCGCGGAGGCCAAGACCGAATGATGAAAAGATTTTCAATCGCTGCGATGACACTGGCGTTGCTCGTCGGAACGGGCGCGCACGCCGCGGAGCCCGCTGGGGCGGATGTCTCCGATCCCAGCAAGCTGATCGAGGACTGTGCCCAAAGGATGCTCAAGGATCTCGATGCGCACCGCGCCGAGTACCGCAAGGATCCGACCAAGATCAACAAGCTGGTCGATGAGGTGCTGCTGCCGCACTTCGACACGCAATATGCAGCGCGACTGGTCTTGGGCAAGCACTGGCGCGATGCGAGCCAGGATCAGCGGCAGCGTTTCATCGATGCGTTCTACAAGTCCTTGCTCGAAAACTACGGCTCCGCGCTCGCCGATTTCACCGCGGATCGCATGCGAGTATTGCCATTTCAGGGCGATGCCGCAGCCGACCGCGCGACTGTACGCACCGAGGTCAAGCGCAGCGATGGCACGCGCGTGCCGGTGAACTACAGCATGCGCAAGACCGACGAGGGTTGGAAAGCGTGGGACGTAACGATTGAGGGAATCAGCTACGTGAAGAACTTCCGTACCCAGTATGGCGCCGAGATCGAGCAGAGTGGGCTCGATGCCGTCATCAAGCGTCTGGAGACCGAAGGCGTCAAACCGCCGCCCAGACAGAAGTCCGCTTGAGAACGAGCCGCGTGGCATCCGAGTCATTCGAATTCGAAGCGCTCGGGGGCGGCCGGTTCGCCATTCGCGGCGCGTTTGGCTTCAAGACCGTCACCGCCATCCTCGAGCGCGGCCGCCAGCTGTTCGATGACGTCGCGGTCATCAAGGTAGATTTCTCCGGCGTGTCCAATGCTGACAGCGCGGGTCTCGCGCTGTTGCTCGAGTGGGTGAGCTGGGCCAGGTCAGCCAGGCGCGAGATGCGCTTTTTCGAGATCCCATCACAGATCCGCGCGGTTGCTGAGATCAGCGAGGTCGATGAGATTCTGCATGCGGCCGAAAGCCTTGCCGCGCAGCCGGAATCGCTCGCAAAATAGCTGATGCCGGGCCACCCGTGCGCCGTGGGCCGCTCAGTTCGGCGGTGGCTCGTCAGTTTCGGGCTCTGCAGTCGGTGATTGCTCGCCAGCCGGTTCCGTCGGCCGACGTGGCTTGATCTCCTCGGACGAACCGTCGTCCTCGGGAGGAGGCTCTTCCAGCGGTTCTTCCAGCGGTTCTTCCAGCATCTCTTCCGGGACGTCCCCGTCGCGAACCTGGTACTCACGACGCTGCAGGTAGGCATCGCGCGTGAACAGGTACGGATCGTAGGCATTGCGCAGTACCTGGTCGACACTCAGAAGCTCCGAGCGTGTATCGAGCGCACCCACGCCGATCAGGGTCCACTTCGTTTCCCAGTCGCCGAGATAGCCGCGCAAATCGGTGTAGCGTTCCGGGTAGATCATTGGCGCATCGCGCAGGCTCGAAGGACCGAAGAAAGGCAGTACCAGATAGGGACCGGACGGCACTCCCCACTTGCCAAGTGTCTGACCGAAGTCCTCGTCGTTCTTATCCAGGCCTTCCTTCGAGGCGGGATCGAAAAGCCCGCCGAGTCCCAGGGTGGAGTTGAGCAAAAAGCGTCCGATGTCGTTGAGCGCCGCGCGCCATTTGGCCTGCAGCAGGTCGTTCACGATGGTCGTGGGATAGGCGAGGTTGTCGATTGCATTGCTGATGCCGCTGCGCACCGGATTCGGAACGTGATCGTGATATGCCTTGGCTACCGGACGCGCCACAGTGCGATCGAGTGCGTCATTGAAGCGATACACGCCGCGGTTGAGAGGCTCCAGCGGATCGTGCGGCGATCGACTCGCGGAGGTTGTCGCGCAGCCGGCGAGCAACAGTGCCAGTGGCACTACTACGCCACTCAGCATCCGGTGAATCGGACCTGCCATCAAATCACTCCCAAGATTTAGAGGCGCGAATTCTATCAGCGCGGCTGGGGCTGGCGTTGCTCAGGCTCTGGGCGTTGATCCGGCGGGCCTGCTGCAACGCGGGCCTTGCCCTTGGGCAAGTACTCGCGCAGCTCATCGAGCCGTGCCTGGAAGCGCGCGCGCTGCACTTCGGAGAGATTCGGCACGGCGAGCGCGAGCTGGAGCTGGTTGAGCGCCAGCATCAGATCACCGCTCATCACGTGGTATTCCGACATATAGAAATAAGCGTCGCCGACATCGCCCGCACTGTTCGCGGCCATCGCGATCAGGCGGCATTGCTCGGGCGTCGGGTACACGGTGTTGAACAGATCGAGCAGGATCTGATGCGCCTGCTTGGGCTGGTTGGCGCGCATGAGCGCGTCGGCGTAGCGCACCGTCAGCGGAACGTTGCGCGGAAAGAGCTCGAGCGCACGCGCAAAGGTACTGAGCGATTCCTGCTTCTCGCCGATGGCCATCTGTGCTTCACCCAGCGCGCTCCGATACTGCATCACATCGGTGTGTTTCTCGCTCAGGCCCTGCAGGATCGGAATTGCTTCCTCGGGGGCACCTGACTGCATGAGGCTCAACGCCTGCCCGTAGCGCGTCGCGTCGGTGTGGTTCTTCTCCGTCGCCAGGTACTGCTTGTAGTAGGCGCGCGCGTCGGTGTCACTGCTGAGGCTGAGCAGGCGCAAGCGCTCGCGGCTCAGACCATAGCTGACGCTATCGGGCGGCAGGGGAATGTCGTAGCCATGCGCACGGTTGCGTGATTCGGCGATACGCGCGGTGGTGACAGGGTGGCTCTGCAGCAGCTCCGGTACCTGGCTACCCTGCAGTCCGGCGCGGCGTCCCATGGTATCGAAGAAAGCGGGCATCGCCTGGGGATCGAAGCCGCTCGCCGCCATCGTCCCGATGCCGATACGGTCGGCCTCGTACTCGTTGGAGCGCGTGAAATTGATACGTTGCTGCGCGGCCGCGCCCTGCGCAACCGCGATGGCGCCGGTCATTACGTCGGCCGGCATGCCAGTCGTCGCACCGATGAGGATCGCTGCCAGCATGGCTGCGGCAGATACCAGGCTCGAGCGTCCCGCGGACTGAATGCTGCGCGCTACGTGTCGCTGCGTCACGTGGGCGATTTCGTGCGCCAGCACTCCAGCCAGCTCGCTCTCGTTGGCGGTCGCGAGGATCAGACCCTCGTTCACACCGATGAACCCGCCCGGCAGCGCAAATGCGTTGATCGACGGATCCTTGACCACGAAGAACGTGAAACGCTGATGTCCGTCCTGCGCATGGCTGGCGAGACGCGAGCCGATCGACTGGATGTACTCGGTGCTCTCGGGATCTTCGAGAACCTTGCCGGCATCGCGCAAGCCCTTCACGACCATCAGGCCGATCTGATATTCGTCACTCTGCGACAGGGTCGTGTCGGCGGGCGTGCCGATGTCCGGCAGGTCCTCAGCTGCGGGCCAGGCCGGCCCGCAAACCAGTAGCGCAGCGGCGGTGGACAGCAGGATTCGACGCATAAGAGCTTGTATTTCCGGGAAGTCGCCCATTGGACCGCGGGTCGGCCGAGGCGTTCAGACCCCTTTGGCCGTGACCTCGTCGAGCTACAGGATATCCGATGCGTAGTCTGCGAGTCGTGAACGCTCCCCGCGCATTAGCGTGACGTGCCCGGAGTGCTTCCAGCCGCGAAAGCGATTGACCACGAACGTCAGACCCGAGGTGGTTTCGGTCAGGTACGGAGAGTCGATCTGGGCGATGTTCCCAAGGCATACCAACTTTGTTCCCGGGCCGGCGCGAGTTACCAGCGCTTTCATCTGTTTCGGTGTCAGGTTCTGCGCCTCGTCGATGATGATGAAGCGGTTGAGGAAGGTACGGCCGCGCATGAAGTTGATGGTGCGGATCTTGATGCGCTTGCGCAGCAGATCATTGGTTGCCGCTCGTCCCCAGTTGCCGCCTTCCTGGCTCTGCGTGAGCACTTCGAGATTGTCCATCAGCGCGCCCATCCACGGCTCCATCTTTTCCTCTTCCGTGCCGGGCAGAAAGCCGATGTCTTCGCCGAGCGGAATCGTCACGCGCGACATGATGATCTCGGTGTAGCGGTTGGTCTCGAGCGTCTGCATCAGGCCCGCGGCGAGCGTCAGCAGAGTCTTGCCGGTTCCCGCCGGACCGAGGACGGTGATGAAGTCGAGCTGCGGGTCCATGAGCATGTTCAGCGCGAAGTTCTGCTCACGGTTGCGCGCCGTGATGCCCCAGACATTGTTCTTGTCGCTGCGAAAATCGCGGGTCAGCTCAAGAACCGCCACCTCGCCGTCGGTTTCGCGCACCAGCGCCTCGATGCCGTTTTCAGAGGTCTCGTAGACGAACTGGTTGAACTGCCAGTCCTTGACCGCCGCGCCGCGCACCCGGTAGAAGGTCCGACTGCTCTCCTGCCAGGATTCGATGTCGCGCCCGAGCTGCTCCCAGAAATTTTCCGGTAGCGCCGTCATGCCCGAAAACAGCAGATCCGCATCCTCGATGGTCTTGTCGCTGTAGTAGTCCTCGGCGTGCACGCCGATGATCGAGGCCTTGATGCGCAGGTTGATGTCCTTCGACACCAGCGTGATGCGCGCTTCGGGAAATTCCTTCTGCAGGGCGAGAGTGTTCGCGAGGATGTGGTTGTCGGCGCCATGCCCCGGCAGGTTGTCCGGCAGCCCGGAAGCGAGCTGGCGCGTCTGAAAGAACAGGTGACCGGTGCTCGGCTTCTTGCCGTGATTGCCCGACTTGGACGGCGGCAGCTCCAGCCCGTGATCGATCTGTTCCTTGGTCGCGTTGTGCATCAGCTCATCGAGAAACCGGCTCACCTGGCGCACGTTACGCGCGGATTCGGACAGACCTTTCTTGCCGGCATCGAGCTCCTCGAGCACGATCATCGGAATGTAGATGTCGTGCTCCTCGAAGCGAAAGATCGCCGCGGGATCGTGCATCAGCACATTGGTATCGAGGACGAAAATGCGGCGCTGTGAGCGCGCGGCGCTGCTCTTCACAGTGATTTGGCCGCCTCGAGCACCTCTGCGGCATGCCCGTCGACCTTGACCTTGCGCCATTCGCAGCGCAGTTGTCCGTCGGCGTCGATGAGAAAAGTGCTGCGCTCCACGCCCATGAACTTCCTGCCGTACATGCTCTTTTCACGGATCACGTCGAACAGCTCGCAGGCCTTGCGATCCTCGTCGCTCAGCAAAGCGAACGGCAGCTTGAACTTGGTCTTGAACTTGTGGTGCGACTCGATAGTGTCGGGCGAAATACCGACGATGACGGTGTTGGCCCTGCGGAACGCGCCGTGCAGCTCGCGAAAATCCTGCGCCTCGCGCGTGCAGCCGCTGGTGTTGTCGCGGGGATAGAAATAGATCACCAGATTGCTACCCCGGGCATCCGCCAGCGAAAACCGGTCACCGGCTGTCGATGGCAACGAGAGTTTGGGCGCCTTGCGCCCGACTTCAGTCTTGCTCACTTGAGAGCCAATCCTTCCGGCTACAACTTCACCGGTTCGAGAATTGCATCCAGATTGAGGTGATCACAGAATTCGAGGAACTCCTCGCGCAGCGTCGAGAGGTGAATGCGGCTCGGCACGTTCACGATCATCTGCACCGAGAACATCGGCGCGCCCGTGTGCGCAGCGGCATAGCTGCGGGTGGAAAGCTCCGCGATGTCGATGCCACGCGATGAAAAGAACCCCGACAGGCTGGAAACGATGCCGGTCTGATCCAGGCACACGACGTCCACCGAGTAGGGCAGCATGTCGCTGCGCGCCGTGCGCTGTTCGGTCCGTCGCAGCTGGATGCTGAGCTCGCTGGAGTCCGCGAGCTTGCGCAGGTCGGTTTCGAGGCGCGCCAGTGCGGCCCAGTTGCCAGAGACGAGCAGCAGCATGGCGAATTCCGAACCCAGCGCCGTCATACGGCTCTCGCTGATGCTGCCGCCGCAGTCAGTCACCACGCGCGTGAGGTCGTGAACCATTCCCGTTCGATCGCTGCCGATCGCCGAGATCGCGAGGTACTGATTCATCTGGTCGCGTGCGGCCTCGTCGCCACTGTTCGAGCGGCAGTGTACCGGTATTGAGCAGATGGTGGAACGAGCGTGATCAGTGACTTGCCTCATTGCGCCCGCGGCACGTAACATCCGCGATCCTCCGCAGCAGACACTCCCCTGGGGCCCAGATGTTCGGCGGCAGCATGGTCGCAGTCGTCACTCCGATGACGGCAAACGGCGAAATCGATTTTCCCGCCTGGGAACGGCTGCTGCATTTTCACGTCGAGCACGGCACCGATGCGATCGTGGCCGGTGGAACCACCGGTGAGTCGCCGACGCTCGAGTCCGGCGAACTGGACGAACTGGTGCGGCGCGCAGTGCGAATTCTGGGAGGGCGCGTGCCGGTGATCGCGGGCGCCGGTACCAACTCGACATCGCGGACTGTGCAGCGCGCCCGGGAGCTCGTGGCCGCGGGTGCGGACGCCCTGTTGGTCGTCACTCCGTATTACAACAAGCCCACCCAGGAAGGTCTGTTTGAGCACTTTCGCGCGGTGGCAGCTGCAGCGGGAATCCCGGTGATTCTCTACAATGTGCCATCCCGGACCGGTGTCGATTTGCTGGCGCCCACGGTTGCAAGGCTGGCGCGCGAGCCGCATATCGCGGCCATCAAGGAAGCGACCTGCAGCGTGGAGCGTGGTCGTGCGATCCTCGCTTCGGTGCCGCCGCAATTTGATCTGATCAGCGGTGACGATGCGACGGCTCGCGAGCTCATGGATATCGGCGCGCGGGGCGTCATTTCGGTTACGGCCAATGTGGCGCCGCGGCTGATGCACGAGCTGTGTGTCGCTTCGAAGGAGCGCCAGGACGTGCGTGTGCATGAGATCGATCGCAAGCTCGGGAAACTTCATGCCGCGCTGTTCGTCGAATCAAATCCGATTCCGGTCAAATGGGCGTTGCAGGAGATGGGTCTGATTGCTGAAGGAATCCGGTTGCCGTTGACACCGCTGGCGCCGCGGTTCCATGAGCAGGTGCGCGATGGCCTGCGTGTCGCGGGCGTACTGAATTGAGGTCTTCAATGAGTCGAGTTTGTAGATTGATGGTGCTGGTGACGCTCTGCCTGGCTGGCGTCGCGGGCTGCAAGTCCCTCAGCTGCAATGCGCCGCCCGCTTACGGCAATGACGACAGCATTCCGCCGCTGCAGGTCCCAGTTGGGCTCGACGCGCCTGATACGCGCGCGGGGCTCAAAGTGCCGGAGCTCAGTACACCGGACCGGCCGCGCACCGACGCCGAGGGCTGTCTCGACGATCCGCCGTCATATTTCCCGGAACGGCAACGTGGCGATTTTCCGAAAGGTGATCGCCCTCAGTCCAAGCCCTGAATTGCGTGGCGGGGTCGCCTTCGGTACGCTGCGCGCCCTCAATTCGTGCGGAGAGATGGCCGAGCGGTCGAAGGCGCTGGACTGGAATTCCAGTAAACCGGCAACGGTTTCGTGGGTTCGAATCCCACTCTCTCCGCCACTCTATCCTCTGCGCTTCGCGTTGCGGCGACTCGCAGCCGCAGGCTACACACGGTCAGCATCACTGGGCCGCCGCACGTCGAGAGCCGCTCGTCTTGCGAACTATGTTAAGAGGGGGCGCGACAAGTTGTTGGTGCGCTGTAGGTTTTTCAAGGCCAACGCTCGAACTGCAAATACGCCGGTCAACGACGCTCAGCACACACCCGCAGGGTTAACGAACGTTAAGGTTCAAGATGGCGTCAGAACCCGTAGGATGATGCCTATAGAATACCGGCGGACCGCGTGATCCACTCGATTACTGAATAGCCGGACATAGAAACCTTACCACGTCGCGATTCATGGCGACGCTGTAGGGCGCGCGGCAGCGATGACTTGTTTCACCAAGATCGAGCGCCCTGCGTCTGAGATCGACGCAATGCAACTACCAAGGTCAGCACGTTTAAGAATTCCCACGCCACACGATCTGCTGCGGCGATATCCCGATCTCGTGTTTCTGTTGCTGATTCTGGCCGCGGCCACATTGATTTCCGCACCTACGTTGTTCTACGGCGCGCCATTCGGCCAGGACACGATCTACCACGAATCCTGGCTTCGCAACTTCAACATGGAGCTGCTCGCGGGACAGTCGTACCCGCGCTGGCTGCACGATCTCAACGGTGGCGCCGGCAGTCCGGGGTTCTTCTTTTATGGTCCGTTGCCGTTCTACCTCGCGGCATTGTTCGACAGATTGCTGTGTCCCGCTTGCGAGTCGTCTGTTCAACTTGCCGTCGGTACGTGGATCCTGCTGCTCGCCTCCGGCATGGCGTTCTATGCGCTCGCCCGAGATTACGCTCGCCCCTGGGTCGCCGCGATCGGCGCGCTCGCGTACATGCTGATGCCATATCACTTCGAGATTGACCTATGGCGGCGATTCGATTTCGGCGAGTTCTCAGCCTACATCTGCATGCCCCTGGTGTTTCTGTTCCTGCAACGAACCCTGCGTGACGCACGCTACCTCCCCGCACTGGCCGCGAGTTACGCGGGCCTGATCACTTCGCACATACCGGCGGCCATGCTGTTCTCGCTCTTCATTGGCGCGTACACCGTGCTGCAGTGCTGGGTGCGGAAGTCGCCGCGGCCGCTCGTTCTTCTTGCAGCAGGCGTAGTTCTCGGTGTGGGCCTGGCCGCCGTTTACCTCGTACCGGCACTGCTCGAACAGCACTACATCGCCGCGCTCCGGTACTTCACACCCGGCTACGCGCCCCCACACCAACTGTGGAACTACGAGTACTTCAGCTACTCGAACTGGTTGTTTCTCGATGGCCGCCCCGAGCGCTACCAATCGTTTGGAACACGTCTGTTCGACTTGCTGCTCGGCACAACCATCGTCGCATTGTTGCTGCTAGTGGCGGCGTTCAAACGAGATCGTGATCACTGGTTGCGCGAGCTGAGCCCGTGGATCCTCGGCCTGGCGTTTGTGTGGTTCATGGTCACACCGCTATCGCTGCCGCTATGGGAGCACTTTGCCGACCTGCGCAAGATCCAGTTCCCGTGGAGGAGCATCATGGTGGCAGATCTCGCCACTGCGATGCTGTTCGTCATTGCTTATGAGGCGGCCGCCGCTCGCAGACGCCCGCTCGCATTGCTCGCGGTTCTAGTTGCTACCTCGCTCTTCACTGTGCTGCTGCTCTCTGGTGCACGGCCGCATCCGGGGCAACCACCCTATCCGAAGGAACTGGCGCCGTTCCAGAAATCCGCCGCGCTCGATGCTTACGCTGCCAAGCTCGCTGCCGGCTATGATGCTCTCGAGTTCAACATGCCGGTCTGGGTCGGCGATTCGGTGCCTGAATTCCGCGCCACGATCGCCTCGATACCCAGCCTGGCGCTGCCGTCGGGAGGAGGCGAGGCCCGCATCGTTCGCTGGGCATCGCGCGATATTCTCTTGAGCCTGCACCTGGACCGCGATGCCATCCTCATCGTGAAGCAGTTCTACTACCCTGGCTGGGATGCACGGATCGTCGGCACGAAACAGAGCCTCAAGCTGGCGCCGAGCGCCGGGACGGGTCTTGTCGAAGTATGGGCACCGCGAGGCTCATACGACATTCGCCTCCGCCTCGAGCCGCTCTGGCCGGAGCGCGCGGGCAAGACTCTCTCGCTCGTCACCCTGCTGGCGCTAATCATCATGGTGGTCGCAGGCGCACCTGGCGCCGTCGCGGCGCGAGCTCGCGGCCGACTGGTTCCGCGCCTGGCCGCACTCCGATTGTTCCGAACAAGATGATGCCCAGTCGATTCGGCGCTCAGCGTCGGCGGAACCTGCTAGTTCCGCCACTCAACGCGCGCGCCGCCCCATGCGCTTGATCCCGCGTGCTACTTGCAATGGCGATACTCGAGTTGGTCTACACGGTGTTGCTGAAACCGCCCCCACTGCGGCGAGCGGCAAATGCCGCGATCAAGCTCCTGTTGCCGCAGACGGTGACCGTCGGGGGTGCCCTCATCTGGATCAATCCAAACGACCCCGTCATCTCTGGTGCGCTGACGTTTCGAGTCTATGAACCCGGGGAGATCGCATTCTTCCGCGCACACTTCGGGGGCGGCATGACTCTGATCGACGTAGGCGCGAACGTCGGCCTCTATACCGCTATGGCACTCTCGAACAGCGATTTTCATGGAACGGTGCTGGCGTTGGAACCCGACGTGGAGAGTTATCACTACTTGCAAAAGACCGTGGAGAGCAACGCCGCGAGGAACCGGCAAGCCAACGTCATCGTGAGTGATCTCGCTGCGTCGGATCATCGGGGGACCGTGACTCTATACAGGAACTCGCAGAACAAGGGTGACAATCGCATCTATCCGGATCCGCTGCTCCAAGAGGCGCGAGTTGTCCCAACCGACACACTCGACAACATCACTCGGCGCCACAGTATCGAAACGGTGCAGTTCCTGAAAATCGACGTGCAGGGGGCCGAGGCGAAGGTGCTAGGTGGCGCGCAGCGATTGCTCCGAAATAGTGCCGACTGCGTGCTGATGACCGAGTTCTGGCCCTACGGCTTGAGTAGTGCGGGATCAGATGCGCTGGGCTATCTCGAATCGTTGCAGGAACACGGTTTCGCACTCCATGAATTGCGCCGTAATGGCACAGAGATGGCGCAGCTTGATGATCCGCGCGCATTGATTTCCCGAACGCGGGGGCGCCGGTATGTGAACCTCGTTGGGCTGAAGGGAGAGTTCGCCAGACGCCACACTCGATGATGGTGGTCACACTTGCCGGAACCGGAAAGCACAACAACCTAAATGGAAGCCGGGGATTCATGACTCCTGCACGCGAGCAATCAGGACCATCGCTGTCGATCATCGTTCCAACCTTCAACGAGCTGGACAACGTGCGACCACTGGTTCGCGAATTGTCGCAGTGTCTGAAGGACATCGATTGGGAAGTCATCTTTGTGGACGATGACTCTCCCGACGGAACCGCCAGTGCGGTCCGCGAACTCGCGTGCGAGTGGAACCGCGTCCGCTGCATCCAGAGGATTGGCCGCAGAGGACTGTCCTCCGCCTGCGTGGAAGGCATGCTTGGTTCGTGTGCACCGTTTGTTGCCGTGATGGACGGCGATCTACAGCATGATCCGGCAATCATTCCCGCCATGTTCGAATGCGTGGCAAATTCCAGCACCGAGCTCGTCGTCGGAAGTCGTTATACCGAAGGGGGCAGCACGGGAGACTGGGATTGGCGACGCAGCCTGGTGAGTCGCCTCGCGACGCGCCTCGGCCACATCCTGGTGCCCGATACCCTGAAGGATCCGATGAGCGGCTTCTTCATGCTGCGTCGAAGCCTGCTGGACGAAGTTGCACACAAGCTCTCGGGATTCGGCTTCAAGATCCTGCTCGACATTTTCGCTTCTGCGCGGCGCCCGGTGGGTTTTCGCGAGGTGCCGTTCAAATTTCGGTTGCGCCATGCAGGCGCGAGCAAGCTCGACAGCCTGGTGGCCTGGGAGTACCTGATGCTCCTCGGCGACAAGCTCTTCGGCGCCTACGTCCCGGTACGATTTCTTGCCTTCGGCACCATCGGCGCACTGGGCGTCGTTTTACACCTCAGCATCGTGACCGCGGCGTATGAGCTGGCCCGAGTGGATTTCGTCCGCGCGCAAGCGATAGGCACGGTCATTACCATTGTGTTCAACTATTCCCTGAACAACCTGCTCACATATCGTGACCGGCGACGACGCGGGTGGCGTTGGCTCACCGGCCTCGCAACGTTCCTGGCCGTTTGCGGTATGGGCGCAATCGCGAACGTGGGTGTCGCCGCCTATGTGTTCAATACGGAAAAGCAATGGTTCCTGGCGTCCATCGCTGGTGTTCTGACGGGGGCGGTCTGGAACTACGCGGTGAGCAACATCTACACCTGGGGCGCACCGAAGTCTTCTTAGCGACGGTGCACGCGACCCGCCTGTACTCGCAGCAGATCGCGGGACACGGCGCGGGAATCCCAATGTGTACCTCTGCGTGTACCTTGTGTACGATTCGCGGCCCGAAGGAGCTGTCGGAACAGTCATGAGCGCTTGACGGTCAGAGGGATTTGTGTGGGGCGGTGGAAAGTTGTCCCACTCTCTCGACCACTCGAGACTTCCATGGCAGTCCGCATCGGCGTCGCCGCGACGATCCGCCGTGAATTCCGCCAGGCCCGGAAGGGAGCAACGGTAGCGGCACCGATCGGGTGCCGGAGAAGTGCTGGTGCGGGCTGCCACCCTACGATTAGAGTGTGCACATGAGTTATCTGGTTCTGGCCCGCAAGTGGCGACCGCGTGATTTCAGCGAAATCGTTGGCCAGGAGCACGTAGTGCGCGCCCTCAGCAACGCGCTCGACAGCGGGCGCGTGCACCACGCATTTCTGTTTACCGGCACGCGCGGCGTCGGCAAGACCACGATCGCGCGCATCCTCGCCAAGTGCCTGAACTGCGAAGCCGGCGTCACTTCCAGGCCGTGCGGGCGCTGTGCCGCATGTCGGGAAATCGACGAGGGCCGATTTGTCGACCTGCTGGAAGTCGATGCGGCCTCCAGAACCAAGGTCGACGACACGCGCGAACTTCTCGACAACGTCCAGTACGCGCCCGCGCGCGGCCGCTTCAAGGTGTACCTCATCGACGAGGTGCACATGTTGTCGAGTCACTCCTTCAATGCGTTGCTGAAAACGCTCGAGGAGCCGCCACCGCATGTGAAATTCCTGTTGGCGACCACCGACCCGCAGAAACTGCCGGTGACAGTGCTGTCGCGATGCCTGCAGTTCAACCTGAAACGCTTACCCGTGACGCTGATCGTGTCGCGACTCAAGCAGATCATCGCGGCGGAAGGTCTGGAAGCCGAATCCGCGTCGACCGAGCTGCTGGCGCGTGCCGCGGATGGCAGCATGCGTGATGCGCTGAGTCTGCTCGATCAACTCATTGCCTTCGGTGCCGGCAAGCTTACTGAGCAGAATGCCCGCGCGATGCTGGGCACAGTCGACCGGGCACACACGGTGCGCCTCCTGGAGCAGATCGCGGCAGCCGATGCTGCCGGCCTCATGAAAACGGTGTCGGCACTGGACGAATATGCGCCGGACTATGCCGCCGCACTCGATGAGCTCGCGACGCTGATTCAGAAAGTGGCACTCCGTCAGGCGATTCCGGGCTACGAGGCTGGCGAATCATTTGCAACGGACACACTCGATGCGCTCGCTGCCGCGATTCCAGCCGAGGACCTGCAGCTCTATTACCAGCTCGCCATCGTTGGCCGCCGCGATCTGGACCTGGGGCCGGATCAGCGCAGCGGCTTCGAGATGGTACTGCTGCGCATGCTGGCGTTCCGCCCGGCAGAGGCCACGGATTTCCCCGCACGCGCGCGGCGGGCAGTATCGACCGAGACCGCAGCCGCAGCCAAGAGCACCGACGGGACGAGTTCGAGCACAACGTCAAACGGTGATCCGTGGCGCGCCATGATCGCGGCGCTCGATACGCAGGGAGCAGCCCGTCAGCTGGCCATCAATTGCACGCTGCTCGCTCGCGACGGGGCCCAACTACGACTTTTGCTGGATCCTCGAGGTGCGCACTTTCGCACCAATCAAACGGAAGAAACTCTGGCGCGCGCGCTGAGTCGCGTGCTGGGCGCCGAGGTGCAGCTGCAGATCGAGCTCGCGGAGGAGGCGACGCAAACGCCGGCGCGCGAACTGGCGCAAGCTGCTGAGGAACGACTGCAGGCGGCGCGAGTCGAACTCGAGAACGATCCTACCGTGCGGGCGCTCAAGGAAAGATTGGGCGCCACCCTTATCGCCGACTCGATCAAGCCGCTCAACTGAGGTGCAGGGAGCAGACCATGAAGCCCGGACTCGGAAACCTGATGAAGCAAGCGCAGCAGATGCAGGCCGACATGCAGAAGGCGCAGGCTGAGCTGGGCCAGCTCGAAGTCCAGGGCGAATCCGGCGGCGGCATGGTGCGGGTGACGATGAATGGACGACACGAAGTTCGCGCAGTGCAGATCGACGCGACCACGCTCGGTGATGACAAGGAGATGCTTGAAGACCTGATTGCCGCAGCGGTGAACGATGCCGTGCGAAAAGTCGAGGCGCGCGTGCAGGAGAAATTCTCTGGCCTCATGTCGGGCATGGCACTCCCGCCTGGATTCAAGCTTCCCCTCTGATGAAGTACTCACCCGCCCTGGCGCGGCTGATCGAAGCGTTACGCATTCTTCCCGGCGTCGGTCCGAAGACCGCGCAGCGTATGGCCTTTCACCTCCTGGAACGTGATCGTGACGGCGGCCGTGAAATCGCCTCTGCCCTGGCAGACGTGCTGGCGCGCGTCGGACACTGCCAGCGGTGCCGCATGCTGACCGAGGAGGCGTTGTGTCCGCTCTGTGCATCGACACAGCGGGATGAGGCACTGTTGTGTGTTGTCGAATCGCCGGCAGATGTCATCGCCGTCGAACAGTCTGGAAGTTATCGCGGCCAGTACTTCGTACTGATGGGCCATTTGTCGCCGCTGGATGGCATCGGACCGGAGCAACTCGGTCTTGCACAGCTTGAGGCACGATTGGCCGAAGGGAGCATTGCTGAAATCATCCTCGCCACCAATCCCACGGTCGAAGGCGATGCCACGGCGCACGTGATTGGCGAGATTGCAGCGCGTCGCGGGGTGCGCGCCACGCGCATTGCGCACGGTGTTCCGGTCGGTGGTGAGCTCGAGTACGTCGATGGCGGCACGCTGGCACACGCGCTTGCGGGCCGGCAGGCCATGGGCTGAGCGCCGGTCCTGGTGCTACTTGCCGGGGTAGCGCGGTCGCGTTTCGCGCATCCTGGACTGCAATCGCAGCAGCCGTCGGTAACTCTCGTAGCGACGCGCAGAAATGCTTCCGGCCTCAACCGCACGGTGCACGCCGCAATCGGGTTCACGCAGGTGACGACAGTCCTGAAATCGGCACTGCCCAGCCGGCACCGAAAACTCGCGAAATACGTGTGCCGGGTCAGTCAGCGCCTCCAGCGAGGGCGCGTAGTCGCGCACACCGGGTGAATCGATCAGGTCGCCTCCGCCGGGCAGATGGTGAAGCGTCGATACGCTGGTTACATGCTGACCTTCCATGGTGCTGCGTGACAGAGCTGCGGTCTGCGCGTCGAGTCCCGGCAGGAGGGTGTTGGCGAGAGTCGACTTGCCCACGCCGGATTGACCAACCAGCACGCTCACTTCACCTTTGAGGCAAGAGCGCAGCGATGTCATGCCGGCGCCAGTCGTCGCCGCACAGCGCGCGGTCGCATAGCCGATTTGCGCAAACGTGGAAAGCTCGGCATCGCAGACGGCCGAAGCGCCAAGCTCGCACTTGTTGAGCACCACGACGGCCTTGAGGCCGTGCAGTTCCGCGGCGGCGATGTAGCGATCGACGATGAAGAAATCCGGTTTTGGCTCCGCAGCGAACAGCACGATGAGCTGCGAGATGTTCGCGACGACGACCTCATTCTGACCTTGGGCGTTGATCCGCGATAGTGTGGAGCGACGCGGCAGGCGGTCGAGAACGATGCCTTTTCCGGCGCTATCGCTGAGCCGCCACTGCACTTCATCGCCGCACACGATCTGCAGACGCCGTGCAGACAGCGAGCAGGCGACGCGTAGCTCATTGTGCGCCTCGACCACCACGTGGCGTCCGTGACTTGCGATCACGCGACCGACAGAGGCCGTCTCCATGGTTGCCGTCGCTTCTGCCGGGTCTGGCGGTGGAGCGAAAGCGTCGCGTTCACCCTGCGTCGAAATCAGACAGGCTCCGGGGCCCGCCGCAGCTGGGCGATGCGTGTCGGCGCGGGCGGGTGGGAATCGAAGAAGGCGGAATACAAAGCATCGGGCGTGAGTGTGGTCGCATTGTCGCGATACAGCTTGACGAGGGCCGACGCAAGCTGCATCGCGTTGGCGTGAGTCGTGGCGTAGCGATCCGCGGCGAACTCGTGGCGGCGCGACCACGCAGCGCTGACGGGCACGAGCCAGAACGTCAGCACCGGCAGCACCAGAAAGAAGAGCAGCAGCGCCATGTGCGCGGAAGGTGTGGCAATGTTGAAGGTCGCGAAGAAAATCTGCTGTGTGCTGAGCCGGCCGAGGACATAAAGGCCGACCAGTCCGAGCCCCAGGGTAATGAACATGCGCCGCCGGATGTGATGCAGGCGGAAGTGGCCTAGCTCGTGGGCGACGACTGCCTCGATCTCTTCCGCCGTCAAGCGCTCGATCAGCGTATCAAACAGGACGATGCGCTTGTTGGAGCCGAAGCCGGTGAAATAAGCGTTGCCATGCGCCGAGCGGCGTGAGCCATCCATGACGAATACGCCGCGACTGCGGAACCCACAGCGCTCAACGAGTGCCGCGATGCGTTGCGCAAGCGCCGCATCGTTCAGCGCGTGAAAACGATTGAAGAGTGGGGCAATGAATGCCGGATACGCCCAGGTCAGTATCAGGCTGAATGCGGCCCAGGCCAGCCAGGCGTACAGCCACCAGTAGGAGCCCGCCTTGTGCATCAGCCAGAGAATGAGCGCCAGCAGTGGCGCGCCCAGCGCGATGGCCAGGAGCATGCCCTTCAGCAGATCGCTCAGGTAGAGCCGCCAGTTCATGCGGTTGAATCCGAAGCGGGTCTCGATGCCAAAGACGCGATACAGCGACAACGGCCAGCCGACCACCGCCGTGATCAGTGCCGTGCTGCCAATGACCGCCAGCCCGAGCAGGACACCGGTGAGGCCTCGTGCCCGCCATGTTGAGTCCAGCAGTGACAGCACTCCACCCCAGGTCAGAGCAACCAGCAACAGGGCATCGAGGATCGCTTCGCCGATCGCGAGTCGCGCATTGGCGACGGTGTAGTCACTCGCCTTGCGATGTGCCTCGGGCGGCACGGCATCGCGGAACGCTTCCGGCACGTGCTCACGTGCCGCACGAGCGCTCGCGCCCTGACGGCTGAGGAGCCAGATGCGACAGGCGAGTGCGAGGATGAGCAGAGTGGCGAAAGATGCGACGAGTGGACTCATGAAGCGATATTGATGCAGGCACCGGCAGCTTATCGTCTGCTAGTATTCGAACACAATCCATCGCTACACATGGCCCGAGACCCGGACAACCTGATCTGGATCGATCTCGAAATGACCGGGCTCAGGCCCGATGTCGATCACATCATCGAGATCGCCACGCTGGTCACCGACAAGCATCTGCACGTGCTCGCCGAGGGGCCTGTGCTCGCCCTGCATCAGCCCGAAGGCGTGCTCGGATTGATGGATGAATGGAACCAGCGCCAGCACGGCGCTTCGGGTCTGCTGGCGAGAGTCCGTGCCAGCGCCACCACCGTTGACGAAGCCGAACGCATGACGCTGGCATTCCTCGAACAGTACGTGGACGCTGGCCTGTCGCCGATGTGTGGCAACAGCATCTGCCAGGATCGGCGTTTCCTGGCGCGATTCATGCCTGAGCTGGAGCGGTACTTTCACTACCGTAACCTCGACGTGAGCACGCTCAAGGAGCTGGCAAGGCGCTGGGCACCTGAGGTCGCAGCCGGGTTCAGCAAGACCTCCACACACCTGGCGCTCGAGGACATCCGCGATTCAGTGCGCGAGCTGCAGTACTACCGCGAGCGGCTGTTCGCACCTTCCATAGCCGCAAGTTCCGGCATCGACTGATCCTCGCTCATGAGCACCGAACTGGCGACCGGGGAACAGGAGCCGGATCTCGCGACCATCCGCGCAGCGGCCGCACGCATTCAACCCTTCGTACGGCGCACACCGCTCCTGAGCGATGAGACGCTGGATGCACAGTTCGGCGCGCGGCTGATATTCAAGTGCGAGAACCTGCAGCGTGGCGGGGCCTTCAAGCTGCGCGGGGCGTCCAACGCGGTGTTTTCGCTCCCGGAACCACTCGCCGCCCGTGGAGTCGCGACTCATTCTTCCGGCAACCATGGCGCAGCGCTGGCGCTGGCAGCAAAGCTGCGCCGCATTCCGGCCGTCGTCGTGATGCCTGAGAACTCATCGGCGGTGAAGATCGCCGCGGTCCGAAGCCACGGTGCCGAAGTAATTTTCTGCCGCCCGGGTCGAATCGCACGCGAAGCGACACTGGCTGAACTGCTTGCAAGGCGTGAGATGAACCTGGTGCACCCCTACGATGACTATCGGGTGATCGCCGGCCAGGGCACAGCGTGCTTTGAGCTCATCGAACAGCATGCACGCCTCGATGTCGTGCTCGCGCCCGTCGGCGGCGGCGGCCTGCTGTCGGGAACTGCAATCGCGGCGCGGGCGCTCCTGCCTGGCGCGCGTGTCATCGGAGTCGAACCAGAGAAGGCGGATGACGCCTGGCGTTCCTTCCGCAGCGGTGAGCGAGTACTCCTCGATGCGCCAGATACTGTTGCTGACGGCTTGCGCTCTTCGCTTGGCGTGCGAAATTTCGCGCTCATTAGACGCTGCGTCGATGACATCGTGCGTGTCTCCGAGGATGCGATTCTTCAGGGTGTGCGACTGGTGCTCGAGCGGTTGAAGGTTCTGATAGAACCCTCTGCGGCTGTGGTGATCGGTGCCCTGATCGAGAGGCGACTCGATGTCGCGGGCCTCGATGTCGGGATCATTCTGTCCGGAGGCAATGTGGATCTCGAGGCTGCGCGTTGGTTGAGGACTCAGGCGTGAAACGCGCGGACTGGTACTTCGATTTCATCTCTCCTTACTCATATCTGCAATTCGCGGAATTACCCAGGCTGCGCGCATCTTTCGAGATTCGCCTGCAGCCCATATTGCTCGCGGGCGTGCTCGCTCACTGGGGACAGCTTGGTCCGGCGGAAATTCCGCCCAAGCGCTCGTTCACCTATCGCCAGGTGCGCTGGCTTGCGCGACGCCGCGGTCTGCCGCTCACCTTGCCACCGGCGCATCCGTTCAATCCGCTGCCGCTGCTGCGCCTGGCGATTCATCTCAACCTCAGCGATGAGGTCGTGAATCGGCTATTCGCATTCGTCTGGCGCGATGGAAAGATCCCGGATGACAAGGCGGCATGGAATCAGCTCGTGGCTGAGCTGGGCGTCAGCGGGGCCGATGCCGCCATCGCCGATGAAGCGGTGAAGCGCCGGCTACGCACCAACACAGAAGCGGCGATCGCCGCCGGCGTATTTGGTGTGCCAACGCTCGTCATCGAAGACATGTTGTTCTGGGGCAGCGATTCAACCCAGATGGCGTGCGATTACGCGCTCGATCCGGCGTCTTTCGCCGCGGATGAATTGCGGATCCGACAACTGCCCGCGTCTGCCGTGCGCAAACAGCCTGCGCGGCAATAGCATGAGCGGTGAACAGGTCGTGCACCGGGGCGGCTGCCACTGCGGCGCAGTAGCTTTCGAGGTCGAGGCACCCGCGGATCTTGAAGTGCTGGAGTGCAACTGCTCGATCTGCACCATGACAGGCTTCCTGCACCTGATCGTGCCTGCGAGCCGGTTTCGCTTGCAGCGCGGCCGCGAAGCTCTCGGGAGCTATACGTTCAATACAGGTGTGGCGCGGCATCTCTTTTGCCGCCAGTGCGGCGTGAAGTCGTTCTACGTCCCGCGTTCCAATCCGGACGGCTACAGTGTGAACGCGCGCTGTCTCGAGCGTGATTCGATACGTTCAGTCACGGTCCTTCCATTCGATGACAAGGATCGCGAGCGCTCCGACGCGGCCGTTCGCAATCTGTCCCTGTCGGAGTAGGAGTAGTCCGATCCGGCCATTGGGTGGGGGGTTGTGCCAACGCTGGGCTGATCACGCTCGATGACCGAGCCACCCGAAGACGTATCCCCGCAAACATTGCTCGCCCGAGTTGGCACAATCCCCCCGACCCAATGTCCGAATCGTCCTGCGATGTCAAGGAAGGGTTAGCTGTCTCTCTGGGGCAGGAGCGGGTGGACGTTGGGTGACACCTGCCGACGGCGCCGGCGACCTATGTTTGCGGGTGCAGCTTCCGAGATTCTGCTAACAACAGCCGTGATCCGGCGCTGTCGGCACGGTCTGTCACCCAACGGCCGGCCGGGACTGCTCTAGGAGCCAGCGCGGTCGGCGAGGAAGAGCCAGGTTTCGACCACGGTGTCCGGGTTGAGCGAAATGCTGTCGATGCCTTGCTCGACCAGCCAGCGCGCCAATTCGGGATGATCCGAAGGCCCCTGTCCGCAGATACCGATGTACTTGCCCGCCTTGCGACACGCCGCGATCGCCATCGCAAGCAGTGCCTTCACTGCCTCGTCGCGCTCGTCGAAGGCGCGCGCGACGATCCCGGAATCGCGATCGAGGCCCAACGTCAACTGCGTCATGTCGTTCGAGCCAATCGACATGCCATCGAAGAATTCGAGGAACTGCTCGGCGAGCAGCGCATTGCTCGGCAGCTCGCACATCATGATCACCTTGAGGCCATCCTTGCCGCGCTCGAGACCGCTCGCGGTGAGCAGTTGCGTCACCTGCGCCGCTTCCTTCACCGTACGCACGAAGGGCACCATCACTTGCACGTTGGTCAGGCCCATGTCGTTGCGCACGCGCTTGAGCGCGCGGCACTCCAGCTCGAAGCATGGCCTGAACGTTTCGTCCACATAGCGTGACGCACCGCGGAAACCCAGCATCGGATTCTCTTCGTGCGGCTCGTACTGACGTCCGCCGATCAGGTTGGCGTATTCGTTGGACTTGAAGTCCGAGAGGCGCACGATCACCGGCTCCGGAGCAAAGGCGGCGGCGATCTGCGCTATGCCCTCGCTAAGCTTCTCGACGTAGAAGCTCACCGGGTCGCGATAACCCGCCATTTGCCGGCGAATCGATTGCTTGATCTCAGGGGTCTGCCGATCGAACTCGAGCAGCGCCCGTGGATGCACGCCGATCATCCGGTTGATGATGAATTCGAGCCGCGCCAGGCCCACGCCCTTGTTCGGAATGCCGGCAAAATCAAAGGCGCGATCCGGATTGCCGACATTCATCATGATGCGGACCGGCGCGGGTGGGAGTGTGTCGAGCTCGATCTGGCGTTTCTCGAATCCGAGCAATCCTTCGTAAATGTAGCCCGTATCCCCTTCGGCGCAGGACACCGTGATGTCCTGTCCGGTTTTCACGCGTTCGGTAGCATCACCGCAGCCCACGACCGCTGGGATGCCCAGCTCGCGCGCGATGATCGCCGCGTGGCAGGTGCGACCGCCACGGTTGGTCACGATGGCCGAGGAGCGCTTCATTACCGGCTCCCAATCAGGGTCGGTCATGTCGGCAACCAGCACGTCGCCACTCTGCACGCGTGCCATTTCCTTCACGTCGCGTACCACACGCGCCGGACCTGCGCCGATGCGCTGCCCGATGCTCCGCCCACTCGCGAGAACGCGTGAGCGGTTCTTGAGCGTGAAGCGCTGGATAGAACGGCCGGCGCGGCTCTGTACCGTCTCAGGGCGCGCCTGCAGAATATAAATCCTGCCGCTCTCGCCATCCTTGCCCCATTCAATGTCCATGGGGCAGCCGTAGTGCTCTTCGATGATCAACGCCTGCTGCGCCAGGGCGTGCAGGTCTGCATCGTCCAGTGAAAAACGCAGCCGGTCGGCTTCAGGGACTTCGACGGTCTGCACGCGCTCGCTGCTTCCGGGCGGTGAGTACACCATCTTGATCGCCTTGCCGCCCAGATTGCGCCGCACGACCGACTCGTGCCCGGCACGCAGCGCGGGCTTGTAGACGTAGAACTCGTCCGGGTTAACCGCTCCCTGCACGACTGTTTCGCCGAGGCCGTACGAGGCGGTGATGAAGACGACATCCCGGAAACCGGAATCGGTGTCCAGCGTGAACATCACACCGCTGGTGCCCAGATCGCTCCGTACCATGTGCTGCACGCCGATTGACAGCGCGACCTGGTCGTGATCGAAGCCGTGGTGCACGCGATAGGCGATTGCGCGGTCGTTGAAGAGCGAGGCGTAAACGGCGTGCATCGCGGTGAGCAGATTGTCGCGACCGCGAACATTCAGAAACGTCTCCTGTTGTCCGGCGAAGGAGGCCTCGGGGAGATCCTCTGCGGTCGCGGAGGAGCGCACTGCGACGGCGACTTCGCTCCCCGCATTCATGCTGCTCCAGGCACTGAGCACTTCGGTCTGCAGACGCTCGGGGAAAGGCGTATCCAGAACCCAGCCACGGATCCGCGCGCCGGTTTCCGCGAGCCTGGTGACATCCTCCACGTCGAGCCCGCGTAACGCCTCGGCAATGCGTGTCGCCAGGCCGCCTTGAGACAGGAAGTCGCGGTAGGCCTGGGACGTCGTGGCGAATCCGTCCGGCACCGAAATCTTCAGGCGCGTAAGGTTGCGGATCATCTCGCCGATCGAAGCATTCTTGCCCCCGACGACTGCGATGTCGCCCATGCCGAGCTGATCGAACGGCAGAATGTAGGAACTCAAGCTTGCTCCTCGGAGCTCAATGAGCGATCTCGGCAGAAACGCTTGTCTCGGACGCCGGGAGAGTGGAACACTCCGATGCAGGGTGGCCGGGTGAACGAGCTAACGTGAACCGCAGAACCGTTTTTTTCGTCTCAGACCAGACTGGCGTGACCGCGGAAACCATGGGGCACAGCCTGTTGACGCAATTCGACCGCCTGGAATTTCGGTCGGTGACTTTGCCATTCATATCCACGCTTGACAAGGCGCAGGAGGCAGCCCGGAAGATCAACCTGGTCGCCGAACAGGAGAGCACGCGCCCGATCGTGTTCAGCACGCTGGTGCAGGACGAACTACGCGCCATAGTAAAAGAGGCCAATGGTCTGTTCCTGGATTTCTTCGATGCATTTCTCGGGCCGCTGGAAAGCGAACTCGCCGTGCGTTCTTCGCACACCAGCGGGCGTGCGCACAGCATGGCAGATCTGAACGCCTATACCATGCGCATCAACGCCACCAATTTCGCGCTGGCCAACGATGACGGCGCGGGCGCACGCGACTACGAGCATGCTGATCTGATCCTGGTCGGCGTCTCGCGTTCCGGCAAGACACCGACTTGCCTGTACATGGCGCTCCAGTACGGAGTCTTCACCGCAAACTTCCCGCTTACGGAGGAGGAGCTGGAAACCGGGTCGTTGCCGACTCCTCTGCGCGCCCACCTGCGCAGGTTGTTCGGGCTCACGATCAAGCCCGAACGCCTGCAACAGATTCGCAACGAACGACGTCCTGGCAGCCGCTACGCATCCTCGCCGCAGGTTCAGTACGAGGTGCGCGCGGCTGAGGCGCTGTTCGACCGACAGGGAATTCCCTACCTCGACACGACGGAGTGTTCCATCGAGGAAATCTCGAGTCGCATTCTCGACCGCACCGGCGTCGAGCGCCGCGTTCGCCCCTGAAAATTCTACGCATCGAAGCGTGAAATGCATCGCACAAGGCGGGCGGGGCGTGCGCATGGCTGTGCTATATTCAAAGCATGGACGGCGATCAGCTGTGTGCAGTTTCCTGGCGCTCGCGGCCGGGAACGTTCGTGAGTCTGATGACTCTCTATGAGAGTAACTACATCAGGCTCCGCTGGATCCTGTCTGCGCCTGAGGCCGTGAGAGGGCACCAGGTGTCCAACGCACCCGGCGACGTAGGCCTGCATTTGCAGGTGCTGGAGCGATGCCGCTTCACTACCACGCTGAGATTGAGCTATCTGCTGGAGAGCAGCAGGGGGCCGGTGCTCACGCCCGATATGCAGGTGCGGGTGTATCACGATGCGCGGCTCGCCGAAGCGTGCAGTTGCACGGGGTGGCGCCGCGCGGCGGCGCTTCGGCAACCGCTCGAACACATGCGCGATCTGGGCGACATGCGCCGCGAGATGGGCGAGCGCTGGGCGCGCAACATGCTACTGAACAAGTGGCTGGAATATTGTGCCGAACGTGGCCATAGATTCGAAGCCGCGGTGCGCACACAAATGACCGAAGGAATGCAGGGTGTAGCGTGCTGACGGCAGAACGACAAACGCACATCGCGCATGATGTGTTGAAATAGCGCCCTCGAAGCTCAGTTCCGACAGCACCTGAAGGTCAAAGGGTCGAGCACGTGGCGATCTTCGACAAGCTCAGGCCGCTCAAGCTGCCATTCGGCCCCAAGTCCAAGGAGGCCGAAGACGAACGTCTGGTGCAGCTTTTCAAGAACCGCGCCGGTCTCAAGAAAGCCTACGCCGACCTGCAGGACGATATTTACGACCTCAAACAGCGCCTCAAGCAGCAGGAGACCGCCACCGGGAAGGCACAGGAGCAGATGGAATCGCTCGAGACGCTGCTCGGCAATCCACAGACTGGCTATGGCGCGCTCGTCTTCTACCAGCTCCGTGGTCTGTGGCGAGCGTGCAATCTGCAGCTGGCGCAATTTGCCGGCGAACTCGAGCGTCAGCAGGAGGACCGCGAGCGGCAGCGGCAGACCTTCGAGTTCAACCAGCAACAGAGGACACGGCTCGACGAGGTAGGTGCACAGCTCGCCGCCGCGAACGATGTCGCGGCCGAGCGGCAGCGGGTGCTGGATGATATGACGCAACGCCTGCAGAACCTGCGCGGCTTCTGGAATTATTTCCGCCGTCGCCAGATGACGGCGCAGATCGCCGGTGAACGCGTGCACGTCGACGCCGCCCAGCAGGAGAGCGCGCGTCTGCGCGAAGAACACACCGCGGTCGAACAGCAGCAGGTCCCGGCATTCCCCGGTTTGTCGATCGAGGGTCGACGTGCCATTAACCTCGCGATCATCAGCTACGCGCTGGTCCTGGGTGCGCGGCTCAGTACCGAGGGGCTTGCCAGCCGAGTGCGTGACTCCATGACCAAGCGCGTGCACGAAGCGCAATACGGCGGGCGTGAAGACTGCGAGGCGTTGATGATAGCGATTGCGCAGGCGCTGGTGGCAGTGAAGAGCCGCACCGGCTTCGCGCCGCAGATCAAGACCTGCGTCGAGCAGCTCAAGCAGGTGGGGCAGTACCGCTCAGATTCGGACAGTGTTCCGCTTGCTGACACGCTGGCCGGTGTCGTGCCGAGCGCACCCGATGGCGGTGTGATGCTGGCCCTGTCAGCACCGCAGATTCTGGCCGACGATTACTGGAGCATCTACAGGGTGCTGCTGCGCTGAACTGCAGCGGGCGAGATCGTTTCCTGCGGAACGTTACGCTCGCGCGCTGCGCCGATGACTCGCCGGCGCCACTGATTCAAGTCGTCGAACCATTCATAGAAGGCGGGGACGACGAACAATGACAACACACCGGAGAATGCCAGCCCGCCGATGATCGCGCGCGCCATCGGAAAGTACGCAGGGCCACCGCCGCCGACGCCGCCGCCGCCAACCTGCGCATCACCGATGGCGAGCGGCAACATCGCGAGCAGCGTGGTCAGCGTTGTCATCAGAATGGGTCGCAAACGGTCGCGTCCCGCCTGGATGATGGCAGCGTTACGCGACAACCCGCTCGCGCGCAGATTGTTTATGTGCGCGACCAGAACGATGCCGATGTTCACCACCACCCCCACCAGGATCATGATTCCCACCATCGCCATGAACGTGAACGTGGTCCCGGTGATGAAGAAGAACCAGTAGACGCCGACGATGGCGAATACGATCGAGGTGATGATCGACAGCGGATAGAGCGCCGATTCGAACAGCGATGCCATGACCAGAAAGATCATCGCGACGCCGAGTCCGATGCTGATGAGCATGACCTGCTGAGTCTCGTCGTTCTGCTCGAATCCACGGCCGAACTTCCAGGTATAGCCGGGCGGCAGCGAGATCTGATCCATGAAGGCCGTGACGCGCTCTTTGACATCCTCGAGCGTGGCGCCGGTCTTGAGATTGGCAGCGATTACAACCGCAGTGAGCCGGTTGACGCGCGTGATCTCACGCGGTCCGCGCGCGACGCGAAATTCTGCCACCGAACCGAGGGTGATGCGCTCGCCGCCAGGCAGGTAGAGCGGCAGCCGCATCAGGTCCTCGATATTCTGCCGATCGGAAGCGCGAAAGGTGAGGCGCATGTCCACTTCACGCTCGGGGCCGCGAAACTCCTTCAGCTTGTCACCACGCATCGCAACCGCGACGGAACCCGCGACATCTTCCGTGCTCAGGCCGAGCCCGGCGGCACGCTCGCGATCGACGATGATCTGCACTTCCTCCTCGCCGTTGCGCGCCTCGGAGCGCACGCTTTCCAGACCCTCAATGGAATTTAGCTGACGCGCAAGCTCCTGGCTGAGCTCGGTCAGGCGTTCGGTCGATTCACCGGCGAGCTGCATGCTGAATCCGCCCCCACCCGAATCCTGATCGAACGAAAAACTGGGTTTACCGATGATGATCTCGGGCATCTCCTTGGTGATCTCGGCGATGATCTCGCTGGTTTGCTTCTTTGCTTCGCCCTTGGGGCTCAGGGTCATGAAGGTAGCCGCCTCGTCCGGCCGGAAGTAGGAATAGAGCGTTTCGATCTCGAACCGCTCGCGGTTTCTCTCGAGGTATCCCTCAACCAGGTTTACCGCCGACTCCACGCGCTGCAAAGGAAACGTGCCGTCGATGTGGTACGCCATGACCAGATCGCGGCCGGAGTCGGGCGGAAACATGTCGTTCTTGACCTGTGTGGCGGGCAGCGCCACCGAAGCGAGAACGAGCACGATGCCACCGGCGGTCCACCATTTGTGCTCGAGCGTCCAGCCGAGCGCTCGCGCATATCGCTCTCGTACCCGTCCCAGCAGCGTCCCGGCAGCAATTGGCGGCGGCACCGGAAAGCGCACGGTCAGCATCGGAATCAGTGTCTGCGCGACCAGAAGCGAGGCGATCATTGCGACCACGATCGGTATCGCGACGTGCGCAAGGAAGATCGTCGCTTCGGTGCGCTCGCCGAACAGCAAAGGCAGGAAAACGGCCACCGAGCTCGCCGTGCCTGCTGTGACTGCAATGCCGACGTCGCGCACGCCGGCGAGCGTCGCCTCCGTGGGCCGATCAGGGGTCATCTGCCGATGACGGAAAATGCTTTCGGTAATGACGACGGCGTTGTCTACCAGCATGCCGATGGCGAGCAGCATGCCCATCATCGACAGGATGTTGATCGACAGGCCGAGGAAATACATCGCCGCGAGTGTGATCACCAGCGAGAACGGCACTGCCAGCGTCACGATCAACGTCGTCGGCAAATCGCGCAGGAATGCAAACAGCACCAGGAAGGCGAGCACTGCGCCGATCAGGCCCGCGGTGCGCAGTTCCTTGAGAGAGGCGATGATGGCGGCAGCCTGGTTGCCGATGATGAGCAGTTCGATGCCCTGCATCTGCGGCAATTCGCGCGCCGAATCGACGACTTTCAACGCCCGCTCGACCACGTCGACCACGTTTGCCTGGGTGGTCTTGTAAACCTCGAGGCCCACAGCCGGGCGGTGATTGAGATGTCGGCCCATCTCGCGCTCCGGGCTCAGGAGCTCCACGCTTGCAATGTCCGCCAGGCGCACGTTGCCCTGCAGAACGAGGTTGCGGATATCGTCGAGAGTGCGGAACTCACCAATGGGGCGCACGTTGAAGCGCTGCCCGTGCTCGGTGATCTCGCCCGCGCTCACCGAGAAGTTACTGCGCTCGAGCAGCTCGCGCAGATCCCGCACGTCGATGCCGTGCGCGGCTACACGCCCGGCGTCGACCAGGATGCGCACCTCGCGCGGCTCAACACCCGCGAGCTCCACGCGAGCTACGCCGTTGAGACGTTCCACCGGGCGCTTGAGGTAGCGCTCCAGAGTATCGTAGGCGTCGGAAAGATCCTGGTCGGCGGCGATGCGCACCTGCAGGATCGGCTGGTCGCCGAGTGAGCCGGCGAAAATGAGCATGCGGTCCGCACCGGGTGGAAGCTGGCTGCGAATCGCATCGAGCTTGGTGCGGACCTGGAACCCCACCGCGTCGAAATCCGTCCCCCAGTCAAATGAAATCTCGATTTGCGCCTGGTTCTCGCTGGACGTGGAACTAATCTCCTGGATACCGCTCAGCGTCGCGAGTGCTTCCTCCACCGGGCGGGTGATCTGCTCCTCGATTTCCTGGGGCGTGGAGCCGGCGTAGGGAATGGTGACCTGCATACCCGGAAATTGAATGTCCGGAAACTGTTCAAGCGGCAGCAGGCGCGCCGCGATTACGCCGATCAGCGTCACCGCGAGGAACACCATCACGGTGGTGACCGGGCGACGCAGCGCCACGTCGGTGTGGATCATGGGCGGCTCGGCTCAGCCACCGAGACTTCGGCGACCGCAGGTGTGCGCTCGCGCACGATGAGCGAATACACGACCGGAATGACCACCAGCGTCAGAAGCGTCGATACGGTCATGCCGCCGATCACGGTAATCGCCATGGGCGTGCGCACCTCGGAGCCGTCGCCGAAGCCGAGCGCCATCGGCACCAAGCCGAGAATCGTGCTGACCGTGGTGATGACGATCGGGCGCAAGCGTGCGCGGGCGGCAAACAGGATGGCGGCGTGCTTGTCCAGCCCGCGCTGGCGCGCGCGGTTCACGGCATCGATGAGGACGATCGCGTTGTTCACAACGATGCCCGTCAACATGATGATGCCGATCATTGCCACGACGCTGATGGTGGTCGAGGTGAGAAACATCGCCCACACCACGCCGATCAGGCCAAGCGGAATCGTGAACAGGATGACGAACGGTTGAACCAGTGATTCGAACTGCGAGGCCATCACCAGGTACACGAGCAACACCGCAAGCGCGAGCGTAAAGGTCAGAGACCGCAGGCTGTCCTGCATCTCCTCGCTTTGCCCGGACAGGTAGCTGCTCACACCCGGCGGCAACGCGATCTGCTCGAGCATGCCTTGCAGGTCCTTGACCGCCGCTCCCAGGTCGCTTCCGGTGTAACTTGCCGAAACGACAGCCACGCGTTCCTGACCGATGCGGCGAATCTCGGCGGGACCCACCGAAAGCGTCACCTCGGCGACGGCGCTCAACGGCACTGGCTGTGCGCTGCCAGGATTGATGATGAGATTGCGAATCTCCTCGATGGAGGCCGCACGCGCGTGCACGCTGCGCACCAGAACGTCGATCTGCTTGTCGCGCAACCGATAGCGCGTCGCGACTTCGCCGCGCACGCTGGTGACGATGCGATCGGCGATGTCGCGTACCTTGAGCCCAAGACGCGTGGCGCGGTCCTGGTCGAATACGATCTGGACCTCTGGATTCTCGGCTTCCACGGTCGAGCGGATGTCGGTGTAGGTGCCCGCGGCATCCATGCGTGTACGCACTTGTTCGGCGACGGCTCGCAGTCGGTCGAGGTCATAGCCGCTCACCACGACTTCGAGCGGCGTGCTGAAGGTGAACAGCGACGGGCGGCTGAACTGGTATTGCAGCCCGGCCACCGCATCGAGGTGCGGCCGGAGTGCCGTGATCGAAGCGTTTTCCTCCGCGCGGCCAGAACCCGGAACCAGCGTGATGCTCAGCTTGCCGGTATTCTCGCCGGCATCGACGGGGTTCGCATCGAGGCGATTGCCGGTGCCGGCGACGGAATAGGACAGGTCGACGCCTCCGATCTGCATCGCAGCGCGCTGCGCGCTCTCAACCACACGGTCGGTCTGATCGAGCGGCGTGCCCGGCGGCAAACGCAGATCCACGTTGTACTCACCCTGCGAGAGCTGGGGAATGAGCTCCGTTCCGAGCCGGGGCACGAGTGCAAAAGTAACCAGGGAGAGCACCAGAGCCGCCGCAATCACTCGCCCACGATGTGCCAGCGACCACTCAAGCAGCGGCACATAGGCTTCCTCCAGCCGGCGATAAGACTTCTGGGTAACCCAGACGAACGGAGTGAAGATCGTCCTGAAGAAGCCGGAGATCACGCGGGCGACCCGACCCATGAGCGCCGCAACGAAGGAAACGCCTCGCGCAAATCGCCCCATGGGGGGTGTCGAGGGGCTTGCCTGCACATTCGTATTCCTGCCCGCGACGAGCATCGGCACGACTGTCAGGCCCACCAACAGCGACAGAATGTGTCCGTAAGTGACAGTGAGAGCCTGGTCGCGAAACAACTGGCCTGCGATGCCGCTGATGAACACCATCGGAAAGAACACGGCGATCGATGTCAGTGTCGATGCGGTGACCGCCATCGCCACCTCGCTCGTCCCGGAACGGGCGGCCTCGAAGGCTCCTAGGCCGGCCTCGCGCTTCTTCGTGATGCTCTCGAGAATCACGACCGACGTGTCGATCAGGGTGCCGACCGAAAGCGCGATTCCACCCAGCGACATGATGTTGAGCGTCACGCCGGAGAGGTACATGAGCATGAACGTGCCGATCACCGACACCGGAATCACGATGCCCGCTACATAGGTAGCGCGCGCATCGCGCAGGAAGAAATACAACACCAGGATGGACAGCAGCCCGCCGATCACAGCCGCGTCGCGCACCTCGCCAATCGCAGACGAAATGAATTTTGACTGATCGTAGACCGGGATGATTTCGGTCTGCGACGGCAGCGTTTTGCGCAGTGCTTCGATTCGCTCCGTGAGCGCGTGCGCAAGCTGCACCGTGTTGGCATCGCCCTCCTTGTAGACGGCGAGCTCGACCGACTCACGGCCTTTCACCCGCGTGACGGCCTCGCGTTCCTTGTGAGCGTGCGTCACTGTGGCGACGTCGCGCAGGCTGACCGGCTGACCGTCGACCGCGGCAATGATGGCGCCGCGACATCTCCTCGATGCTCTGGAACTCGTTGAGCGTGCGCACCAGGAAGCGCTGCGTGCCCTGTTCGAGGCGCCCGCCGGACAGGTTCACATTTTCGGCACGCAACCGGCTGGCCACGGTTTCGATCGAGAGGCCGAGCTGCGCCAGCTTCTGCTGGTCGACGAACACCTGGATCTCGTCCTCGTAACCGCCGCTCACCTTCACCGCGGCGGAGCCCGGCACGGCCTCGAGATCCGGCTTCAGGCGATCTTCCGCGAAGCGCCGGAGAAACTTGAGGCGCTCTTCGCTGTTGACCGGCGCCGCGCCGTTGGCTTCGATCTTCTCGAGCAGTGCAAATCGCATCACCGGTTCGGTCGAAGGATCGAAGCGCAAAAGCAGTGGGCGCTTCGCTTCGAGCGGGAGTTGCAGCAGGTCGAGTTTCTCGCGCACCTCGATGCCCGCGAGATCCATGTCCGTGCCCCAGACGAACTCCAGGGTCACGTCCGACTGGCCGGAACGCGACACGGAACGCACCTGGCGGACATTGCGAATGATGCCGACCGCTTCTTCGACCGGCCGCGTGATCAGATTTTCGATCTCCAGGGGCGCAGCCCCGACCAGCTCCGTGCGCACTGTGAGTGTTGGGTAGGAGAGGTCGGGCAGCAGATTCACTTTCAGGCGCGCCAGCGACACAAAGCCGAAGAGCGCGATTGCCACCATGCACATGACGATGGTGACGCGCCGGCGAGTGGCGAAATCGACGAGTTGCATTGTCGTGGCCCCTGGCGGAATGCGCGTGATGGAAACTGCGGCCGCGCTATCGGCGCTGTGCAGTGGGGGATTCGAGCTCTACGACGCGCACCGCATTGCCGCTCTTAAGGCCGCCCTGACCTACGACGACGACCTGTTCCTCGCCCTTGAGCCCGGTAGTAACTTCCACCAACCCATCGTTCGTGAGTCCGACCGTGATGTGGCGCTGCTGCGCCTTGCCGCCCTCCACGACGAACACGCTTGCCTCGCCCTCGTCATCGACGATGGCGGTACGCGGGATCTGCAGAGCCTGGTCGCGGCGCTCGTAGATGATTCCAATGCGCGCGAACATTCCGGGCTTGAGACGCTCGCTCGGATCGTCGACTTCGATCGTGACTTTGAACGTAGCCGTTTCGGGATCGACCACGGGGCTCAAGCGTGCCACGTGTCCGATAAAAGACTGCTTGGGCACCGCGTCTACCTGTATGGATGCAGGCTGGTTGGGCTTGAGGCGCTCCAGCTCCCGCTCCGGCACGTGCACGTACACGATCAGCGGCTTGAGATCCGTGACTCGAAACAGGACATCGTTGGGCTTGATCGTGTTGCCGACCTTGACCAGCCGCTGCGCAACGACGCCGTCGATCGGGGCGCGAATTTCCGTGTACGAAAGCTGCAGGCGGGTGAGTTCGTATGCGGCGCGCTGCGCGTCTACTTCAAATTTCAGATTCTCGAAAGCTCCTGGAGAGACGAGTCCCTTCTCGTGCAACTCGACGTTGCGCCGATAGTCGCGTTCAAGCTTGGCGAGTGTTGCGTTGGCCTTGTCGGCCTCGAGCCTGAGCAGATCGCCATCCAGTCGTGCGAGCACTTGGCCGGCCCGCACGGTGTGTCCTTCCTCCACCAGGATCGCGCGAACCTCACCGCCCACTTTGGCGACGACCGACGCCTCCTGGTCCGCCTCGAGCGAGGCTGTGCCGGAGTAGATCGCGACCATGCCGCCACGCTTGGGGGTTCGGACTTCGACGGGGATCGCCGGGGCTTCCTTGTCCTTGGCTTCGGGGGTTTTGCCGTTCGCTCGTTCGCCGCAGCCGGTCAGAACGGAGGTGAGCGCAAGAATCAACAACAGCCACAGCTTGTACATACAGCCTCCCAGCGCTGTCCGCTTTTATAAGGCAGATCAGCAGGTTACGTCGCACGGCCGGTTTCAGCGGCGCATGCGTGCTCTTAGCTGGGGCGAATGCTACTGGTAGCTTAGTGTTATAGTCAAGTATAACAGTGCAAAGGCCCTCTTAGGAGCAGGAGGGCCGGGGAGGGGCGGTCAGCTGCCTTTGGCTGCTTGGGCCACCAGAGGCACCGAAGTCATGTCAGCGACGATCTGGCTCGCCTCCGTGAGCACCACGTCGGCAGCTTTCGTTGTCATTGATTTCCTCGATGGTCGCGAGTGGCTTGAGTCCGTGGGCCGCACGTCGTGCGTTTTCGCGAGCGAGCCGCTCCTTGTCGAGCGCTGTGCGCTCCTGTTCCCGAACCTTCAGGTTGAGGGATACAACCGTCTGCTGGCGCAGTCGATCCACGGAGGCAACGTCGTCTACGAGACTGCGGAAATCAGGATCGACTGCCGCTCGCTGATCGTGGATGCGGCTCAACTGCGTGACGGCGGGAGCCAGGTTGCCGCGATCATTGAACGGAACCGCCGCGATGCGATCCCAGGGCAGGGCGCTGCCGCGCGTGTTCTCTCCGACTTCATCAGCGCTGATGAGCGATGGCATGACGATATCGGGTGTAACACCGTGGTTCTGCGTGCTGTCGCCGGTGACGCGGTAGAACTTGCCGATCGTGATCGTCAGCTGCCCAAACTCCGGCTTGGGCCCGAGCGCAAACCGATCGAGCGGAATGAGGTTCTGCACCGTGCCTTTGCCGTAGGTCTGCTGCCCAATGACGAGGCCTCGTCCGTAGTCTTGAATTGCTGCCGCAAAAATCTCTGAAGCCGAAGCGCTGAAGCGATCGACCAGCACGGCCAGCGGACCCGTATAGGCCGGCTCCGGCTCCGGATCATCGAGGACCTCGACCGTTCCGCCGGTTTCACGCAGTTGCACCACTGGCCCACCCTTGATGAACAAGCCGGTGAGCCCCGTCGCTTCCGGCAGCGATCCGCCGCCGTTATTGCGCAGGTCGATGAGCAAGCCATCGATACCCGTGGTCTTGAGCTCTGCGATCAGATTGCGCACGTCGCGCGTGGTGCTGCGATAGTTGCGATCCCCTGCGGCACGCGCTTCATAGTCCTGATAGAAGCTCGGCACGGTGATCACGCCGATCGATAGGTCCCGATCGCCACGATGCACTTTGCGGATCTCCTTGTGAGCCGCCTGCGCTTCGAGCGTCACCTTGTTACGCGTGTATTCAATCATCTTCTCGTTGCCCGGCGCCGCGCCTGCCGGCAACACCTGCAGGCGAACCACCGAGTTGATTGGACCGCGGATGAGCTGCACTACATCATCGAGGCGCCAGCCGATCACATCGGTCAGCGCGCCGTCGCGACCCTGACCGACGGCAGTAATGCGATCGTTTGCGTTGAGCTGATTGGACTGGGAGGCAGGCCCTCCCGGGAGGATGCTCAGCACTGTCACGTAGTCGTCCACCAGCTGAAGCGATGCACCGATTCCTTCGTAGGAGAGGCTCATCGCGATGCGATATTCCTCGGAATTACGCGGCGAAAAGTAGCTCGAGTGCGGGTCGTACGCACGCGCGTACGCATTCATGAAATTCTCGAACACATCGTCGGTTGAAATCTGGTCAATGCGCTTGAGCACGCGTTCGTAGCGTTTGCGCAGGATATCGGCCGCTTCGGTCCAGTTCTTGCCCGCCAGCCGCAGAGTCAAGCCGTCGTTTTTCACGCGCTTGCGCCACAGCTCGTTCATTTCAGCGGCGGTCGCGGGCCAAGGGGCCTTTTCGCGATCGAACTCGAAGGTTTCGTTGAGCGTGTAGTCTGGCTCCTGATCGAGGAGGCCGATAGCGTAAGTCATGCGCTCGCGGTTGCGCTGGCGAAAGCGATCGAAAATCGTGAAAGCCGGCTCCAGCGCGCCGGTCTTGATGGCGTCATCGAATCTAAGTCTGAGTCGCTCGAATTCGGCGACATCGCTCGCCATGAAATAGCTGCGCGCGCCATCCAGCGATTCCAGGTAGAGATCGAAAATCTTCGACGACATCTTGTCGTCGAGCGACACTTGCGCGTAATGCGCGCGATCGAGATTTTCGTAAACCCGGCGCGCGATGCTGCGTTGTCGGTCGGACGGCTGCAGGGGTGCAGCTGCTCCCACCGAGGCATTCGCGGTCGCTGGAACGGGTGGTTGCGCCGACCCGCCAACACCGATGGCGAGAAACAGCGCGATGAAGGCAAAGACGATTCGACGTGCAGCGAAGGTATGCATGTGCATCCGTTTGACAGCGGCTGGGCTGCCCAAATTCCCTGATAAACTCGCCGTCTAGGCTAGAAGGCCGCGGTCGCCCGATCAAGTGCGATCACGCCACTTGTGCACCGATCGACATGCGACCACTAACCGTTCTCATCGGCATCATCCTGGGCTCCACGGTGGCGATCGCCCTGGGCCTTACCATGGTGCTGATTGTGTTCCTGATTCTGGGCAACGACGAGCCCCAGCTTCGAACCGAGTTCCGTCCCCTGCTGCAGAGCGCTGGCGTGTTCACCGGGTTGGCCGCGGTCGCGGCGGCGAGCTTTGCGGGAAGCCTGCGGCAGTTGCATTGGCGGCGCTGGGCTATTGGGGCGCTCTGGACAGGCCTGATTCTCGTCACTTGGTTCTATTGGCCACGTGTCGTCTAGGCGGCCGAGTGGAATTAACAGAATGAAAAATTCACAAACTGACAAGGGAGGACGGGGCATGCATAGAAGATCGCTATGGCTTCTGATCGGCGTGGCGGCGGTCGCAAGCCTGGCGAGCGGGGCCAAGGATGTATCGCCCATCCCCTGGCTCGACTACCAGATCTTCCGGGAGCACGTCGCTGCCCTGGCCTCCGATGACTTCGAAGGACGTAAACCTGGTACGCCCGGCGAAGAGAAGACCGTGGAATATATCCGCAGCAAGTTTGCGGAGGCTGGACTCAAACCCGGCCACGGCACGACCTTCTTCCAGTCGGTGCCCCTGGTTGAGATCACAGCTGCTCCGGATACGACCCTGACCTTCGAGCGCGCGGGCACCAAGCGCGAGCTCAAGTATGCCCAGGACATGGTGGTTTGGACCAAGCGAGTAGTTTCTCAATCCTCACTCGACAATAGCCCACTCGTGTTCGTCGGTTACGGCATCGTCGCGCCGGAGTACGAGTGGAACGACTACGCAGCGGCCGACATCAAGGGCAAGACGGCCGTCATCCTGGTGAACGACCCGGGCTTTGCGACGGGTGATCCGAAACTGTTTCGCGGCCGCGAAATGACCTATCACGGCCGCTGGACCTACAAGTTCGAAGAAGCGGCGCGGCAAGGTGCCGCGGGTGCTCTCATCGTTCACGAGACCGAGCCCGCGGCTTACGGCTGGAACGTCGTCACCACGAGCTGGACTGGCCCGCAGCTCGACATGGCGAGCTCAGATGGACACGCGGGTCGAGTTGCGATCGAGGGCTGGATCAGTAACGAAGCGGCGGGATCACTGTTTCAGCTCGGCGGCCAGGACTTCGCAGCTCTCAAGGCTGCCGCTGCACAACGCGGTTTCAAGGCAGTCCCGCTCGATGTGCGGGCGAGCGTCTCGGTGCGCAACGCGATCCGTCGCTCCAACTCGGCCAACGTCATCGGCATCCTTCCCGGCAGCAAGCGCCCGGACGAATACCTGATCTATACGGCGCACTGGGATCACTTCGGGAGGCTGCAGGGCAAGACAGGTGACGCGATTGCGAACGGTGCGATCGACAACGCCACTGGCGTCGCTGGAATCATCGCGCTCGCACGCGCATTTGCGCACGCCGCGGAGCGCCCGGAGCGCTCGATTGTCTTCCTCGCTGTCACCGGCGAAGAATCGGGCCTGCTCGGCTCGGCGTACTACGCTGACAACCCGCTATACCCGCTGGCGCGCACCGCTGCCGTAGTCAATCTCGATGCCCTCTACGCCGGAGGACCCGCACGCGACATCGTCGTCGTGGGCTCTGGCAACTCGGAACTCGAGGACGATTTGCGCAAGGCCGCCAAGCAGCAGGATCGCGTCACTGCGCCGGAACCGACGCCGGAGAAGGGTTTCTACTATCGCTCGGATCATTTCAACTTTGCCAAGAAGGGCGTACCGGCGTTGTACACCAAGCTCGGGACGGATGATCGCGAGCACGGTCGCGCGTATGGACAGCAACAGCAGGAGGACTATGTCGCCAAGCGCTACCACCAGCCGAGCGATGAGTACAGCAAGGATCTCGACCTGAGCGGTTCCTTCCAGGACCTCGAGCTGATGTACCGGGTCGGTGAGCGCGTGGCGGGGGAGAAGAGCTGGCCCGAGTGGTACAAGAACAGCGAATTTCGCGCGGTGCGCGAACAGAGCGACAACGAGCGCTGATGACGCTAGCGGTGCGGGCCTGTCACCCGCGGTTCGCCACTTGTAGCCGGGCTCGCGATCAGGACGAAACGACTGCGCGGCGCGAGGCTCCCACGGTCCTTGCGCTTTTGACGCAGGTGAACGCCCGGCTCGCCATCACGATTCACGCCGACATAGAGCGTCGCGGCGCCTGAGTCCCAGATGGTGAGTAGCGGCCACGCCTGAATCCGCTTCAGGCGATTGACGAGCGGCTGGTTATCGCGAAATTGCAGCGTGCCCAAGGCTCGTGCGCTGCGCGAGTCATCGACGGCTGCGGAGGCGAACTTGGCGCGCTCCGATTGCGGCCGCTTGTACGGGCTGAGCTCGACCCGAGCGTTCGTGTTGCCAGGCGGCGCCAGTTGCGCCGCAAGCTTTGGCTGGCAAAGAGTGCACAGCAAATCCGCAAACTCAAGCTGGCGCACGACGGATTGCTGAAGCGCGCGTGTTTCAAGTCTCGTCTGCCGCCGGCGCTTCGAGAGCGCATGCCCATAGCGGCAGCAACGCTAGGGCGAGGACTGAAAAGACGGGAAGGCGAGTTCTGTATGGGCGGCTCATCGTGCGACACGGGGCGGCCTTTATTGTTGGCGACCACGTTGCGCCGTCGGCGAGGCGGCGACTGTGAGACACGTCGCAGTGTGTGCGGAATTGAGCGACGCGGCCCGTTATGTTGCGAAGGCAGTTGTGTTTGGATCGCGCGGCAGGATCTTAGTCTGCGTCGTCTTCCGTGATCGGCTCGCGCGGCCAGAACCAGCGGCGCACGCGGATCAGCACTCGCATGAGCTGCACCATCAGATACGGACCGAGCACGACCCCCCAACCCGGCAACCACCCGCGGAAGAGGCTGCGATAGTAGTCAGAGACGAAGGAGCCAAGGCCTCCATCAGTGTAAGGTCCGAGCGTCAGTACACCTACCAGGTATACGGCGAGCGGCATCACGATGAAGCCCACGATGACACCCGCGACCAGCAGCCACAGCTCGCGGCGTATGCGCGGATGGCGACGCAAGGTTCCTGCGAACCAGTGGGGTGGCTTGACTCTGCTCGCGTCGGTTGACTGATTCACGTCTCGGTTCCAGCCCGGGGAGCTGCATTGTCCGGGGCGGAGCCGTGAGGGGCAACCGTCCACGGCATGCGCGTGGCTATAATCGCGTGCTGGAGGGTGCAGATGGAACGTATTCGGGCTGCGGTAATCGGCGTCGGCTACCTCGGACGCTTTCACGCGCAAAAATATGCCGTGCTCGAGGGTGCGACGCTCGTAGGCGTAGCGGATGTTTCGGCGGAAAACCGCGAGCGGGTCGCAAAAGAACTGGGCGTCCCCGCGTTCGCCGACTACCGCGAGCTCCTCGGCCGCGTGGACGCCGTGAGTATCGCCACGCCGACCGCTCTGCACTACGACATTGCAGCCGCATTTCTCGGCGCCGGCGCTCATGTGCTGGTCGAAAAGCCGATCACCGACACGGTGGAAGACGCTCGCCGCCTGATCGGTATCGCTGCACAGTGCAAGCGCCTATTGCAGGTCGGCCATCTCGAGCGCTTCAATTCCGGGCTGCTCGCGCTCGACGGAATCCTGACTACACCGCGCTTCATCGAGTCGCATCGCCTTGCGCCCTTCAAGCAGCGCGGCACGGACGTGAATGTCGTGCTCGACCTGATGATTCACGATATCGACATAATTCAGGACATCGTGCACGCGCCGATCGCCACGCTGGACGCGGTCGGGGCTCCCGTCTTCTCGGGTGAGATCGATATCGCCAACGCACGCATCCGTTTCACGAACGGATGTGTCGCGAACACGACCGCGAGCCGCGTCAGCCTCAAGACCGAGCGCAAGCTGCGCCTGTTCCAGGATGACGCCTACATGTCGGTCGACCTGCAGCAGAAGGTGTTGACCGTCGTGCGCAAGACGGACAAACCGATGCAGGGTGATTTACCGCCGGTGCAGATCGAAGAGCGCACGTTCGAGCAGGGCGATGCGCTGAGGGCGGAAATCGAATCGTTCCTCGATTGCATCGCCAAAAACAAGCCGCCGATTGTCTCAGGTGAGGACGGGCTGCGTGCGCTGGAGACCGCGATTCGCATTACCGAGCAGGTTACCGGAAAAGCGTATCGGCCAGCCTGATCGCGCCGGCGCGAGTTCGCGCGTCGAAATTCTTTACACGTTTGGCGCTCTGAACGCGCCGGGTGATCACCGGCGAATACAAACCATTGGTTTGATTCGGACTGTCAAACGTGGCACGTCGATTGCAAATTCAGTATCGACTGGCGGGCAAATTGGGCCCGCAAACCTGAGGAGCGGCCGTGACTCGATTCGTGCGTAGATTTCTGACCCTGGCGCTACTGCTTGGCGCAGCCACAGCAAACGCGGCCTTCATCCCAATGACCTGGACAGATAGCGACAGCCATGGCGGTGGGGTGTATGTCGGGGCCGGAGGGTCGGTCTCAGATAGCCTGGACATCGCGAATGACGGCTTCGTTGCCGGGCGTGACATCGTGACCGATTTTCTGTTCTCTCTCGATCTGTTCGATGACGCCAACGATAAGTGGTACGAGATCGAGGCGGCCTCTGTCGACATACCAGGCGTGCTTGGTGATCGCCTTGTATTCAGTTTTGGGACTGATGCCTACTCTGGATGGTCGATCGTTGGACTTCTCGAGCTCAATCTTCTCGGCACATTGAGCTACACGGTAACCTCGCTCTACGGAGACTTTGTCCTCGGTACTGCATCGTTGCAGGCAAACGGCTTTGGACAGCCATCCGCCTCCGTTCCCGAACCGACTACTTTAGTGCTGTTCGGCACCGGACTTCTTGGAATGGCCATCGCGATCCGCAGGCGAGGGCGTACGGTACGCTGAGCTGACTGCGCTGACCGAAAGCGAAATCTGACAAGAGGCCGGCGCAAAGCCGGCCTTTTCATTTATGGGGATGCCCTCTCGCCACACGCCGGCCGCATCCATTTCCGTGGCGGTGACATTTCCGTCGTGATCGGCATCCATTTTCGCGAACATTTGTTTCGCGCCAGCCGCGTGCTCATCTGCAGACACCACACCGTCGTGATTGGTATCCATCGTCTGTACTTCCGCCTGAGCCGACGAACCCCGCTACCCTCGTTGGCATAAGCGGTCGGCAGAGCTATGGTTATCGCTCTCAAGGTCGAAAACATCAATCCATTGCGCAGCAGGTGTTTGTTCATGCGCATGCTCCAACCTTTATGTCCTGCGCGTAATGCGCGCATTTGCGGATACTTGGAGCATGCAGTCGGCTGTGCCAGCCTGCTATCGGACAACGACCTATGTAGGGTTCAGGGTGGCCTACAGCGTTCGGCGTCGCACTGGCGGATGCCGGCGGACGCCAGGTTGGTGACGGCGGGAATCCGCCTAGGTGAAAGTCATTGCGGGCTTGGAATTTCGAAGGCCCCGAGATCAACAAGAGGTGGCCAGGCCTTTCTTACTATTGCGCGGCACAGAACCCTGGCGGTTTCGACATGCCGTGCGGCCGCCGCATCCAGATCACCAATCCAGATCCCATCGAGTGAGGCCAGAATTGTCCTGGCATCGCCCCTGCCATCGACTCGGCGCAGTGCGTCCTTCACTGCCGACTCTGCAAATTCCAGGCGTGCTTTGTAACCGGGGTTCTGATGGTCCTCTGCGAGGCTCTTGCCGATGCATTGGTCAGCGCGCTGCAACTGGTCTCGCAGCGTGCTTGTGTATGTATGTGTGAAAGCTGGCGACATGGAAGCACACGCTATTGCCTCTTTGGCGGGACAGTCGGTGCGCTACCGTACATTAGAGGCAGAAAGCGGCCCGTGGTGGGCAATGGTTAGGGTACGCGCCCCTGCACAGGAATCAGCAACTACGCCTGCGGATTACTCGGCGAGTTATCCGCCAGATACCGGGTGCGGTGCCATCCAACTACTCGCGCCAATACTTCGCGCGAAAGTGCGTCGCGCTTGGCGTGATGAACAATCGCTTTCATGTCTGAGCCCAGTTCAGTGACGATGTCGAGTACCGTGCGGCTCTTAAGTCCCCAAGAATCCGCCACGCGCCCGGCAGCATCTTTCGGGCGAATCGTCGCGTCCGGCTGTAGCAAGAAATCCATACACAGGAAAGGACGGTGCGACGACGATGTCGATCCCGCCAGCGGGGTGTGGAATCGTGGACGCGGGTCGTCATTCTTGATGATCGCTTCGAGCACCCACTGAATCAGCATGAGATCATCGGATGCCAAAGACTCACGCCGCAGGATGCGCTCGTAGGCCTGCGCGAGCTTCACCAGGTCTTCGGTTCCGCGACTGCGCGTCACTTTGCGCCCCGCTTGTGGTTCCAGGTCCCCGGCTCACGTCAGCGGACGTGGCCGGATGCTGGAATGGTGGAGGCGGCGGGAATCGAACCCGCGTCCGAAAGCCCTACGCTACGTGACCTACATGCTTAGCCGCTTCAATTATTCTCGCCACACGCTACCCGAAGGGCAGGGAAGACGTGCAGCCAGCTCAAGTTACGTTTAACAGGCCGGCCTTCAGCACACCGGACCCGCGATCTTGTGAGCGCGTCCCCTGATTTGGATCCACAAGCAAATACCAGTCAGGGGTTAGGCGGGATTAAGCCGCCAGAGCGTAGTTGTCGTCGTTTGCAACTATAGATTTGCAGACGGTTTAACGAGGAATTCTGCACCTCGGCATGCACCCGTAGTTTCGCGACCCCCGTCGAAGCCGATCGCCCCCACACGTGCAGGAGCATTGTAGGGCCACGCCGGCGCGATACAAGGGACTTAGTGCCGCTTCAGCAGGCGTGCCTTCTCGCGCTCCCAGTCACGTGCCTTGTCGGTGGCGCGCTTGTCGTGCTGTTTCTTGCCCTTCGCGAGACCGATCTCGAGCTTGGCGCGCCCGTTCTTCCAATAGAGCAGAAGGGGCACCACTGTGTAGCCGCGTCGCTCGACTGCGCCCACCAGGTGATCGAGCTGGTGTCGATGCAGGAGCAGCTTGCGGGTGCGCGTCGGGTCCGGGCGCACGTGCGTTGAAGCCGAGATCAACGGCGAGAAGTGCGCGCCGAAAAGCCATGCCTCGCCGTTGCGCACGAAGACATAGCTCTCCTTGAGCTGTGCGCGACCGGCTCGCAGGCTCTTCACCTCCCAACCCTCGAGTGCCAGGCCGGCTTCATAGCGATCCTCGATGAAGTAATCGTGGCGCGCCTTGCGATTCTCGGCGATCGTGGGACTCGGCTTGTCGGACTGCGTGGACATCGTGCTGTAGCATAACCTCGTGCGGCAGATCGATCGCCATGCCCTGGTGCCATTTACGGCCGAGCAGATGTATGCGCTCGTCGATGATGTGTCTCGCTATCCCGAATTCCTGCCCTGGTGCCGTAAGGCGGAGGAGCGTGAGCGCACGCCAAAGGAGGTCGTGGCGAGCCTGCAGATACACAAAGGCGCCCTGCATGCGCACTTCACCACCCGCAATCGCCTCGAGCCGTACGAGGCGATATTTCTGGAGCTGGTTGATGGGCCATTTCGCACCCTGAGCGGTGCATGGCGGTTCTCGCCCATCGCCGATAAGGGTTCGCGAGTGTCGCTGCAACTGCAGTTCGCTTTTGCTAATCCCCTCAATGCCTGGCTGCTCGAGGCAGTGTTCGAGCACACTTGCAATTCACTAGTCGATGCCTTCGTGGCGCGCGCGCAGGCGAGCTATGGACAATGAGGCACAGCTGCACTGTGAGGTCGCGTATGCCCGACCGGATCGGCAATGGATCGTCGCTGTCGAGCTGCCAGACGGCGCTACCGCAATAGATGCACTGCGCTCCTCGCAGCTCGCGACGCTGTGCCCTGAGATCGTGCCGGAGAGCGCGGTCCTTGGCATCTTCGGCAAAGTTGTGCCAGCCGATCACCGCCTGCGAGATGGCGATCGGGTCGAAATCTATCGGCCTTTGGCCGCCGATCCTCGCGATGCGCGCCGCGCCCGTGTCAAGGCTGCGCGCTCAAGGCGGTGAAGGGTCTGTCGGTTCCGGCGTCGTCGACCCTGACTCCGCTGGTGAGGGCGGCGGGGACTCAGACGCTTCCGGTGTCGAAGGCGCTGACTCCGGTGGTGAAGGCGGCGGGGACTCTGATGCTTCCGGTGTCGATGGCGCTGATTCCGGTGGCGGCGAGGCCGGTGGTGACGGCAGTTGCTCCGCCGTTGACGAAGGTGGCGCTGGCGGCGGCGGCAACGGCTCGGCAGGCTCCTTGGCTTTCGCCGGCTTTTCGGTATGTGTCGTGGTTGCGACCTGGGCCGATCCCCGGGGCCTCTCGATGCGCGAAACCTTGTCGTCCTCGAAATAGACCACGATCTGGGCCTGCTCCGCTTTCCGGGTGCGCCCCGTCTTGTAATAGAAGAAATAGTCCCAGCGATCCGTGTCGAAGGCATTCGGCACCATCGGCGTGCCGAGCAGATAGCGCACCTGGCTGCGCGTCATGCCGACGGTGAGCTGTTCCACTGCCTTCGGATCCAGAAAATTTCCCTGCTGGATGTTGATGCGGTACACGCAGCCGACGGCGACTACCGCCACGAGCAAAAAGAGCGCGATTGCCAGGATGCGAACAGGGACAGCACGGGTGCGCGGAGTGCGATCAGCGGAATGCGTCATGAACTGTGGAGTGTGTGCGGGGGGTGGAGGATAATGGCCGCGCATCATAGCGAATTCGCCCGTTCCCCGGCAGGCGATCCGCTCAATCCCCGAGAGGCAAGCACGTGGAAGGCAAAGACCTGCGCAAGGCCGGACTGAAGGTCACGCTGCCGCGGCTCAAGATCATCGAGATTCTCGAGCACACGACGACGCGCCACATGAGCGCGGAAGACATCTACAAGACCCTCCTGGAGTCGAACGAAGACATCGGGCTGGCGACGGTCTATCGCGTTCTCACGCAGTTCGAGGCCGCCGGACTCGTCACGCGGCACCATTTCGAGGATGGAATGGCGGTCTTCGAGCTCAACCAGGGGCCGCACCATGACCACATCGTGTGCATTGACTGTGGGCGGGTCGAGGAGTTCATGGACAGCGGCATCGAGGACCGGCAGAACGCCGTGGCGAAACGTCTCGGGTACGAGATCCGCGATCATTCACTGATTCTTTACGGGCAATGCCGGCGCAATCCCTGTCCGCACAAGAAGCCGCGGGACTAACCGACCGCTAGCTCTGCGCTCGCGCTGCGGCTCGCTTCAGCATGTCGCGAGCATGATCGCGAGCCTTCTGGGTGACCTCCACGCCGCCCAGCATTCTCGCCAGCTCCTCGATTCGCTCGGGCCCGCGCAGCTCGTTGAGAGCGGTACGTGCACTCCGGCCATCAGTGAGTTTGACCACCCGCACATGGTGATCGGCCTGGCTTGCGACCTGCGGGAGATGCGTCACGCACAACACTTGCGTGCGTTCAGCCAGAAGATTCAACTGCCGGCCGACGATTTCCGCCACGCCCCCGCCAACTCCGGCGTCGACCTCATCGAAGACCAGGCAGGGCGTAAGCGCCTTGCCAGCCGAGGCGACCTGCACGGCGAGACTGATACGGGAGAGCTCGCCACCCGAGGCAACCCGCGTCAACGGCTTTAACGGCTGACCGGGATTGGCGCTGACGGTGAACTCGACCTCGTCGATGCCTTGCGATTGCGGTTCGCCGGAATTCATCGAGAGCACCGCTTCGAAACGGCCACCGGCCATGCCGAGGCTTTGCATCAGCTGGCTGACATCACGCGTCAATTTTGCGCCCGCCTTGCGACGCGCGGCTGACAGGGACTGTGCAACGCGGTCGTACTCGGTGCGAGCCGCGGCGGAATCGCGTGCAGCCGCCTCGACGGTGGAGGCGTGTGATTCGAGAGCGTGCAACTCGCCGCTCAGGCGCTCGAGCTGGGCAGGCAGCTCTTCGGCGGGCAGGCGGTGCTTGCGCGCCAATTCTTCGATCGTCGCGACCCGCCGTTCCACCCATTCCTGCCGCTGGGGATCGACATCCAGCGAATCGAGGTAGTGCCGTAACGTCGCGGTCGCTTCGCGAATCGAGATCGCAGCTTCCGCAAGCAACCGGTCGGCGGATTCGAGCTGTGCGTCCAACGCGACGAGGCCCCGCAGGATTCCCTGCGCGCGGCTGACCGCAAGATTTGCATTGGCGGAGTCCGCTTCATCGATCAGCTCAATTGCCTGCTGTGCACCTTCAGCGAGGCGTCCGCTGTTCGCGTGCCGACGCTGCTCGGCCAGGAGCCCGGGAAGCTCCTCAGTCGTAAGTGCGAGGGCCTCGAGCTCGCGCACCTGGTAGCGCAGCAGGTCGAGTCGCGCGTCGCGATCCCGGCCCGCCGTCTCGAGCTCGGCCAGGCGAGTGCGCTGCTCCTGCCATCGCTCGAAGGCCGCGCCGACTTCGTCCACCAGCTCTTCGTGGCGACCGTGCGCATCGACGAGCGAGCGCTGCGCCGGCCGACGCACCAGGGCAAGGAATTCCTGTTGGCCGTGAATATCGACGAGCAGCTCACCGAGTTCGCGCAAGGTTTGCAGCGGCACCGGCTGACCGTTGATGAAGGAGCGCGAGCGGCCGTCACGCGACAACACGCGTCGCAGGATGCACTCGCCTTCGCCCTCGATGGCCTGTACCTCGAGCCGGCGTACGAGCTTTGGATATCCACGCAGGTCGAAGGTGGCGGAGATTTCAGCGCGTTCCGCTCCGTGTCGAATCGCGTCACTGCTCGCGCGCCCGCCCGCAGCGAGCGCGAGCGCATCGACCACGATTGACTTGCCGGCGCCGGTCTCGCCGGTCAGAGCGGTCAAGCCCGATCCGAACTCGAGCTCGATCTCATCGATGATCGCGAAATCGCGAATCCGCAGGTACGTGAGCACGCGGGGCGCCTTCAGCGCTCGGCTGGCGGGAGCTTGGCGAGCGAAGGACCGTCGTCATATCCGCCTCGACCCCAATGAAGCTTCGAGCGCAGCAGGCGAAAGTAGTCGTACCCCGGCGGGTGGATCAGCGTGACCTGGTCAGGGGAGGCTGCCACCTGCAGTCGATCGCCAGGCTCGAGTTCTCCGAGCAAGGTCCCGTCGCATAACACCTGCGCCCGCGTGTCGGCGCGTTCCATCAGGCGCAGTTCGATGGCCGCATCGGCAGGCACGACGATGGGCCGGTCGCTCAGGGTGTGCGGAGAAATGGGTACCAGTACGACGGCACCAAGCCGGGGCTGCACGATCGGACCGCCGCAGGAAAGCGCATACGCGGTCGAGCCCGTCGCTGATGCCACGATCAGGCCGTCCGCGCCGTGCGTATTCACGTACTGGCCGTCGATCCAGGTCTCGAAGTCGAGCATGCGGCCGGTTTCCCACTTCTGCATGACGACGTCGTTGAGCGCGGTGAGCGTCGCCAGGGCGCGACCGTTGCGGCTCAGGCGGGCCTCGAGCAGCGAGCGTCGATCCTCGGTGAAGTTGCCGGCGAGGACATCGTCGAGCCGCTCCAGCATGTCGTCCGGCGATACATCGGTCAGGAATCCGAGGCGCCCGCGATTGACGCCGAGCAGGGGGACATTGCGTCCGACGACCAGTCGCGAAGCGAAGAGCATGGTCCCATCGCCGCCGATCGCGATCAGGAGGTCTGCGTGATCGGCGAATGCCTGCGGATCGAGCCGCGCCACGCGAGTCGAGCCAAAGTCGACCGTGCCGTTCTCATCGACAAGGACCTTGCCGCCGCGCTTGCCCAGGTGCCTGGCGAGCGTGCGCATGCTGTCGGCGACACGAGTATCGGTGTCCCGGCCCACCAGTGCGAATGAGTGGAAGGTATTGGCCATCGGCTTTTCGCGGTCTTTTACCATGTCGATCCCAGCCGGGCCACGGCGGGCTTTGCCGCGGATTTGCGCAGCTTGACTTCGCCGAACGCGCGCTGTTAGTTAGCGGCACGCGCCCATGAACACGATCCCTGCTGAATATACAGAGTGTTGACGTCCATGCCGACAGAGGCCAGCGACGATCTTTTGAATGAGCGGGCACAGCACCTGCTCAGGATCCTGATCGAGAGTTACATTCGCGACGGTCAACCGGTGGGCTCGCGCACCCTGTCGCGTGAGTCGGGTCTGAACCTCAGCTCGGCGACCATTCGCAACGTGATGGCGGATCTCGAAGGACTCGGGTTCGTGACCTCGCCCCATACCTCCGCCGGGCGCATCCCGACTGACAAGGGCTATCGGCTGTTCGTGGATTCGCTCCTGAAGCTCAAGCCGCTCGACGGGCTCGAAGTCGCAGACCTGCAGCGTCGTCTGGAAGAGCATGGCGATGAACCGAAGGCGCTGGTGGCCGTTGCTTCGCAGGTGCTTTCGACGATCACGCATCTGGCAGGAGTCGTGACACTTCCGCGCCAGTCACAGGCGGCCGTCAGCCAGATCGAGTTCGTGGGACTCTCGGATAACCGGGTACTCACGATACTGGTGGTTGGAGGCCGTGAGGTGCAGAACCGCATCCTGCACCTGGAGCGGCATTACTCACCGGATGAGTTGCGTCGCGCCGCCAACTATCTCAACGACCAGGTTCGTGGCCGCAGCTTGGGCGACGTCCGGGCGGAGCTGCTCGCGCAGTTGCACGAGACACGGCAGAGCCTGAACCAATTGATGCTCGACGCGATCCAGCTCGCGCAGCAGATGGTCGATTCTGGAGAGCGGGCCGCGGCAGGTTATGTCATCGCGGGTGAAACCAATCTCATGGGTTTTGCCGAGCTGTCGAACGTCGAGAAACTGCGCCGCCTATTCGAAGCTTTCAACGAGAAGCGGGACATTCTGCATCTGCTCGACCACAGCCTGCGGGCAGAGGGTGTGCAGATCTTCATCGGCCAGGAGTCCGGATACACCATCCTCGATGATTGCAGCGTGGTGACAGCACCCTACACGCTCGACAATGAAATCGTGGGCGTGCTCGGTGTCATCGGCCCGACCCGCATGGCCTACGAAAGGGTCATCCCGATCGTTGACATCACGGCCCGGCTTCTCGGGACTGCCTTGAATTCACGCCGCTGAACCCGATTTCCGCTCGGTGGCTGGTATCCTTACCGGCCCCATTGTCGTACCCGCCTCAGTGGATCAGCCAGGAGAGTTCCGATGACGAACAGGGCCCATAAGGACGCCGAGCGCGATGCACGCGAGACACCGGGACAGTTCGACCCCGAGGCCACCGCCGTGCTGACGGACACCGCCCGGCAGGACGGCGAAAACTCCGGCAAAGCACTGGCAGACGCGGAGGCTAAGGCCCAGGAGAACTGGAACAATTACTTGCGCGCCGTCGCCGAGCTCGAAAACTTCCGCAAGCGTGTGGCGCGCGACCTGGAGAACGCTCACAAGTTCGGCCTCGAGAAGTTTGCTGCCGAACTGCTCGAAGTGCGCGATAGCCTGGAACTGGGCCTGGAGGCCGGCGACAAGGCTGATGCACGGAGCCTCCTGGCCGGAAAGGAAGCCACATTGCGGCTCCTGACCAAGGCATTCGAAAAGCAGGGCATTACCGAGATCAATCCGGTTGGCGCGCCCTTTGATCCGCAATTACACGAGGCCATTGCGATGCAGGAGTCGGCGACTGCCGAGCCCAACACGGTCCTGCAGGTGGTCCAGAAGGGCTACCAGCTCAACGGCCGCCTGTTACGTCCGGCGAGAGTGATCGTCGCCAAAGCCCCCTCGGCCTGAACCAGGGACACAACCGCCGGTCAGGAAAGGGCCTTTTTTCAGCATCGCGCTTGAAACACCCGCCGTCTTCCCCATCATGCCGTTCAGGTTTCGAATCTGTTTTTGCAGGAGTCACTAGTCATGGCCAAGACCATCGGTATCGACCTGGGCACGACCAACTCGTGTGTCGCCATCATGGAAGGTGGCAAGCCCCGGGTCATCGAAAACAGCGAGGGTGATCGCACCACGCCCTCCATCGTCGCTTTCACCAAGGACAATGAGGTCCTGGTTGGTCAGTCGGCCAAACGCCAGGCGGTAACCAACCCGCAGAACACGCTGTTCGCGATCAAGCGACTCATCGGTCGCAAGTTCACCGACGAGGTGGTGCAGAAGGACATCGCCATGGTGCCGTACAAGATCGCGAAAGCGGATAACGGCGACGCCTGGATCGAAGTGAACGGCAAGAAGATGGCGCCGCCCGAAGTCTCGGCGCGCGTGCTCATGAAGATGAAGAAGACTGCCGAGGACTATCTCGGTGAGACCGTGACCGAAGCCGTCGTCACGGTGCCGGCCTATTTCAACGACTCGCAGCGCCAGGCGACCAAGGACGCCGGCCGCATCGCGGGTCTCAACGTCAAGCGCATCATCAATGAGCCGACCGCGGCTGCGCTCGCGTATGGCCTCGACAAGACGGGCGGCGATCGCAAGATCGCGGTCTATGACCTGGGCGGGGGCACATTCGATATTTCCATCATCGAGATTGCCGAGATCGATGGCGAGCGCCAGTTCGAGGTGCTGTCCACGAATGGCGATACGTTCCTGGGCGGCGAGGACTTCGACCTGCGGGTGATCAACTTCATCGCCGAGGAGTTCAAGAAGGAAAGTGGCGTGGATGTGCGGCGCGATCCGCTCGCCATGCAGCGCCTGAAGGAAGCTTCAGAGAAAGCCAAGATCGAGCTTTCTTCGAGCCAGCAGACGGACGTCAATCTGCCGTACATCACGGCCGATGCGAGCGGCCCGAAGCATCTCAATGTTCGCCTCACCCGGGCCAAGCTCGAGTCGCTGGTCGAAGACCTGGTGCAGAAGACCCTGGGTCCGTGCAAGACCGCGCTCAAGGATGCCGGCCTTTCGGTGGGCGAAGTCGGCGAGGTCATCCTCGTCGGTGGTCAGACGCGCATGCCGCTGGTGCAGAAAGTGGTGCGTGACCTCTTCGGCAAGGAGCCGCGTAAGGACGTGAACCCGGATGAAGCGGTGGCCGTCGGTGCCGCGATTCAGGCGGGCGTGCTGGCCGGCGACGTCAAGGACGTGTTGCTCCTCGATGTCACGCCGCTCTCGCTTGGCATCGAAACGCTCGGCGGTGTAATGACCAAGCTGATCGAGAAGAACACCACGATCCCGACCAAGGCGAACCAGGTGTTCTCGACCGCCGATGACAACCAGACCGCCGTGACCATTCATGTGCTGCAGGGCGAGCGCGAGCGCGCGAGCGATAACAAGTCGCTCGGCCGCTTCGACCTGGCGGACATTCCCGCCGGCACCGCGCGGCATGCCGCAGGTCGAGGTCACCTTCGACATCGATGCCAACGGCATTCTGAATGTGTCGGCCAAGGACAAGGCTACGGGCAAGGAACAGAAGATCGTTATCAAGGCCTCCAGCGGCCTCAACGAGCAGGAAATCCAGCGCATGGTCAAGGACGCCGAAGCGCACGCGGAAGAGGACAAGCGCTTCCGCGAACTCGTCGACGCGCGCAATCGTGGTGATGCGTTGATGCATGCCACCGAGAAGTCGCTCAAGGATCTGGGTGAGAAGGTCACGTCCGAGGAGCGCTACAAGATCGAGACTGCGATCTCAGCGCTCAAGACCGCACTCAGTGGCGATGACAAGGATGCAATCGAGTCTCGCTCGCAGGAGCTCGCACAGGCCTCCGCCGCGATCGCGCAGCGGGCCTACGCGCAGCAGGGAGGCGAGGGTGCGCCAGGCGCAGAGCCCGGTGCATCAGCCGGTAGCGGTAGCGGCGCCAGCAGCGGGGGCGGCAAGGACGATGTGCTCGATGCCGAGTTCGAGGAAGTGAAAGACAAAGGTCGCAAGAGCTCATAAGAGTTCGTGCGGTTCTTGGGATGGATGGCCGCCGCGGGACCCGTAAGGGTCTCGCGGCGGTCGCATGTTTGAAGGGCCTGCGGCGTAATGTCGAAACGCGACTACTACAAAGTGCTCGAGCTGGCGCGCAACGCCACCGAAGCCGAGATCAAGAAGGCGTACCGGCGGCTCGCGATGAAGTTTCATCCCGACCGCAACCCCCACGACACGGAAGCCGAAGAAAAATTCAAGGAAGCCAAGGAGGCTTACGAGGTCCTCACCGATGCGCAGAAGCGCGCGGCGTACGACCAGTTCGGACACGCCGGCTTGGAGGCGACCCGCGGCGGCGCCGGATTCAGTGCGGCCGACGCGTTCGGCGACATCTTTGGCGATGTGTTCGGCGATATCTTCGGCGGCGGCCGGCGCAGCCGCTCTCAGGTGTTTCGTGGTGCGGACCTGCGCTACGGCCTGGAGCTCGATCTCGATCAGGCTGTCTTCGGCGATAGCGTCGATATCGACTTCGAGACGCTCTCGGAGTGCGAGGTTTGTAGCGGCAGCGGAGCGGCAAAGGGCTCGAGCCCGGTCACCTGCGAAACCTGCAACGGACAGGGGAGCGTGCGCGTCAGCCAGGGATTCTTCAGCGTTCAGCAAACCTGTCCGCGCTGCAAAGGCCGCGGGCAGATCATTCAGAAGCCCTGCGATCACTGCCACGGCCAGGGTCGGATTCGTCGCCCGAAAACGCTGACGGTCAAGATTCCGCCCGGCGTCGACAACGGCGATCGCATCCGCCTCGCGGGAGAAGGGGAAGCCGGGCGCAACGGCGGGCCAACCGGTGATCTGTACGTCGAAATTCAGGTCCGCGAGCATCCGATCTTCGAGCGCGATGGCAGTCACTTGTCATGCGAAGTGCCGATCAGTTTCGCGACCGCAGTTCTCGGTGGTCAGGTCGAAGTGCCGACGCTGGATGGACATGTGACGCTCAAGGTCCCTACCGAGACGCAATCCGGGCGCGTGTTTCGCTTGCGTGAGAAGGGTGTCCGGCCCGTGCGCGGCGGTGCGGTGGGGGACCTGTTCTGTCGAGTGGTTGTCGAGACGCCCGTCAACCTGGCCGCCGAGCAAAAGGATCTGCTGCGCAAGCTCGACGAGTCACTGCGCCACGATCACAAGCGGCACAACCCGCGCGAGCAGGGGTGGCTCGAGGGCGTCAAGAAATTCTTCGAGAACATCAGCCGATGACGCTGAACGTCGCGCTGTTCGGAGTGGGCGGCCGCATGGGCCGTGCACTGCTGGAAGCGATGCGCGACGAACCCGATCTCAAGTTGAGCGGAGCACTCGCCTCTCCAGCGAGCAAGCGCCTCGGCAGTGATGCCGGTGAACTCTACGGCGGTCCATCCCTTGGCGTCATTGTAGTCTCGGATCGTGAGCAAGCCCTGGCTGGCGCAGACGTCGCGATCGACTTTACGCTTGCGAGTTCGGTTCCCGATGCGCTCCGCGCGTGCGCGGCGCATCGTTGCCCGCTCGTGTTGGGTACCACTGGCCTCGCGCCGAGCACACTAACGCTGCTGCACGAATGCGCCACGACGATCCCCATCGTGTACTCGCCGAACATGAGCATCGGCGTGAACGTGATGATCAACCTGCTGACAACCGCAACGCGCGCGCTCGGGACGAGTTTCGAGGTCGACATTCTCGACATCCACCATCGCAACAAGCTCGATGCACCTTCCGGCACGGCGCTCAAACTGGGGGAGGGTGTTGCAGCGGCTCGAGGTCAGGAACTCGCCAAAGTTGCGGTGATGCAAGGGAACACGGGATCGCGTAAGAGCGGCCAGATCACGTTCACTTCGGTGCGCGAGGGCGATCAGGTGGGAGAGCACCAGGTGAGCTTTCAGGGCCTGGGCGAGTCGTTGACCCTGACGCACCGCGCCACCGACCGCTCGATCTACGCGCGCGGGGCCTTGCGCGCTGCGCGCTGGCTGGCGGGAAGGGCGCCTGGCCTGTATTCGATGGCCGATATATTGTGAATAATCAGTCACGTATGACGATCTCTTGAGAGATCAGATAGCTCAAGATCAGGCGCCATGCGCAATATTGGAGGCGCGTTGCGGCGTGGACAGTGATGGGTCGAGTTCGTAAAATTCGCGCCGTTGCCAATAGGGTAGTCTGTCAAAGCGGGACGGAGTTCTGGTGAAGAGCTCCTCCCGCTTTGTACATGCGCACCCCCATTTCTGCGCCTTGCGGGCGAAGGGGACAACCGGTTGACCGTTCCTGCTGTGCTGGCCCTGGAAGACGGAAGCGTCTTTCGAGGCATTTCGATTGGCGCCAAGGGAAATACCACCGGCGAAGTTGTCTTCAATACCTCGATCAGCGGCTATCAGGAGATCCTCACCGATCCGTCCTACTGCCGGCAGATCGTGACTCTCACACACCCGCACATCGGCAACGTGGGTGCCAACCCGGAGGATCTCGAGTCGGCTGCAATCTACGCGGCCGGACTCGTGGTGCGCGACCTGCCGCTCCTCGCCAGCAGTTGGCGCTGCGCTGAATCGCTTGAGAGCTTTCTTCAGCGCGGCAAGCTCGTCGCGATCGCTGAGATCGACACGCGCCGGCTCACGCGCATTCTGCGTGACAAGGGCGCGCAGGCTGGTTGCATCATGACCGGCGATACGATTGATGAGACCGCCGCGGTGCGCGCCGCGCGCAAGTTCCCCGGACTCAAAGGCATGGATCTCGCCAAAGTCGTGACCACGCGACGCCAATATCAGTGGAACGAGGGCAGCATCTGGGGATCCGAGGACCGCAACATGCCGCGACCCGCCGCGCGTTTGCACGTCGTGACGTATGACTTCGGCGTCAAACGCAACATCCTGCGCCTGCTCGCCGACTACGGCTGTCGAATGACGGTGGTTCCTGCGACGACATCCTCGGAGCAGGCGCTTGCCCTCAATCCTGACGGTATTCTGCTTTCCAACGGGCCCGGTGATCCGGAACCCTGCGACTATGCAATACGCGCCATCCAGGATTTTACGGAGGCTGAGATCCCGGTGTTCGGAATCTGTCTCGGGCACCAGCTGCTCGGCCTCGCGAGTGGCGCGCGGACCGTGAAGATGAAGTTCGGCCATCACGGCGCAAATCATCCAGTGCAGGATATCGCCACGGGCAGGGTTTTCATCTCGACTCAGAATCACGGCTTCGCGGTAGACGAAAGCACACTGCCTGCGAACAGCAAGGCCACTCACCGCTCGCTCTTCGATGGCTCGCTTCAAGGGCTGGAGCGCATCGACAAGCCAGCCTTCAGTTTTCAGGGACATCCCGAGGCGAGCCCCGGTCCGCACGACATGCAGCCCATGTTCGAGCAGTTCATTTACCTCATGGTCAAGCGCTTGCAGAACATCCAGCGCGCCCTCAAGGGGCAGCAGGGCAAGCGTCGCGTAGCCGAGTAGGAGCAATAGTTGTACGTGGATCGCAATCCTTCACGGCGTGAAGGCGGACTGCTTGTGTCTGCCGGGCTTCAGGCCGTGACGGTTCCCTGGTAAGAACAGCATGCCGAAGCGCAAGGACATCAATAGCATCCTGATCATCGGCGCCGGCCCGATCGTGATCGGCCAGGCGTGCGAGTTCGACTATTCGGGTGCACAGGCGTGCAAGGCGCTCCGCGAGGAGGGCTACCGCGTCATCCTCGTCAACTCCAATCCGGCCACGATCATGACCGACCCCGAGATGGCGGATGCGATCTATATCGAGCCGGTCAATTGGCGCACCGTGGCACGCATCATCGAGAAGGAAACGCCAGATGCGTTGCTGCCGACGATGGGCGGGCAAACGGCGCTCAACTGTGCCCTCGATCTGGCGCGCGAAGGCGTGCTGGAAAAATGGGGCGTGGAGCTGATCGCGGCTTCCCGCGAGGCGATCGACATGGCCGAGGATCGCGAGCTATTTCGTGATGCGATGCGCGAGATCGGCCTCGAGTCGCCGCGCGCGCGTATCGCGCACAGCATGGAAGAGGCGATTGCGGTGCAGGCCGAGATCGGCTATCCGACCGTGATTCGACCGTCCTTCACTCTGGGCGGGAGTGGTGGCGGCATCGCCTACAACCGCGAGGAATTCGAGCAGATCGTGGCGCGCGGGCTCGATGCCTCGCCGACCAACGAGGTGCTGCTGGAAGAATCGGTGAGCGGCTGGAAAGAGTTCGAGCTGGAAGTAGTGCGCGACCATCAGGACAACTGCATCGTCGTTTGCTCGATCGAGAATTTGGATCCGATGGGTGTGCATACCGGCGATTCGATCACTGTCGCGCCGGCGCAGACGCTCACCGACAAGGAATACCAGCGCATGCGCAACGCGGCGATTGCGGTGTTGCGCAAGATCGGCGTCGATACCGGTGGGTCCAACGTGCAGTTCGCGATCAATCCCGAGGACGGCAGGCTCCTGGTGATCGAAATGAACCCACGCGTATCGCGCTCTTCGGCACTCGCTTCGAAGGCCACCGGCTTTCCGATCGCGAAGGTGGCGGCCAAGCTTGCCGTCGGCTACACACTCGATGAGCTCAAGAACGAGATCACGGGCGGCGCCACGCCCGCTTCGTTCGAGCCTACGATCGACTACATCGTCACCAAGATTCCACGTTTCACGTTCGAAAAATTCCCCGGTGCCAACCGGCGCCTGACGACGCAGATGAAGTCAGTGGGCGAGGCGATGGCCATCGGGCGCACTTTTCAGGAGTCGCTCCAGAAGGCATTGCGAAGCCTGGAGACGGGTTGGGACGGCCTCGATCCCCAGCTCACTCTCCCGCTGAGTGATGAATCCGCCACGGTGCTGGCGTACGAACTGGCGTCGCCCGGCCCCGACCGCTTGCTGTTCATCGCGGATGCATTCCGCGCCGGCTGGTCGCTCGAGAAAGTGAACGGGCTCACGCGTGTCGATCCCTGGTTTCTCCGCCAGATCGAAGACCTGGTCGAGGAAGAGAGCAAGGTTCAATCCGGGGGGCTGGAATCCCTCGATGTGAAGCGCATGCGGGCGCTCAAGCGCAAGGGATTTGCTGATGGTCGCCTGGCACAGCTGCTCGGCATCGAGGAAGCAGTTATCCGCAAGCGCCGCCACAAGTTTGCCTTGCACCCGGTGTACAAGCGGGTCGACACGTGCGCGGCCGAATTCGCCACCTCTACGGCCTACATGTATTCGACATATGAAGAGGAGTGCGAGGCCGATCCGAGCGAGCGGCGCAAGATCATGATCCTCGGCGGAGGTCCAAATCGCATCGGGCAGGGCATCGAGTTCGACTACTGCTGTGTGCATGCCGCGCTCGCGCTGCGCGAAGACGGTTACGAGACCATCATGGTCAACTGCAATCCGGAGACCGTGTCCACCGACTACGACACTTCGGATCGGCTGTATTTCGAGCCGCTGACGTTTGAAGACGTCATGGAAATCATCGCCAAGGAAAAGCCGGAAGGCGTGATCGTCCAATATGGCGGTCAGACGCCACTCAAGCTATCGCGCGCGTTGGCGGCGGCGGGCGCGCCGATCATCGGCACGACGCCTGACTCAATCGATATCGCCGAGGATCGTGAACGCTTCCAGCAACTGGTAAAGACCCTCGGACTCAAGCAGCCTGCGAATGCCACTGCCCGTGCAGAGGAGCAGGCCGTGATCCTGGCGCGCGAAGTGGGCTTCCCACTGGTGGTGCGTCCCTCCTATGTACTGGGCGGACGCGCGATGGAAGTGGTTTTCAACGAGGACGATCTGCGCGCCTACATGACCGACGCCGTGAAGGTGTCCAATGACAGTCCCGTATTGCTCGACCGCTTCCTCGATCTCGCGATCGAGGTGGACGTGGACGCGATCTGCGACGGCGAGGACGTCCTGATCGGCGGCATCATGGAGCATATCGAGCAGGCAGGCGTTCATTCGGGCGATTCTGGCTGCTCCTTGCCCCCGAATGGCCTGAACGCGGAGCTACAGCTCGAGTTGAAGGAGCAGACTCAGAAGCTCGCTAAAGCGCTCAACGTCATCGGCTTGATGAACGTTCAGTTTGCAATCCAGAGCGGCGTCATCTACATCCTCGAGGTGAATCCGCGCGCCTCGCGAACCGTGCCATTCGTCTCCAAGGCCACGGGAGTACCACTCGCCAAGGTCGCGGCGCGCGTGATGACCGGACGCAAGCTCAAGGAGCTTGGCATTTCTGAGATCAAGACGCCGGGCTACTTCTCGGTCAAGGAAGCCGTGTTCCCGTTCTCCAAGTTCCCCGAAGCGGACCCGATCCTGGGACCGGAGATGAAGTCCACTGGCGAAGTGATGGGCACCGGCCGCACATTTGGCGAAGCGTACGCAAAGGCGCAGGCTGCGTCGGGCGTCGTGCTGCCGACGCGTGGGACCTGTCTCATCAGCGTGCGCGATCGCGACAAGCCCGGCGCTATCGAGCTGGCGCAGCTGCTGATGGCGCGAGGCTTCGAGATCGTCGCGACCGACGGTACGGAGAAGGCGCTGAGCGCGGCGGGCATTGCTTGTCGACGCGTGAACAAGGTACGCGAGGGTAGGCCCCACATCGTGGATATGATCAAGAACGACGAAATTAACCTGATCGTGAACACCACAGAAGGCAAGCAGGCGATCCGCGAGTCGCGATCGATCCGGCGCGAGGCCGTGCATCGAAAGGTCACTTACTACACCACCATCGCAGCGGCGCGCGCCACTTGCGATGCGCTCGATCACCTGAACGAGGTGGAAGTGAACCGCTTGCAGGATCTGCACCAGGAGCGCGTGGCGTGAAGCGCGCGCCGATCACCTCGCAAGGCGCTGAACGGTTGCGCGGGGAGCTCAAGCGGCTCAAGGCCGAGGATCGCCCCAACATCATCAAGGCCATCGCCGAGGCGCGTTCCCATGGAGATCTGAGCGAGAACGCCGAATACCATGCCGCACGCGAGCAACAGAGCTTTATCGAGGGACGCATCAATGAGATCGAGACCCGGCTCGCGAACGCCGAGGTGATAGACGTGACCAGGTTGCCAGCCAACCAGCGCATCGTGTTTGGCGCGACTGTGGATCTGGAAGATCAGGAGGACGGTGGGCGGATCGCCTACCAGATCGTCGGCGAGGATGAGGCGGATATCCGTCGCGGGCTGGTGTCGGTGACGTCACCGATCGCCCGTGCGCTCGTCGGCAAGAACCAGGGCGATGTCATCGAGGTGGCTGCGCCCGCGGGTCCACGTACATACGAGATCATCGCCGTCCGATATGAATAGGTCCGGGAACGGGCCATGAAACGCAGCAAGAGCAGCAGTCGCTGGTTGCAGGAGCACGCCAGCGACCCCTACGTGAAGCGAGCCCACCGCGAGGGCTGGCGCTCCCGGGCAGTCTTCAAGCTCGAGCAGATCCAGCGTGCGGACAAGCTGCTGCGTCCCGGGATGGTTGTCGTCGACCTGGGTGCCGCGCCCGGCGGCTGGAGCCAGTTTGCGGCCCGTGCCCTGCAGGGACGCGGCGAAATCTTCGCAGTCGATATTCTGGCGATGCCGCATATCCCGGGCGTCACGTTCATCGAAGGCGACTTTCAGGATCAAGCACTTCTCGACCGGCTGCTGGCAGCGCTCGGCGGCCGCCCGGTCGACCTTGTAATGTCCGACCTGGCCCCAAACATGAGCGGCATCGATGCAGTCGATCAGCCTCGCTCAATGAACCTCGCCGAGCTCGCGCTCGATCTCTCGACCCAGGTTCTAAAGCCCGGTGGCGATCTGCTGATGAAGGTTTTTCAGGGTGCCGGTTTCCAGGAATTGGTGCAGTCCGCACGCCGGCAGTTCACCACTGTGAAGCTGCGCAAACCCGATGCCTCGCGCGCGCGCAGCGCCGAGATGTACCTGCTGGCGAGGAGCCGGCGGATGGTGTAGGTTCAGGAACGCCTGCCGAATCCACTGGTCGAATCGCGACGAATTTCCCGGTAATTCTGGCGCTTTGTGTCGAGGACTGACTCTTGAACGACCTGACGAAGAACATCCTGCTGTGGGTAATCATCGCCGTCGTACTTTTGACGGTGTTCAGCAACTTCAGCCCGCGCTCCGGCGAGAGCCGCGAGATGGCCTATTCGACGTTCCTGCAGGAAGTCAAGAACAAGAACATCGACGCCGCCGTGATCAAGGGCGAGATCATCGAAGGGACGAAGCGCGATGGAACGCAGTTCCGCGTCTATAACCCGGAGACCGAGAACAGCGCGCTGATCGGCCTGCTCGACCGCGAAGGTGTCAACTTCCGCGGCGCGCCTCCCGACAAGCCGAATTTCCTGCTGCAGTTGTTCCTGTCCTCCTTCCCTGTGTTGCTGCTGGTCGCGATCTTCATCTACTTCATGCGCCAGATGCAGGGCGCGGCGGGTGGGCGTGGCGCCATGTCGTTCGGCAAGAGCCGCGCTCGGTTGCTCGGCGAGGACCAGGTATCGGTGACTTTTGCCGACGTCGCCGGCGTCGACGAGGCGAAAGAAGAAGTCGTTGAAATCGTCGACTTCCTGAAGGACCCCGGCAAGTTCCAGAAGCTCGGCGGCAAGATTCCGAAGGGCGTCCTCATGGTGGGTGCGCCGGGAACAGGCAAGACGCTGCTGGCCCGTGCGATCGCCGGGGAAGCCAAGGTGCCTTTCTTCACGATCTCGGGCTCCGATTTCGTGGAAATGTTCGTGGGCGTCGGCGCGTCGCGCGTGCGCGACATGTTCGAGCAAGCCAAGAAGCACGCTCCTTGCATTATTTTCATCGACGAGATCGATGCCGTCGGCCGGCACCGCGGCGCGGGCCTGGGTGGCGGCCACGATGAGCGCGAGCAGACGCTCAATCAGTTGCTGGTCGAGATGGATGGATTTGAAGGCAACGAAGGCATCATCGTGATCGCGGCCACCAATCGGCCCGATGTGCTGGACCCGGCTCTGTTGCGTCCTGGCCGCTTCGATCGCCAGGTCGTAGTGCCGTTGCCCGACGTGCGCGGACGCGAGCAGATCCTGAAAGTTCACATGCGGCGCGTGCCACTCGCCGATGACGTGAGACCCTCAATCATTGCGCGCGGCACACCTGGATTCTCCGGTGCAGATCTCGCCAACCTGGTGAATGAAGCCGCGCTCTTCGCTGCGCGCGCCAATCGTCGCCTGGTGTCGATGGAAGAATTCGAGCGCGCGAAGGACAAGATCATGATGGGCGCGGAGCGGCGCTCAATGGTCATGAGCGAGGAGGAAAAGCGCATGACCGCTTACCACGAGGCTGGCCATGCCATCGTGGGCCTGAGCGTCCCGGAGCACGATCCGGTCTACAAGGTCACTATCATCCCGCGCGGCCGCGCGCTCGGCGTGACGATGTTCCTGCCGGAAGGCGACCGTTACAGCACCAGCAAGCGCAGGCTCGAGAGCCGCATCGCGACACTGTTCGGCGGGCGCATCGCTGAAGAGCTGATCTTCGGCGCGGAAGCGGTCACGACCGGAGCAGCGAACGATATCGAGCGGGCGACCGAGCTCGCGCGCAACATGGTTACGAAGTGGGGTCTTTCCGATCGTCTCGGACCCCTGACGTATTCTGAGGAAAGTGGTGAGGTGTTCCTCGGCCGCAGTGTCACCCAGCACAAGCAGGTGTCGGACGTGACCGCACACGCGATCGATGAGGAAGTGCGCCGCGTGATCGATGACAATTTCCAGCGCGCCAAAGGGATCCTGACGTCGCGCCTTGAGACGCTGCACATGATGGCGGAAGCGCTGATCAAGTACGAAACCGTCGACGAAGAACAGCTCAAGGACATCATGGCCGGCCGCACGCCGAAGCCCCCGAAGGACTGGGACGACTCGACGCCGGTGCCGACCAGCAAGCCGCAGGACAAGCCTGCTCCTGCCATCGGCCCTGCCGCCGGCCAGCACTGAATCGGCCGGTCTGCGTGGCTTTGGGGTGGCTCTCAGCACCCCGACACGAACGAGACGTTATCGCCCACCCACCGACATTTTTCGCGTTGCACGTCAACGTGTCGTCGACGTAACCAAGCAAGAACGGGGGCACTGAGAGCCACCCCAAAGCCACGCAGACCGGCAAGAAGCGCGCGCTCGCGCGTTCTTTCTTGGCTCTCGTTCTGGTCGGGTGTTCGTCCCCTGGGCCCGTTCTTGCTTGATTGCACGGATGGTACGATGCCGTACAGCGCGAACGCCGAGCTTTCACCGCAAGTGACGTGTCGTTCGTGTCGGCTGAGGGGACGAATACCCGACCAGAGCGAGAGCTTCGTTCTCGCGTACGGCATCGCGCGCTTCCGCGTCCACCTGAGCTTTCATGCATCTGATTTGCGGCGACAAGACTCTGGATCTGAGCCGCCCATGCGTAATGGGCGTTCTGAACGTCACGCCTGATTCGTTCTCTGACGGCGGGCAATTTCACGACATCGGACAGGCGCTCGCGCACGCGCATCGGATGATTGATGAAGGTGCCGCCATCATCGACATCGGTGGCGAGTCGACACGCCCCGGCGCGAATCCTGTCGAAGTGGACGAGGAGCTGCAGCGCGTATTGCCATTGGTCAGATCGTTGGCTCGCAAGGTCACCGTGCCGATTTCGATCGATACCACCAAACCCCAGGTGATGCAGGCGGTTATCGATGCGGGCGCGGGAATGATCAATGACGTCCTGGCTCTGCGAACGCCCGGTGCACTGGAAGTGGTCGCCGCCTCGAACGCGGCCGCTTGCCTGATGCACATGCAGGGCGAACCGCGCACCATGCAGGTCGAGCCGCACTACCAGGATGTGATCGGAGAGGTTCACGAGTTTCTGCGCGAACGCCGCGATGCCTGTGAAGCTTTGGGAATCGGGCGCGACCGGCTCGTCATCGACCCTGGTTTCGGCTTTGGCAAAGCCGTGCCGCACAATCTGAGCCTGCTCTCAAACCTTGACCGATTTCTCGATCTGGGTGTCCCGGTGCTCGCGGGGCTGTCGCGCAAGTCGATGATAGGCACAATTACAGGCCGACCGGTCGACCAGCGTCTGCATGGCAGCATCGCACTCGCGACGATTGCAATCCTCAAGGGTGCGCGCATCATTCGCGCGCATGACGTTGCGCCCGCGGTGGACGCCGTCAAGATTGCCACCGCCGTGATTGAGGGAGGGGGCCAGTGAGCCGAAGATATTTTGGAACCGATGGAGTGCGTGGCCAGGTGGGCCGCGATCCGATGACAGTGGACTTCGCGCTGCGCCTCGCGAGCGGTGCGGCGCGGGTGCTCGCGCCGGAGGGGGGCACGGTGCTCATCGGCAAGGACACGCGCCTTTCGGGCTATATGTTCGAGGCAGCGCTCGAGGCAGGCTTCGTGGCGGCCGGCGTCAACGTCATGCTGATCGGGCCGCTGCCGACGCCGGGCATCGCCTACATGACGCAGCGTTTCGAGTGCGATTTTGGCGTGGTGATCAGCGCCTCACACAACCTCTATGATGACAATGGCATCAAGTTCTTCGATTCCAGCGGCGCGAAACTGAGCGATGAGCTCGAGGCGCGGATCGAGGAAGCGCTCCAGCAGCCGGCACTCACGCGCGAATCAAAGGCTCTTGGACGTGCCACACGCGTCGACAGATCACGTACTCACTATCAGCAGTTCTGTGCCGCATCCTTCCCCGCGGGCATGGATTTGTCCGGTTTCAAGATCGTCATCGACTGCGCGAACGGTGCCGCATACAAGGTCGCACCGCGGGTGCTGGCCGATCTGGGCGCGGAAATAGTTCCCATCGGCTGTTCTCCGAACGGGCGCAACATCAATGATGGCTGCGGCTCATTGGCACCTGAGCTCCTGCAACTCACGGTCCCCGGTGTGCGCGCTAACGCAGGCATCGCCCTCGATGGTGATGGAGATCGACTGGTGATGGTCGATGAGCTCGGCCGCATCGTCGATGGCGATCAACTTCTCTACATCATTGCGCGGGCGCGAGCCGCAGCGCAGGCGCTGCGCGGACCGGTCGTCGGCACGGTGATGAGCAATCTCGGCCTGGAGGTCGGTCTGCGCGAGCTCGGGATCGAGTTCCGGCGCGCGCCGGTCGGCGACCGCTATGTTCTGGGCCTGCTGCGCGAAACCGGTGGCACTCTCGGCGGCGAGACCTCAGGCCACCTGTTGTGCCTGGACAAGACCACGACCGGTGACGGGCTCATCAGCGCGTTGCAGGTTCTTGCCATAATGAAGCAGACCCGGCAGAGCCTCGCCGAACTGGCAGCCGGCATGCCACGCTTCCCGCAGGTGCTGCTCAACGTCAAGGTCAAGAACCGTTTCGACCCCGGAGCGAACGCCGTGGTCCGGGAAGCCGTGCGCGCGATCGAAGCGGAGCTCAAGCAGGATGGCCGCGTGGTACTGCGGGCCTCGGGGACCGAGCCCGTAATCAGGGTGATGCTCGAGGGCCGTGATGAGAATGTGATTCGCTTGCATGCCGAACGCCTCGCCCAGATCGTCCGCAACGCTGCTGCAGCCTAGGGCAACTCTAGCGTTGCTTTCACAGTAGACGCCGCTTAATATCGCGCGCCTTTTCAGGGGGCCGGCTGGCCTCCCTTACACTGTTCCCGGAGACTTGCGATGCGTCGGCCACTGGTTGCGGGCAACTGGAAAATGCACGGCTCACGTGCCGAAGCGGCCCAGCTGCTGGATGAGCTGATCCATCAGCAAAGCGCTGCGTTGGCGGCCGAAGTGGCGGTTTGTCCCCCGTTCGTCTACCTGCCGGATGCGGCGCGGCGCCTCAAGGAAAGCAATATCGCGTTGGGGGGCCAGAACGTCTGCGCGGAACCCGTCGGCGCGTTCACAGGCGAGGTGTCTGCGGCCATGCTCAAGGATGTCGGCTGCCGTTACGTGATCGTGGGCCACTCGGAACGGCGCGCGCTGTTTCACGAAGATGACAAGCTGGTGGCACGCAAATTCATGGCCGTGCAAAGCCAGAAGCTCATCCCCATCCTGTGCGTCGGTGAAACGCTGGAACAGCGCGAGCGCGGCGAAACCGAGACCGTGGTTGCGCGCCAGCTCGACGCTGTAGTGGCTGTGGCGGGCATCGCTGCTTTCGCCGACGCGGTGATCGCATATGAACCGGTGTGGGCGATCGGCACCGGCAAGAACGCCACGCCTGATCAGGCGCAGGCGGTGCATGCGTTCATCCGTGGGAGGATCGCGGCACGGGATGCTAAAATCGCCGCCGAGCTGCGCATCCTGTACGGTGGCAGCGTCAAGGCAGCCAACGCGGCGGAACTGTTCGAGATGCCGGACGTCGACGGCGGGCTGGTCGGCGGAGCGTCCCTGCGGGGCGACGAGTTCGGCAAGATCTGCGCTGCCGCCTGAGGCGGCAAACTAGGGTTCAGGGGTTGAGACAATCATGTGGCACATGGTCATTCTGGTCATACATGTTTTTCTGGCAGTGGCCATCATCGGGCTGGTGTTGCTGCAGAGAGGCAAGGGCGCGGATGCTGGAGCCGGATTCGGTTCGGGCGCGTCCGGAACTGTTTTTGGCGCACGTGGCTCTGCTACGGCACTTTCGAAGGCGACCGCAGTGCTCGCGACGCTCTTCTTCGTGACGAGCCTGTCACTCGCTTTCCTCGGCGGTAAAGCGCGCGTCGAGCAGCCCAAGAGCCTGCTGGAGCGTACCGGGACGACACAGCAGGCGCCGGCCGCGGAAGTGCCGGCACCTCCGGCGACGACGGCTCCCGCACCGACTGAAGCACCGGCGACGCAGGACACACAGACGCCGCCTGCGCAGCCGTAACGCGTCCTGATTCTGTGCGGATGTGGTGGAATTGGTAGACACACTAGCTTGAGGGGCTAGCGGCGCAAGCCGTGTCGGTTCGAGTCCGACCATCCGCACCATCCCGATGATCCTGACCGGCGGACGCTGCAGTCCGCCCACGGTTTGATGGCTTTTTTGCGCCCGCGCGCCTGTTACAATGCGCGCCGGTTTTTCAAGACCTTGGCGCAAATCCCGTCGATGTTGCACGAATACCTGCCCATCCTGATCTTCCTCATCGTCGGCGGCGGTCTGGGCGTCGTGATGCTGGTGCTGGGGTTCCTTTTCGGCACGCGCCGGCCGGATCCTGAAAAGCTTTCACCGTATGAATGCGGGTTCGAGGCCTTCGAGGACTCGCGCATGAAGTTCGACGTGCGTTATTACCTGGTCGCCATTCTGTTCATCATTTTCGACCTGGAAATCGCGTTCCTGTTTCCCTGGGCCGTCTCCCTTTCGGCCATCGGCGCGTTCGGCCTGATCGCGATGGCGCTGTTTCTGGCGGTGCTGATCGTCGGCTTCATCTACGAATGGAAAAAGGGAGCGCTGGAATGGGACTGAACGCCGAAGCAGCTGGCGCGCCTCCGGTCGAGAGAGGTTTTCTGACCACCGGACTCGACTCGCTCATCAACTGGGCGCGCACCGGCTCGATGTGGCCGATGACTTTCGGACTTGCATGCTGCGCGGTCGAGATGATGCATGCCGGTGCTGCGCGCTATGACCTCGACCGGTTCGGTGTCATTTTCCGCCCGAGTCCGCGCCAGTCCGACGTCATGATCGTCGCCGGTACGCTGGTCAACAAGATGGCGCCGGCGCTGCGCAAGGTGTACGACCAGATGTCCGAGCCCCGCTGGGTGATCTCGATGGGTTCGTGCGCCAACGGCGGGGGTTACTATCATTATTCCTATGCGGTCGTGCGCGGCTGCGACCGCATCGTTCCCGTTGATGTTTACGTGCCCGGCTGTCCGCCGACCGCCGAGGCGCTGTTGTACGGTGTGATCCAGCTGCAGAAGAAGATCCGCCGCACCAATACGATCGCCCGGTAGCAGATCAATATGAGTGAACGCCTCGAGGCTCTCGCCGCTCGCCTTGACGCGCGCCTGAACGGTCGCGCGGAGCGGATGTCGTCGAACCCTCACGAGATCACGATCGAGGTGGATGCTCCGAACCTGCTGGAAGTCGCCGGGGTACTGCGCGATGACCCGGATCTCAGGTTCGAGATGCTGATGGATGTGTGCGGCGTGGACTATCTCGAATACGGACGCGATGAGTGGAAGACCGTTGATGCGACCGATTCGGGATTCAGCCGCGGCGTGATTCGCGAAGGCGAGGTCGAAAAGTCGCGACCTGGCTTGCGGTTCGCTGTGGTCTACCACCTGCTCTCGATCACGCACAACGCGCGCTTGCGCATGCGTGTGTTCTGTCCGGACGACTCGCAGCCGATCGTCGATTCCGTGATCTCGATCTGGTCTTCCGCGGATTGGTTCGAACGCGAGGCTTTCGACCTTTACGGCATCTTGTTCCGCGGCCATCCGGATCTGCGCCGCTTGTTGACGGACTACGGTTTCATCGGTCATCCGTTCCGCAAGGATTTCCCGCTGATCGGCAACGTCGAGGTGCGCTACGACCCGGAGAAGCGCCGCGTCGTGTATCAGCCGGTCACGATCGAACCGCGCACGCTGGTGCCCAAGGTGATTCGCGAGGACAACCGCTACCAGCCGGCGCTCAAGGACGCGAAGCCCAATGGCTGAGATTCGCAACTTCACCCTCAACTTCGGTCCCCAGCATCCCGCCGCCCACGGCGTGCTCAGGCTGGTGCTCGAAATGGATGGCGAAGTCATTCAAAAGGCCGATCCGCACATCGGGCTCCTGCACCGCGCGACCGAGAAGCTCGCCGAGAGCAAGCCGTACAACCAGACGATCGGCTACATGGACCGGCTCGATTACGTGTCGATGATGTGCAACGAACATGCATACGTAATGGCGATCGAGCGCCTGCTCGGCATCGAGCCGACGTTGCGGGCCAAGTACATCCGGGTGATGTTCGACGAGGTCACGCGCATCCTCAATCACCTCATGTGGCTCGGCTCGCACGCACTCGATATCGGCGCGCTGACGGTCTTCCTGTACTGCTTCCGCGAACGCGAAGACCTGATGGACTGCTACGAGGCGGTCTCCGGCACGCGCATGCACGCAACCTACTATCGGCCGGGCGGTGTGTATCGCGATCTGCCGGAGCAGATGCCGCAATACCAGCCCTCCAAGTGGCGCTCGCAGAAGGACGTCGACAAGCTCAACGAACGTCGCTCGGGCTCGCTGCTCGACTTTCTCGAGGACTTCACGCGGCGGTTCCCGGCGTGTGTCGATGAGTACGAAACGCTCCTCACCGACAACCGCATCTGGAAGCAGCGCACCGTGAACATCGGCGTGGTCTCGCCGGAACGCGCCATGCAGCTTGGCTTCTCGGGTCCGATGCTGCGCGGCTCAGGGATCGTGTGGGACCTGCGCAAGAAACAGCCCTACGAAGTGTACGAGCACATGAACTTCGACATTCCGGTGGGCGTAAATGGCGACTGCTACGACCGATACCTGGTGCGCATCGAGGAGTTTCGACAGTCGAACAACATCGTCAAGCAGTGCATCGACTGGCTGCGTGCGAATCCCGGGCCGACCATGATCGAGGATCACAAGATCACGCCGCCCTCGCGCGAGCAGATGAAGGGCGACATGGAATCGCTGATCCACCACTTCAAGCTCTACACCGAGGGCTACAGCGTTCCGGAAGGCGAAGCCTATGCCGCGATCGAGGCGCCGAAGGGCGAGCTCGGCGTCTATCTCGTGTCGGACGGCGCGAACAAGCCTTATCGGCTCAAGGTCCGCGCGCCGGGATTTGCGCATCTCGCCAGCCTCGACGAAATGGTCCGTGGGCACATGCTCGCGGATGTCGTCGCCGTGATCGGTACGCAGGACATCGTTTTCGGAGAGGTCGATCGCTGATGGCGAGCGAAACGGCAAGCCCGACACCGCTCTCGCCACACGTGCGGGAAGAAATCGATCACTGGGTGAAGAAATTCCCTCCGGGACGGCAGCGCTCTGCTGTGCTTTCGGCTCTGCGTGCCGCCCAGCATGAGAATGGCGGCTACCTCACGACGGAACTGATGGATGCTGTCGCGGCCTATCTGCAGCTGCCGCCGATCCAGGTGTACGAAGTCGCGACGTTCTACTCGATGTTCGAGACCCGACCCTGTGGCCGGCATCACGTCTCGGTGTGCACCAACATCTCCTGCATGCTGTGCGGCGCGGATGACATCGTCGCGCACGTCGAGAAGAAGCTCGGTATCAAGACGGGAGAGAGCACGCCCGATGGCAGGATCTACCTCAAGAAGGAAGAGGAGTGCCTCGCGGCCTGTGTCGGCGCCCCGATGATGATGGTCGACCACGTCTATCACGAGAATCTCACCCCGGCGAAGGTCGATGAGATCCTGGATGCGCTGAAATGAGCTACGAGCAGAACCTGGTCTGTTTCGAGCCGCTCCAGCATCCGGAGTCGTGGAAGCTCGCTACCTATCAGAAGATCGGTGGCTATGAGGCGTGGAAAAAGATCCTCACCGAGAAGACGCCCCGCGAGCAGATCATCGATGCGGTGAAGGCTTCGGGCTTGCGCGGTCGTGGCGGGGCGGCCTTTCCGACGGGCGTAAAGTGGAGCTTCATGCCGCGCAACGCGCCGATGCAGAAGTACGCGGTGTGTAACTCGGACGAGAGCGAACCCGGCACCTGTCACGATCGCGACATCCTGCGTTACAACCCGCACTCGCTCATCGAGGGCATGGCGATCGGCGGCTACGCAATGGGCGCCACGGTCGGCTACAACTACATTCGCGGCGAATTTCTCGCCGAACCCGTGCCGCGGTTCGAAGCCGCGCTCGAAGAAGCGTACGCAGCGGGTCTGCTCGGCAAGAACATCCAGGGTTCCGGGATTGATTTCGATCTCTACACCTTCGTCGGCGCGGGCGCCTACATCTGCGGCGAGGAGACGGCACTGCTCGATTCGCTCGAAGGCAAGCAGGGCAAGCCGCGCTTCAAGCCGCCATTCCCGGCTGCATTTGGCCTCTACGGCGCACCCACCACTATCAACAACACTCAGAGCTACGCCTCGGTGCCGACGATCCTGCGCAAGGGTCCGCAGTGGTTCGCCGCGCTCGGTCCCGCGAACTCCGGTGGCACTGTGATTTTTTCGGTGTCGGGTCATGTCGAGCGACCTGGCAACTTCGAGGTCCCCCTCGGCATTCCCTTCAAAGAGTTGCTCGCCCTCGCGGGCGGCATGCGAAAGGGGCGACGCCTCAAGGCCGTGATTCCTGGCGGCGCATCGGTGCCGGTGGTTCGCGGCGAGGTCATGCTCGAAACCAACATGGACTACGACAGCCTGAAAAAGTCAGGCTCAGCCATCGGTTCGGCCGCGGTCATCGTGATGGATGAGACGACCTGCATGGTGCGCGTGCTCGAGCGCATCTCGCGTTTCTTCATGTCAGAGTCCTGTGGTCAATGCACGCCGTGTCGCGAAGGCACCGGCTGGCTCAACCGCATGCTGAAGCGAATTCTCGCCGGCCAGGGTCATCAGTCTGACCTGGACCTGCTGGTCGATGTCGCCAATCGCATCGAGGGGCACACGATTTGCGCGTTGGGCGATGCCGCGGCATGGCCGGTACAGAGCTTCATGAAGCACTTCCGCGACGAGTTCGCCTACATGATCGAGAACGGCGGTCGCAGCATCGTCGATGACCAGAAGGCCGCCGCATGAGCGAGGATCAGGTCAACATCGAAGTCGACGGCGTCGCGCTCAAGGCGAAGAAGGGCGCGATGATCATGCAGGTCACCGACCCCATCGGCGTGTACATCCCGCGCTTTTGCTATCACGAGAAGCTCTCGATCGCGGCCAATTGCCGCATGTGCCTGGTCGAGGTCGAGAAGGCACCGAAACCGATGCCCGCGTGCGCGACGCCGGTAGTCGAGGGCATGAAGGTGTTCACCAAGTCGCCGCGCGCCATCGCTGCGCAGAAGGCGACGATGGAGTTCCTGCTGATCAACCACCCGCTCGATTGCCCGATCTGTGATCAGGGCGGCGAATGCGAGCTGCAGGACCTGGCGATGGGCTTCGGGCGCGACATCTCGCGCTTCAACGAGCGCAAGCGCGTCGTGAAGGACAAGAACATCGGACCACTCGTCTCCACCGACATGACCCGCTGCATTCACTGCACCCGCTGCGTGCGCTTCGGCCAGGAAATCGCCGGCATCCAGGAGCTCGGTACCACGGGGCGAGGCGAGTGGATGGAGATCGGCACCTTCGTCGAGCGCAGCGTCGACCACGAGCTCTCGGGCAACATCGTCGATCTATGTCCGGTAGGTGCGCTCAACAACAAGCCGTTCCGGTATCGCGCGCGCGCCTGGGAGATGACTCAGCACGCTTTGATATCGCCTCACGATGGGGTCGGTTCCAATCTGTTCGGCCATTCGTTGCGCGGACGCCTGATGCGGGTCGTGCCGCGCCACAACGAGGCGATCAATGAGACCTGGATCTGCGATCGGGATCGCTTCAGCTACGAAGGTATCTACGCGGAGGATCGGCTGACGCAGCCGATGCTTCGCCGCAGCGGTTCATGGCAGCCCATCGATTGGGAGGGTGCGCTCGAACAGGCGAGCCTGGCCCTGAAGGACATCGCCTCGCAACATGGTGCCGAATCGATCGGCGCCCTGGCGTCGCCGTCCTGCACAGTCGAGGAACTCTATCTCCTTCAGCGCCTGATGCGCGGCTTGGGCTCGAGCAACATCGACCACCGGCTGCGCCAGCAGGATTTTCGCGATCAGGCTTCCGATCCGGTGTTCCCAGCGCTTGGCCTTGCGATCTCTGAGGTCGAGGAGTTGCAAAGCGCGCTCATCATCGGTAGCAACCTGCGACGCGAAGTGCCACTCCTTGCACACCGCATTCGCAAGGCGGTCGTGAAGGGCGGAGCGCGAATTTCATTCCTCAATCCGCGCCGCTACGACTATCTCTTTCCCGTCGCCGCCTATGCGGTTGCCGACGGGGCGCAGATGGTCGATGTCCTTGCGGCAATTGTCGCGGCGACTGCCAGGAAGGCCGGCAAGAGCCTGCCCTCAAATGTCGAAGCGATTGCTACTGCCGCGAGCGTCACCGACGAGCATCGCGGCGTCGCCGAATCGCTGCTCAGCGGGGACCGTCGCGCGATCTGGTTGGGCGGGCTCGCGATGCGGCACCCTGCCTTTGCAGATCTGCGTCAGCTCGCGGCGGCGCTCGCGGAACTCAGCGGCGCGAAGCTCGGGTATCTGGCGGAAGGCGCCAATGCCGCTGGCGCGCATCTGGCCGGGGCCCTTCCACACCGGGATGCGGGGGGCAAGGCTCTATCGGCCGCAGGCCTCAGTGCGCACCAGATGCTGGAGAAGCCGCTGAAGGCCTATCTGTTGCTGGGCGCAATCGATGTCGAAAAGGATTTCGGCGTCGAGCGTGCGGCACAAGTGCTGCGGGGCGCAGAATCCGTGATTGCGCTGACGCCTTACATGAGCGAAGCGACCGGTAGCAATGCGACGATCCTGCTGCCGATCGGGACCTTCGCTGAAACCTCGGGCACCTATGTCAACCTCGAAGGTCGTTGGCAGAGTTTCGCGGGTGCCGTGAAGCCGGTGGGCGAATGTCGCCCGGGATGGAAGGTGCTGCGTGTTCTCGGCAATCTGCTTGATCTTGCGGGTTTCGACTACACGAGCTCCGAAGGGGTGGGCGACGAGCTGAAGCAGGCGATCGGCGAAGTCACGCCCGACAATTCGTATACCGCGCGACGTACGCTCAACGGTGCACGACCCGCCGGCGCACCGGTCGATGTGCCGATGTACTCGATCGATGCCATCGTGCGCCGGGCTCCGGCCTTGCAGCGAACGCGGGAAGCGCTGCAGGCAGCCTCCAGCTAGCCGCGAATCGGAGCGGAAGAAACGAAGATGTTCGATTGGATTGAAACGAACTGGCTTGCGATCCCCGACATGGTCCGTGAAACGATCGTCACGTCGGTGCTCGCAGTTGCGGTCGTGGTTGCGCTCGTGCTGTGCGTCGCGATGCTCACCTACGTGGAACGCAAAGTGATCGGCTACATGCAAGTGCGCATCGGTCCGAATCGCGTCGGGCCGTTTGGGCTCCTGCAACCCTTTGCCGACGTCATCAAGCTGATCCTGAAGGAGATCATTCTCCCGGCGAACGCTTCTCGCTTCCTGTTCCTGATCGCGCCGTTGATTTCCATTGCGGCGGCGATCGCGGCCTGGGCCGTGGTGCCGTTCTCCCCGGATTTCGTATTCTCCAACATCGATGCCGGACTCCTTTATATCCTGGCCCTCACCTCGACCAGCGTGTACGGCATCATCATCGCGGGCTGGGCGACCAACTCGAAATACGCGTTCCTGGGCGCGATGCGCTCGGCTGCGCAGATGGTCGCGTACGAGATCGCGATGGGGTTCGCGTTGGTCGGCGTGCTGATGGTCGCCGGCAGCCTGAACCTCGGCTCGATCATTCGCGGCCAGGAGGGTGGGTTCCTCGCCTGGAACTGGTTCTGGTTGTTCCCGCTGTTCCTCGTGTATTTCATCTCGGGTGTCGCCGAGACCAACCGCGCGCCCTTCGACGTGGCGGAAGGAGAGTCTGAGATCGTCGCCGGGTTTCACGTCGAGTATTCGGGCACGGCATTCGCAACTCTGTTCGTGCTGCCCGAGTATGCCAACATGTTCCTGATTTCTGCGCTGACGTCGATTTTCTTCTTCGGCGGCTGGTTGTCGCTGTTCGATGGCTACCTGCCCGCGCACACCTGGCTCGCGCAGCCGAGCTTCTTCTGGCTCGCGCTCAAGATCGCGTTCTTCATTTTCGTCTACCTGTGGCTGCGCGCTACATTCCCGCGCTATCGCTACGACCAGATCATGCGCCTCGGTTGGAAGGTGCTTATTCCCGTGACCCTCGTCTGGATCGCTGTGGAAGGTGTCATGGTGTACTTCGCGGTCGGACCGTGGGCGAAGTAGTAAAGATGGCATCAGTACGCAATTGGGTGAAGACCTTGACGCTCTGGGAGCTGCTCCTGGGCCTGAGCGTCACGCTGCGGCACTTCTTCCGCAAGAAGATCACGGTTCAATATCCGGAAGAGAAGACTCCGCAATCGGTGCGCTTCCGTGGGCTTCACGCACTGCGCCGCTATCCGAACGGCGAGGAGCGCTGCATCGCCTGCAAGCTGTGCGAAGCGGTATGCCCGGCGCTCGCGATCACGATCGAGTCCGATGTCGGCCCGGACGGTACGCGTCGCACCACGCGCTACGACATCGACCTCTTCAAATGCATCTACTGCGGGTTCTGCGAGGAGGCCTGTCCGGTCGATGCGATCGTCGAGACGCGCATCTACGAGTACCACATGGAAAATCGCGGCGAGAACATCATGACCAAGGACAAGCTGCTCGCGGTGGGAGAGCGTTACGAGGCCATGATCGCTGCCGACAAGGCTGCCGATGCGAAGTACAAGTAACGGAGAGGGAAGGGGACCCGAGTGTTCGTAGAGATTCTCTTCTACGCCTTCGCCGCGGTGCTGGTCGCCTCGGGCTTCGGCGTGATCACCGCGCGCAATCCGGTGCACTCGGCCCTGTTCCTGGTGCTGGCGTTTTTCACCAGCGCGGCGATCTGGCTACTACTCGAAGCGGAGTTCCTCGCGATCGTGCTGGTTCTGGTCTATGTCGGCGCGGTGATGGTGCTGTTCCTGTTCGTGGTGATGATGCTCGACGTAAACGTCGAGGAGTTGCGCAAGGGTTTCACGCGTTACGCACCGCTCGGCGGCCTGATCGCGATTCGTCATGGTGACGGAGATCGTCAACGTCATCTGGGTGAAGCGCCTCGGACAGCAGGCGATTACTGGCAGTCCGCCGATGCCGGTTGACTACAGCAACACCAAGGCGCTTGGCGCGATCCTCTACACCAAGTACGTGTATCCATTCGAGATCGCTGCGGCGATCCTGCTGGTTGCCATCATCGCCGCCATTGCCCTCACGATGCGGCGTCGCACGGGACAGAAGGTGCAGAACATCTCGCGACAGGTCGCTGTCCGACGCGAGGATCGCGTGCGCATCGTCAAGGTCGAGTCGGAGAAATCACCGTGATCACGCTGCCGCACGTCCTGACGCTGTCGGCAATCCTGTTCGCGTTGAGCGTCGCCGGCATCTTTCTCAACCGCAAGAACGTGATCCTGCTCCTCATGTGCATCGAATTGATGCTGCTCGCGGTCAATTTCAATTTCATCGCGTTCTCGCGCTTCCTCGGCAATATCGACGGCCAGGTCTTCGTGTTCTTCATTCTCACGGTTGCTGCGGCCGAATCGGCCATCGGCCTCGCCATCCTCGTGGTGCTGTTCCGCGAGCGGCGGAGTATCAACGTCGAAGATCTCAACACGATGCAGGGCTGACGGCGCATGAACTCCAACGCCCTGCTCGCCATCGTATTGCTGCCGCTGGGCGCCGCCATCGTCGCGGGTCTTTTCGGCCGCATCATTGGTCGGGTCGCCGCTCACACGCTTACGATCGGTGCGGTCGGTGCTTCGCTCGTGCTCTCATCCATCGTCCTCAAGCAGATGCTGGTCGATGGAGTCCCGACTTACAACGCACCCGTGTACACGTGGCTCGTGAGCGACGGCATCACCGCGCAGATCGGATTTCTCATCGACCGGCTCACCGCGCTGATGATGGTGGTGGTGACTTTCGTCTCCTTCTGCGTGCACGTCTACACGATTGGCTACATGGCGGACGATGACGGCTACCAGCGCTTCTTCAGCTACATCTCGCTCTTTACGTTCTCGATGCTGATGCTGGTGATGTCGAACAACTTCCTGCAGCTTTTCTTCGGTTGGGAAGCGGTCGGCGTCGTTTCGTATCTTCTGATCGGCTTCTGGTACACGCGCCCGAGCGCCATCTTTGCGAATCTCAAAGCGTTCATCGTCAATCGGATCGGGGACTTCGGCTTCATCATCGGCATCGCGGCGATTGTGTATTTCGCCAACTCGCTCGACTACCAGGCGGTATTCGCCCAGGCGCCGCAGATCGCGGGTGAGAGCCTGCAAGTCGCTCAGAATCACACCTGGTCGGCGATGACCCTGATCTGCGTCTGTCTGTTCATCGGCGCGATGGGCAAATCGGCGCAGATGCCCTTGCATGTGTGGTTGCCTGACTCGATGGAAGGTCCTACACCGATCTCGGCGCTGATCCACGCGGCGACCATGGTGACGGCGGGCATTTTCATGGTGGCGCGCATGTCACCGCTGTTCGAGTACTCCGAGGCGGCGCTCAGCTTCGTGCTGGTCGTAGGCGCAACGACGGCGTTCTTCATGGGCTTGCTCGGCATCGTGAACAACGACATCAAGCGCGTGATTGCGTACTCGACCCTTTCGCAACTTGGCTACATGACGGTCGCGCTCGGTGCATCGGCGTACGGCGCCGGGATCTTCCACCTGATGACGCACGCCTTCTTCAAAGCGTTGCTGTTCCTTGCCGCGGGCTCAGTGATTATCGCGCTTCACCACGAGCAGGACATGCGCAAAATGGGCGGGCTCTACAAGTACATGAAGATCACCGCCATCACCTCCTGGATCGGTGCACTGGCGCTCATCGGGACGCCGTTCTTCTCGGGATTCTATTCCAAGGACGCGATCATCGAGGCCGTGCACGAGTCACATCGCTGGGGTGCCCACTATGCGTACTGGTGTGTGCTGCTCGGCGTCTTCGTCACGGCGCTCTACACCTTCCGCATGATCTTTCTGACATTCCACGGGCCGGAGCGTTTTGCGCATGCGGGGGAGGGCGGTCACGGACACGAGCCGCAGCACGACTCACATGGCGGCCACGATCACAAACCCCACGAGAGCCCCTGGGTGGTCACCGTGCCGCTCATCATGCTGGCCATTCCGTCGGTGATCATTGGTTATTACACCGTCTCGCCGGTCCTCTTCGGGGATTACTTCGGCAAGGCGATCTTTGTCCTCGAGCACAACAATGTGATCGGCGAGCTCGCGCATGAATTTCACGGGCCGGCAAGCTTCGCGCTGCACGCTCTCCAGTCAGCTCCTTTCTGGCTGGCCGCCGCCGGGGTCTTCACCGCGTACCTGTTCTTCCTCCGCAATCCGTCGTGGGCGGATGCGGTACAGCGTCGCCTGCAAGCGCTCTACGTGCTGCTGACGAACAAGTATTACTTCGACTGGTTCAACGAGAACGTAATCGCGCCACTGGCACGCGGGATCGGGCGCCTGTTCTGGAAGGTGGGCGATGAGATCCTGATCGACGGCGTCGCGGTCAATGGCTCGGCGCGCGGCATTGGCGTCATGGCCTCCGTCCTGCGGCATGTGCAGTCGGGGTATCTGTATCACTACGCGTTCGCAATGATCATCGGCCTGTCGGCGCTGCTTGCCTGGCTGCTGACTCGATAAGAAAAGGAGAATCATGCCGAGCGGGATGGGGCTGCTGAGCCTTCTGATCTGGTTGCCGATCGCGGCGGGGCTGCTGATCCTCATCGTCGGTGAGGGCAGGGCACCGCTCGGCCGTTGGATCGCGCTCATCGCATCCCTGGGGACGCTCATCGCATGCGTTCCGCTCTACACAGGATTCGATGGCGCAAGCGCCGCCCCGCAGTTCCCCGAACGCTTCCCGTGGATCACGGCCTTTCGCTCCGACTATTACCTCGGCGTCGATGGCATCTCGATGCCACTCATCCTCCTGACCTCGTTCATGACGGTACCGGTGGTGATCGCGGGTTGGACGGTGATCGAGAAGCGCGTGTCGCAGTACTTCGCGTCGTTCCTGATCATGGAGGGGTTGATGAACGGGGTGTTCGCCGCCCAGGACGCACTCCTCTTCTATGTGTTCTGGGAAGCGATGCTGATCCCGATGTTCATCATCATCGGGGTGTGGGGCGGGCCGCGCCGTGTATACGCAACCATCAAGTTCTTCCTGTACACGTTCCTTGGCTCCGTGTTCATGCTGGTCGCATTGATCTACCTGTATCTGCAGAGCGGCAGCTACGAAATCGCTGCCTTCCAGGCGCAGCCGCTCGGCTTGACGGCGCAACTCCTTATCTTCTTGGCTTTCCTGCTCGCGTTCGCCGTGAAGGTACCGATGGTACCGGTGCATACCTGGTTGCCGGACGCCCATGTCGAAGCGCCGACCGGCGGCTCGGTCATCCTCGCCGCGATCATGTTGAAGATGGGGGGTTACGGCTTCCTGCGTTTCAGCCTGCCCATCACGCCTGATGCGAGTCGTGAGCTCGACTGGCTGATGATCACGCTCTCGCTGGTGGCGGTCGTGTACATCGGCTTCGTGGCACTCGTGCAGCAGGACATGAAGAAGCTGATCGCCTACTCCTCGATTGCGCACATGGGCTTTGTCACCCTCGGTTCATTCATCGCCTTCGACATCTACGCGAATACCGGCATGCTCCAGGGCGCTGCCATGGGCATCGATGGCGCGATGGTACAGATGATTTCGCACGGCCTGATCTCGGGCGCGCTGTTCCTGTGTGTTGGCGTCATGTACGACCGTCTGCACAGTCGCGAAATCAGTGCCTACGGTGGCGTGATCAATACGATGCCGAAGTTCGCCGCGCTCATGGTGTTGTTCGCGCTGGCTAATTCTGGTCTGCCCGCAACATCGGGCTTCGTGGGAGAGTTCCTCGTCATCGTCGCGAGCTTCAAGGCGAACATCTGGTATGCGGTGCTCGCTGGCACAACTCTCGTGCTGGGCGCGTCCTACACGCTGTGGCTCGTCAAGCGTGTGATCTTCGGGCCGGTGGCAAACGATGGCGTAGCCGCGCTGCAGGATCTCAATGCCCGCGAGTTCCTCGTGCTCGGTGTGCTCGCGATTGCGGTATTGCTCCTGGGCGTGTGGCCTGCGCCACTCCTGGACAGCATGCACGGCACGGTCGAGCACCTGGTCCAGCAGATCACGACTTCGAAGCTCGGAAGCTGAGGCATGGATTTCACCGCCATCAATCTGGTCCCCGCATACGCCGAGCTGTTCGTCCTCGTGGCAGCGTGCCTCATCCTGCTGATCGATCTGTTTCTGAGCGACCAGCAGCGGTGGGTTACGGCGACGTTGACACTGGCGACGCTCGCCGGCGCGGCTCTCATAACGACGTATGTCTCGGGCGTGAGCGAGCGGGTTGTCACATTCAACGGCATGTTTGTCGCCGACCCGATGGGCGACGTGCTGAAACTCTTCCTCTACCTCGTGGTGGGCGTCGCGCTGCTGTATGCGCGCAACTATCTCACCAAGCGCGAACTCTTTCGCGGCGAGTACTACGTGCTGTCGCTGCTCGCGATGCTCGGCATCATGGTGATCATCTCGGGCAATAGCCTCCTGACGATCTACCTGGGAGTTGAGCTGCAAGCCCTGGCGCTTTACGCGATGGTGGCGTTCAACCGCGAGTCGGGTGTGTCCGCAGAAGCCGCGATGAAGTACTTCGTGCTCGGCGCGATTGCTTCGGGGACGTTGCTCTATGGCATTTCTATCATCTACGGTGTAACCGGAACGTTCGCGCTGGACGACGTGGCCCGCACGCTGACCGAGAGCTCGGCGAGTGATGTCGGCCTCTTGTTTGGGGTCGCATTCATCGTTGTCGGCGTCGCATTCAAATTCGGTGCCGTGCCATTCCACATGTGGATCCCGGACGTGTACCACGGGGCGCCGACGTCGGTGACCTTGTTCCTGGGATCAGCGCCCAAGATCGCATCCTTTGCGTTCGCGATCCGGGTGCTTGCTGAAGGCCTGGCGGCGACGGGCTCGGCCTGGTCCGACATGCTCACGATTCTGTCAGTGCTGTCGATGGCCTTAGGCAACGTGGTCGCGATCGCGCAGACCAACATCAAGCGCATGCTGGCGTACTCGACCATCTCGCACGTCGGCTTCATCCTGCTCGGCATCCTCGCCGGCACGCAGCAGGGCTACCAGGCCGCCATGTTCTACACGCTCTCGTACGTGATCATGGCACTCGGTTCCTTCGGCATGATTCTGTTTCTCAGTCGCCAGGGCTTCGAGGCAGATCAGCTGGATGACTTCAAGGGCCTCGGCCAGCGCAGCCCGTGGTTTGCCGCAGTGATGCTGATGCTGATGTTCTCAACGGCCGGCGTGCCGCCATTCATCGGCTTCTTTGCGAAGTTCTACGTCATTCTCGCGGTACTGGACCAGGGCATGGCGTGGCTCGCCGCCGTGGCGGTGTTCTTCTCGGTGATCGGCGCCTTCTACTACATCCGCGTCGTGAAGCTGATGTATTTCGACGACCCGCAGGATACGAGCCCGATCGAGGCCGATCGCTCGATGCGCTTCATGCTGAGCCTCAACGGGCTCGCGGTGCTGGTGCTGGGGATAGTGCCGGGGTGGCTTTTTAATCTCGTTGCCCAGACCTGCTGCTCGACGCACCTCGTGGCGCACGCGCTGCGGTGAGCGTGCGGCCGCGCAGGTTCAGATCCTGCCCCCGCCACCATCCAATTTTGCGGCCCCGGTTCCGCACACCTTCAGCGTCGGGGCAGGTAATTTCAGCTCCGCGAACACTTCGCCCCCGCGGTGAATCAGCGGAATCTGCTCGAACGACCGCCTCAGCACTGCCCGGGCGGCGGGCGGGTCCTCGGCCAACAGCCGCGCGACGCTCGCTGTTCTGGCGAATTGGGAATGGGCTGCGGCGCTTCGCGCGCAAGTCTTTGCAGTTGATTGCCGTGTTCGGGGGCTTAGGCTAACTGTGGTACATCAACCGCTAACCCCACCGCCGGTATCGATCCCGTCTCAACGAGGGCAACATAGACAACGAGACGCACGGCACCCAACGAACGGTGCCCGTCACCTATGCACGCAAAACGGCGGGGCGTCACGCCCCGAGAGGTGATCCATGAATCTTGATCGAGTGAGCCAGGGTGTGCAGCTCGCGGCCAACTTTGGCGTCATCCTGTCCATAATGTTTCTCGCCTACCAGATTGGCGAGCAACGCGAGCTGATGAAGGCGCAAACCCGCACTGCGATCTCCTCGGAGGTCATTGGGCTGCTGGTCTCCGAAGCGACCGACGAGGGCCTCTTGAGCGCGGAGCGTCGCAGCAACGACGGTGAAGAGCTCTCACCGGACGATCGGTTTCGACTGGATCGGATATCGCGCGCCTACTTTCGCTACTGGGAAAACGTGCACTACCAGTACCGCAACGGGCTGTACGACGAGACGGAGTTCGCGGGAGCGCGCGAAGGCTGGAAGTACCGATTGAGCCGTCCAGGGGTCGCGGCAATCTGGTGCGATCAGGTGGCGCTGTATTCACCCGAGTTCGTAGCGGAGATCGAGCGCCTCTTGCCCTCAGGTTCCAGTTGTGCCAAAGCGGCCAACCCGCGCTAAACGTCCACGAAGCATGGCCGCGTCGACGTGGACTGTGCCGACGATTTAGCACCCGTGCCTGAGCGGGATTCGTCGAGTCCGTGGCTTGGTCAACGGTCAATTACGGCCATGTTTCTTTCGTCGTGGCGCTCGCCGGCGGCCGGCGTCAGGTTGTTCAGCCGCTCGATCTGCCCGGCGCTCAGTTCAACGCGGTCGGCGGCGGTGTTCTCCTCGACGCGTGCGACGCGCTTGGTGCCGGGAATCGGGGCGATGTCGTCGCCCTGCGCGAGCAGCCAGGCCAAAGCGATTTGCGCCGGTGTTGCACCCGCCTCTGCGGCAACCGCCTTGACCTCGTCGACGATGCGCAGGTTGCGCTGGAAGTTCTCGCCGGTGAAGCGCGGGTTGGTCTTGCGCCAGTCGTTGTCGGAGAGCTGCTCGGGCGAGCGGATTTCGCCGGTTAGGAAGCCGTGGCCGAGCGGCGAGTAGGGAACGAAGCCGATGCCCAGCTCGCGCAGCAGCGGCAGCAGTTCCGCCTCAGGGTCACGCGTCCACAGCGAGTACTCGGTCTGCAGCGCAGCGATCGGATGCACGGCATGGGCGCGGCGGATCGTGGCGGGGCCGGCCTCGGATAAGCCGATGTAGCGAACCTTGCCCTCGGCGACCAGCCGGGCCAACGCGCCGACGGTGTCTTCGATGGGCGTGTTTGGATCGACGCGGTGCTGATAGTACAGGTCGATGTGGTCGGTACCGAGCCGCTTCAGCGACCCCTCGACTGCGGTGCGGATGTTGGCCGGACTACTGTCGAGGACGCCGGGGCCGCCGCCGGCGTGAGAGACAATGCCGAACTTCGTCGCCAGCACGACCTCGTCGCGCCGGCCCTTGATGGCCCGACCCACCAACTCCTCGTTGGCGTACGGGCCGTAGATCTCCGCCGTGTCGATGTGGGTGACGCCAAGATCGAGCGCGCGGTGGATCGTGCGAATGGATTCGGCGTCGCTTCCCGCGCCGATGTTGTAGTAACCGGACATCGACATGGCGCCGAGTCCTATGCGGGACACGTGGAGCCCGCCGATCGAGATGTGCTTCATGGTGTTTCGTTCCTGACTGGGTCAAATCGACGAGGCCAGTGTCGGCTTGGCGCGTCGCGACTGTTTGCCAGATTCGCCGACATTCTTGCCCGAAATGACGAATGATGCTCGACGCTGCTCGTATGATGCAGGATCGGGTGTACGCTTCGACAGTCGCAGAACCGGCGGGAAATCACGCATGAGTAAGCAATTGATGCGGATGAGCGCGGCCGCTCCGGCCGTTGCGCGGCTGGCGCGGGCAATCGAACGTTTTGCCCAATCCGACGGCTGGTCTTTCTGTGTGTTTGCACGCCACCATTCGATCCAAGCGCATACGTGAATTTGGAAGAAAAGCGCAGTTCCTAGTCGGACGCTATCGGGGTATGAGTCCGCGGGCGAGACGGCGCCCGAACCGGGCCGCGCGTTGCGCGAGGTCAGGGGCGACGGCATGATGCGGGATGGACCCATTCTGTGATCACGCCATCACTATCACCGCCAGCGGAACGTCAGGCGGTGTGCACACCATGCGCGTGAAGCACTGCAGGTTGTTTGTCTGGGCTGCGGCCGCATTGGCAAGCGCACTACTTTCCGAGGCACGAGCGGAGGACTATTGGGGGACGCCGAGCGCAAACGCGGACGCGGATGCAAAGCGCGCTTTCGTAGCAGTGGACGCCGAATCAATTGTGGAGGCCGACGGCCTTCGCAGCGCGTGGGTGTTTTTCTTTGTGGGGACCACTAGAGAAATTGCTCGCGTGACGGGCATCCGGTACTCACTGCGGTGTGGTGCCAACGAACAGGCTGAGCGTCAACACGTTGAATACGACCCAATGACGCTGACGGTCCAAAAACAGACGCAAACGTCGCAAATGGAGTTTGTATCTCCCGTTCCTCAATCAGTGCAAACCTCGCTGTTCGCTTTCATTTGCACGTTCCGTGCGGCGGATATACCGACGGGCGAGATGGTCTACCGCAACTTCATGCACGTTAAAGGTAAAACGCTGCAAGACGTGCGAGTAGTGGCCCTCCAGGTCTTCAGCCTGATGGCGACACCGGCTTCCTAGCTGCTGCAATCATGGCGACTGGTTAGGTTGCGCAAGAGTGAGCAAACGGCTGCGTGTCCTCGTACCGCACTTTCGCGACAAGCGGTAACCAGGCCAGCCGCAAGCGCTGCGCCACATCGAAACGTCGAGACGAAAGTTTCCGACGGTAGCGAGCCGGCGTGCGAGTCCGGGGCAAGAGTGACAGACCCTAGGACGCGGGTTGAATCAGCGCGGCGTCATTGTGCTTGAGGGAATTGATGCGCGGGCTGACTGCGTACGCTTCCATCCATTCTGCAGGATAGGGGGCCAAGACCCCGCGCGCCTGCTCCGGTGTCGCGGTCAGCCAGGTGTTGCAGTGCTTGCGGCGGAGGATCGCGGGCATGCGCCGCTCGACGTTGTCGATGCCCGCGACCAGCGAGTTCGCAGGGACGGTGACAATGGCGCAGCTCTCGATGACGTCGTGGTCATCCCCCTCCGAGCGATCCCACACCGCCGCGATCCCGAATACCGACCGGTCGAGGAGACGGATGAAGAACGGTCGTTTGAATTTCTCCGATGTGAGCTGCCAGGCATAGAAGCCGGCGGCGGGTAGGATGCAACGCTGGCTGTTCTGCCACGGCTCGCGATAGTCCGGGTCCCGTTCGATGAGCTCGATGCCGGCATACGGGGCGTCGTTGTCACTCGGCTGGCCCTCGGCGGCTGCGGGTATCAACCCCCAACGCATCGTCACGCCCTCGGCCTTCCCGTCGTGCATGCGGATTGCCGGCACAAACTGCGGAAACGACACATTGAAGCTGGCCGTGAATCGCCACCAGCACTGGGCGGGCATGAATTCCCGCTCCGTGGTGGCCTGATCCGGCAGGACATATCGCTCGACCATGGGAGCGAAGCCTAAAGGCGGCGCGGGCGCGAAAGTGTGAGGCGCAACTCAGTTGCGAGCAGCGTCCGGCAGAGCGTGCAGATAGACGTAGAGGGCGACAATCTCCGCATCGGTAAGTTGCGATAGATTCGATTGCGCCCACGCGCCCATCACACCAAGTTTCCTCCCGCCGAGCGCGACGCCGGTTCGCAACAGCTGCGCGAATGCTTCCGGTGAATAGGCAGCCACTACCCGCAGATCCGGACTGGTGAAATCGGGATTGGAAGTACCGCGCAGATCAGTCCCGTGACACTGAACGCAGCTCGTCCGCGCGAGGTAACGTCCGTGGGTCGCTTCTTCGCTCGTTGCTTCGGGCGGCGGAACGGTCTCGGCGATGAGCTGTGCCACCAGCTTGAACTTGCCGGTGGCAAAGCCGATGCGACCGACCGGGCCCAGCGAGAAACTGGGGCCCGGTCCGTCGACCGCCGGCAGGCTCTTCAGAAACGCGATGATGCGCCCCAGGTCTTCGTCAGTGAGCAGAATGAACCCTTCCGATGGCATGACTACCATGCTGTGACCATCGGGCCGCAGACCATGCCTGATCGCGACGACGAGCTCCGCGTCGCTGTACTTGCGGACCGCGGCCGTCAGATTCGGTGCCACGACATGCGCGATGATCGGCTGGTCGAACAGGACACCGCCCTCAGCCTCCTTGCCATGGCAGCCTGCGAAGCAGCCGTGAATGGTGGCGAGTCGTCGTCCCTCGAGGATCGATTCGGGATCTGTCGGAATCGATATTGAGACGGCGGGGATCTCGTAGGTGTGGCGCAGCAGGCTCTCGGAGCGAACGTACGCTGCGACGTACGCGATGATCGCCACCGCGACCAGGCTTCCCAGGGCGATGCCCACCCACCGGAGCAGACGCTTCATTGTTGTTCTCGTTTTGGAGAGGCGCCGAAGTTTGGCGGTTACTCAGGCTCGGCGCAATGTACCCGCCGCCCGGAGACGTGTTCCGATTGCACGCCTCACTTTGTGACTTGATGGTGTAGGCGATGGATCTCCTCGCACGTCCTTGACGTACGGAACCCGCGCACTGCACAACAGGGAACCTGGCCGGTTTTGAATTGCCCAACCCACGTTCACGACAGAGGAGATGGTCATGGCCTACGTAGACGGATTCGTTCTTCCCATCCCCAAGCGCAACACGAAGAAGTATGTCCGCATGGCGCGCCTCGCGGGCAAGGTCTGGCGCGATCATGGCGCCCTCGAATACCACGAATGCATCGCCGACGATGTCAAGCCGGGCAAGCACACCTCATTTCCGCAGTCCGTGAAGCTCAAGCGCGGCGAAGTGGTGTGGTTCTCATGGATCGTGTACCGGTCCCGCAAGCAGCGCGATCGCATCATGGCCAAGGTAATGAAAGACAAGCGCCTCGCGAACATGATGGACCCGAAGGCGATGCCGTTTGACGGCAAGCGCATGTTCTGGGGCGGCTTCAAGGAGGCCGTCAGCCTCTAGCGAAGGCCTCGACCTGCGTCGCGCGCGAGCTGCTCCAGCGCTAGCCGGGCTTTCGCTGTAGCGCTCTGCGCACGAACCGTACTGCGAACCAGCAGAACAGGACGACCAGCGCAATCGCCGCGAGCGGGACCAGCACTGCGAGGAGCGAGACGAGGAGTGCGCCACCGAACTCCGCTGTCGCGATGACCGGGTTGCCGAGTCCTCCGGTCAGTGCGGTGGATTTCGCACGCAGCATGGCCGTCACGCCTTGTGTCAGGCCCGCGGCACCACCGCCCGCGATGAGAGCAGTCGCCCATTTCACCATCGGCGGCAGGTCGACCATGACGGCGGCAGCAATCACCGTGCCGGCGGCGAATGCGGCGGGCGTCGCAATGACGTCGAGCACGTTGTCGACGCCCGGAATGTAGTAGGCGCTGATCTCCACGATCGCCGCGATGCCGAGCATGACGAGCGCGGGCAGTGTTCCGAGCCAGGCGAAGCTCTGGCTCTAGCTCCAAATGGCCCGTGTACGCGGCGATGCTCGCCACGAGCAACGGCAGGAAGATGCGAAAGCCAACGGCTGCTGCGAGCCCAACCCCGAGCGCGACAGAAACAACGAGTTCAACGGACACGCTCTAACCCCGGCCGCAGATGCGGCTCTAGTTCTCTGCGTTGGATCTGGCGTGAGAATGACTGGCTGCCGCTATTTCGTCGCCCGGTCGCGAGGCGACCCACTTCAGCAGCTCGTCGAGTGCCGGGCAGAGCGCCTGTCCCCAGGCGGTCAGGCCATATTCGACCTTGGGCGGAACCTGAGGATGGACGATTCGCCGCACGATGCCGTCGGCCTCCATCTGGCGCAGCTGCTGAGTCAGCATCTTTTGCGAAACCTGTGGGATCGCGCGCTCGAGATCCGAGAACCGCAACAACTCGCCTTCAAACAGGTGAAACAGAATCGTGAGCTTCCAGCGACCCTCAATCATCTTGAGCGCTTGCTCGATGCCTTTGCCCGCCGAGGCTGGCGTGTGTCCGCGATCCTTACGCTCCGGTAAGTACCTTACTTTTTCGTGCGTTCTTGTCATTTGGCGAGCCTATCCACAACATGGACTCGAGGCAATTCAAGTGCGCTGCGCGCGCGTCCCGCTTCCCGGAGGACTCATGGCTCTCGAGCTACCAAACACCCATTGCCACTTACTTCAGAGAGGACAGACGCGACGCCGAGGCTATCGCTCAGTGCTTTACCGAGAATGCCGTCGTGAAGGACGAAGGGCGCACCTATGCTGGTCGGTCCGCAATCAAGCAATGGAAAGCCGATGCGTCGGCAAAATATCAATATGTGAGTGAGCCTTTCGCGTGCGAACAGCAGGAAGGAAAGACTGTCGTCACCAGCAGGCTCACCGGAAACTTTCCCGGTAGTCCTGTGGATCTTCGATACTTCTTCGAGCTTGCAGGCGACAAGATCGCATCGTTGGAAATCATTCCATGAGCGACTACTTGGACTGGGTCTCTTCCCGCTCAAGCTGCAGGTCGAGCGGCTGGCCGCTCCATCCGGCAATCACGGTGGGAGCGTGGCCCATGGCCGAAAATGAAAGCGTGCTGCCTGCGAGCGCACTCGGAATGTAACCCACACCATCATCGTCCAGGCCGAGCTGCAGCTCGCTGCCGTAGCGATCGCCGATCATTTCGACCGCGAAAACCTGCTGCAGAGGCTTGCCGCTATCCGCCTCACGCACTCTGACTTCCACGCCCATATCTTGACGCATCGGAACCGTCAGGTCGGCGACGGGTGAGCTGAACGAGATCCGCTCGCGGAACATTTCGTATCCGGGCTTGTAGACCGTCAGCACGAAGTCGCCCGGTTCGATCCCGACAAGCGCGAATTGCCCGAAATCGTTCGAGTGGCCTTGCAGCCGGTTGCGCGACCAACCCGCTTCTGTGGGCCAGATGTACACGTCTGCTCCAACAACGGGAACCTTACCGCCTTCCTCGAGTACGTGAGCGGAAAGCTGTGCCCTCGGCACATCGATGTCGAACACGGTGTCGTCCGAGATGTGGACAAGGCGGCTCTTGTAGACGTCGTCGACCCAGAAATAGTAGTCACCCACGGGCAGGTCTTCGATCACGTATTCGCCTTGCTCGGACGTAGACGCTCCATAGAAGTACACGGGTTGCTCCACGGCAGGCCGGGGCCTCACGCGCACGCCAGGTACCGCTTTTCCGCCGTGAGTTACGCGGCCGGACAATTGCGCACCGGGCGGAAAATCGAGATTGACCGTGATGTCGGAGTCCGCAGGCATCTGCACCGTTTTCGACAGTTGGCGTCGCATGCTGACGTCGGCAGTCACTTGCACGGGCCCGGGCCGCACGCCATGCAGTGCATACGCGCCACGATCATCGACGTGAACGTCCGCACGGGGATCCCCGGCATCGCCGTCGCGGTAAAGCGAAATGCTGACGCGCTTGAGATCCTCAGGCCGCAAGCCGGTGAGCACGCCGCGAATGCTGTGGCCCGCGCTCAGAGCGAGCACGATCCTCTCGATACGCTGGTTTCTGGCCAGCACGATTTCCCGTGCGACGCTGCCGCTTTCCGCCTGGCTCGTCAGCTGGTACCGGCCAGCTGCGAGGTGCTGAAACGAAAAGTCGCCAGTGTCGTATGTCGGCACCGAAACCGCCGAAACCTTGCTCGATATCGAACAAGCCCACAGCTCCCGCGACCGGCGTAACGCCATCCGCAGTCGTGAGTCGGCCGCTGATGGTACCGCCGGCAGAAAGTCCGATCTCCAATGGCGATGTGCACGTGGCCGGCGACGACGTTGAGTTCCCGGCCCGCATAATCTTGCGCACTGATCTCCAGCGTGACGCGACCGGCAGGAAGGCCGTCCAGAACGAACGATCCGTCCGTTGCTGAGTTGACGCCGACGCGCGAACGCCAGTTTCCCTCGAAGCGTTCCGTACCGACCTCCCGAAAGCCGACACTTGCAGCCGCGATTCCGGCACCGGAGGCCTCGTCGTAGATGCGACCGCGCAAGCTGTGGCCGGGGCGCAGCGGCAGGACTATTTCCGACGTCGCTTTACCTTTAATGAGGCGCAAGCCTCGTGAGCTCGAAGCGCTGATAACCACGAGCGCTGGCAGTAACGTCCCAGCTGCCCGGCGGCAGGTACTGCCACTCGAACCGTCCGTCGGCCGTCCGGAAGGTTTGCATACCCGGGACCTCTTCTACCATCTTGACCACTACACCTCCCCGATTGGTCACTTGAGTTCCCTGAAATTCCAATTTGAACTCGCGCACGGGCTTGCGCGTGACGGCGTCAATGACACGGCCGCGGAAAGTCCCGAAGGCGGACGCGGAATCGTCTTTGGGCGGTGCGGAGGCGGGCTCGGTGTTCGCAGGCAGTTGCACTTTCGAGGGTGGGCTATCGATCGAGGCTGGCTTCTCGGCCTGCGATGGCACGTTCACAACGTCGCGCGAGCGCATCGCCCATCGTCCGAGTAGATGCGAGGCAGACGAGGAACGCGATGCCAAGGACGAGCCGGCGGCGATCGAGAAGGTCCATGACGGGGAGCTATGCCCAACACTACAAGCCCCGCGACGAGGATGCGCTGCTACTCAAAGCGCTGCAAGCAGCGCTTCACTTAATGGCGTAGACGAGATTTATCGTCGTCAGCTGATCGGTCTTCTCGAGCCCCTCAGGCGGATCGGTGTTGTGACGCACGGTATACGCGACACTCAGAGCGAGTGTGTCCGTCATGCTGACGCGCACCGCGAGCTCGTTGTTGGCGGAGGTATTGTCTGAGCCGGCTTCGACGAGGAGCTTTTCACTGAGTGTCGTGTTGGCTGTGAGCTTGTGTTCGTAGTCAAGGCTCGCATTCGCGACTGCATCCTCGGATCTCTCGCCCTTGATGCGTTCCACGACGTCGCCGAATTCATCCTTGATCAGATCTTCGGGCCGCAACAACCGATAGCCCGCGCCAAGCGTGGCCGTAAATTTTGTGGCCTCCGTCTGGATGAAGTGATAGCCGACACCGGCAGACAGCGAACCCTGGTAGTCGAAGCCACTGAAACTGTCGTCCTCATAGCGCAGAGCGCCGAAGGTGAAGAAGCGTTCGGTACGAGCGTAGTCGGAGCGCCAAAAAGTGTCCCATCGCTGAGCGGTCGTGATGTCGTTGCTTCTGCCATAGAGCCCGCTCATCGCCAGCGTATGCTTCCAGCGATTTTTTTCGTTGGTGAGATCGAGTTTCGCGTTCGCGGAGTTGGCGTCCGAATTGCCCTGTGTCATCACGAAACCGCCCTCGGCCTTTCCAAGCCAATCCGCCTGCGCCGCTCGTGGCGTGGTCGCGAGCACGAGCATGTAAAGAGCAAGTGAAGCAAGCCGCATCTGGTGACCTCCTTGTCGGCACGTGGAGACTCCCTATTTGTGGGATCGCGATGAGTCGCTTAGTGATGAGGAGAGGGAAGGAGTTCCTGGGGTCGCGTCGATAGAAGCGGGCGCGTTCGTGCCGTACGCTGCCGCCTTGCTATTGGCCGAGCCGCTTCTGTAGAATCCGCGTCCCTCAGGTGCGGGGTGGAGCAGTCTGGCAGCTCGTCGGGCTCATAACCCGAAGGTCGCAGGTTCAAATCCTGCCCCCGCTACCACTTCTATGAAGGCCTCGGCGCGAACCGCCGGGGCCTTTTCATTTGTTCCGGTATCGACCCAAAGCAGACAGGCAGGCGCGGTACACAGCTACCAATCGACCGTTATCGGGCGCCACGGTAATCACGCCGAGGGTGCGACGAAACACGCTCCGCGCCTCCTCCTCGTCTTTCCCGGCTAACACTTCCGCCAACTTGTCGATGACGAATCGATAGGCCGCTTCCGCCCGGGAAGCAATCGCACGCACAAGCCCTAGTGGCGCACGGCTCAGGACCGTGCTTAAGTGAGGACGTAGCGATCAGTCGACCGCCAAGAAAGGCCTCACTCAACAACGGAGGTGGACCATGGCAACGTTTATAAGCCTATTAAACTTTACGGATCAGGGGATCCGGAACGTCAAAGACTCGCCGGCTCGGCTCGAAGCGTTCAAGGCGATGGCTGAAAAGCTCGACGTAGCGGTGAAGAGCGCGTATTACACCGTCGGGAATTACGACATTGTGATAGTCACAGAGGGCACCGATGAAGCGGCGATGACCGCGCTGCTGAAAGTGAGCTCGCTTGGCAACGTGCGAACGCAGACGTTGCGCGGCTTTTCCGTAGACGAGATCAAGAAAATCATCGGCAAAATGCCGTAGGCTCTGCGGCGGGATCTCGGGATCGCAACGAACGGGTATGCAGCCCTAACCTATGCGTCCCATGTGACCTTAAGCGACGTCGGAAATTAGCAATCCCGCTGCCACTTCTTACTAAGGCCTCGACGTGAACTCACTTCTCCGTTGAATCAGTCGCACTTGCCGCAAATCAACATGATTTCAAACTGACCGAAGTGGTCAGAGAACTTCGTGATCGGGCGCGGCATGGCGCGCATTTTGCGATCGCGAGTAATCGACCGTCCATCCGGTAATTACCGTGTTTGCACACTGTATGAAACGTCGAGGAGTCCCGTCGGTCGCCACCCGGAACACCATAATTAGCTACTCCCGCCAGATTCGCGCCGTGCGTTGCATTCAATAGGGCCTCCCGCTAGCAGCATGATCGCCGCTGCCAGCTTTCATCTAAGGCTAGTTATCTGCTGTCGTTTCCCGCGTGGACCTCAGCGCGTCGACTGGCTGCACTGGCTCGATGATCCGCGAGACTCACGATGTTGGCCGGTGGGCCGCCAGCAGTCGGTGCAAGGGTCCAACTCTTGCTTTATCTGGGTGGAAGATTTCGACCGCTCATGGTTTCATCCCCTCCATCTGCGCCTTCGCCTCATTCGCTTCGCTCTTGGCGGGCGCTTTGACATCCGCGACGCGCTCGGAGAGGAGGTAGGCGACCATTGCCTCGCACTCACTCTCCGTCATCGTCTTGAAGTCGACGCCGGGCCGACGCTGGATGTCCTTGGTGAGATGGTTCGCGATCGCCTGGTTTGAGAACTTGCACAGATCCCGTTCCCGGTCCCCGCGCAGCCCGAGCGGCCCGCACTTGCCACTGGAACTGCACAGATCCCGCAGATGCGTCAGCTTGGGCGTTTCGCGAAACTCTACGATCGGCCCCGGCGCATTGACCAAAATCAGCCCGAACGCGAGCAGGTTGTCGCTGTTCTCGAGCCCAGGCACATCCACGAACAAGGGATCCGTCTTCGGCAACCCCTGAATCGTCGTCGGACTGATCGAAAAGTTGTCTAGCGGCGAATGGCAGGTCGCACACGTGCGTCCATTGCCCGCAAACGCCGCAGGCCCCGCGCTGCCCTTCTTGCACTGGAACGTGGCGCGATCTACATCACAGTTGAAAAATAACCGCTGCCCACGATCCACCTGCGATGCGCAAGCACCGAGCAACAGCACCACAATCATCGTTACGATCTTCATGTCCCTCGCCTCCTCTACGTTGCCTTACGTTTCTGATGAGCAGGGGGATATCTGGCGGGAATGTTTGGATTCTATCTCCGGCGCAGACCCGAACCGGCGGTGACAGAAATTAGAAAGGGCCGTCGCGAACGGCCCTCTGTGCGGTGTCGTATGGGGTACCACATTGAGTAGCCCGTGACTTCCACAGCCCACATGCTGCGCCGATTGACTCGCTAGCGCAATGGATGGGCGCTGCGTTGTCAACCGCAAGGAAGACACCGACACGTCGCCATGCCGGGGCGTCGCCTTGCATCAGCAAGTTCGGCATCGGTGAGGTCGACGAGCCTGTCACTGGGACAATTAGTGGCGCAAATTTGGCGCGTTTGATCCGAATCTCTCGCCCGAGCTAAGCAAAACAGAGGCGAAGGAGCGCGCGTTGCTGGTGTTGGACGCCAGTCTAGGTAGCCGGGAGGAGCGAACAGCCACGCTCAAAACGGAGAGGAACACGGCCGACGCAAACGCTGACTTGGCGAGGGCTCAGCTGAATTCCGAGTTGCGGCGCCAACATGTTCCGGATACGGCGCTTCCGCCATAGGAAAACTGCGACCAGCACGATCAAGCGCTAGGTGGGCGCGAAGCGCGCCAGATGGAAGACGAAACGACGACCACGTATGTTCGCTAAAGGAAACTTTCCTGGCGCTACTTCGGAGGAAGGAGGGAGTGCGTGGCCTCGGCAAGCGAAATAACCTCATGGGCGCCAAGCTGCACGGACGAGGGGACGCCGCCTGCGGAAATTAGCGAATCGGGCCCCCGCTACTCTTTAATATATAGGCCTCGGCGCGAACCGCCGGGGCTTTTTCATTTGTCCGCTATCGGGCCAAGAGCGGACATCCTTCGCTCGGTCACTCTATGGTAGTCAGACCTGAGCAGACGATCAGACATCGCCCGCCGGACTTGCACTAGATACCCGGCACGCTGATCCGGTCGATAACTCAGCATGGGTGCCGTCCGATCAGGAACTCCTTGTCCGGATCAGTGGTCACGGGAAGATCCGAATCCTTCAGCGCCCTGCGCAGCTGGTTCATGAAGCGGTCCGGAATACGGGTGGCGGGCGCCCGCAGGCAGCCGCCGTTGAAGCCGGCGAGCCAGTCCTGGTACTTCCATGCTGTCCGATTCAGCACGCTCACGCCGGGAACCGACGCGGCTTGTACCGCGCCGCCTGCCAGTCTGGCCGGATGCACCTTCCAGAACAGTTGCATTGCCTCTTCGAATCGTCCCGCGCGAGACAGCTCGAAAGCCCTGGGATAGTAGTCGCTCATCCATTGAGTGTTGCTCGTGCCTGAGAACTGCAAGGGCATGAAGCGCATCAGTGGGATCGCATCGCCTTCGATGGGGCAGCTGATGACGACCCGCTCCTGAAAGTAATGCCACATCTCCGCGACGCCAGCGAACAACGGAAAGCCCTGTTCCGCCTTGATGGCGACGATGTTCGGGACATCGTCGAGTAGCCGGCGCACGAGCTCGACGGACATACCGGCCGGATCAACTCGCTCGAAGCCCCACATCGGAATCGGAAAGAGCATCACGCCCAACTGTGTCGCGTCGCAGAAAGACTTGGTGTACTCGTAGATCTCCTGCTCCGTCGTCGGCCAGAACTGCGGCGGATACGACAACAGCACAAGATCGGCGCCAACCTGTTCCGCGAGCTGCACGGCTCGGATGTTGTCAGCCAACGTTCCCCACGCGGCGTGGAAGAACAAGCCGAGTCTGTCGCCAACGGTGTCCCTCGCCCATTGCGTGAACTGCTGGTTCTCTTCCGGGGTGATCGCGACCTCAGTGCACAGCAACGTATAGCTGAATCCGAGCCTCGTGATGAACTCGATATCATGACGGATGCCGCGTTCATTCAGGCACCTGAGATCGGCGCTGTAGGACGGAATCGTCACGCCGGAGCACCCTACCAGGTGGTCCCTCGCCCATTCACGCGCATCGCTCTTCTTGTACCTGGTCATCCGGGTCTCCCGACTATTTCGCCACAGGCGATATGCTCGCCGGCAACACGGTACCGATGCCTCGGGCGCGCGCGCGTGACAGCAGCATCTCCGCAACCACCACGTCCTGCAGGGCGGATCCCACTGACTTGTAGAGCACGATGCCGGCGGGATCTGCTCGCGGCGCTACGCGCCCGCCGATCAGATCGCTCAGCGACACGAGCTTCCGCATGAACTCCACGCCGGACTGCTTCGCCGCGAGCATGTCCCCCGTATCGTGTGCGACTTCTTCGGGCATGTCTGCGACGATCAGCTCCGCCCGCTCAACCGCTTCGACGTCGACCTCGCGCTGTTCGGGCAATGTCGAGCCGATCGACACTACAGTCATGCCAAGCTCCAGCCACTTCCCCAACAGCACCGGCGATTCGTCTCTCGCCCGTGCGGCACAGACGACCACGTCCGCGCCTGCGATTGCGCTTTGCGGCTCATCGGCTGGCAGGACCGAAGCACTCAGCTTGACGCGAAACTCCTCGGCGAAACGCTCCCGGTTGTCACGCGTCGGACTGAACACGCTCACGTGCGAGATGTCTCGCGCAGCCGCGAGGGCCGTGAGCTGGGCACGCGCCTCGAATCCCGACCCGAGTAAGCAAACTCGCAGAGCCCGACGGGGAGCGAGTGCATCGATCGCCACGGCGGCCGTAGCGGCCGTACGGATGCCTGTGACTTGTTTGCCATCGATGAGGGCGTCCAGATTCATGGTCTCCTGGTTGAACAGCGCGATCAGATAGTTCGCCCGGCGAGCGCGCGTCGATGCCGCAATGAGTTTGCAGCCCAGATAGCCGTCCAGTGGCGATATAGCGGTGAGCCCGCGAAGCCACACACCGGGGCCGCGCGCCATTGACCGGGGCGGCACGCTGTGCGGGTCGATTCTCGCCGCGTACGCCCGCCGCAACGACTCGATTGCAGCATTCCAATCCGCGACCGTCGTCACATCCGCGTCCGTGAGAAGCAACGTTGGTCGCGTCGATGCCGAGCCGGATGGAGTCATGGCTTGCACGATGTGCCCAATCATAGCCGCGTGGCGCAGCGACTTGAATTGATTCAGGACATGACATCCATCGCGCAGAGTGATACACGCGCACTGGACTGAAGGTAACCACCACGTGGTCTTCCGCCGCAGATATATCGGCAAACGTACAGCCAAGTCGAACATTCGTGCCGGAGGCGCGAGTTGCGTCCGCGAGGATCTTGGCCAGCACCGGACGCATGATGCCCCCCGAGCCCGGGACGTAGCTTCCCGCGCAACGCGGCGTCGGCAGTTGAGCGATAGGATGACCCTGCGCCGTGAAGATGTCGCAGCCGTCGGTCATGGCGCCGAGTTTCATCACCTGATCGAGGACGCCAATCGTTCGGAATGCGCGCAACGCCGCCCCGCCAACCGTGATGCCCGCGCTACTCGCGCGTGACCGCCATCCCGACCTCCCCGAACCCGTGCTGGCTCGGCTCGAGGTGCAGCGAGCCGACGATCTCGCCGCTGGCGACCGCGACGAACGTCCCGTCGAGAGTCCAGCTCGCAGCGCGCGCCTCGACCTCGACAGGCGGCTCCGTGGCAATCCCATCGCGCTCTTCGGCGACCGCGGCGAACACAACCGCTATCGGAAGCCGGTCTTCGTCGCGAGCAGGACGGACATGGAAGGCTGCTTCGGCTACGTTCAGATCCTTGCACGGGGGATTCAAACACCCTATTGCGCGTGCTGCGGGGAAGGTGGTGTGTGCTTGAGAAGGGGTACCGATGGCGCTGGGTTGGGGCTCTTGTTGCCCGAAGACCCGATCTCTTGCGGTCTCTCACGGGGCAACGAGGGGGATCGGTCGATTGCCCACAGCCAAAAAGGAGGTCCCCGCTACTCTTTATATGGAGGCCTCGACGCGAACCGCCGGGGCCTTTTCATTGTCCGTTCCAGCCATCCATTGGCTAGCCTGACGCCTGCGGAGTTTGCAGCGGTTTGCCGGCCTGTTGTTCGGCCGCGATCAGTCGATCGACTAGGCGTCGGAAGCTGTAGAGCGCAGAGTCCGCGCCGATCGCCATGCGATTGAGGTCGGAATTAGTGTCCACGCGCTTTTGCTGCGCTTCGATCATCTTTCGATCCTCTTCGAACGCGGCGAGCGCTGTACGCCACATCAGGTCCAGCAGGCCGGGCGCATCCGCCGACTTGCGCGGCCCCCAGGAAAAGAAGTAGTGCGAAGCGCGCTCCGTCTCCGGCGTCACCGCCTGACAGCTGAACGAGCTGAAATCGTTCTCTCCCGGCTCGACACTCACAGTTCCGGCAGGTGGGCGGCTACCACGCAGCAGTAGAATTGCCGGGATCAAGAAGTCATAGACGTTGAATACATCGATCTTGCCCGTTTGGCCTCGCTCCGCCAGCATCGGTCCGGCGTCAACATCTTTCATCGTGTGGATGATCCGCAATCCGCGGTCAAGTCGTTGCATCTTCGGTGGTTGGTTCGCCCAGGCGTTTGTTCCGCCAAACGTCCGGGCGTGGACAAACGTGAGATGAGAGAAGTCGAGTAGGTTGTCGCAGATCAGCTGGCAGCTCGCGTCATAGTGCAAATACCCTGCCCTCAGCCGCCAATCGGGATGATCCAAGCCGACCGCCGGGGGAATGAGAGTCTCGTCAGCCTTCGCCGGATCCCCCATCCAGATCCAGATCCAGCTGTGTCGCTCCACGACAGGGAACGCGCGCACCCGCGCTTGCGTCGGGATCTTGTCCTGCCCCGGTATTTCGACACATATCCCGCGGGAATCAAACTTGAGGCCGTGGTATCCGCAGCGCAAGTAGTCACCTTCCTTGCGCCCCAGCGATAGGGGAGCCGCCCGATGACAGCAGCGATCTTCCAACGCAGTGACGCTGCGATCTGCGCAACGAAAGAAAACAATTGGCTCGCCGAGAATCGAGCGCGCAAGCAAGGTCTCCGCACTCAACTCGTGGTTCCATGCGGCGACATACCAACAATTTCTGATGAACATTGACGTGCTCTTACCTGGCGCGCGGCAACCGTGCCCGCCGAATTCTAGCGAGGATCAGCTGGTCGATTCGACATGATTGGGGTTGTCAGGCTCTTGTGAGAAGGACGCGGTGGGCGACCCGAGCATCAGCGCAGTGCCAGCTCAATGAATTCAGTGGTGTGCGAAACGCAACTCACGCCCGCGATTCGAACCTGCATAGCACTGCGAGAACACGTGCCCAGACCAGCCAACGTCCGCTCTGGCCGAATTGCGACTGAGCGCCATCGACCTAAAGGGTGCCGTGGGCTGCACGCCGGTTGGGGCTTTTGCTTGCCCGAAGACCGATCTCTTGCGGGCTCTCACCGGGCAACGAGGGGGATGGGTCGATCGCTCACAGCCAAAAAGCAGGCCCCCGCTACCACTTCGATGAAGGCCTCGGCGCGAACCGCCGGGGCCTTTCCATTTGTCCGCTATCGACTGCGGATTCAATCAGTCGATGCAACACCTAGACTCTCAGTGTAGAGACGAGGATGTTGCCCATGAAGTACCGGACGAGGATCCAGTACACCGAGGCCGACAAGGCGTTGATGTGGGAACGCTGGCGTCGGGGCGAGTCCCTGAACGCGATCGCTCGGCTCTTCGATCGTAACCACTCCGCGATTGGCGGCATTCTGTCGCGAACTGGCGGTATACGACCCCCGCCGCGGCGCCGCTCCCAGTTGGCACTGGCCCTGGCGGAACGCGAAGAGATCTCGCGTGGCGTGATGGCTGGTCTGTCGGCTCGCGCGATTGCGCGCACGCTCGCACGAGCGCCGTGCACGGTGAGCCGCGAGATCCGCCGTAACGGCGGTCGACGGTCGTACCGTGCGAGTGAGGCCGACGGGTCGGCGTGGCAGCGAGCGGCGCGGCCGAAGCGCAGTAAACTCGCGCAGAACCCTGCGCTGGCGCGGGTCGTGGCCGACAAGCTGCAGCTCGAATGGTCGCCGTACCAAGTGGCCGGGTGGCTCAAGCGCACGTATCCGCAGGACGAGACGCGCCACGTGTCCCACGAGACGATTTATCGCACGCTCTTTATCCAGGCTCGCGGAGCCCTGAAGAAAGAGCTGTTGCAGCACCTGCGACGCACCCGTGGGATGCGCCGCTCGCGCCACCACACGCAGAAGACGCCCGATCATGGCCGGATCACCGAGACGGTGTCGATCCGCGAACGTCCGGCCGAGGCCGAGGACCGGGCGGTACCGGGCCACTGGGAGGGCGATCTGTTCTTCGGCAGCAACAACAGCCAGATCGCCACCTTGGTGGAACGTCAGACGCGCTATCTGATGCTCGTGCGAGTGGCGGACAAGGGCAGCGAGACGGTGATCAATGCTCTCATCAAGCAGGCGCACAAGCTGCCCCGGGAGCTGTACAAATCACTGACCTGGGACCGCGGCTCCGAGATGGCGGAACACAAGCGCTTCTCGCTGGCGACCGACGTGAAGGTCTACTTTTGCGATCCCCAACAGCCTTGGCAGCGTGGATCGAACGAAAACACCAACGGACTACTACGGCAGTACTTCCCGAAAGGAATGGACCTGTCGGGCATCAATCAAATCAGGCTCAACGCGGTCGCGCGACGGCTGAACGAGCGACCCAGAGAAACGCTCAGCTTCGAAACGCCGGCAGAACGCTTTGCCCAATGCGTTGCGTCGATCGGTTGAATCCGCAGCCAGAAACGGACGAATTGCTCGTTGAGACACTAACCAGATGCAGACGATCTACATCTGCCTACTCGTCCTCGAGGTGCGCGACGTAATGCTCCTTGCGCTTCCGCCAAGGTGGCTTCGGTCTCGTCACTGCGTCCGTGCAGCCTTGGACGATGGCCAGCACGCTACTCCGAACTCCCGCTCGAGGTCGCGCCTAGCTGACGCTGAGCGGCTGGGCCAGTAACACGACGTCGGCACTTGTGCGCCGCCCCTGACGGCGGCGTAGCATGGCCTGCGTCCCGCCAGCCACGGAGTGTCGCCATGCCCATGACAGAACAGCTGTGGACGGCCCTTGCCCATTACCTGCAGGAAATTCTCCCTCGGGCCGCGCCTGATTGGACGACGAGCAACTCGCACGATCCCGGAATCACCGTGCTGGAGGTCCTGAACTACGCGCTCACCGATCTCCAGCTCCGCAGGCCGCTGGACGACGGTGCTCGCTCGCTGGCGCAGGCCGTCGCGGGCCAAGCGACTGCGCTCGCGCGAGCGTACGGCTCGATGTCGCCGCGCATCGATCCCTACAAGAACTTCAAATTCCGGGTGAAGTGGGACAGTCACTATGTCGCGGGCGTCCACAAGGTGAGTGCCTTGAAGCGAACCACGGAGATCGTCGAGTACCGCGAAGGTGGCGACACGACGCCCCGGCGGTTGCCGGGACCGACGCGGTACGACCCCATCACGCTGGAACGCGGCATCACATACGACCGTGAGTTCGAGACCTGGGCGAACGCCGCGGCGGGCGGAAGTGCAGGCTCGCCACAAGTCGTACCCAAGGAAGTCGTCATCGAGTTGTTCGACGAAGCCGGACGACTACTCTCGAGCTACAAGGTCTGGGGATGCTGGGTGTCGCAATACCAGGCCTTGCCGGAGCTCGATGCCGACGGCGCGGGCGCGCTGATCGAGACCCTGCGTCTGGAATGCGAGGGGTGGCAACGAATCGACCCCGCTTGAAGTCGATATCGCCGGGCACGAGCCGTTGCAGGCTCCTGGTCGCCTCGTGATGGCGCCATCGTGCGGCGGGCGATTTCATCTCGATAGGCTTCGGCCATCGCACCATTGACTGAGAGCAGGATCTTGCTCCCCTCGGGCTACGGACGCCTTGTCGCCATCGTGTACGCGGGCGACGTCGACGTGAATGCAGAACTCGTGAAGCAAGGCCACGCTTGGGCGTTTCGCAAGTACATGCGCAAGACTGAGGACGCCGATTTGTGCGCGCTGGAGCAGGCGGCGAGAAGCGACAAGCGCGGCCTTTGGGCGCTACCTGCCAATGAGCGCATCGCGCCGTGGGAGTGGCGTAAGCGAGGGAACCGCCCGACGTTCACCGACTATAGTGGCGAGACCGCGGAAAACTGCATTGCTGCCATCGGCGCTCTTGCCAGTGCAGAAGCGCCAGCCAGAGCTCTTATTGAGCCTACGACTGCCGGAGAGCCGTTCACATGCGGGACTAAGGCGTACTGTCGCGAGATGGTCTCTTGCGAAGAGGCGCGCTTCTATCTCGCGAAATGCGGGTTCACAGAGTTGGACGGCGACGGCGACGGGATTCCCTGCGAAACGCTGTGTTGGTGATCCTTGAACAGACGAGTGTCCGAATAACGGACCCTTTGCGGTCATTCGCGTTGGCCCGAAGCAAGATCTAATGCGATGCATTGCCCTACGATTTCTTTGGATAGTCGAGCGCCACTTTTGCGAGATTCGCCTTGCCGACGCTTGACCATGACCTTGCAGTGAACGTGAACTTGGCGACAGCGCACGTCGGCATGCGCACGATGTCGCTTGAGAGGCGACGCGCGAGCTCGGTCAATTCGGGGTTATGGCCGAAGAGCATCACGCGTTCCAGCTCGTCGTCGAGCCTGTGAATGACGTTGAGCAGTCCATCCGCGTCGCCGCCATACAGCCGATCATCTACGACGATATCCTTGAGCTTGTAATCGAGCTTCTTGGCGATTATCTCTGCCGTCGCGAGCGCGCGCATCGCCGGGCTCGACAGGATCAACTCGGGCTTCACATCGCGCTTCGCTAATCGCTTACCCATCTTCGGCGCATCGCGCTTGCCGCGGTCGTCCAATGGCCGGTCCTTGTCAGGCAACGTTGTGTCGTCCCAACTCGACTTTGCGTGGCGGACGAGAAATAGCGTTTTCATGCCAGATCCCGTGCTGCGGGAAGACCTGTCGGCCCAGCGTTGATCGCACTGACTGGAACGACAGACCTATGCATCCGCGTCGGCGGCTGCGCCACAGGAGCCAAACGCACATCGCCATGCGGACGGGAAAGTGCACGTCCATCAGTCAGCTGCACCGAAGCCTGTACCAGATGGGCTGGACTCACTGGCAAAGCGTGACCGGACATCACCATGATGAGAACTGACCGAGGCGCGGAAACTGTGGAATTGAGTGAGGCCAGATGCCGACCGAATCGCGATCAACGCTTTGTCGTGCAATTCAAACGCATTGATCGATCACGATCGGCACCAGGTGGTATTAGACTCAATCTTCCAAATCGTTCTATGAAGTCAGAGTCTGCAGTTCTTTCTTGTCGCTCGCAGTGGGCGCATGGTTCAGATTGAGAATGACACGCGCGAGGGTTTTGACCGAACCGGACGCCTTCTCATCCTTCATTATGGCCTCGAGTTTCGGCTTGTCGGCAGCCGCTACGGTGTGCTGAACATTCATGAGAGCCTGGGCGACAGTTCGCTCGTCCGCACTCACTGATTTGTCCTCGGCGATCTGCTTCAGCGTCTGCTTTTCGGCATCATTGGGAAAATGATTGAGTGTCGTCAATATTCCCGCCATCGTTTGCACAGCCTTGCTCTCCCCTGCGTTTGCGATGCTCGCAGTGAAGCCAAGGAATACAAAGGCCGATAATATGCTTATCCAATACCGCATGGTCATTCTCCCGGGCAATCAGCCCGCAACATGTATTACGAGGTGCCCGCTGCAGCGAGCCGGGTTATGCTCGGCACAGTCCTCGCGGGCGTCAAGCCTCGTGTTTGTGTCCTGGAGATCGCCACCGCCGCCCGAGCCCAGGCCGCGGCGAGGATGGGCACCGCCTGCTTGCCCGGGTGTTGAGCGATCCTGGAAGCGGCACGCAACTCCGAGATCCGGCCGGTGCCGGCGGCAACGCGTGCGCATGAGCGTTGGAGCATGACGGACACATCGAGTCCTTCAACGGAAGGCTTCGCGACGAGTGCCTGAACACGCATCAGTTCTTGTCGATCGAAGACGCAAAGAGCAAGATCGAAGCATGGCGGCATGACTACAACCATCGCCGTCCGCAAGGGACTCAGCTCACGTTAACCGCGGACTGAAGCTCTAGACCGGACTAACTCGGGTGTCAGGTCGGCGAACAATAGCCTCACGTATCACTTCTAGCGCCGAGTTGCCGACTGTGGAGCGACCGACGGGGTCGATTTAGGTAATGGTACGTGTCGAGCGCGTTACTTAAGCACGGCAATTGATCCGTGTTGTTCGATCGGGGGAACGAAATCAAAATGTCCAGGCAGAAATTCCTCGGCGCCATGCTGCTCGTCGGCATTGCGGCGCTGCTCTTCCTGGTAGCGCCGCTCGCCACGGTCTATACGGATTGGCTGTGGTTCCTGGAAGTGGGTTACGAACAGGTGTTCGTGCGCACGTTGACGGCGCGATTCTTGGTCGGCGGCGCAGTGTTCCTGGTGGCCTTCGCCGTGCTGTACGCCAACGTGCGGCTCGCCCAGGGAGCCCTCAGGCAGCGTTCATTCACGGTCTTCGGTTCCCAGGGTCCAAGAACGATCGCGCTCGATATGGGTCGCCTCAGGCCGCTGTTCTACGCGGGAGCGACGCTCGTAGCCTTGCTGATCGCCATTTCCGCTTCTGGCAAGTGGTATGTCTGGTTGATGGCGCGTAATGCGGTGCCGTTCGGGACCAGCGACCCGATCCTCGGCTACGACGTATCGTTCTATCTCTTTCAGCTGCCGCTTCTGCAGTTCGTTCAGAACCTGGCGCTCACGATCGTGCTGCTGGCCGTCATCGGCGTTGCCGGCGCTCATTTCGCCGGCCAGAACCTCATGTTGGATCCGGGCAGGGGACTGTTGATCGGTCACGCGGCGCGCAGGCACCTGAGCATGCTGGCCGCCGTGCTGTTCCTGATCCTTGCGTTCAGGGCCTGGCTGGGCATTCCCGAGCTGCTCACCAGTCCGTCCGGAATCGTGTACGGCGCCTCGTATGTCGATGTGTCTGCACGCATCCCGGTGCAATGGGTTCTCACTGTGGCGGCGTGCATCGGTACCCTGCTGGCGCTCTACCAGTACACGACCGAGCGATTATGGCCACTGCTGGCAGCCGTCGGTCTTTACGTGGGTGTAGTGCTCGTGGGCATGGCGCTCACCCTGATTCTGCAGCGATTCGTCGTGGCACCCAATGAGCAGGTCCGCGAGACGCCATACATCACCCATTCGGTCGCCGCCACCCGCGTCGGCTTTGCACTGCAGAACGTGGTCGAGCGCCAGCTTTCGGGCGAGGCGACGCTCACCCCGGCGGACATCGAGCGCAACGCGGCAACATTCGACAACGTGCCGCTATGGAACGATCAGCCCCTGCTCGATACGTTCGGACAGATCCAGGAGATCCGCACCTACTACGATTTCGTTTCGGTCGACAATGACCGTTATGTGATCGATGGCGAATACCGCCAGATCATGTTGTCGGCGCGCGAGATGAATTCCGCGGCGCTGCCGAGCGGCACATGGATCAACGAGCGGCTCACTTTCACGCACGGCTACGGACTCACGCTCGGACCGGTGAACGAGGTCACGCACGTGGGGCTGCCGGTCCTGTTCATCAAGGACCTGCCGCTGACCTCGACAGTGGACCTGAAGGTAACGCAGCCCGCGATCTATTTCGGCGAACTCTCCAACGACCATGTATTCGTCAAGACAAGAACCCAGGAGTTTGACTATCCGCGCGGGGACGACAACGTGTTCGGAACGTACCAGGGCAGCGGTGGCGTGTCGGTGGGTACGCTGCCGCGACGCCTGTTGTTCGCCGTCCGCTTCCGGTCCCCCGATACGCTGTTCTCACCGAATCTCATCGCCGCAAGCCGGGTGCTCATGTACCGGCGCATCTCCGAGCGCGTGCAGCGGATCGCACCGTTCCTCGAGTATGACAGTGATCCGTACCTGGCGATTTCCAAGGGGCGTCTGGTCTGGATTCAGGACGCCTATACCGTCAGCACTCGCTACCCTTATTCGACGCCCGCGGCCAACGGCATCAACTACATTCGCAACGTGGTCAAGGTGACGATTGACGCCTATGACGGCAAGGTCGTGTATCACCTGCTGGATACCCAGGATCCGATCGCAGCGACACTCGGGCGGGTTTTCCCGCACCTGTTCAGGCCCCTGAGCGAAATGCCCGAGGACCTGCGCACGAGATTGCGCTATCCGACCGGGATTTTCGCGTTGCAGGCGGGCGTGTTCGCCACGTTCCACATGACCAATCCGGCAACCTTCTACAACCGCGAGGACCAGTGGGACATCCCATCGCTGGAGCAGGGCCCTGACGCGGCACCGATGACGCCCTACTACACCATCATGAAGCTGCCGGGCGAGACTGCTACGGAGTACATCCAGATGCTGCCCTACACGCCGCGCCAAAAGGACAACCTCGCCGCGTGGATGGTCGCCCGCAGTGACGGCAACAACTACGGACAGCTCGTGGTGTTTCAACTCCCGAAGCAGACGGTGATTTTCGGGCCACGGCAGATCGCCGCACGCATCAGTCAGGATCAGGTCATTGCACCGCAGATCACGCTGTGGAACCAGCAAGGCTCCGAGGTCATCCAGGGCGCGTTGCTGGTGATACCGATCGAGGAGTCACTCGTTTACATCCGGCCGCTGTACTTGCGTGCGGCCAACGGCCGAATTCCAGAGCTGAAACGCGTCGTGGTCGCTTACCAGAATCGGATCGTGATGGAGGAGACTCTGGATGCCGCGCTGGCGCGTCTGTTTCCTGCTGCCAGTGCTCGACCATCAACCGTCGCGACGACACAGCCGGTCCAAACAGTCGAGCCGGCCGCATCAGGTGCCGTCGCCGAACTCGCGGCACAGGCGCAGAGGCACTACGAGCGCGCACTCCAGGCGCAGCGTGAGGGCGATTGGGCGCAGTACGGCGAAGAGATCAAGCGGCTCGGTGAAGTGCTGCAGCGGATGCGCGACCAACCGTCGCGGTGAAATTGAATGGTGCCGGCGCGGGATAGTATGCCTGCTAGCCCAACACGCTTGCGCACCGAAGCCCATCCACGTCGATGAGTTCAAGCGCGCACTCACTGCCGACGAGTCCTGCTTCACTACCAGCCGATTTATGCCCGCAACGGTGAGCGGTGGACGATGTGCGGCGCTGAAGCGCTGGTGCGCTGGCAGCATCCCGATCGAGGGCTTCTATATCCCGGCCAGTTTCTCAAGGTGGCCGAAACGGGCGGATTGCTCGGTGAAATGACTGACTTCGTCATCGCGGGGGCCGTGCGCCAGGCAAGCGTCTGGCAAATCGGCGGACTCGAGTTCAGCGTGTCGATCAATCTGGCGCCCGCGCTGGCGTACGACCGTGGCTTTCTCGGTCGCTTCCTGCAGTAGAGCTTGCCGTCGTTGCCGAAGTGGATCGCCCCGCCGTTGTGATTCGTTGCTCCCGACAGTGTGTTCAGTTCGAGCAGCACGACCTCGCTGCCCGGCACCGCGACATTACCGTTTGCCGTGAATCGGCTCACCCGGTTGTGAATGGTCGGGCTCGTTGCCGTGTAGTAAGCGTAGACGAAGTCGTTGGTCGCAAAGTTGGGGTCGAACGCGACACCCAGCAGGCCGCGTTCCCCGGCGTCATCGACATTCAGAGTGAGAAACGGGGTCGCGAGCAGGTTACCGTTCTGGACGATGCGGAGCTTCCCGCTTTGCTGGCACACGAACAGCCGGCCGTCCGGGTGCGAACGCCATCGCGGTGACATCGCCCGGGATGTTGACGAACGGGGCATCAACGAAGCCCGACGGCACCGTCGCCGCCCGCGCCACTGCGTGCCGGCGAAGCGAAAACTTAGTGCGTTTCCACGTCAGTGAAATCAATGGAGTGCGAAAACCCAACTCGCGCCCTCGCTACTTCAAACGTGCGGACTGCTGGATCGTAGGAACAGGCCATATCACGCCCCCGCTACCAATGCCGTGTGGTCCATTCCGGTCACATAGGTAACGGTTTATACCGGAGACATAGGTAACACTTTTGCCTCGAAGGGGTTCGGGGCGCATTCGACACGACCTGCTTCGTGATCGAAGAAGCCTAAGTCGTAGTGCATAAAGCTCACCAGCCAGATTTTCTCCGCGACCTCCTTGATGCCGATGTTCTGCCCGGCGAAGACGGCGCTCAAGTTGATCTTGCGACGGCCGATGCAGATCCGACCGCAGCGGGTGACGGTGATGGTGCGGTCGTGGAAGGGATATTCGAGGTCGGGTAAGCCCGCATAGGGTCGCGGCGAGGGCGAGTAGAGCTCAGCCGGATATTGCATGTTCAAGCGCCTGGTGGGGCCGCTCGTGGTTGTAGCAGTGGATGAAGCGATCGAACTTGGCCTGCTGCTGCAGGAAGTTCTTGGCCGCGGGGCGGGTGGCTTCCTTCTTCAGGGTCAGGTGCATGCGCTCGTGGCGCCCGTTCTGCTGAGGATTGCCGGGCTTGATGCGCTCGATGCCGATGCCGAGCCTGAGCCACCACACCGAGAGTTTGCTTAAGCCGAAGAAGGCGCTGGTGCTGGCGAAGGGATGACCGTTGTCGGTGCGGATCGCGAGCGGCAAGCCGAAGTCCTTAAAAGCCCGTTCAAACACGGTAAAGGCGTACACCTCCTTGGTGGTCGCCAAGGCATCGCAGCAGATGAGGTAACGGCTGGCGAAGTCGGTGATGGTGAGCGGGTAGCAGTAGCGTTTGTCGCTGAGCATGAACTCGCCCTTGTAATCGGCGCACCATAGATCGTTCGGCCGCGTGGGCCTTGGAGAGTGCGTGCCTTGGGCTTTGGAGCGCGGCTTGCGGCCGCGGCTAACCAGGCCATGCCGATCGAGCACCGCATGCACGGTGCTGATCGCCGGCAACTGGATCTCGCTGTGCAGGCGGCGCAACTTCTCACGGATCTTCGGTGCTCCCCAGCTGGGGTGTTCCTGCTTCAGCTGCACGATGCGCTTCTCGATCTGAAAGGGCAGTCGGTTAGCGTGCCGGTAGGGACGGCGCGATCGATCCGTCAGTCCCTCCAGCCCGCAGTCCTTGTAGCGGTTGAAGATCTTGTAGCCGGTCTTGCGCGAGATATCGAACTCCCGGCACAGCCCCGCCATCTTCTCCCCGTCCAGCAAACGAGCCACAAAACGCAGCCGCTCGTCCATCTTGTAACACTCCCGCCACGGCACTTTGCTTCTCCCGCAAAGGCCGGAAAGTGTTACCTATGTGCTCGGAATGAACTGTTACCCTTCAGTCAGGAAGGTCAGTGACCCGCACTCAGCTATCCGATGTCGGATCTCAGCGACGACGACGGGTTTCACGGACCTACCGTTGATGCCATTTGGCATTGAGGCCAGCTCAGCTTCGGCGGTTGCCAGGTCTATCCACCAGGGCAGGGGACTTGCGCAAGATTCCCGAGGCGATTGCGTCGGTGAGATAAATCGTGCCACGCTCGCACAGGTCACGGCCACCGCAGGTTCCGAAACTATGGTGCGATTCCGTCTCTCAACTTGACCACTCCCGCCGCTAGTCCGTGAGTAATCAGAATCCCGTGGAACGCGTGCCGCCTTATGCGTGGTACGTGGCCGTGGTTTTCTCACTGTTTTCGGCGCTGTCATTCATCGATCGTCAGATTCTCGCGGTCTTAGTCGAGCCGATGAAGGCGGAGCTCGCCCTGACTGACGTGCAGCTCACTCTGATAGGAGGACTGAGCTTCGTCATCTTCTACGTCACCTTTGGACTGGCGATGGGACGGCTAGCTGACACCTTGAATCGTAAGTGGATCATCTACGCGGGCGTCGTGCTGTGGACCAGCACGACGGCGCTCTGCGGGTTGGCGACCCGCTACGTGCACCTGCTGCTTCTGCGAATGGGCGTCGGCCTCGGCGAGGCGGCGCTAGCGCCTTGCGCATTCTCGATTCTGGCTGATCTGTTTCCGCGCAGACGATTGGCGACGGGAATCGCCGTGTGCTCTATGGGTGCATCGTTCGGTATTGGATTAGCCTACCTGGGCGGAGCCTTGGTTCTGGAATGGGCGAACGGAGTGGTCGGAGAAAGCGGCAGCATTCGGTTGCCGCTAGTCGGCGATCTCACCCCGTGGCGCATCGTCTTACTGGCCGTCGGGCTGCCCGGTCTGGTGATGTCTGTCCTGCTCTTTACTATCAGGGAACCGCTCCGTCGCGATCCCGGAAGCGCGGGCGGCGCGCCACCCGTGAAAGAGGTGCTCGCCTACATCTGGGGAAATCGAAGGTCGATTCTTCTTCATAACATCGGCATCGGATTTCTTTCACTAGCGAGCTACGCGGGCGGCTTCTGGGATATCGCATTCTTCGAGCGCACCTATGGGTGGCCGCCGGAACAGAGTGGCGTGTTGTATGGGTTGCTGGCCATGTTTGCGGCTTCAATCGGCAACCTTGCTACAGGCATGTCTGCCGATCATTCCACCAGCCGGTTGGGGTGGGACACGAAGATCATGATGCTGCTCATCGTCGCCCTCGCCAGCATCGTGTTCAGGATCGTCTACCCGTTGATGCCGAGCGCGGGGTGGGCGCTGGCAATGGTGGTACCTTCCCTCTTCTCGCCTCTGCACCATATGGTGTCGGCGCGGCTGCGGTTCAGATCATGGTCCCGCCGCGAATGCGGGGACAGGCGACGGCCTTTTACTACCTGGTGCAGACGCTGATTGGACTCAGCCTAGGCCCGACACTCGTCGCCGTCTTCACGGAACACGTCTTCGAGCGCCCGAGTTGCTCCGCTATTCGCTCGTGCTCGTCGGCACGGCCGCGTCTATCGTCGCAGCGGCGCTGCTTTTCTTCGCACTGGCTCCCTACCAAGCAACTCTGGCGGAGCTGAAAACCCGCGCCACTCAGTGAGCTTGGTGATCAACCAGGTCGCGTCGGCACTACAGGTTCCTGCTCCAGAAATCCGTGATCGTGCAGAAAACGCTCGAGAACGTACGTGATAGAGATGGAAACGGCGACGGGAGGGATGGGGCCCCCGAGATGCGGTCGTAGTTCGAAATATCGCGCATGGTTGTAGAAATGATGATTGCGTCCGGCGAACGAAACTAACTGACACTCGTTGCCTAGTTTTAGGCACTCGGCCTCGTAGCGCTGGACGCTTTCGTAAGGCACCCATTCGTCTTCGGTGCCCATGAACATCAAGGTTGGAGGAAGGCGTTTCTTCAGGTGATCGACTGGCGATAGCTCAAGCTCTCGCCCCGCCGAACAGAGGCACTCCCTCGCGGTAACCGGTCATCGTCGTGTCGAGGACCGGCGCGACAAGCACGACTGCGTCGGGTCTTGCGGAGGTAGCACGATCATCGTCCGGATCGTCGTACTTGCCATCGAAAATTGCTGCAGATACTGCGATGTGACCCCGGCAGAGCCCCCGCAGCTACAAGCCGGTGTGGATCGATACCGTACGTCGTGGCGTTGCGGCGTAACCATCGGATCGCAGACTGGCATCAACACGGAGTCGAAGGGCGTGGCGTCATATCCGACCTTGACGCGGTATTCCGCAAGTGCCGCGACCATTCCGCGGTCGGCGAGCGATACGTGCGGTACTCCGCGAACTGTAGCACTGTGCCCCGAGTGCCACCCGCTGCCGTGGAAAAACACGATGACGGGTCGGCTTGCGCGCTTCACGTCGCGCTGGTCAGCCGGCTGGAAAAGAAAAAGTGGCAGACTAAACCCGTCCTTCGTCTTGTAGGTCAGAGTCTGCGCGCCTTCTATGGATGCCGGTGGCGGCGGGAAGGGGGGCGGATTCGTGAGGTCAGCTGAGGGTGCAGCCGCGTTGACGCCGCTCTTCGCCTCGGGATTGAGCGGCCACGGGAACGGCTCTGCTCCTTCTTCCAGCGGAAGTTCGCCGGCTTCCTGCTGCCGCGAGACGCGGCCGTCGAGGTATTCCTTCACCACGTACAGCTTTCCGTCCTTGACGATCCCGGTGGCCACCGTGCCCACCGCGGAGCGCTTGCCGGAATCCTTCCGTGTCGTCGCGTACTGGTACTCGGCGGCGAAGCGCGGGCCGTTAATAACGAGCTGGTGAATGTAGATTCGAGTGTTCTCGTAGTTTTCCCGCCAGAACTGGAACACTTCCAGGGCGCCGGCTGCGCCCATTCGCTCTCCCGGGTACGCGAAAGTGACATCCGGATGCATCGTCGAGAGGAACAGCTCGACGTCACCGGTTTCCCAGGAGCGAAGTGAGTCGCGGACAAGACGTTCGACGAGCTCCCGCGGCGGGTCGGTTGCGCGCTTTTCCGTACCAGTGGATCGAGCGTCGCCGGCGACAATCGTGCACCAGCACACCAGCCCGATCAGAAGCCACCTTCTCATGACGTACTCCGTTGTTTGCCCTGACTCTGCCGTCTGAGCGCTGCCATATGCTCGAAATAAGCGATGAGCTGATCCAGCTCCTGGTCGGAGAGAATCTATCGGGGAAGCGACCCATGCTCGTCTTAGAATTCTTGCGGATGCTCTGCGTGTCGCGAATGAACTTGCGCAGAATGCCTTCGCGGAAATATTCCCGTCGGGCTCATTGGGTAATTGAGGTCCGCCCCACTTTCGAGGGGCCGCTTTCGTTCAGGGTATGACACGGGAGACAGTTGTTCACGAAGACCGTGTAGCCTTTCCACGGCGCGGGAAGTTCTCGAAAGCGCTGCCGCCGGCAGCGATTCCCGGATAGAGTTTTTCGATCTCTCCACTTACCCGGATCCGGTCGATGCGGTAGGGCCACAGCTCACGGCTGATGTTGGACAGCCTTGGTCGGATCCAGAACAGATAGTAGGGGCCCGCGGAGTACTGGTCGAACCGCTGCTGCGGCCAGCTTCTTGTCGGGGTCTTCGATGGCGAGGTATGCGACGGACTGATCCACCGACGTCTGCCGCAGCTGCGCGATCCGGATCGCTGACGTGAAGCCATCGATCGCGATGAATTCGACATTGAATCGTCGGGGACTTTGACCGACTCAAGGAGCGACGCCATTTTCACCGCGCGAAACATCATTTGCTGTCGCGGGTAGGCGGATTCGTCGGGGATGGTCAACGTCTCGACATCGGCACGCTGTAGCAACTCCCTGGTGGTGTAGACGATCTCCAGATCCGATGTGGTGATCACGAGCTTCGGCGAACTCGTTGTCGCCGATTTCCGCGCTTGGGGTCACGAGCGTGCCCGAGCACAGCCATCAACAAGATGATCGCCTGAGCCATGTCAGGCCTTCTCGAACGCGAACGCTCGACGATCCACGGTCGCGCGATCTGACCGATCGAGTAGCGAGAACAGCCACATGAGCGTGAACGCAGCAAAGATGGAGTAGATGCCGGGGTATTGCGAGTCGAAAACGGCGTGTCGAAAGCCAAAGATCCCCACCCGGACCCGCCGGACCCAGCACGACCAGTAGCACGGAGCACGCGAGGCCTGCGCTTCCGCCGATCAGTGCCCCGCGGTCGTCAATCCGCGCCAATACATGGTGAGCACGAGAAGCGGGAAGGTGGTGCTCGCCGCGAGGCTCAACGCAAGGGAGGCCAAATACGCGATGTTCTGCTTCTCGAAGGCGAGTGCGAGGAGGACGACGACAACGCCGACCATTACCGCCAGCAATTCGCGAAGCCCACATCTCCTGGTCTTCGGTGCAACCCCGACGGACGACGTTCGCGAACAAATCGTGTGCGAGGGCGGCGGTGCTGGCGAGCGTCGACCCCGGCGACGACGGCAAGTATCGTCGCGAAAGTGACACCGGACATGAGGCCAAGGAAGATGAGGCCGCCGAAGAGCCCGGATAGATGAATGGCCACCATGTTTGTGCCGCCGACGATCGCGCCGCTCCATCGGTCGAAACGACGGGTTACCGGTGACGAGCGCGACTCCACCAACGGAGACGACAAAGAAGATCTGGATGAAGACGAATGCTGTCACAAGAAGGGCGACGAATGCCGAAGTCCGCGCTGCGGCAGCGTTCGGCACGGTGAGAAAGCGCGTGGATGCGGAGAGCCCGCGATGCCGAAGGTCATCGCAAGTGCGAGCGATACGGCAGAGATCGAGTCGAGCTTGAGGCCGCCCGGCTGCGTCAGGAGCCATCCGTCGACGCGTACGGAAGTGGCTTGCTTGTACAGCTCGCTGAAATCGAAGCCAAATCGCGCGAGCACGACGAACGAGAGCAGCGTGACGCCGATGACGAGCAGCGCTGCCTTCACAATCTGCACCCAAGTAGTCGCGAGCATTCCACCGAGCGCGACATAGAGCACCGTCAGGGTGCCGACGAGTGCCACCGCGTGGCCGTACCGAACACCAAACAGAACCTGCATCAGGGCCCCCGCGCCGACCATCTGCACCATCATGTACATGACACCGGAAGCGAGCGTGCAGACCGCTGCGAGGATGCGCATCGGCGTGGGGTCGAGCCGGCGGCAGATGACGTCCGCGAAGGTGTGCTGGCCGTGGCGCCGCAGGCGT
>CAWEOT010000002.1:0-24022 GCA_963810775.1 uncultured Gammaproteobacteria bacterium
ATCTACCATCATATCTCCCCGTCGATACTGGGCCTGTTGCAGCGGCGGGGCATTCCGACCGTGGTAACGCTGCATGACCTGAAGATCGCGTGCCCCCAGTATCAGATGCTGGCGCCCGACGGCATTTGCGAACGCTGCCGCGGTGGACGTTTGCACAACGTGGCGCTGCATCGCTGCATAAAGGGCTCGGCTTGGCTCAGTACCGTCGTAATGGCAGAGGCGGTTCTGCACCGGCTGCTGGGCTCGTATCGTCGTTGCGTAGACATCTTCGTTGTGCCAAGTCGCTTCTACATCGAGAAATTTCTTGAGTGGGGCATGCCGCGATCCAAGTTCAGGCACATACCGAATTTTGTCGATGCCCAGCGCTTTGCGCCGCGCTATGCGCCCGGCAAGGCATTTGTATATTTTGGCAGGGTATCGCGGGAAAAGGGTTTGGCTACCCTGATCCGTAGTGCGGCGGCTGCGCGCTGCCCGCTGCTTGTAGCGGGAACTGGACCGGCGCTCGAAGAAATGCGCGCGCTGGCAACGCGACTGGCCGCGGATGTGAAGTTTCTTGGCTATCTGGAAGGGGACGCATTGCACGAGATCATTCGGGGCGCGCGTGCGATGGTGTTGCCGTCCGAGTGGTACGAGAATGCTCCGGTCAGTGTGCTCGAAGCATACGCGCTTGGTAAGCCCGTCATCGGCGCAAACATCGGCGGCATTCCGGAGCTGATTCGCGAGAATGAGACCGGACTGACCTTCACCAGCGGTAACGAACCTTCACTCACTGCGGCGCTGCGCGCCATTGCAGAACGATCGGATGCGCAGGTTCAGGAAATGGGCAAGAACGGCCGTTCCTGGGTGGAGGAACAGTTCACCGCCGACGTATACCGGGAGCGAATTCTCCAAACGTATCGCGAGCTCGGTGTGCAAGGTCCTGGTCTCCTGCCGGCAACGGCACGCGTGTGAGTGGATGCCGACTCGCGGGTGTAGCGCGTTAGTACTCGGCCTGTGCGGGGTCACGGTAGCGGCCCTGCTTGCTGCCTCGGTGGCCGGCTATTTTGCGCACCGTTTCTACGTTGCAGAGGCACGGTTCGCGCAGAACATCGACTTCTATGTCGTGGAGATTCCGACTCGCACGTCGCGTACGGAATTCCGTTCAACCGTTGAGAGACTGCCGCCCGAAACACGCGAGCGCCTGAAGATCATCTCGCCGTTGGCAGCTTTCGCGAGAGCAGCACGGCCGGATCTGAAGTTATATTACGAGCAAGGTCACGGCCATCTCACCCCGACGGGCGTGCGCACTGCTGACGGAAGAGGGTCTGGAGGCGATTGAAGGCTTCGCCGCAGCTCGCCCGCTGTGCTATCCCATTCGGCACAAGGCGGGCCGCAGCCGAGCGGCATGGATTTGGCAAGACATAAGCAGGCGTGGCTTCACAATTCGGGGCGCCTTACAACCTTGGACCACGTTACTTGGACTAGAATTCTTACAATTTACAGCGGCAAAAAGCGGCAGAGATGTTACCAGCAGGCACCAGAGTCTATATCGCAGGATGCGGCGGCATGCTCGGGCGAGCGGTCTATGCGGAGTTTGCCCGCGACTGCAAGGTCAAGGCTACGGACATCGACGTAAACGAATCCTGGCTCGAACACGCGGACGTGCGCGATTACGCGCAATTTCACGCTTCGGTCCTGTCGTTCGATCCCGACATCTTGATCAACCTCGCAGCCCTCACTGATCTCGAGCACTGCGAACTCAATGCGCGCGATGCGTGGTTGACCAACGCCCTCGGGGCTGAAAATGCGGCAACGATTGCTCGCCAGCTCGACATCCCTGTCATCCAGATCAGCACCGCCGGCATCGTTGACGGAGCGCAGGAACTCTACAATGACTTCGAGCTTCCCAACCCGCTGGGGGTCTACGCCAAGTCCAAGTACTACGGCGAGCTGGTCGTCCAGCGCCTCAATCCCAAGCACTTCGTGTTTCGCGCTGGCTGGATGATGGGCGGAGGACCCGAGAAGGACAAGAAGTTCATCAACAAGATCTTCAAGCAGATCGTGGCGGGCAGCACCGAGCTGAAGGTGGTGGGCGACAAGCTCGGGACGCCGACCTACACGGTTGCGTTTGCACGGGGATTACGCATCGTCGCCGGCACGGATCTTTTTGGAGTCTACAACCAGGTCTGCGAAGGGGATTGCTCGCGCTACGACGTCGCCGTCGAGTTCGTGCGCCTGCTCGGTCTTGAGAATCGCGTCAAGGTCACCCAGGTCAGTTCGGACTTCTTCAAAAGAGAGTATTTCGCACCAAGGCCTGCCTCGGAAAAGCTGGTGAACATGAAACTCCATGCTCGTGGGTTCAAGCACATGCCGCATTGGCGCGATGCGCTGGCCGAGTACGCAAACGAATTCAAAGCCGCTCTGCCTCGGCTCTAGGCGTATTGTGTCGTACTCAGTTTGGATCAGTGGTCTTGCTTGGCTGTCTACGCAGGCCAACGGCCCGGCCGCTGACGGCGTGTCGGCCTAATGCCCATGTTGCCTAATTTCCTTGTTATTGGCGCTCCGCGATCTGGCACTTCATGGATTCACCATAATCTGCGACGGCATCCGCAGGTGTTCCTGCCAAAAACCAAGGAGCTGCACTACTTCGACAGGGATTACGAAAGGGGTATCGATTACTACGAGTCCCTGTTTGTGGACTGGGCGGGGCAACACTCAGTCGGTGAAGTTACGCCTGGTTACCTGAGCGGCGTCTATTTTCCGAATCGGAACATTCCTCAACTGATCCGTAGCCACTTGCCGAACGTGAAGCTGGTTGCGGTTCTGCGGAATCCGGTTGAGCGGGCATATTCACACTATTGGCATAACGTCGCCCAAGACGCTCGTAACCTGGATTTGACCTTCGAACAGAAATTGCAGCAGCGCCCGCAGATTCTGCGGGAGGGATTCTATTTCGAGCATCTTTCTCGTTACCTCTCTCTTTTTCCGAGACGCCAGATGCTGCTGCTGCTGTATGACGATCTCGAGAAGGATCCGTCCGGCTTCCTGCGCCAGATCTATGAATTTCTGGGAATCGATGCGCACTTCCACTCGGGTGTAGAGAGCGTACGGCGCAACGCAGCTCTGGGGATGGGGAACTTGGCTGGTTCGCGTCTCCTATGGCACGTTGAACGCGCTCTGGCCAAGACCGGTCTTATCCGTGTGTCTGCACGATTGCGACGGGTAAATAGTGCCCGACCTCTGCCGCCTATGAACCAGGAGACGCGACGAAAGCTCGTTGAGCTATATCGGCCCACTAATGCTCAACTGTCCAACTTGATCGGGCTCGACCTTAGTGTCTGGGACGAGCCGACACTCTAGTCCATGCTGCGTCCAGGCATGAACATCGCGATCCTTGGTACTCGGGGCATTCCGGCGAACTACGGCGGATTTGAGACATGCGCGGAGCAGTTGTCCGAACGTTGGGCGGCTTGGGGCCACAACGTCGTGCTCTACGCACGCAAAGACCGTTATGAAAAACGCCCGACCACAGTGAACGGAGTGAGCGTGCGCTACACGTCGAGCTTCAGTCTATTTCGGACTCGAGACTCCGTCGGCAACCTTCCTGGCTACCCTCAATCTCATTTTCCGGGGGCGCCAGTTTCGCTGGATTCATCTCTACAACACCGGCAACGCATTCCTGCTGCCCCTGTTGAGGGCGCTCGGCTTTCGGGTCGTCGATCTCGGTCGACGGGATCGAGTGGCGCCGAAAGAAGTGGGGATGGGTGCAGAGGTCGGCTCACAAGCTGGGCGCGTACTTCGCGGCCCGATTCGCCGACAGGGTCGTGGTGGACAACGACGCGGTCGCCGACTTCTATGCTCGAGCGCTTCAGATGTGCGACCGCGACGATCGCATACGGGGCACAACCGATCGGGCGCTCCGACGACGCGCACGAAATTCTGTCGCGCTTCGGGCTGAAGCCGGATGGCTATTGCATATTCATCGGCCGAATCGTGCCGGAGAAGGGCGTACGCGAGCTCATCGATGCCTACGAGCAGCTCGAGACCGACCTCGCTCTCGTGATCGTCGGTGACGACCCACGCACGGCATATCGTAATGAGATCTGGGCGCGCCAGAGCGACCGCGTACGACTTGTCGGCTATCAGTACGGGCGCATCTGCGACCAACTCCTCGGCCAACGCGCGAATGTACGTTTCGGCGAGCATGCTCGAAGGGACTTCGCCATCCCTGCTGTCGGCCATGTCGGCGGGCGTGTGCTGTCTCGTGAACGGTATTCCCGAGAATCGCAGCACTGCGGGCGACAGCGTGGCGCTGTATGAGCAGAACGATTCCGCGGACCTGGTTCGAATCTGGCAGGCGCTCCTCGATGATCCTCGAACGGCTGGCCAGTCTGGCGGCGTCCGGCCAGGCGCATCAGCGACGGTTCTATGATTGGGACGTCATTGCCAGGCGTTATATCGAACTGTTCGACGAAGTAGAGCGAGCGCGCTCGCAAGCACCCGAGGCTGCGACATGATGCGCGTACCGCCTCGACGATGGTGGAGTTGAACGTGGAAATTGTTAGGCGTCATTTCGGGGGCGTGCTCGAGTTGCGGCCGCGCCGTTTTGCCGACTCTCGCGGCTGGTTCAGTGAGACCTACAGCCGCAGGGTATTGTCGGAGCACGGCATTGCAGCGGAGTTTGTTCAGGACAATCAGTCGGTCTCGGCAAGTCGCGGGACAATTCGAGGTCTGCATCTGCAGGTCGAACCTCACGCGCAGGGCAAGCTGGTTCGCGTGCTGCGAGGCCGGATCTTCGATGTTGCCGTGGACTTGCGGCTGGATTCGCCCAGCTATCGACGCTACGTGGCTGTGGAGTTGTCAGCCTCGGAAGGCAATCAGCTGTGGATTCCCAGCGGATTCGCTCACGGATTCTGTACGCTCGAGCCTGACACTGAAGTTCTTCTACAAAGTGACCGCTTACTACACACCTTCCGCGGAACGCTCGATCCTGTGGAACGATCCCGAGCTCAACATTGCCTGGCCGGTTGAAGCCTCGGTCGCCAGTCTCTCGGACAAGGATCGCTCAGCGCCCAGCCTGGCGCAGTTCGAAGGACGCTCCTGACATGCGCATCATCGTGACCGGCGGACTGGGGTTCATCGGCTCGGCAGTCGTTCGCATGCTCATTGATGATGGTGAACATGAGGTACTGAATCTGGACAAGATGACCTATGCCGCCAGTCCGGAGTCCGTGGCAAGTGTCTCGAATAGCCCCAGGTACCGATTCGTCAGGGCCGACATCGCCGACGGCCCGGCCATGCAAAGGGTGTTCGCGGAGTATTTGCCGGATGCAGTAATCCATTTGGCGGCCGAGTCACACGTTGATCGATCCATCGATGGCCCGGGCGCTTTCATTGTCACGAACGTCGTAGGGACTTACGAACTGCTCGAAGCGGCGCGACACTACTGGCTGCTCACTGGATGCCGAAAAGGCCCGGCGCTTTCGCTTCTTGCACGTCTCGACGGACGAAGTATTCGGATCTCTCGGGCGGGACGATTCGCCATTCAACGAGTCGACGCCTTATTCCCCGCGCTCGCCTTACTCTGCCAGCAAGGCAGGTTCGGACCATCTGGTGCGGGCATGGCACGAAACCTACGGACTGCCGGTCGTCATCACCAATTGCTCGAACAACTACGGCCCCTATCATTTTCCCGAGAAGCTGATTCCCTTGACGATCGTCAAGGGATTGTTGGGTGAGGAGCTCGCTGTATACGGCACCGGAGAAAACATCAGGGATTGGCTCTTCGTCGAGGACCATGCGCGTGCACTCCTCAGCGTTCTTGAAAGGGGCGCGGTGGGCGAAACGTATGCTATTGGCGCAAATGCGCAGCGCAGGAATCTCGAAGTCGTGCAACAGATCTGCGACCGCTTGGATCAAGAGATCGGTGTGAGCGCCCAGGGGCCGCGCCGCCGGCTCATCCGTTTCGTGACTGATCGGCCTGGTCATGACCTTCGCTACGCCATGGATTCCTCGAAGATCCAGGCTGAGCTCGGCTGGCGCCCAACCAGGACCTTCGAACAGGGATTGACTGAAACAGTGCGCTGGTACCTCAGCAACGAACCATGGTGGCGATCCATCCTGGACAACCGTTACGCAGGTGATCGCTTGGGGATGAGCGCCGGAAAGCGTCCATGACGCGCGTTCTGCTGACGGGCGCAAGCGGTCAGGTAGGGAGAGAACTGCAGAGAGCCGAGTGGCCGTCGGGTTTCAAACTGTGGCCCGTCGATCATGGGCAGCTCGACATTGCCAATGAAGCCGCAGTACATGCGTTATTCGAGAATGTTCGACCGGCAATTATCGTGAACGCAGCGGCGTATACCGCGGTCGACAAGGCTGAAGACGATCCAGCAACGGCATTCGCAGTCAATGCAGCAGGCGTTGCGCATCTGGTTCGCTCCGCCGAACAGTGTGGCGCTCGTGTCCTGCACCTTTCTACGGACTATGTCTTCGACGGCAACAAGCCGGGATGGTACGTCGAGTCCGATCCCGTAAATCCTCTTGGCGTGTACGGCCGGTCCAAAGCCGACGGCGAACGCGCAGCCCTGCTATATCCACACGCAATCGTCTTGCGCACGGCCTGGGTATATGGTGCCCTCGGACAGAATTTTGTCAGGACGATGTTGCGCCTGGCTCGAGAGCGACAGGTCATCGGGGTCGTAGCCGACCAGATCGGTTGTCCCACGTCCGCCAGGGATCTTGCAACCGCTCTGGTGAGAATAGCGTGCGCGTCGCTGGATGGAGCCATCGAAGACCAGCTGTTGCATATCGCGTCCCCGGTGCAGGCGACCTGGCACGAACTGGCGGCCGCCGTGTTTCGCGTATCGTCGCACGGGTTCAAGGGCGAATTGCGCGCAATCACTACCGCTGAGTATCCGACGCGCGCGAGAAGACCGGCCAACAGCCGGCTCGATTCCGGGCGTTTGAACGCAAAGCTCGGTATCCGCCTTCCTGACTGGCACGACTCACTCGTCGAAGTGGTTAACGAGTTGGAAGAGGGTCTCGGGAGAACTCGATGATCAAGGGAATCATTCTGGCTGGCGGCACCGGATCTCGACTTCATCCGCTTACGCTCGCCACGTCAAAGCAACTGCTACCCGTATATGACAAGCCGATGATCTATTACCCGCTGACGGTACTTCTCCTCGCGGGCATCAGGGAGATCCTGATCATCACCACGCCCGAGGATCGCTCATCCTTTGCGAGACTTCTGGGCGATGGCAATCAATGGGGCATCCAGATCAGCTATGCGACTCAGTCAGCGCCCAACGGTATCGCCGAGGCATTCCTCATAGGTGAGGAGTTTCTCGGTGGCAGCGCCTGCTCACTTGTCCTCGGCGACAATCTTTTTCACGGCAATGGCCTGGGGGATGTGCTGCAAACGGCTACGCCAATCCGCAAGAGGCGCCAGGGTATTCGCGCAGCAGGTGCGCGACCCCGAACGCTATGGCGTGGTGTGTTTCGATGCCGATGGCCGGGCAACATCGATTGAAGAAAAGCCACGGGCGCCGCAGTCGAACTGGGCAGTCACGGGCCTGTACTTCTACGACGCGGATGTGGTCGAGATTGCTCGTGCAGTGCGGCCGTCGGCGCGTGGAGAGCTGGAAATTACCAGTGTGAACCACGCGTACCTTGAGCGTGGCGAACTGCAAGTCATGCCGCTGGGCAGGGGCTACGCGTGGCTGGATACCGGGACCTTTGACTCGATGGTCGAGGCCTCGGAGTTCGTGCGTGTCCTGCAAGCACGACATCAGCAGAAGATCGGATGCCCGGAGGAGGTCGCCTGGCGTATGGGTTTCATTGACACGGATCAGATGCTCAGGCTGGCGCGACCGCTGATCAAGAGTGGCTACGGGAGCTACCTCTGCGATCTGGCACGTGAATGACCCCTCTTACGCGATCGCAGGTGCGCAGCCTGCGATCGAGTTCACACAATACTCACGCTGATGGCCGACGAGCCGATGTCGCGCTTACCCGACGGTTGATTTGAGTCGTCGCGGAGGATAGATTCATTAAGTGAAAGGCAAACTCACCGAGAGGTGAGGACGCAAAGCCTCCGGTCCGAGGAAGCGCCTTGGATAGCGGGGTTGCCGGCAGTGGTGTTCGCCTGCTGTTCAACCTCGCTTATGCCCTCTTCCAAGCGCTCCCCTTTAAGCGGCCGCGGAACTGCGAGAGCCGACCTTAACTGAGGAGATACTGATGACTCGAAGCCACTCGTCCCGGTTACTCGCGGCCGGAATTGCAGCGCTGATCGCATTCAGCGTGAGCGCAGCCGAACCCAAGCGGCCAGTCAACGTCTGCATCGAGAATGCAGCTGATTGTGGAACCACACCGGATCAAGCAGCTCAGCGACGGAATCAAGTGGCATCCCGGGCATTACGTTTATCTCGACGACAAAGTTGCCGTTAACAACATAGCCCAGAGGCGCAAGGCTTCATTTCCGTCAAATCGATGCGCTCGACGCCGATCCCACTATCAAGGGCATCAAGCTTCAACATCTACTGGGCGGTGCTCGAGGGACCAAAAGCCGGCGACTACTCGCAGGGATTTGAAGTGCTTGATTCGTACCTGCAGAAGCTCGGCTCCCTGAAGATTCCCAGACGGCTGATGGTGGTAATCGATGACCGCGCCTTCAGCAATTATGACGCGACGCGTATGGACGCGATCAAGATCGATTCTGCCCGAGTATCTTGTTCACGCCCGCCTACAACGGACGGTTACGTCACCGGCGAGGGATCGGGAGGATCTGGGGCTGGCCGCGCGAATCTGGGAGAAGCCCACTATGGACCGGCTGATCGCTCTTAGTCAGGCGCTGGCAAAACGATATGACAAACACCCTCTGTTCGAGATGGTCGGATTCAAGGAAACCACGTTGGGCCTTCCCGGCAGCGGATTCGATCTGAGACGCGTATCACGCGCAATTGGAACGATGGTTCGATGCAAGCAGGAAAGCATGGACGCATACGCAGCTGCGGCTCAATGCGAACTACGGAGGCTCTGACGCCACTATGCGGTCTTTGATTGAGCACACCATCAAGGGCGGGAGATGTCGCAGTCGGCGGGCCGGACCCGGAGATTGCGGCGCGCAGGGTCCAGGCAAATCGAGTATTCCGAGGCGAATCCGGCGGCGGAAAAGATTTGCGCGGCGTAGTTGCATGGGTCGGCGAGCAGCAAGGACTTGGACTTGGGACGCAAGGGATGACAAGTATACGCGAACGCCGGACGTGAACTCTTCGACTACCAGTACAACACGATGCGCGCGAATTACATGATCTGGCAGCACAACGAGTACCTCGGCGGCAACGAACAGAAATGGGCGACGGGGATTCTGCCGTTCATTAGATCCGTCAACGGCAAGATCCATACGGAATGCCCGCTGGCTTACGACAATCGTTGCAGCTCGGATTAGACGAATGAGATGATTGACGCGCGCGCAACTGCGAAGAGGCACGTGACGCCCGGTTGGGCCTGGAAGCATCACCGAGCCTGGTTCCGCGAAATCACCAGGCAGCGGCAACAGCGCGTACGCTGGCGCCAGATTTTGGACTGTCTGCTCCGCTTTCACAGCGGCGGTCTATACTGGCCAACAGCGAGGCGCGCAGATTCGCAGCCGCGCCCAGACCAGTGCAACGCATTCTTCAACCTGGCGAGATCGAGGCGTTCGCTCAGCGGGCCGTTCCTCGGATTCGGCTGCCCGATCGAGGCACCGTCTTTTCGATACGTGCGCGGCGTCTGCGCGAGCTGAGCGCCAACCATACGATCGGTGACTATCTACGCTTGATGGCTGCTTGCTGTTGCCGATGCCCAGCAAGCGGCGCTCGCGAGCTTCGCGGCGACACTGCCGAGCACCGGGCAGCTTGCTCAGGGACGGAGCCACCGCATGCCGGTCATTCATGCGATCGGCTGGCCTTGGCCGAGGGGTCGAGAGCTTGGAGGGAGTGGGCGTATGAGGCGCATCCTAGTCGTCGCGGATTGGACTGATTGGGAGGACGAGCTCTTCCGCCGCCACTATCCTCACGCCGAGGATCGGGTCGATGTCGTGCGGACCAGGCTCAACGGCTCGTATGAAGGGGTCAAGCGGGGTATCGCCTGGGCCAAATACCTGGGCTTGGCATTTAAGGTTTTGCGCTTAGAGCGCGAATACGACGCGGTCATCGTCTGGCAGCAGGTGGTCGCGTATTTCCTAGTCGCCCTGCGACCGCTTTTTTCAAAAAGGCGGCCGCCGGTGATACTCACGGGTTTCATATGGTCTGAAAAGAAGCGGCCTCTCAGTTCGAAGATCCGGCGGGCTCTCGTGCAAACTGCGCTTAACACGGTCCGGCGGGTGGTCTGCTACTCGGCACGGGAGCGCCAGTTCTGCATAGACTCGTTCGGGCAGCCGGAGGAGAAGGTCCGCTTTGTCCCGCTCGGCATGGACTTTCCATTTTCTCCTCCTGAATCCGAAAGCGACTACGTCCTCAGCGCCGGCAAGAGCGGGAGGGATTACCGGACCCTCGTCGAAGCGGCGAAATCCGTTGATGCTCCCTTCAAAATCCTCACTCCGCGCGAGCTGTTTGAGAAGGGCGAGGTCCCGGCGAACGTCGATTTCATCGAAGAAAAGGATTGGGAAGCCTTCGCGGAGCTGATGGGGCGGGCGAGGGTGGTCGCGATTCCGCTGGCGGAAGAGGAGAAAACCGCCGGTCAATTGGTGCTGCTGCAGGCGATGCATTTCGGAAGGCCGATCGTCGTCACGAGGAGCAGGGGGACCGAGGATTACGTAGACGACGGGGGAAACGGGCTGCTCGTTAAAGCCAACGATCCCTCGGAGTTCGCGCGAGCGCTCCGGCGGCTTCTCGACGATGAGGGACTGCGCTCGGCGATGGGGAGAAGGGCGCGAGAGGACGCTGCCGCTCGCTATAGCAGCAGGCTTTTTTGGATAAGTATCAGTCAGTTAGTAGATGAAATAACCGGCTACGGAACGAGCGATCAATGCAATGATCCCGATGAGGTCTTGTCACCCTGAGCACCCTATCGGCATAAGGATTATGTGGTCCCTCACCGCTTCACCGGGTGAAGTCCTAGAGTTGCTGTAAATCGAAGACGGGATGAATCCTTCGATTGCATTGCAACGGTTACCGGCGCGCGCGACTGGACACGAGCGAAGGGCGCATTGAGTTTGCGATGCCGCAGGTCAAATTGGACGTACTCGAGCGCGCGATGGCGCGAACCGGCACGACGGGTTCAGGTGTAGCCCAACCGACGGTTCAGGCGGCCGGCGCGTCGCTCGAAATACTCCAGGTCCTGTGCCGACAGGCGCTCGCGCCACTCGGTATCGACCCGTATCTGCGAGGAGCGCAGGAAGCGCATGTTGTTGCCGTTGATCGAGTGGTGAGTGACGGCCGCGAAATCGAGCATCCCCGGTTCGAATTGCACCCGCAGGAAGGCGCAGATGCGCGACAACTCACGCGCCGGATTGCTCGCTACGTCTTCGTACTTGACCCGCAGCAGATGCGCCGGATCAACATGACGCTCGAGAAGCGGCAACGCGCGCTCGTACAGGCTGCCGCCACGCCGACCACGCTCTGATCACGCGGCCAATTGCGCTTGACACTGCGAACCGAGCACACCGCGACCGTCGCGCGTCAGCAGGATGATGCGCACTTCCTGTGGGTTGCGCAGATACACGCCGAGCGCCTTGAGGTAGAACTTGGATGAATCCACCACCATGTCCGCAGTCGAGCACCTGGCGCACCGTTTCATAGGTCAACAGGTTGGCAGCGAACGTGGTTTGTAGCGACTGCAACAGTGGATCGACAAAGCGCGCTCCGAAGCGCAGGCGCGAGTAGTAGAGCCCGAGCAGCAACTTGCGGCGCAGGAAGTGCGTACGCGTCTCGCCCTTCCAGTCCACCGCGCTCGGCGTCACTGGCTGGACGGCACATAAGGATATCCGACAGGCAGCGCGTGCGGCCGGGCCATGATGTCCATGCCAAGCCTCGCGCTCAGACGTGCGGCTACGGCACGCCAGACGTGGCAGTCGCGCACCGGCGTTCCGCAGGTGCACCAGTTGTTGACCGCGAGGTCCTGGCCAAGAAACGAGATCTCTCCCAGCGACTCGATGCGGGAGTGAGACCCCAGCAGCAGGTCGAGCAGGGTCGATCCGGAGTGTGCCGCCGAGCATATGTAAACGTATTTCGCCATTCCCCTAGGGGATTTAGCGCCTCGAATGTGACCCTATTGTTACCCGGCGGGAATACGTCTGCTGTCACGGAGGCGCAGCCGTCATCTTTAGGATTAGCGCTTGCCGAGAGATCAAAGTCGTCTGCGCCACGCACTCTAGCGCGCCCGGGCTCGCCGCAGGCCGCACTATGTAAACTGCGTGCGAGTTGCTGGATGTGGGCGGTTGCATCGAGGCTTTTAAGTCTCCAGAACAAGACCTCATACAGGGCGTTACCTCGCCGGCATCCCCACCAGCAGGAGCAGGCTGATTCCAAGGTCGGGCCTGGTCGGACGTTTCCGCGTCGGAATGGTCAAAGGGCTTTGGTGTAGAGTATCCGCGCAGGACATTCTTTGCCTTGGCGAGACCGAGGAAAGCCGATGCCCGCAGCGAAAAAAAAGGCGTTGCGAAGAAACATGATAGGTTGTGATCTTACGGCACGTTAACTCGACGATCATCCGTCAGGTCGGCGGCTGCTCGATGGAAACGCGCAGGGATTAGCCCACTGGCACCTCAGAGCTTGAGGTATTCATGAGCCGCGTGAAGCAGGTAATACGCAACGGTATCCGCCATTTGCCTGGGGAGGGACGGATGATCGTGCGCGCGTACCGGCAGACGATGCTCGCCAAGAGAGTCATCGGCTCAAAACTGAGACGCGCGCGCGGTGACGCGCAACCCGACCCGGAAACTATCTACTATATCGATCCCGCGCGTATCGTCTATCACACGAACTATCAGCCCGGTGGCAAGGAGATTCCCCCCAAGGATCGCGTCTTCGACATGCAACGCGACCGAGGAAAGACGCGCGGCGGCTCGTGGGATGTTCCCGCGATCGCATTTGAAGACCTCGACGTGGTGCGGGCGCTGCGGCAGCGAATCGAAGAGCGGCGCGAGTGGCGGGACACGGAATTCTATTCGAGGCTCTGCAACGAGCTGCGCATCGAGAAGTCCTCCGGCTGGAACATCCGGTCACGCGCCGACGTCGATGCACGCTGCCGGTATCTCGATCAACTGATCGAGAGCATACGGCGCAGTGGTTACCTTCGGAGCCACGCGGTGGCACTCGAGGGAGAGGATAAAGGGCTTGCAAGGTCATCCCGTCTACGGAGCGGAAGTCAGCGTCAACATTGGTCGCGACGGGCAGTATCTCTTCCAGGACGGCAGGCATCGACTGGCGATCGCGAAAATTCTGGGAATAAGAGAAGATCCCGGTGAAGGTGCTGGTGCGACACAAGCAATGGGTCGAGTTCCGTAATTTCCTGCGCGGGCTCGCCGGAGAAGCAGGAGCCGTGTCGGAACGCGATGGCGCTATATCAGAACCCGGTCCATCCGGACCTGCAGGACATACCGTTTGAACATGCGTGCGAGGATCGTCTCGAAGCGCTGAAAAGGCACGTCGCTCCCGGCAGGGGAGACTTGCTGGATATCGGTGCGAATCTCGGCTATTTCTGCCATGGCTTCGAAGCGTTGGGCTACTCATGCTATGCGCTCGAACACATGAATCAATTGGCGTTGGCAGCCGACCGAATCAGAATCGCCGAGGGTCGAAAATTCACGGTCATCGCCGACGATCTATTTGTGGCGGCGGAACGCGAACCGCTGCGAGAGCGGCGGTTCGAGATCGTACTGGCGCTCAACATATTTCATCATTTCCTCAAGGAGCGCGAGCTGTTCGAGAAATTCGCCACGTGGCTCTCCCGCCTGCAGGTGGAGACAATGTTCTTCGAGCCACATTGCAGTCGCGAGCCTCAGATGGCTGGTGCGCATGTGAACTTCGACGAGCGGGAGTTCATCTCCTTCGTCCTGGAGAAGTCCATGCTGAACCACGCGGAACTCGTACACAGGTGTCACGACGGGCGGCCGATCTATCGATTGTGGCGCTGAGCTTTGAAACACGCGTGTGAAGAGGCGGCTTTGCATTCTCCTTGTGTCGCACTGGTCAGCGCAGCCGGCAGGCGCCGAATTGCAGGTAAAGGCACTGCTGGAAAGACTAGTCGCAAGCGACTCATTCGATATCCACTGCATCGCACGGAAGATTGATCCGTTGTACAGGCCGGAAGGCTACTCACTGCATCGCGTGCCCCCGCGGCGACAGATCTCCGGCTATTACATGTTCGACGTGCCGGGCGTAGTGCGACTGCTCGACCGAGTGCAGCCGGACGTGATCTATCAGCGCGTTGCGTCCGCATACACCGGTGCGGCGGCCTATTTTGCGAGCAGAAACAATCGAAGAATGGTTTGGCACGTTTCCAGCGACCGTGACCTGATGCCACGCCCGTGGCGGCTTTCGTGGCGATTGTCGCTGGAGCGCGTTAACCAAGGCATAGTCGAATACGGAGCGCGTCGTGCGAACGTCGTTATCGTGCAGAATGCGGAGCAGGCCGCGCTGCTCCGCAAGAACTACGGGCGCTCTGACGCGGTTCACATTCCGAATTTTCACGCAGCACCGGCCGCACCCATAGCGAAGGCAAACGACCGGGTCATAGTGTGTTGGGTGGCCAATATCAAGCCGCTGAAGCAACCCGAGTTGTTCGTGCGACTCGCATTCGACTTTCGGCATCGCGCCGACGTTGAGTTTGTGATGGTGGGTGCTCAACAGATGCACGCAGAGGCGTGGGACCGGCTGCTCACAAGCATGCGCGATTTGCAAAACCTGCGGTATGTTGGTTCTCAATCTCAATCCGCTGTCGAGCAACTCATGGCGAGCGCGCATGTGCTCGTCAACACCAGTACGATCGAAGGCTTTCCGAACACCTTCATTCAGGCATGGCTGAGAGAGGTTCCGGTCGTGAGCCTGTCGGTCAATCCGGATGGGGTATTCGAGGCGGATCGCTACGGGATTTGCGCCGGCGGCAGCTATGATCGCTTGAGAGATGCTGTGGAACAGCTAGTCACGCGACTGCATCGCTGCGCAGTCGGATCGGCGAGAGAGCCAACGCTTTTGCGCGCGAACGTTTTTCGGAAAGTAACATTGAGCAGATCATTCGATCTGCTTTGATCACCGTCCTAGCTTCTGTTCGGAACAGGCGCACATCCTGCGTGATCGTGCCGGGGCTTACCGCCGCGAGAACGGCGATGCACGTGCGCTCTACGTCGGCGGCGATCAGAGCGTACGTTCGGTTTGTCTCTACCCACGCGCGACCTCGAGATCCCATGGCCTCACGCTCGGCTGGGCTGCGCCTCATCAGCCAGCGGACTGCGCGCGCGAAATACTGCGCTCCCCAAGGTACACAGACACCGGCGCGGCTCGCTTGCAGTATGACCTTCTGTTCCGGGTGATCGTTTGCCACAACGGGCATACCGAGAGCGAGGTACTCAATCAGCTTGGTCGGAGATCCGACGTCGAGAATCGGCGATCGATGAATGGGCGACAGGCAGATGTCGGCCGAGGCCAACACGCTCCAGGGCCTGCGGTTGCGGAAGAAAGCCTGTGATTTCCATGTGGGCCCCCACGCCACGGGTCGCGGCGTAGTTTGTCAACCTGCGACTCATCTCGTGGCCTTTCACCGCGACCCACTAACAGCAGTTTCGCCTTCATTCCGCCCTCGTGCAGGCGCGCGAGCATGTCGATCAGGACTTCCAGGTGCCGCAGAGAGTCCAGCGTCCCCAGGTACGCAAGGGTTACCACGGCGGATGCCGCGGCTGCGTGCCGCCGTCCGACCGGCACGATGTCCGCCGGACTGAAGCCGGTCAGAATCGGCGAAACCTTCGCTGGATTGATGCCGTGCGCGCAAATGTCGCGTTTCATGCGATCGCTCTGCACGAAGACATGGTCGCTGCGACGCGAGTATCCACTTGTACAAGAGCCAGCCCGACAGCACGCCTCGGATCCACGCCAAGATGGGATATCGAGCCGTCGCGTCGCGCGCAGCCTGGAGGTGCATTTCCGGGATGGGAAACGTCAGCCAGAAAATGAACTTCATCTTGCGACGCTGGAGCAACAGAGGAGCGATCGCCGCGACCAGGAACTTGTCGCTGACCAGCACCGCGTCGTAACGCGCACGTCTGCGCGAGTCTCAGCGACTGCAGGTCATGACGGAGCGCGAGCCAGTGCTTGCGCGTCCGATGCAAAAACCCATCGCCGCTGTCGGTCGGCCCCACCCAGAGTGTCCGCCCGAACCAGTCATGGCGCCCTGTCGGAACGCGCTCATCTGCTGCCTGCATCACCAGATCGATTTCGTGCCCTCGGGCCAGCAGCTCTCGCCCGAATAGCACGTTGATGCGAACCCGGTCGGTCGGAAACGACTCCCTGCGGCATGAACAACATTCGAATGATCTGCTGTGTCATGCGTCGGCGGCGGAAGTCGATGTTGAGCCACGCGCTCCCGCTGAAGGCTTGTTGCCGATGGGAAAGGCGGACGCGCTCTGCAGCGACCACTCCGGAGTAGAACCAGAACAGGTACGAGAGCGCTTCACTGGTCGGCAGCATGGCGTAGAAAGTCGCCATCACAATGATCGCTGTCACGCCCGCCCAGCCAACGGCCAGGGTTCCGATGAGGCCGTCGTCGGTTTCCGCGACGGCGCGGCTATCGCGGTAGATGAGGTAATCGATAGTCAGGACCAACGCAAGCCCTAGAAGTCCGATTTCCAGGATGAAGACAGCTCGCCGCCGACTTGAGAAATGGCGCGAACTTGTGGAAGTGCTTACCGGTGAAGTTCGGACCCAGCGCGGAATGCGACGCGTTGCCGATTCCCAGTCCGAAGGCAAGATGCGTCGGATCCTTCGACATCTCGCTGAGTGAAATCAGGATCGCATCGACGCGCCCGACTACCCTCGCATCGCGAGTGCCGATTCCCGCGTCCTTGCTCACGTACTGTTCGAAGGTCTTCTTGTCCGAAAAGAACTCCACTATCGGCGTGCCATATTTTTGCTTACTGAGCATAGTAGTCGTACACGGGGACGAAAATCGCGGCCGCAACCACCAGCAGGCTCGTTGCCACAACGGAATTCTTCAAGCGCGTCCCCTTCGGCGAACCGGCAATGAACGTGACGAGCAACGCGATCGGGAGCATGACTACCGTTGCCTTAGTTTCGTTCATCGTCGTCGGCAGCAGCAACAGTACGAACAGCGGCAGGAACACGATCATCCTGATCTGCTTCCTCAGGAACGCCGCGGTGAGCACGCAAAGGGCGGAGATGAGAAACATCGAGAGCAGCCCGAAACCGAGCAATGTTCCCGAGGTGGCGTCTCCCGAGGCGCCCCATCGCTGGGCGGTCGTCAGTCGCTGAGTGATCGCGATCGGGAGTTGGGCCAAACACACCATCAGGAGCACGAATAGCTGGCTCCGGATCTGTCGCTCGCTGAAGGCATAGACTGCGGGCAGGAAGAACAGCGGTACTGCGCGCAGGTAACTTCGCAGGCCAGCAAACAGAGGCCCTGACTCGATGGAATTCGCCAGCGCACCGCATAGCATCGTCGCCGCGACGGCGGCGAACGCGAACCAGTAGGCTGGACGCACGAACTGGAACCTGTTGCGTGTGCCGCCAATTAACACCACTAGCAGCACAAGCCCAGACATGAGTTCTGCCGCGTACTTCATCGGGTGAGGTAGCACATGCATCCCGATCAGGTACCCTAAGGTCGTCACGGCCAGTATCAGCGCCAGCACCAGTCCGTTCATGATTCCAGCATCATCAGTTGTGTGGCGAGCTGCCTGGGATCGCGGATGCACGCGTCCTCGCTCAGCAGTTCTTGCATGCGGCAGATGAGAGGGATGCGAAACGCCACTGTATGGAAGTCTACCATCGTGGTCGGGGATGACTGCGCGCCACGCGCATTTATGACAACTCGGATCAGTCGCCCTCGTCCTCTACGGCGATTTTCGCATCGACGGGCCCAGGAAACGACTGAGGTAAAGATGCAACGACCGGTCATGGTGTGTTATTACCCAACTAAGTTCGGAACATTTTGCACAATACGGGCGAACGGCCGCTGGTGTCCTGAGCTGACGCCGCAAGGACACGAATTCAGGGCGGCTCGAAAGTTGGCCCAGCGGGCGATGTCGCGCACGTGCCACCACAGGTAAAGGGCTTTCATGATTTGGGCGGAACCAGTCGCTATTGCAGCGCCGTAGACGCCTGCAATCGGCACGAGAGCCAGTATTGCGACCAGGTTGCCCCGCCACTCGGATGCGAACCGGGTCGGTTGGAAGCGACTCCCGCGGCATGAACAACATTCGAATGATGTGCTCTGTCGTGGCTCAGTCTGCGGCTCGAGTCGGCACTTCAGGGCGTGGCTGAAGCTTGCGTCATCTCAGATGAATCAGTGCCTGAGCGTCGTGAATTGGCGCTCAAGTAGCACGAGTAATGCGAGCGAACGAAAAAAATCGAGGTCCGTTCTCCGGCCTATCTCGGCAAGCTGGCCACCCTGTTCTGCGCGCCGAATCTTTGCACGCTCCGGAACCAGCCAGTACCTGAGAAGCTGTGCTTTTCCCACCTTTCGATTGATGGCCCGCGCGGGCACCTGCAGGTATTTTTTCCAGGCTCGTTCGACAGCTGAGGGTTCCAGGAGCTCTGATATCGCGCTTCCTTCGAGTGTCTTGCGACAGAGCAAGTCAGAAAAACAATTCCGAAGGCGCGGCTGGCACTTGATGTCGTACCGCCAGTCCGGAAGGCTGCTCGCCAAGTTGCGCGGAAAGCGGCGTAGCTCTGGAAAGTAAGTGTCGAGTACCGAACGATAGAGATTCTTGTGATAGCGAAATCGTCGAGGCAGACCCTTCACGACCTCGAGGATTGCCTTGGTCGTGAACGGCCGCCTGACTTCGGTAGCCAGCTCCTTGTAATAGCCAAGTGAGAAGATGAACCGGGCGAGCCTGCCATGAACATAAAGAAGGTCCTTCTGCTCTGCGAGACCCCAGCCTTCCGACCCCCGAAGCACGCGCATGATGCTCGCGCGATACATCGCCTCGCAGTTGTCTCGCACCTGGGGCGTCGCGAATTCAAGAAGACTCGGAGCAACATTGACTGGAACTACGGCAGAGACCGCTTCATCGAAACTCTTTGGCGCACCACCTCGCCCCCAAGCCTCGTCCCCCACCAAGGTGTATTCCACGGATGGGTCGTAGTTGTGCGCAAGCACGCCAGTGCCTTCCGCGTACCACCCCATGTTGTCATTGGCGAGCTCCGAGGTGTAGCTCCAGGCTTTCGCATTCTCTACAAATGACTCAGTGCCATAGCTGAAGAAGTCGTAACGCACACCGAAACGCTTGGCGATTCTCGAGGCGATGTAGGGGTCCGAATACGGGAAATCGACTTTGGCACCCCAACCAAATGTGCGCTTCGGCATTCGCGAAGCTCGCACAACGCAAGCAAGCATGCAGCGGGAATCGAGCCCACCGGACAACAAGATATCGAAACAGGTGTCCCGCGGACCCAGCAGAAGCTCGTGCGACTTCGTGATCGCCTCATACAAGGCTGTGCCAGCGTCCTTACGATTGCTCAGATCTTTGTTCTCCTCATAGCTCATCCTCCAGTATCTATCGTGCTTCAGCACCAGCGTGCCCAGGTCGACGCTGAGAATGGAGCCGGGTTCAAGGCAGTGGATGCCTGCAAAAAGCGTTTGATCACCAAGACAGTATCCCGCGCTCAGGAAACTGACGACTCCAGCATCGGTATACTTGGGCTGCATTTCGAGCGTTGGAAATATGGCCTTCGCTTCGGGAGCAAACGCGAAACCACGGTCATTCTTTGCGTAGAGCAGTGGTAGCGTGCCCAGTCGATCGTTGAAGATCTGCAGGCGATTCCGGTCCAGATCAACAATACAGCCGACGAAGCCGCCATCTGCTGAATTGGGATCGAACGCATCGTGTAGGTAGTCATCAAGGAAATCGGCCGCGGACACGTCACCGTAAGGTTGCGCAGGACGCCGGGCATGTCCTGCGATATGGACCGTGACTCGACCGTTCGGTGAGATAGAAGTGCCGCTCGCCGCGTCCCGGTTCTGCCTCACGACGCGACCCAGATGCACGGCCGGGGTATGTTTGTAATCTGCCAGGGTATAGCCAGAAGAGTGCGCAAGCTTTTGCAGGGCACGGCTCACATTGGCCACAGCCGGTGGTATCACAACATGCCCAACCAGGCCCGGCACGACTCTACGTCTCCGAGTGGGAGTGCGAGCAGCAGAAACTTGCGGCCGCCGTTGATTTGTTCAGGTGGTAGCGCAAATGCGCGCGTCCTCGGTCAGTAGCTCGTGCATGCGGCAAATCAGATAGATGCGAAACGCCACTGCATTGAAGTCTATCACTGCGGTCGGGGACGATCGCAGGACACTGTGTCTTCAGGGCAGCTCGAGCAAGCCGCTTGGTCAGGCTGTGCAATTGCGATTTCCAGCCGAGCCTCGCAGGCGTATCTTCTCGGACGAGCTTCGTGTCGACGAGTCCGAGAAACGAATGAGGAAAAATACCGCGTGCTGCGTCCGACCTTAGGACCTCGCGTAAAAACCCCACCACGTCCTTGGTCCTCAGGAGCGATGGAAGTTCAGCGTTCGCGGGATAGCGCGCTATTCTGATCTTTGGTCCGATGGAGTCCACGATAGCCCTGAACAGACGCTTTTCCGTACGCTGCTCGTCCGGCATCGAGCGGACGAACTCGATGATCGGCCGTGCGAGCAACGGATTGGCCACTTCGACGTAGTGCAACTTCAGATCGTTCAGTGCCGCGAGCACTGTTGGAATCCGGTATTGGTGATACAAACGGTCGCGCCATTGCGCGAGCGATTCCACAGAGCGTCGCTGAAGTTCTTCAGGCATTGTATGTGGAGGGAGACCCAGCGATACCAATGACGGAAGGTTCGCATAGTCGCTCCAAAGCGAGATGCCAATCGACCGCAGTACATCAGCCGGTGAGTGCACGGTCGTCCAGCCGAATCCTTCATCACCGCGGATTATTCCCTCGACGCCTTCGTTGCATAGAGATCTCCAGATGGCAAAACCGTCCATATACGCCGCTACATGGTCGATGCAGCCTTCGCCCGCAACGACGAAGCGCTCAAAAATGCGTTGTGGGGGCTCATCGGCCGCGTCAGTCACCAGAAATTCATGCCTGACACCTAACGCGGTCGCCACTTCGCGCGCGACTACCGCATCATTTCCGCGCTGGCGTTGCGATGCTGCCAAGCCCCAAGTAATAGTTCGCATCCCGGCTGTCTCCGGGATCAGACACAGGATACCGCGGCTGTCGTAACCACCGGACAACGGCAGCACCCACTTGCTGTAGTCGAATCGGATCGGTGCGAAGGTGCTCGTCAGACACCGTAGGAAGGATTCGCGCTGCGAGCTCGCGCCGACAGCTTTGCTGTCGAACGATATCTGCTTCGCGACAACTGACAGGTGCCAGCTCTCGCGATCGACGGTGAGAGTGGAGTCTGGTCCGAGCCGTTTTACGCGAAGATCCCAGCCAGGCACCGGTCCCAGCGAGCCGTTGGTCAACATCCACGGAACGGCCGCACGGTTGAACGCGAACTTGCCCAACAGGGCGACAATGGCCCGCTGCGTTGTCGTGGCGATCAGGATGTCGTCATCGAAGTAGTACCAGACGTTACGTGATGCCACGGCGTCAGTAAGCACCTCGACGCTGGTTCGATCGGCACGAAAGACTACAAACGCACCCTCTGGTGCCGCTTTGCCCGGCAGGTCCCATTGGGTGTCGTTGGTCAAATGACCGGCGCATATGCTGGCGCCCACTACGTGCACTGCATTGGATGGGCTGAGAACGGCAGCGATCAGTCCGGTCTGCTCGACTACGCGTGGCGCCCTGGGCTCGATGTTATCGGGGCAGATGCGGCTCGAAACCTCTTCAAGTGTCTTGCGTACACTCGCTAAGCGTTGTTCCGATCCATTCTTGAGGCAGACATAGATGACCTTCGCCATCGTGCGTTGTCACTCTGCTTGCGACGCGCCGCGAACGCGCTGTGCCGCGATGACTCCGGAGAAGTACCAGAACAGATACGAGAGCGCTTCACTAGTGGCGATAGGCGCGTAGAAAGTGGACAACACCATTACCGCCGTCACCCCTGCCCAAACAACGGCCAAAGTTCCTATGACACCCCCGTCCGCCTCAGCCACGATGCGGCTGAACTTGTTGCGTGTGTCGAAAATAACCACCAAAAGGAGCACGAGGGCAGACACGATTTCTGCAGGAATATTTTGTAACGCGAGGCAGTACCTCAATATCAATCAGGTACCCAAAGGTCGTCACGACCAGGATCATTGACAATACTAGGCTGTTCATGATGTCGATAAGCTCAGGTCGCGGGCGGTTTGCGAATAATGCCCAACCACTCGAGGACGCGCGCTTCGCGTCCATGCAGAACTGACGCCAGCATCTGGCGATCCGAAGGCGATAGAGCCGGGCCACGCGCAAACAGCACTGCCGCAACTCCACACAGAATTGCGCCGACAAGAAGATGCCAGAGGGGCGGCGTAGCCAGCATGTCCTTCAACGCTACGCACAGGGCTATGCAACTGCCCCAGATCAGCACCGTCATCCTTAGGACGGCGCGAAAGTTCGTCCACCGAGCCATGTCGCGAACGTGCCACCACAGGTAAAGGGTCTTCATCGCTTGTGCGGATCCGGTCGCAATTGCCGCACCGTACACGCCAGCAATCGGAACGAGAACCAGGATTGCGACCAGGTTATAAATTCCGAACACCTTGCTCAGCAAGAGAAGGGCCGCCTTTTCCTGGTACTGGGCGACCATTCCCACCGGCTCGCCCATACGACCGACCGTGGCGAACGCGAGGATTATCGGCAAGAGCCATGAACTATCGAGGTACTTTCCTCCAAAGAGAACCGTAACGATCTCGGCATGGAAAGCGGTCGCGTACGTCACCATCGGCAGCTGGACCATATTGGCCAGGTTCAGAATGAAGGAAAAATATCTCGGAATGCGGATCTTGGCTTCATTGGCGGGCACTGCAAAGAATACTGGTTGGATCACGTTGCTGAACAGCCGACTTGGGAGCAAGTGAGAAGACATTTCGTTGAGGCGGCCGTAGAAAGCATAGGTGGCGACGGCCACGGGGTTAATCAGCGCAGCAATGAAGAAGTTGTCGCTTTTCGAAGTAAGCAGCAGCGATCCGGCGTCATTGAAATTGTTGAAAAAGCTGTAGCGGAAAAGGCGTCGCCGCTCCGCCGGTTGCGGGCTGAACCCCCGCGCCATGCGTCGGGGAGTGCAGTATCTGGCGTGTGTTATGTGCAGGCCCGCGTACATCAAGCCGTAGCCCAACGTGTCGGCCAATATCGCGTTCGTCAGTGTCAGCTTGTGGAAATGTACGAGGGCGAGATACGCGAGCAGCTTCGTCACGGAAAGCACGACAGTCATTCCGACGCTGTAGCCCTGCAGCGTATGAGAAGACAATGAGATTTGCAGGATGCTCGCCTGAAAGTGCAACAGAACGAGCAGACTGAAAAGCATGAATTCGCCGCGATAGGGTTGTAGGTGAAAGACAGGGGCAATCCAACGCCATAGGAGCAAGATGACCCCGAGGAGAATCAAATTGGTTGCGAAGCGCGTGGAAGCAGCGATGCGCAGTAGCCACGCCGCTGCGGGGGCGTTGCCAGATTGCAAATACTCCGGCTGATAGCGGCGTATGGTCTGCTCGATTCCAAGAGATGCAGCCGTGCTGATCACCGGAATAAGTGCGTAGAGCAGGTTGAGGACGCCGAACGCTTGCTCGGTCATTCCCCGGACCAGGACGATATAACTCCCGAGCGTTGCTATCTGGGAGAGCGCCCTGAACAAGACTGTGTGAAACAGCGAACGACGGACGCGCCCCTTGGAGTCGGGCTTCATTCACATCCCCGCGGCGGCA
>CAWEOT010000003.1:0-19927 GCA_963810775.1 uncultured Gammaproteobacteria bacterium
CGGCCGTGCCTCGCAGGCTCTCGATTATCGTTGCCTTCAACGAAAACAGAGAGCATCGGGCCTGACCTCCCGCGATCACCCCTATTCGAGCCTGCTGCCGCTGTTATTGCCAGGTGTTCAGGCGGCCATGTCATCCGGGCGGCCGGCCGAGCAGGCCATCTTTTGCGCACGCCCGTGACTTGAAGGATTATCAGGCCGATGAAGTCGCTGCGCGCGGAGCTGGCGCGAAGCAGACCTCGGCCTCGAAGGTCGTGGCGGCTATCCTCGGCGCCGCGCCGCGGGTCGGGTGAGATCGCGATGTTCGACGAATCACGCGCAGCGGGGCGGAGTTCGTGCATTACGGCACCGAACTCTGTCGGCTACCCAGCAATCCGAGCATTGCGCCAGGGACCGGAGGCTTTGCGTCCCCGCCTTGCAGCGGGTTTGCCTTGACTTAATTTAGCCCCCACCGTCGCTATTCATCAACTGTCTGCGCGCCGTGAAGTGTGGCCCCACGTAACGCACGGTACACTGTGTATCCAACTTCGGGTGTAGAAGCCGGCCGTGAGGTATTGTTGGGCAAGGTAAGACAATTCCTGCGCAGGAATGTCCGCAGGCTACCGGGCGAGGGGCGGCTGATCATAGATGCATACCGCCACTCGGTGCTGTTAAAGCGCAAAGCCAGCGCGAAACTCCGTCCGACTCGCAACGAGAGCCTGCCCGATCCAAAGACGATCTATTGGATTGACCCCGCGCGGATCGTGCTCCACACGAACCTTGTCCGACGCGGCCATAGCACGCACCCCAAGGATCGCGTATTCGACACGCAGCGCGACAAAGGTACTGTTCAGTCGGGTGATTGGGACATTTCCGACTTCCACTTTGCGGACCTAGATGTCGCGCGTGCCATCGACGCGCGCATCAGGCAGGCGGTCGACTGGCGCAACACGGAATTCTACTCACGGCTAGTGCAAGAGCTGCGCGCCGGTGGTGCGACGGGTTGGAACATCAGCTCCATAGCCGAGCTTGATGCACGCCTGAGGTATCTGGATCAATTGATCGGCAGCATCCGTTCCCAAGGCTTTAAGCTGAATCACACTGTGCGGCTAGAGGGCGAGCACAAGGGCGTGGACGGTGATCGCGAATACGGTTCGGAGATTACCGTCAACATTGGGAGGAACGGCCAGTACTTGTTTCAGGACGGCCGGCATCGCCTCGCAATCGCGAGGACACTCGGCATCGCCTCAGTCCCTGTGCGCGTGCTAGTGCGCCATCGTCAATGGGTGGAGTTCCGCCGCTTCATGCGCGAGCTTGCCAAGGGTGGCGGCGCATCTTCCCATACGAACGAGCTGTATCAGAATCCTGTTCATCCTGATCTGCAGGACATTCCACACGCCCATGCGTGCGAGGATCGCTTCGACGCGATGAGCCGGCACATCGAACCCGGCAATGGTACAGCGCTGCTCGACATCGGCGCGAACCTGGGCTATTTCTGCCATCGCTTCGAGTTGCTCGGCTATTCATGCTTCGCCGTCGAGTACCTCGCCCAGTGTGCCGCGGCGGCGGAGCGCATCAGAGTCGCGGAGGATCGCAAGTTCCGGATTGTCTCGCAGGACTTATTCGCGGCTGCTGAGCGCTCCCCGCTGCGCGATCGACACTTCTCCGTCGTGCTCGCGCTCAACATCTTCCATCACTTCATCAAGACTCCGGACAAGTTCGATAAGTTCACTGCTTGGCTAGGACGCCTGCGCGTGGATACGATGTTCTTTGAGCCACATTGCGCCGCTGAACCGCAGATGCAAGGAGCATACCGGAATTTTGGCGAACGCGAGTTTGTCGACTTTATCTTTAGAAACTCCGCGTTGAAGCGCGGTGAGCTAATCCATCGCTGCGGCGACGGGAGAGCAATTTATAAGCTCTCGCGATGAGCACCGATCTGCGCGTATGCCTCTTGCTGCCGTCGCATTGGTCCGCGGTGACAGGCGGCGCCGAGATGCAGGCGGCACTACTCGCGAACAGGCTCTCAAAGCTTGGGCGCTTCGATGTGCACTATGTTGCCAGACGTAGTGCGCCGGATTACGTGCCGGAGGGCTACACGCTACATCGTCTTAAGGCACGGCCTATGGTGGCCGGCACACTCGTGCTTGAGCTGCCGGAGCTTCTGAGGGTGTTGAAATACCTGCAGCCGGATGTAATCTACCAGCGCGTCGCCTGCGCCTACACCGGTGCCGCAGCGTGGTTCGCACGCACTCAGCATCGCCGCCTCGTGTGGCACGTCTCTAGTGACCGCGATCTCACGCCCTTGCCTTGGAAGCTGTCCTGGCGAGCGCCGCTCGAACAGGTTAGCAAGCTCATGGTCGCATACGGCGCGCGATGCGCCGACACGGTGATTGTGCAGAACGCGGCGCAAGCGGAGTTTCTGCGGCGCTATCACGGACGATCTGACGCGGTGCACATCCCGAATTTCCACGTTGCACCCGCATTCCCAGTCAAAAAAGTTGCCCAGCGCGTGACCGTGTGCTGGGTGAGCAATGTCAAGGAGCTGAAGCAACCGGAGGTCTTCCTGCGACTGGCGGCAGATTTTGCGCCGCGGGCCGGTGTCGAGTTCGTCATGGTGGGGCAACCCCAGATGCGGCAAAAAAAATGGCAGAAGGTCGAAGCGGCCATACGTACGTTGCCCAATCTGAGGTTTCTCGGGCTGATTACCATGTCGGCCGTCGAGGAACTCCTCGAGCGCGCCCATGTGCTGGTCAACACGAGCACGGTCGAAGGTTTTCCGAACGCCTTCATCCAGGCCTGGCTACGGGAAGTACCGGTGCTAAGTCTGAACGTGAATCCAGATGGGTTGCTGGATGAGGAACGTTGCGGATTCTGCGCTCACGGAAGTTACGAAGCCATGCGGAGCTGGCTTGAGCGGGCGGTCGCGGACGTGAACTTGCGAGAACGTATCGGACAACGTTCAGCACGCTACGCGCGGGAGCGCTTTTCCATGAGCAATCTGGATGCCCTCGCGCGCGTGATCATTCAATCGGCCGCGTTCGTATGACGTCATTCGGGGATCTTGCGGGCAATCACTTCGAGGCACTTCCGTTCAACGTCATCGGCGATCGACGCATACGTTCGGTTCAATTCCACCCAGTCCCGGCCACGTTTCCCGATAGCCATGCGCTCTGAGACGCTGTGAGCCCCAAGCCAACGCACGGCACGCGCGAAATGCCGCGCCCCCCAAGGCGTGCATATCCCCGCGCGGCTCTCCGCCAGTATCATTTTCTGTTCGGGGTGATCATTCGCCACGACTGGCAGGCCTAGTGCCATGTATTCGATAAGTTTCGTAGGCGAGGCTACCTCGAAAATCGCCAAACGCGGGATGGGGGACAGGCCTATGTCGGCCCGCGCTGCCTGCTCTATAGCCTGCGCATGCGGCAGATAACCCGTGAACTCCACCTGGGAGGTCATTGCGGTGGATGCCGCATAAGACTCGAGTTGCGCTTGATCCGCAGCATCATCGGCAGTTCCGATAAGTAGCAACCGAGCCGCGACGCCTTGGGCGTGTAGCAGTGCCAGCGCATCGATGACCACATCGAGCTGGCGACTCGCGTTCAGTGTGCCGAGGTACACAATCGTCAACGGGCCCCCGTTCGCGCTGTCGGGGAGACGCGAGGCTCATGAATTCTCGCTGGGACTGAAGCCGGTGACGATCGGTGACACGCGACGCGGGTCTATGCCGTGCGCACACACGCGGCTTTTCAGCAAATCGCTTTGCACGAACACATGATCGCTGTGGCGAAGTATCCACGCGTAAAGCAGCCACCCGGAGAGCATTCCGCGCAAGCGCGCGAGCACGGGGTATCGCGCGCGCCCCTCTTCCGCAGCGAGCAGTTCCATCTCCGGGAACGGGAAAGTGAGCCAGTAGAAGAACACCAGGCCTCTCATATGCGCCAAGAGTTGGGCGAGAGGTACGATCGAGAAACTTGTCGCTGATCAGCACGGCGTCGTAGCGTTCGCGTGTCGCACGTCCGAGCGAACGCAGGTCATGCCAGAAAGCAAGTGACAGGCGGTGCAGGCGGTGGAGGAAGCCTCCGTGTGTCTGTCCTGCCCAACCAGACCGTGCGCCCACGCCAAGGCCGAGCGCCGATGCCAATAGCCTCGTCGGCGGCCTGCATAGTCAGATCGATCTCGTGTCCGCGACTGAGCAGCTCGCGCCCGAACAGTACATTGATGCGCACTCGGTCGCTGGGAAAGGTTTCCCGAGGCATGAACAGCATCCGGATACGGCAAGGGTTCGACGGAGTCGCTGTGCGCAACCGCGCGTGGTCAAACTTCTAGCCAAGAGCGAGTTCTACCTCGCCCGTGGCGCTCGTTCGCATGATGGCCGCGGCGGGGTTCGAGGTTTGAAGCAAGTACTAAACGCACCCGCAGCCCAGGCTTTGAGAATCTTGCCTGTTGGTGAGCCACCGATGAAGCTTGCCAGGACGGCAAACGGCAGACCTGGCGCGATCCATCGTCGATCGCGTAGGGAACGACAAGAGACATGACGATACGGCGGGCGACCCTCGGGACGGCTAGGGCCCAATCACATTGAACTGGCGCTTTTCGCCGACCTACGCGTTTGTGCTCCGCCTTCATCAGCATTGCATACACACTGCACTAAGGTTACACGAGAGAGCAGTCTCCTGTAAGCGGTTGGCGCGCGACAATGTATCAAGGGCGCGCGTTCGAACGCGATCTCACGGCCGCTCAGGGGCGGAGTTGGACCGATGTTGGATTCGGGGCTCGCACGGCACGTGCTATAACGAATAATCTGACTCGGTGCTGTTGGCCGCCCTGGGGCGTCTACATGTCAACACTCTTAGCTATCAACAATACTACTTCTACCGTGGCGGCGCGAGACCGTATTTATGGAACACAACCGGCTGTTAGCCGCGCAAGGCTGGAAGGTCATCCCATTTGCAATGAAGCATCCGAAAAATCTCGCCACGCCTTGGTCTGGAGTATTCTGTAGAGGAGATCGAGTTCGGTGCGCAGTATTCCATTCCAGCCCGAATCCGGCGGGCGCAAAAAGTGATCTTCTTGAAGCCCGTCGCAACCTCGGTCGGTTGTTGATCGGTCTCGCCGGACGTATGTCACGCGCATAACATTTATCATCACATCTCACCATCGATCTTGGGCTTACTGAAGCGTCGCGAAATTCCGACAGTGCTGACTCTCCATGATCTCAAAATTGCCTGCCCCGCATATAACATGCTCACACACGATGGCATTTGTGAACGCTGTCGTACTGGCGTGCACAATGTGCTCTTGCATCGCTGCATTAAAGGCTCCATGGCACTCAGCGCCGTCGTGATGGTGGAGGCCATATTGCATCGAGCGCTTAGGTCGTATGTCGGTTGCGTGAGTCGATTCGTCGTACCCAGTCGGTTCTACATCGAGAAATTTTGTCAGTGGGGCTTTGAACGATCCTTATTCCACTATGTGCCAAATTTCGTCGACGTGGAGCGATACAAGCCTCGGTACGCGCCAGGTAAGAGCTATGTGTATTGCGGGAGAATATCGCGAGAGAAGGGATTGGCTACGCTAATTCGGGCCGCTGTCGCTGTAGGCAGCCGATTGCTAGTAGCCGGCATCGGGCCCGAACTCGAAGCGGCGCGGACTCTTTCAGCTCAGCTTAAGGCGAACGTGACCTTTCTTGGCTTTCTTTCAGGGGACGCGTTGCATGAGGTAGTAAGGGGCGCACGCGCAGTGGTGCTGCCGTCAGAGTGGTATGAAAACGCGCCACTCAGTCTGCTTGAGGCTTATGCGCTCGGCAAGCCCATTATTGGTGCGCGCATCGGGGGCATCCCGGAACTTGTGCGTGAGGATGAGACCGGGCTGGCCTTCGACAGCGGCGACGAAGTGTCCCTTGCCGCGGCACTTAGCAGTATGACAGAGCGAAAGGACCCTGAGGTAGAGGAGATGGGACGATGCGCCCGACGATGGGTGGAAGGGGAGTTCGCGGCCCCGTTGTATCGCGACCGGATCCTCGGAATTTACCGTGAGCTCGGTGTTGAGATTCCCATTGATGTAGGCAGCGCCATTGAGCGCGTAAAGTATGGAGCGTCGAACGCGCCTGAGAGTCACGGTACTTGGCGTGCGTGGGATGCCCAACGTGCAGGGCGGCATAGAAACCCACGCCGAGCATCTCTATAAGCGGCTGATCGATCGCGGCTGCGACGTGGAGGTGCTGGTGCGTACACCATTCGCGCCTCGCAATCAACGATCCTTCGGACGCATTCGGTTGCGCCGCATCTGGTCGCCAACGCGCGCAGGCGTGGAGGCGTTGGTGCACTCGGTCATCGGCGTGCTCTACGCGGGCCTTGTGCGGCCCGATATCCTGCACATCCACGCCATTGGGCCCGCGATTGTGACGCCGATTGCGCGGCTGTTCGGCTTGCGCGTGGTCGTTACGCATCATGGTCAGGATTACGAGCGAGAAAAGTGGGGTGATCTCGCACGCTGGGTCCTACGCGCCGGCGAGCGTGTTGGCATGCGATATTCGCACGCACGCATCTGCGTCTCCAGAGTCATCTTGGACGTCGTTCGGTCAAGGTACGGTTGTGAGGCGGATTACATTCCTAACGGAGTCGTGACTATGGAACGGTGCGTAGATACAAGGCATGTGCGTCGTTACGGGCTGGAGTCACGTCGCTACTTCTTGCAGGTCAGTCGTGTCGTGCCGGAGAAGCGGCAGCTGGACCTGATTCGTGCATGCAAGCTCGCGCAGCACTCTGGCTGGAAGCTTGTACTTGTCGGAGCACTCAACACAGATTCGTATTCGCGCGAGGTCGAAGCCGCTGCACGCTCCGCAGGTGTGATACTCACTGGGTTTCTAAGCGGTGTCGCCCTCGAGCAGGTGTACTCACTGCGGGCGCTTTCGTCTTTCCTTCCTCTCATGAAGGATTGCCCATTGCACTGCTGGAGGCGCTAAGTTACGGCTCTGCCAGTGCTCGCCAGCGATATCCCGGCTAACCGGGAAGTCGGGTTAGACGAGAGCAGTTACTTCCCGCTAGGTAACATAGCTGCGCTCGCAGAAGGGCTTGCAAGGCTTGCGCAAACTGGAGAGCCAGACGATTCACGCGCCGCGCGACAACGGAGGGTTGCGCAGATCTTCGACTGGAATCGAATTTCCGAGCAGACCCTGGAGGTCTACCGGAGGGTCAACGATGGGTTGATCCGCAGTCGTCAGGTTGGACAAGTAAACGTTCATGTGAGGGCTCGGTCATCTGGTGTGGGGTCGCCGCGTGGCCGGCAATCGACGATTAGCGCTGTTTCCCGTCATATGACGGGCTCGCTCGCTGGAGAGACGAACGCGGTGAGCCGCAATCACTCCAGAGAAATACCAGAATAGATATGCGATGGTCGAACTTGCCGCAACGTTCACGTAGAACGTGCTCATCACTGTTACCGATGTTACCCCCACCCAGCCGGCGGCCAGTGTTCCATGACACCGGAATCCACGTCGGCCACGACTCGGCTATCACGAAATATGAGGTAGTCGATGGTCAGCGCTAGCGCGAGACCGAGGATCCCAATCTCAAGGATAAACACGCTGGCGGCAGACTTGAGAAATGGCTGGAATTTCAGAAAGTACCTGCCATTGAACGCAGAACCCATGGAAGATTCCGAGACGTTTCCAATCCCGAGCCCGAATGCAACGTGTGTTGGATCCCGGGACATCTCTTTCAGCGGTGTGACAATTGCATCGACACGCCCACTTTCGGTCGCCCCGACTTCTGCTTCTTTGTGCATGTAAGCGCTCGATCTTTTTCGGGTCCTCGAAGAACTCCACTACTGGAACCCCGTACTTCCTTCCACTGACAAGGTAGTCGTATACGGGAATGAAGATGGCGCCGAATACGGTTAGGAGGCTGGCTGCAACGACTACATTCTTAAGTCGCGTTCCTTGAGGCGAAGCCGCCAAAAACGTGGTCAGCAACCCTAATGGCAACAGCAATACTGTGGCCTTGGTTTCGTTAATAGTCGTCGGCAAGAGGATCAGAATGAACCAACGGTATGAACAGGGTTGCTTTAACGCGCTTCCTCAGAAACGCGGCCGCCAGAATGCAGGCGCCGCATACGAGAATATCGAGAGAACGCCCGAGAGCAGGACCGTGCCGGCCGTACGGTCTCCGGAAAACCCGCCTATCGCCGCCGTCTGCATACGCTGCCAGACCGCGATGGGAACTTGCAGCGCACTCAGTGCGAACAGCAGCAACAGCTGGGACCGTATCTGCCTTTCGCTGAACGCATATACTGCCGGCAAGAAGAAAAACGGTAATGCGCGCAAGTACGCGCGCACGCCTGCAAAAAGAGGTCCTGAAGGGACCGAGTTCACGAGAACGCCACAGATGATTACTGCGGTAAGTGCTCCGAACGTGAACCAGTAGGCTGGGCGCACGAATTGAAACCGATTGCGCGTACCAAGTATCGCCACTAACAGGAACGTAAAGGCAGAGATGATTTCTGGAAGATACTTTGTGACCTGGGGTAGCGCATCCATCCGTACGAGGTAACCGACGGTGGTTGCTACGAAAATCATGAACAGAACAAGGCTATTCATGGTTCAATCCGTAGCGTGGGCAGCAGCCTTGCTCGGCCGCTGTCAAGCAGCGGCGCGATCTGTGCGTGCCACCTTCATCATTGGCGGGGCGGCGCTGAAGTGAACGCGATCATAACGTCGACCATTACTTGTTTCCAAAGACGGCGAGTGTGTGCAGTACGCCAAGAATATGGCGCATTGGAATCGGCCTCACACGGCTCACGGTGGTCTCTGCGTCCATTCGCGTTCCGTACGAACAGCTATCCTATGTTCGACTTGATCTACACGGCTCTCGAAAAGGGCGTAGTTACCGATTCGATGGTTGTTACGCAGCAATCATTGAACACACTGGGAGCAATCCGTTCTGATCGGGTCAATGAGGCGAAGGAGAACGGTGGCTTCGAGCGCTGCTGCACAAGGATCTCCGCCAGGCGATCTGAAGAACCCGCGTGGACACGGCACTCGGATCGCGATTCTCAATCCTGCCGATCTTGTGAGAGTTAGTGATCGTAGCGCATGCCTTGCCTTCTGGCCGGGTCTCAGAATGGCACCAGCCGCTGCTGGCTGTCTTTGTCCTAGGCGCGCGCGGTCTTCTTCCTTAGCAGGAAGGTGATTGCGTCCGAAACCAGGAACGCGGGTTTGCGCAAAACGACTTCCAGCCCGCATTCCTCAAAGAGGCGACTCAAATCGCTCTCCGTTATCGGATACCAAGTGGGGTTTTGACTCTGGAGCTTTCCGTATTTCAAAAGCCATTTCACGGATCTCAGAAGGCTCGTCACGTAAAAGGCGATGACGAGATGCCCTCGGGATAGACGCGACATCTCTTTGACGACGCGGACCTTCACCTCCCGCGGAAGATGTCCCATCAAGCGAATGCTGGTTATGCAATCAAAACTTGCTGCGGGGAGTTTCGTGTCTTCCGCGTCGACCTGGTGGAATCCTACGAAGTTTGGATGCGTCCCGATCCTTTCCCGGGCTATTCCCATCATGTCTTGCGAGATATCCGCTCCGGAAACCTTATAGCCCAGATCCAGGAGATGCTCGGTTATTCTTCCGGTCCCGCAGGGAATGTCCAGCACGCTGGATCCTGCCGGGATTCGCTCCATCGCCCGTGTGACGGATAGTCTTTCCCTCGAGTCGATCCAGCGTCCGAAAAAATGGCTGAATCGCTTGTTGTCATAGTCCTGCGCGACACCGCCCCGATAGGTCGACTTGGCTTTATATTCTTCTTTCATGCCGATTTCGCCATTGGAACCAGCAGTGCAGGCGATCTTGGGCTACTGATCGTCGCATCGGATTAGCGATCAATTTCGCGGTAGATGAGGTGCGCAGTCGTCAGGCCGATCTCCAAGGCAACTTCATGCATGTGAGTCCGCCATGCTCAATCCCATGCCTTTTCATGACCTTATTATAGACATATTCGGTGCGGAGCCACGTCAATCGTGAGAGCTTTAGCTGGTCTCTTAGCTTCCGCATGAAGCGTGGAACGACGTCTGTGTTTGGATGGACTGCCCATGTGTATGTCGCCAGCAAGGGGCCAAACATCTCGCTGGAAAGATAAAAGGCGATCGCCGGAAAGGAGACCCGGCGCGCGATCTCGACATCAATACGTCGGATATCCTCTCGGCCGCAAACCAAGATGTTGTCGACTGTGAAGTCGCGATCAATGATCGCCCCATGAACCAGAGCGTCAGCCATCAAGATGATCTTGTCCTCGAAATCCTGAAGAAGGATGTCGTGTCCTGAAGCAATCAGGGCTCGAATGTGTTCGGTCCCTGTTGTGCATCGGCCAAAATCCTCCATAACCATCGCTTCGTCAAATTGACAATGTTCGACAGGCCTTAGATGCGCAAATCCCAAGGGGACGGGGACTCTGATTCCGACGCGCTTCATCGCTGCGAGATTGCGGACTTCGCATTGCGCAGATGAGACTTGCAGCCATTGACGTAACTTATGCCTCAATTTGTAGTGCTGCCACATCTTAACGACGACCGATGAAGACTGCTCTCGCCAAAATCGGATCACCTTCTTGGAGGAAACATCGTGACCGTGGTGCGACAGCGTTTCGATCTTCGAGCCCTTGCGCAGCGCCTGTGCGACCAATTCCCGGACCTGCGCCTCGGACATCGGTAGGCACATGCGCGTCACATTCCCAATCTGGATGTGGACAGCGCCGCATAGATGATCCAAAAAATGCTTTCCTGCATGAAACGGTCAGGCCCTCGTGAAAACGGTGAGGACGATGCTCCTTGTAGTCCCATATCCCCAATCGATCTTGCTCTTGGCGTCGTCTGCATGCTCAGGCACGTCGCGGAACCGTCCGTTGAGGTTTCAATCATGGTAGGTACGTAGGATCTGGCGATCCAAAGATGATAGCGCCGGACTGCGCGCATAGACGAATACTCCCACTCCGCACAGCACTGCACCAATAATAAGATACGCACCAGGTGGAGCGGGCAGCACGCTCTTCAATCCAATGCAGACCGCGATGCAGCTGCCCCAGATCAGGGCGGCTCGAAAGTTGGCCCAGCGGGCGAAGTCGCGCACGTGCCACCACAGGTAAAGCGCTCTCATGATTTGGGCGGAACCAGTCGGTATTGCCGCGCCGTACACGCCTGCAATCGGCACGAGAGCCAGCATTGCGACCAGGTTGTAGATTGCGGAGATCTAGCTTAGGAGGAGGATCCGCGCCTACTCTTTGCAGTCAGCAGCAGCGTGCCGGCGTCGTTGAAGTTGTTGAAGAAGCTGTAGCGGAACAGGCGTCGCCTCTCGGTCCGATTCGGTGTGAAACCGGGCTGACGCCGCGGTGGTACACAGAAGCTCGCATGCGCGGCCCGGCGTACATGAGCCCATAGCCGACCGTATCGGCAAGTATCGCGCTCGTGAAAGTGGATCAGCACCAGGTATGCGAGCAGCTTTGCTACCGACAGGACCACCGTCATGCCGACGCCGTAGCCCTGCAGCATGTGCGAGGACAGGGAGATCTGGAGAATGCTGACGTGAAAATGCAGCAGGATGAGCAGCTACGCGTTGGGTATCGATACCGATCAGTTGCTCAAGCTGGCACGACCGTTGACCAAGAGCGGATACGGTGTCTACCGGTGCGATTTGGCAGCAGAGGACTGACCGACGTTCCTCGCTGCGACAAAACTTCTGCCTGGTTGGAGTGGGACTTGACGCAATATTCACCTCGCGAGAGTCCAGAAACCGTGCGCCAGTCGGTGTCGCGACCTGCTGACGGTTGATATGAATAGTTATCGAGGATAGATTAAGTGAAGGGCAAACTCGACCGAGAGGTGAGGACGCAAAGCCTCCGGTCCGAGAACGTGCGACTTGGATAGCGGGGTTGCCGGTAGGAAATCCGCCAGATTTTCCTGCTGTCAAACCTACGCTTATGCCTTCTCCCAAGCGCTCCCGTGAAGCGGCCCGGAACTGCCAGAGCCGTTTTGATTGAGGAGACACTGATGACTCGAAGCCACTCGTCCCGGCTACTCGCAGCGGGAATAGCGGTGCTAATCGCATTCAATGTTAGCGCGGCGGAACCGAAGCAGCCGGTCAAAGTCTGCATCGAGAATGCACCTGGTTGTGGAACCACACCAGATCAGGCGCCTCGCGAGGGAATCAAGTGGCATCCCGGGCATTACGTGTACCTCGACGACGTGGTGGCCGTTAACAACATCTCCCAAAGGCGCCAACTTCATTTCCGTCAAATCAGCTCGCTCGATGCCGACCCCGAGGTCAAGGGCATCAAGGTTCAAGTCTACTGGGCGGTGCTCGAGGGACCCACAGCCGGGGACTATTCTCAGGGATTTGAGGTGATTGATTCGTACTTGCAGAAACTGGGATCCCTTAAAACTCCCCGACGGCTGATGCTGGTAATTAACGAACGCGCCTTCGGCAAGTATGGTCCGGAGAGGATCGACGCGATCCGCTCGATCCTACCTGCGTATCTGTTGACGCCCGAATATAACGGAGGTTACGTAACCGGTGACGGATCAGGAGGACTCGGGCTGAGCGCGCGAATCTGGGAGACGCCCACCATGGACCGGCTGATCGCTCTCAGTCAGGCGCTGGCAAAACGATATGACAATCACCCTCTGTTCGAAATGGTCGGATTCAATGAAACCACCTTCGGCATTCCGGGGAGTAAGTTCGACTTACAGGCGTATCACGCGCAATTGAGACGCTGGTTCGATGCCAGCAAGAAGGTATGGACGCATACGCAGTTGCGGCTCACTGCGAACTTCGGCGGCTCTGACACCAACCTGCGCGCACTGATCGACTACTGCATCAAGGGAGGAGGCGTTGCGGTCGGCGGGCCGGATCCGGAACTTCCGCTGCCGACCATTACACGCGGAATCAAGGCGAACATAGTGTATCGCGGCGAAAGGGGCGGAACCGATTTGCGCGGTGTCGCGGCATGGGTGGGCGAGCAGCAAGGAATGGGACTCGGGCGCAGTTGGACGCTGACACCAGACGTGCTCTTCGACTACCAGTACAGTACGATGCACGCGAATTACATGATCTGGACGCACAACCAATACCTCGGCGGCGACGAACAGAAATGGTCCACCGGAATTCTGCCGTTCATTCGATCAATCAAGGGTAAGACCCACACGGAATGTCCCAGCCTCTACAATGATCGTTGTGTGACACGCTAGTGCTGGCTTCAGCTGTAGCCCAGCCGCCGCTTCAAGCGCCCCGCGCGCCGTTCAAAATAGCGCAGATCTTCTGGAGACAGGCGATCCCGCCACTCCGATGCGAACCCGGTCGGTTGGAAGCGACTCCCGCGGCATGAACAACATTCGAATGATGTGCTCTGTCGTGGCTCAGTCTGCGGCTCGAGTCGGCACTTCAGGGCGTGGCTGAAGCTTGCGTCATCTCAGATGAATCAGTGCCTGAGCGTCGTGAATTGGCGCTCAAGTAGCACCAGTAATGCGAGCGAACGAAAAAAATCGAGGTCCGTTCTCCGGCCTATCTCAGCAAGCTGGGCGCCCTGTTCTGCGCGCCGAATCTTTGCCCGCTCTGGAACCAGCCAGTATTTGAGAAGCCGTCCTTTTCCTACCCTTCGATTGATGGCCCGCGCCGGCACCTGCAGGTACGTTTTCCAGGCTCGTTCGACAGCTGCGGGCTGCAGCAGCTCTGATGTCGCGCTTCCTTCCAGTGTCTTGCGACCGAGCAAGTCGGAAAAAAGATCCCGAAGGCGCGGCTGGCACTTGATGTCATACCGCCAGTCCGGAAGGCTGCTGGCCAAATTGCGCGGAAAGCGGCGTAGTTCCGGAAAGTAAGTGTCGAGTACTGAACGATAGAGATTCTTGTGATAGCGAAATCGTCGAGGTAGACCCTTCACGACCTCGAGGATTGCCTTGGTCGTGAAGGGTCGCCTCACTTCGGTAGCCAGCTCCTTGTAATAGCCAAGCGAGAAGATGAACCGGGCGAGCCTGCCATGAACATAAAGAAGGTCCTTCTGTTCTGCGACACCCCAGCCTTCCGACCCCCGAAGCACGCGCATGATGCTCGCGCGATACATCGCCTCGCAGTCGTCTCGCACTTGGGGTGTCGCGAATTCAAGAAGACTCGGCGCAACATTGACTGGAACTACGGCAGAGACCGCTTCATCGAAGCTCTTTGGTGCACCACCGCGCCCCCAAGCCTCGTCCCCCACCAAGGTGTATTCCACGGATGGGTCGTAATTGTGCGCAAGCACGCCAGTGCCTTCCGCGTACCACCCCATGTTGTCATTGGCGAGCTCCGAGGTGTAGCTCCAGGCTTTCGCATTCTCTACAAATGACTCGGTGCCATAACTGAAGAAGTCGTAACGCACACCGAAGCGCTTGGCGATTCTCGACGGCGATGTAGGGGTCCGAATACGGGAAATCGACTTTGGCACCCCAACCAAAGGTGCGCTTTGGCATGCGCGCAGCCCGCACAACGCAAGCAAGCATGCAGCGGGAATCGAGCCCACCGGACAACAAGATATCGAAAGAGGTCTCCCGCGGACCCAGCAGAAGCTCGTGCGACTTCGTGATCGCCTCATACAGGGCTGTGCCAGCGTCCTTACGATTGCTCAGAGCTTTGTTCTCTTCATAGGTCATCCTCCAGTATCTATCGTGCTCCAGCTCGAGTGTGCTGAGGTCGACGCTGAGAATGGAGCCCGGTTCAAGGCAGTGGATACCTTCAAAAAGCGTTTGATCGCCAAGACAGTATCCCGCGCTCAGGAAGCTGACGATTCCAGTATCGGCATACTTGGGCTGCATGTCGAGCGTTGGAAATATGGCCTTCGCTTCGGGAGCAAACGCGAAACCACGGTCATTCTTTGCGTAGAGCAGTGGCAGCGTGCCCAGTCGATCGTTGAAGATCTGAAGGCGATTCCGGTCCAGATCAACAATACAGCCGATGAAGCCGCCATCTGCTGAATTGGGATCGAACGCATCGTGCAGGTAGTCGTCAAGGAAATCGGCCGCGGACACGTCACCGTAAGGTTGCGCAGGACGCCGGGTATGTCCTGCGATATGGACCGTGACTCGACCGTTCGGTGAGATAGCAGTGCCGCTCGCCGCGTCCCGGTTCTGCCTCACGACGCGACCCAGATGCACAGCCGGGGTGTGTTGATAATTCGCCAGGGTATAGCGAGAAGAGTGCGCAAGCTTTTGCAGGGCACGGCTCACATTTGCCACAGCCGGTGGTATCACAACATGCCCAACCAGGCCCGGCACGACTCTACATCTCCGAGTGGGAGTGCGAGCAGCAGAAGCTTGCGGCCGCCGTTGATTTGTTCAGGCGGTAGCGCAAATTCGCGCGTCCTCGGTCAGTAGCTCGTGCATGCGGCAAATCAGATAGATGCGAAACGCCACAGCATTGAAGTCTATCACTGCGGTCGGGGACGATCGCAGGACACGTGTCTTCAGCGCAGCTCGAGCAAGCCGCCTGGTCAGGCTGTTCAATTGCGACTTCCAGCCGAGCCTCGCAGGCGTATCTTCTCGGACGAGCTTGGTGTCAACGAGTCCGAGAAACGAATGAGGAAAAATACCGCGTGCTGTGTCCGACCTTAGGACCTCGCGTAAGAACCCCACCACGTCCTTGGTCCTCAGCAGCGACGGAAGTTCAGCGTTCGCCGGATAGCGCGCTATTCTGATCTTTGGTCCGATGGAGTCCACGATAGCCCTGAACAGACGCTTTTCCGTACGCTGCTCGTCCGGCATCGAGCGAACGAACTCGAGGATCGGCCGTGGCGAGCAACGGATTGGCCACTTCGACGTAGTGCAACTTCAGATCGTTCAGTGCGGCGAGCACCGTTGGAATCCGGTATTGGTGATACAAACGGTCGCGCCATTGCTCGAGCGATTCCACAGAACGTCGCTGAAGTTCTTCAGGCATTGTATGCGGAGGGAGACCCAGCGATACCAATGACGGAAGGTTTGCATAGTCGCTCCAAAGCGAAATGCCAATCGACCGCAGTACATCAGCCGGTGAGTGCACGGTCGTCCAGCCGAATCCTTCATCACCGCGGATTATTCCCTCGACGCCTTCGTTGTATAGAGATCTCCAGATGGCAAAACCATCCATATACGCCGCTACATGGTCGATGCAGCCTTCGCCCGCAGCGACGAAGCGATCAAAAATGCGTTGTGGGGGTTCATCGGCTGCGTCGGTCACCCGAAATTCGTGCCTGACACCTAACGCGGTCGCCACTTCGCGCGCGACTACCGCATCATTTCCGCGCTGGCGTTGCGATGCTGCCAAGCCCCAGGTAATGGTTCGCATCCCGGCTGTCTCCGGGATCAGACACAGGATGCCGCGGCTGTCGTAGCCACCGGACAACGGCAGCACCCACTTGCTGTAGTCGAATCGGATCGGTGCGAAGGTGCTCGTCAGACACCGTAGGAAGGATTCGCGCTGCGAGCTCGCGCCGACATCCTTGCTGTCGAACGATATCTGCTTCGCGACGACTGACAGGTGCCAGCTCTCCCGATCGACGGTGAGAGTGGAATCTGGTCCGAGCCGTTTTACGCGAAGATCCCAGCCGGGCACCGGTCCCAGCGAGCCGTTGGTCAACATCCACGGAACAGCCGCACGGTTGAACGCGAACTTCCCCAACAGGGCGACAATGGCCCGCTGCGTTGTCGTGGCGATCAGGATGTCGTCATCAAAGTAGTACCAGACGTTACGTGACGCCACGGCGTCAGTGAGTACCTCGACGCTGGTTCGATCGGCACGAAAGACTACAAACGCACCCTCTGGTGCCGCTTTGCCCGGCAGGTCCCATTGGGTGTCGTTGGTCAAATGACCGGCGCATATGCTGGCGCCCACTACGTGCACCGCATCGGATGGGCTGAAAATGGCAGCGATTAGGCCGCGTCTGCTCGACTATTCGTGGCGCCCTGGGCTCGATGTTATCGGGGCAGATACGGCTCGACAGCTCGTCAAGCGTCTTGCGCACACTCGCTAAGCGTTGTTCCGATCCATTTCTGAGGCAGACATAGACGACCTTCGCCATCGTGCGTTGTCACTCTGCTTGCGACGCGCCACGAACGCGCTGTGCCGCGACGACTCCCGAGAAGTACCAGAACAGATACGAGATCGCTTCACTAACGGCGACAGGCGCGTAGAAAGTGGACATCACCATTACCGCCGTCACCCCTGTCCAACCAACGGCCAAGGTTCCTACGACACCGCCATCCGCCTCAGCCACGATGCGGCTATCCTGGTAGATCAGGTAGTCGATCAGCAAGGCCAACGCAAGCCCCAAAAGACCAATCTCCAGGATGAAGACGCTGGCTGATGACTTGAGAAATGGCTCGAACTTCTGGAAGTACCTGCCTGTGAAGTGCTGACCCAGTGAAGAACGCGATGCGTTGCCAATCCCCAGTCCGAATGCAAAGTGTGTTGGGTCCCGCGCCATCTCGTTGAGGGGAACCAGAATGGCGTCCGTGCGCCCAACAACTATGCCCGAACGAGTCCCGATATCTGCATTCTTGCTCACATACCTTTCGAATGTTTTCTTCTCAGAAAAAAACTCCACTATGGGAGTGCCATACTTTTGCCTACTGGCGTAGTAGTCATAAACGGGAACAAAAATAGTCGCGGCGACTAACAGGAGAGTTGTTGCTACCACAGCATTCTTGAGTCGCATTCCCTTCTGGGAGCCGGCAATGAAGGTAACGAGCAACCCGAGTGGCAGGAAAAGTACAGTCGCCTTGGTCTCGTTGATCGTCGTCGGCAGCAACAGCAGGATAAACAGCGGCACGAACCAGATCGTCTTGAGTTGCTTTCTCAGAAACGCTGCCGTGAGCACACAGAGTGCGCCAATGAGAAAAATTGAGAGAAAGCCAGAATTGAGCAAGGTTCCGGACGTCAGGTCCCCGGAGCCGCCCCCGTACCGCGCGGTGGTCAGTCGCTGGTCGACCGCGATTGGGAGTTGTAACAGACACACCGCCAGCAGCGCGAATAGCTGGGACCGGATCTGTCGCTCGCTGAATGCATAGACTGCGGGCAGGAAGAATAGGGGTAGTGCGCGCAGGTAGGCCCGCATGCCGGCGATGAGAGGACCTGACTCAAGGGAGTTGGCCAGCGCACCGCATATCATTGTCACCACGACCGCGCCGAATGCGAACCAGTAGGCAGGGCGTACGAACTGGAACCTGTTGAGTGCGCCGAAAATAACTACTAAAAGGAGCACGAGGGCAGACAGGACTTCTGCAGAATACTTTGTGGCGGGAGGCAGTACTTCAAGGCCAATCAGGTACCCAACGGTCGTCACGGTCACGATCATCAACATTACTAGGCCGTTCATGATGTCGATAAGCTCATGTCGCGGGCGCCTTGCGAAGAATGCCCAGCCACTCGAGAACGCGCGCTTCGCGTCCATGTAGAACTGACGCCAGGATCTGGCGATCTGAAGGTGACAGAGCCGGGCCACGCGCAAACAACACTGCCGCAACTCCACACAGGATTGCGCCGACAAGCAGATGCACGACGGGCGGCGTAGGCAGCATGTCCTTCAACGCTACGCAAACGGCTATGCAACTGCCCCAGATCAGCAGCGTCATCTTCAGGACCACGCGAAAGTTCGTCCACCGAGCCATGTCGCGAACGTGCCACCACAGGTAAAGGGTCTTCATCGCTTGTGCGGATCCGGTTGCAATTGCCGCGCCGTACACGCCAGCAATCGGAACCAGAACCAGGATTGCGACCAGGTTGTAAATTCCGAACACCTTGCTCAGCAAGATAAGGGCCGCCTTTTCCTGGTACTGGGCCACCATTCCCACCGGCTCGCCCATACGACCGACCGTGGCGAACGCGAGGATTATCGGCAAGAGCCATGAACTATCGAGGTACTTTCCTCCAAAGAGGACCGTAACGATCTCGGCATGGAAAGCGGTCGCGTACGTCACCGTCGGCAGCTGGACGATATTGGCCATGTTCAAAATGAAGGAAAAATATCTCGGAATGCGGATCTTGGCTTCATTGGCGGGCACTGCAAAGAATACTGGTTGGATCACGTTGCTGAACAGCCGACTTGGGAGCAACTGAGAAGACATTTCGTTGAGCCGGCCGTAGAAAGCATAGGTGGCGACGGCCACGGGGTTAATCAGCGCAGCAATGAAGAAGTTGTCGCTTTTCGAAGTAAGCAGCAGCGATCCGGCGTCATTGAAATTGTTGAAAAAGCTGTAGCGGAACAGGCGTCGCCGCTCCGCCGGTTGCGGGCTGAACCCCCGCGCCATGCGTCGGGGAGTGCAGTATCTGGCGTGTGCTATGTGCAGGCCGGCGTACATCAATCCGTAGCCCAACGTGTCGGCCAATATCGCGTTCGTAAGTGTCAAGCTTGTGGAAATGTACGAGGGCGAGATACGCGAGCAGCTTCGTCACGGAAAGCACGACAGTCATTCCGACGCTGTAGCCCTGCAGCATGTGAGAAGACAATGAGATTTGTAGGATACTCGCCTGGAAGTGCAGCAGAACGAGCAGACTGAAAAGCATGAATTCGCCGCGATAGGGCTGCAGGTGAAAGACGGGGGCAATCCACCGCCATAGGAGCAAGATCGCCCCGAGGAGAATCAAGTTGGTTGCGAAGCGCGTGGAAGTAGCGATGCGCAGTAGCCACGCCGCTGCCGGGGCGTTGCCGGACTGCAAATACTCCGGCTGATAGCGGCGTATGGTTTGTTCGATTCCAAGAGATGCAGCCGTGCTGATCACCGGAATAAGTGCGTAGAGCAGGTTGAGGACGCCGAACGCTTGCTCGGTCATTCCCCGGACCAGGACTACATAGCTCCCGACCGTCGCCAGTTGGGAAAGCGCCCTGAAGAAGACGGTGTGAAACAGCGAACGACGGACGCGCCCTTTGGAGTAGGGCTTCATTCACATCCCCACCAC
>CAWEOT010000004.1:0-6017 GCA_963810775.1 uncultured Gammaproteobacteria bacterium
GAAGCTTCATTACGCGAGCTTTGGAGCGGTGCTCGCCTGCCACAGGCCGAGCGGCATGCACGTGGCGTAGTGCCGCTGGCCAGCGCACCGGGGGTCTGTCAAGAATTATCTTCGCGGTAGTGGTAGCCGTAGTACTTGTCGGCGCCATGACGCTCGGAAGAACGATTGAGTATCACGCCAGCCATCGTGAACTCCGAGAGCAGCTGCTTGGCACGGATCAGAGTGTCGCGGCGCGTGCGGCCTTCGGCCACTACCAGCGCCACGGCATCGACGCGCGGCGCGACTAGCAGGGCCTCATCCGTCACGAGGAGTGGCGGAAGGTCCAGCAGAATGATCGGACTTGTAGCGATGCTCCTGATGTACGCGAGCATTTCTTCGAGCCTGCCCGAAGCGATCAGCTCCGAGGCTTGCTCCGTGGGCAGCGTGCTGCCTGCGATCGCAAGGCCATCGACCCCGATGGTGAACAACGCGTCCGCAGGAGTTCCGTCACCGCCGAAGTAACTGACCAGTTCTTGTGGCGGACATACACCCAGGTAGCCGCAGATGCTCGGATTGCGCAGATCCAGATCGAGAAGAAATACGTCGCTCATCCGCTCTCGCGCGATGCTCAGCGCGAGATTCAGGGTTATCAAGGACTTTCCTTCACCGGGACCAGGACTGGTAATCGCCAGGGTTGACCATCCTTCATTGCGCATCGCGTTGAGCAGTCGGGTGCGCACAAGGCGAAATGCCGCAGCAGTACGGTCGTGTCGCGGCCCATGGAGGCGTCGGGAAGCAGAACGCGTCTCGCTTCAGCCGCCTCGACGTCGGGAGTGACAACTGGTAAGAGGCGTATGGCTGTGCTGCGTGCTTCCGGCCGAACGGCCGATTTCCTGCGCGAAGCCTCGATCTCCACAGAGCGAGTTCCTCTCTTTGCGGCAGTTGTTTCCCTCAGCTTTTCCAGCGCGCGTTCAATGACCATGTCTTCGCTCAGACTTATTCATTGTTGTAGGTGTCAGTATGGATAGTGCGTCAGCTCGCCATGGCGACCGTTGCGCCAACCGCAATCGCTGCGACGAGGTAAGCCGCCGAAACCAGTCCCCATCGCAATCGTCGGTGTCGCAGATCGGACGCGATTCAGGATCACGGGCACGTGCCCGACGGCGAGCGACTCCATGATGGCCTCGAGATCATCGGCGCTGCGTACCGTCGGATCGGCCGTGTCCTTGAGTACTGCTGCCAGAAACGCGATCGCGACGCTCAGCACGAATCCGAGCAAGATGATGCCCAGTCGATTGGGCGATGCGGGTGTGGTCGGGGCGGACGGCGCACGCAGCAAGGTCAAACGCTCGCCACGCGCTTCGCTCTCGAGAGTCTGCGCGAGAGCGGCCTCTTTGATCTTGTTCTGCAGATCGGCGTAGCGGCTCTGTGCAATACCGTAGTCACGCGAGATCTGTACGTACTGGCGCTCGACTCCCGGGGCGATTGCCAGGTTCTGCTCGTATCGGCCCAGGTCAGAACGCGCTCTGGAGGCGTTGGCACGCAATGCGGCGAGTTCGCGGCGCGTTGAATCGAGCTGACTCTGAACGCGCAGGTATTCTGGATTGTCGGGTGCCTCGGCGCTGGTGGAGCTGGCGGCACCTTGCGCCGCGAGGTCTGCAATCGCACGCCGCAGGCGCTTAACGTCCGGGTGCTCGGATGTATATTTCTGTTCCGCCAGCGCTAGCTCTCCGCGCAGCTTGCCGAGCTCCGTGCGCCAGTCGCCCACCGCTGCGGTGAGACTGGGGCTGACTTCCGTCAATTGCAGCTGGAGCATCGACTCACGCTCTTGGGCGATACGAATCTGACTCTCGAAAGATTCGAGATCGCGTTGCGCAGCGATCTGTTCCGACGAGGTTGCGCCCCTCGGCGTCGGGCAGCGCGCTGCCGTACTTTCCCTTGAACTGCTCGAGACGCTGTTCCATTGCGCGCATGCTCTCTTCGAGTTGAGTGGCTTGCGCCTCGAGAAAGTGCAGCGCCGCGGCTGCCTGCTCTGCTCGGGTGCGTTGGGTGTACGTCAGATAGAGCTGCAGGAGCTGATCGGCCACTGAAAGTGCGATCTGGCGATCGGTATTGGAGTAGCTGATGGTGAAAGCCGTTGAGGATTCGCTCGGCTCCAGCGTGATGGGATCGACGCGCTCCACGAGCGTGTCTTGCTCGATGAGACTCGCCTTTTCAGACACGCTGAGATCCGTGAGGTTCGGATATGGGTCCACGTGCTTGACGATCTCGGTGAGACTCTCCTTCGTCATCACACGGCGGCGTGCCAGTTCGAGTTGCTCGGAAGCGTTGACAACCTCGTCAGGGCTTCCCGTGACGGTAGTGGGCACCAACTTGGTTCGGTAGCGACGATCCCTCCTGCATGATGGTGGCGGAGGCGCGATAGCTCACCGGCAGCACATAAGCGACAAAGAGAGCAATCAGGAGACCGGCCGGAATGATCGTTACTGGATATTGCCATCGTCTGCGCAACAGCCCCGCATAATCCCCGACGGTTTTGACAGTGTCTTCGCGCTTCATCGCGTCATCCCTCGTGGGCTCTAACCCGAGGTAACCGAATTCAACAAATACGGCGTTGTCGGAGGCGGTGTCGCCGGGGCCTGTCGGAATCGCTCCACGCGTAGCGGTAACCGCCGGATACATACCACGACAGCGTCAGCCTCCATCGCAGCGAGAGCTCCGCGCGGGCAAAATCTGAAGTGTTCGCGGAGTCGGAACCCAATCGCGATGATTCCTTCACTCGAAGGGCGCCATTGAAGATCAGTCTGGGTGTGAAGATATGGTCGTACTGCACGCGCAACTGATTGGTCTCGATCATGCTCGCGGCGCTGCTCGGTTCAATAAAGTGCCCGATGCTGTATCGCAGGCTGCCGACCTGGCCCTTCCGTAACCCGTAAAACTCAAGGCCCCAGTTCGTCGTGCGTTTCTTCCGGCGGGAATGGCTTGCGGTTGAGTCGAGTCACTGCGCTCACACTGAAAGCGACAACCCGGTCTCCCAGATTTGGGACCAGGTGTACTTGCCGTCGAACGCCAAGCCATAGTTGTCGGTTTGGTTCGAATCGTCATCCGCCTCGTACCGCGAGACATATGGGCCGACCTCAACTTCGAGTTGCGGTCCAAATGACTCGTCCCACGTATACCTCGACGTAGCCGCTGTCGTATCCGATCAGACCACCGGTACCGATGCGGCTTGTCGGGGTTGGCGTAGTAGTTGACATTGTCATAGCGCGCTGCCGCGCCGATGCGGGTGCGCTCTGAAACGGCAAAAGAGTAATCAGGCTCGACCGTGATGCGTTTGCGTGTGTCGCCGATGTAAGTGATTCCCGTGTCGTCGGCGTTCGGATCCTGCGGCTCGAAGGGATCAAAATTAGCATTGCCATATTCGGCGTTGAAGCTGTCCTGTCGCGAATATCGCGCAAGAAAGCTGAACTCGCTTCGCTGCGTGTGGAAGCCGGTGTCGAGGTCGAAGAACAGTTCGACGGGATCAATGCCATCGCGATCGGGGAATTCCTGCAGCACGACCCGCGGCCGCAATTCGAGGTTCGGAGCGTGGCGTAAGGCGCCCCAATCGTGCCTCGAACACTCCGCGATATTGGATCATTGCATCCTGAAGGGCGGGATCGGGGATCAATTCGCGATTGGTGTGGTATTCCGCACCCACTTCAAACCTGGGCACGAAGTACAGCTCTTGTGCCGACGCGACGGCAACCGAAACGACCGCGATCGCGAGCACGCCGACCGTCGTTGCCGCGTGCCTCGACGCGTCCGTCTACGGCACGACGACGACATCGCCTGCCTCCAGCGGGATGTTCTGCTCCAGGCTCTTCCCCTTGCTCACATCGCTGTAGCGAAACTGCAGTACCTTCTGTCCCGTTCCCGTCCCACGCACGACGATGATGTCATTCACCGCGGCGAAGGGCGTCAATCCCGAAGCCAGACTCAGCGCCTGCAGAACGTTCAGCCGTGGATTCATTACAAACGAACCAGGCTTGTTGACCTGTCCAATGACATAGATGCGGTTGCCGTCCATGATGGTCAGCGCCGCTGTGACCACAGGCTCCGGAATATAAGCCTTCAACTTGTTCGTGATCTCAGCCTGGACCTGCGGAATCGTTCTCCCGATCGCGACGGTTTCTCCGGCCAGCGGAAATGAGAACTTGCCGTCAGGCCGTACGATCATCGTCTTGGTGAGGTCCGGTTCCTTCCACACAGCGATCTCAAGCTGATCGCCGGGGTGGAGTGTGTAGTCGGCGAGCTGCTGGGCGAGGGTCGGTTTAGCGAAAGCGGCTGCGACCAGCAGTACGGCAAACGCGCAGCGCCAACTCACTTTGGGGCCCGCTGTGGACATCTCACGCTCCTGATTCTTTGCTGCCAACGTTGCCATGCGGAAGAGGCTCAAATCATCACTGTGAGCAATCCTACAGGCTCGGCGATGCAGACGCCTTTTTCTTGAATCTTTTGCCATTGTGTCCCGCCGCACGCCGGACCGGTAGCGGGATTGGACATATGGTGGGCGGAGGAAATTCCTCCCTGGCTGACCGGTTTTGTCGCGGGGCGACCTCGATCAATAGGCCCGGGCATCGTTGAGTACGATGAGCGCCGTCTTGGCTAGGATCTTGAGGTCGAGAAAGATTGACCAGGTGCGCACGTACTCGAGGTCGTAACGAACCCGCGCCTCCATCTGCGCGACGTTGCGAGTTTCGCCGCGCAGGCCGTTGACCTGGGCGAGCCCGGTAATGCCGGGAAGTACCTTGTGACGGACCATGTAGCCCTTGATCAGCTTGCGATACATCTCGTTATGCGCCACCGCGTGCGGGCGCGGGCCGACGAGGCTCATCTCGCCGCGCAGCACGTTGATCAGCTGCGGCAGCTCATCGAGCGAGTACCGACGCAGAAATCGACCCACGCGCGTCGTTCGCGGATCGTTCGCGGTGGCCTGCCGGACGTGCGAGTCGTCTTCCTGCACCGTCATCGTGCGGAACTTGTAGACAATGATCTCTTCGCCGTCGAGGCCGTAGCGGCGTTGCCGGAAGATTGCGGGGCCCGGCGATGTACTGCGGATCATGAGCGCAAGCAGCGCCAGGAGCGGTGCCGTGAGAATGAGAACCGATGCAGCCACGATGACGTCTGTGGCGCGCTTCGAAGCGCCACGGATTCCATAGAAGGGCGTCTCACATACGGCGATCACCGGGATACCCTGGATCGCAACGGTGCGGGTCTGAATCAGGTCGAACAGGCAGATGTCAGGCACGTAGTAGATCGACGCCGTTGTGTCGCGCAGCTGATCGAGGAGGTTGATGACCCTCTGCACGTGGCGGATCGGTAACGCAATGAAGATCACCCTGACCGCATGGTTCTTCACGTAGTCCATGAGTCCGGAAAGTCTTCCCAGCAGCCGAAAGTCTCCGGGGAGGTTCAGCCGATCGGGGCTCCGATCATCGAAGAAGCCGGCGACGGGCATGCACAGATCGGAACTGTTCCGGAATTCTTTCGCGAGCGCCAGGCTCGCCTCGGTGCATCCGACAAAGACCGCACTGCGCGTGTTCGATGGCACACTCAACAGACGGTGCATCACCTCATGGAAAAGGATTACGAGCAGGAGCAACAGCGCTGGTGTGGCGGCGGCCCAGGTCAGCACAACCCGCCGTGAGAACTGATCCGAGGACTTCGTGGCATAAGCAACCGCGAGCAGAACTGCCAGCAACACCATCCAGCGCATGAGCACGCCGAACAAGAGCGGCACCGAGCTGCTGTGAATCCTGCCGTTCGTGCGCGCGGGCTTCGAAAGAATCATCCACAGCATCGCGACGAGCGCTGCCATGACGTGATACTGGCTCTGGCGCGCGACATCCACATCGTTCACAGCGACCAGGTAGTAGAGCGTCCCGACGGCGACGAGCGACGGAACAATCCACTGCAGTAGCGCAACGAATGCGACTGCGAGAGGGTTTCTCACAATGACGTGTTCGTCCATGCCTTCTTCTAGTAGTTTGATGATG
>CAWEOT010000005.1:0-553710 GCA_963810775.1 uncultured Gammaproteobacteria bacterium
TTCGAGACGGGCGTTCGACCATCCCCTTTTGATCGGTTCAGGGGAAGGGTCGCGCCCCGTTTTTTCTTTTGGAGGTCGATACGATGGTCAAGAGGAGCGGCGAAACATCGGCCCAGTTCGAAGCGGCCAAGGCCGACTACCAAGCCGCGCTCGCAATCTGGACGCGGTTAGAAACAGAGCTCGCCGGCCTGCGGTCCGCCGGCGTCTGGCAGAACGCCACGCCGGAGGAGCGAATTAGCGCACAGTTTGGTTGGGTTCGCCACGCACTGAAGGCAGCCTTCGGCGATGCCGACCCGCCCGCACTTTGGCGGCTTCCGACATTGTCCGCCGCGCTGAATGAGCGGATGGACAAAGCGCACCCGGAGTGGATGGAGGCGCAACAGGCGTGGCGGGCCGCGTGTCAGCAGGAGACCAGTCGCGTGGCCAAGACACTGCAGCCGCGCCAGCGTGAGATCGTCAAGCGGATCGGAGCGGCAGCGGAAGCATTGTCGCTCGCGATTCTGGATGAGCGTGAGTTGCACAGGGAGCTGGAGCGAACAGACTCCAACCGGCGTCAGTCCCTTCTTGGCGCACGTGGCCCCGGCGATCACCCCAATGAGTGAATATGGTGGCGCGTTGTTCGGCTGGCGCAAGCGAATGCGCGAGCTCGATCTGCTCTAAACAAAGGACAACAAGAAATGAACGCTCCTTATCGCGAAGAATTCCGAACCGTCGATGATTTTCTGATCGCGGTCGTGCGCGCTGGCATTAGCCCGCACGAGACCGACCGACGCCTTCGCTGGGCTACGGCCGCGGGTGCCAACGAGGGGATTCCGGCGGAAGGCGGATTTGGCGTGCCAGAGGACTTCGCGCTCGACTTGATCGAGGGCGTTGAAGAGTTTGCCAGCATCTACCCGCTCACCGATCGCCAGCCGATGTGTGTACTGAAAACGTCGTCCGTATTGATCTGGTGAGGGAATCACATGACCATCCGGGGCGATGGTCGCGCTGCTGTCTCTGTTTCTCAATCTGCTGATCTCTCCGCTCAAGCCAACAAGTCGGCTTGAGGCGGAAAACGCCGCGCTGCGACATCAGTTGATCGTACTGCGACGCAAGCTGCGCGGCCGTATCGAGTTCACGAACGGCGATCGCCTGTTCTTCATCCTGCTGTATCGGTGGTTTCCGTCGGTCCTCAAGGCGATGACGATCGTTCGGCCCGAGACGGTGGTGCGCTGGCATCGGGCCGGCTTTCGCCGTTACTGGCGCTGGAAATCGCGGCAGCTGGGAGGGCGGCCGCCAATCAGTGCGGAGTTGCGCGCATTGATCCGGCGGATGAGCGTTGAGAACGTGCTTTGGGGCGCACCGCGCATTCAGGGCGAGCTGCTCAAGCTCGGCTTCACGGTGGCTCAGTCGACCGTCGCCAAATATATGGCCAAGCGAGGCAATCCGTCCGGTCAGAGCTGGGGCACGTTCCTGCGCAATCATGCACCGCAGATCGCGGCGATGGATTTGTTCGTGGTCCCGACCATCGGCTTTATCCAGCTCTATGTTCTGGTGATTGTCCGGCTGGCGCGGCGTGAGCTTGTCTGGATCAATGTCACGAGACACCCAACGGCGGAATGGATCGCGCAGCAAATCACCGAAGCCTTCCCGTGGAATGAGGCCCCACGCTACCTGATCCGCGACCAGGACGGGATTTACGGTGCTGCCGTCACGCGCCGACTACGCGCCATGGGTATTCGCGACAAGCCGATTGCGCCGGGATCGCCCTGGCAGAACGGCTACGCGGAGAGACTGATCGGCACGATCCGACGGGAATGTGTCGACCACATGATCGTGTTCGGTGAGGCACATCTGCGCCGGATCCTTCGCGAGTATGCCGCCTACTACAATGGGTCGACGGACCCATCGCGCTCTGAACCAGGATGCCCCCGTCCATCGGGCGGTTCAGAGCCATCGGCGCCATCACATCACGACCTGTTCTCGGCGGCCTTCATCACCAATATTGCCGAATCTAGGTTTTCGGCACACACACCGATCCATCGGACGGTTGAGACCATTGGCACCATCACATCTCGACCAATTCTCGGCGGTCTTCATCATCACTATTGCCGAAATCTCGGTTTTCGGCACACACAGCGGTTGATCGGCTCGATCCGTAGGGAATGCCTCGACCATATCGTGGTTGTCGGCTAGAGACACCTACGGCATGTCAACGGCTCGCGAACTCATCTATCGTTATGCAAGGACTCGCCGATCGCACGAGCCATCCAAGCAGTCGGACGCGTCTGCGCAGAGCCAATCCTCGGCGGGCTCCACCATCAATGTACTCGGATTTGATTTGCGATAGGACAAGGATCGCGCCGGGACATCGGTGCCAGCAAAGTGGGCGAATGTCACCGTTCACCATCGTGCCGGACTAGCCGCCGCCGGGGACGAACATGACATCGAATCTCACTACGTTTTCGTCCCGCATCGCCGTCGGAATCGTGGCGCTCGCCATCGCCACGCTACTCGTGAGCGTCCCGGTCGCTCCTGCCAACCCAACGTTCCGGTTCGAGACGGGACCATGCCCGAAGACACCCGCTCCGATCCCGGAGCTGGAGACGGCGCGCTGCGGGCAGCTGACCGTGCCCGAGAACCGGAGACAGCCGAACGGGCGCACGATCACCCTCTCGGTCGCGATCATCCCGGCCGCCTCACCGAACCCGAAGCCCGATCCGATCGTCTGGCTCGCCGGCGGTCCAGGCGACGACGCGATTACCGAGATTCCGATGGCGCTCGCCGGCGACCTCAACCGCGATCGCGATGTGATCTTCATGTCGCAGCGCGGGACCTACTCGGCGCGGCCGAGCCTGACGTGCGATGCGGTCGACCGCTTCCCGGCGGAGACGCTCGACAAGCCGTTCGACGCACCGGAAACCGGACGGGCGTACGCGAGAGGCGACCGCGAGTGCCGGCACCGGCTGGAGGCACTCGGCGTCGACCTTGAGCGCCTACAACACGCATCGAGAGTTCCGACGATCTCGAGGACCTGAGGCTCGCGCTCGGCATCGAGCAGTGGAACCTCTTCGGGATCTCCTACGGGACCGACCTATGCCCTCACCTACATGCGGCTCCATCCGGAGGGCATCCGCTCGGTCGGCATCGACGGGATCTTTCCGCCGCCGCCTGGCCGGCGGGGTGTCGGCATGGACGAGCGCGGGCGAGGGGATCGACGCGGTATTCCGCGCCTGCAGCGCGCAGCCTCGCTGCCGCGAGCGCTACGGCGACATCGGCGCGACGTTCCGGCGGCTCGTGCAGCACTACGAGGAGAATCCGCAGACCGTGAGGGTGAGCGTGCCCGGCGTTGCCGAGCCGGTGAAACGTGATGATCAGCGGCGGCATGCTCCTGCAGTGGGCCGTGTCGCCGGGGACGCACACGGCGGCGGAGGTTCCCGCCGCCATCGACGCCCTCGATCACGGCGACGCGACGCGCCTCGCGACCACCTGGGCTGCTCCGCGGCTCAATCCCGCGGGCATCGGCGTCCTCGGCAACGGACTCTTCTACGGCGTCTCGTGCGGTGAGTGGGTTCCCTATGAGAGCGAGCGAGCGTCGAGGCCGCAGGAGCAGCGCGCGTTCCCGACCTTTCCGCCGTTCGATCCACAGGAACGCGCCCAACCTCCAGTTCATGCGCTCGAACTGCGACGTGTGGAACGTGCCGCCGGTCGAGCGCGCCATCCGGGACGTCACGGAGAGCAGCATCCCGACGCTCGTCATTTCGGCGCAGTACGACGCACAGACCGCAGTCGTCGTTCGGCCCCCTCGTCGCCCGGACGCTGCCGAACGCGACGGTCGTCGAGATCCCCAACGTCGCGCATGTAGCGTTCGCGAGCCCGTCACCCGCCGCCAACGCCTGCGCGCAAGGCATTGTCCGAGACTTCTTCGAGGTCTTGAACGCAGTGGACACGAGCTGCACGACGCGAGTGCCGCCGACGGACTTCGTGATCACCCCCCGCTGAGGATACACCCCGACTTCAATCGGTTACGCGAGTATATCGAAAAGCTTTTAGCTGGGACCAGCCACGATGTTTGACTGATCAGAGATCTGAAATTGCAGAAGTCCTACAATAACATAGCGGTGCCCAGTTTTATCCTGGACAGGCATCGCGGCCCGGCGTGCCAATTCAAAGCTGTGAATTGCGCAGGACACACGCTACCGAAATCGCCCACATTCAAGCTGAGGCATTGCGGGCTGGCCCTCCGCCGTCGTGCCTTGTGTGGCGTTTTCACCTCCAACACGAAAGGGGACGCTATGGCGAAGAAGGCAAAGAAGGCAAAGGCAAAGAAAACCAAGAAGGCTCGGAAAAAGAAATAACGGGTTCGTGGGCTCGGGCGGAGTGGTCTCTGCCCGAGCCCACGCACGCGGCGATCGCTATTGTAGCAGATAGATGTAGGCGGGGCTTAGAGACCGGTTCGACCATGACTGCATGCCTGGCACGCAGTTCGAGTCCTCTCAGGTCCACCACGCACTCTTTCGAACTGAGAGACTTCCTGGAGACTGCAAGAAAGCCCGCCATTGGCGCGCTTTTGCACTGACATTTCGGTCGCTGCAGAGACGATTTCTGGCGCAACCGCTGTTTCGGAAGGTCTGTCTCTGGGGCGAGGAATCCCGTTTCCCCGATGCAGATCGTTCTTGTGCTGGAAAATTGCCCAACGGCTCAGGAATAATACCGCGCGCTCGAACCCGCCACTGTGCGGCGGGTGGTCTGCTGTTGACCCTGGTTGTGTAAAAACGCGCTGCTGGAATTGATTCTCGCGGTAAGATTCTCGCGCGATTTGCGGGAGGATCGGATGAGGCGCTTCGTTGAGGGGGCGGATCGCGGTCAGAGCACGCTGTTTCCTGAATCACTGGAAGATTGGATCGGTGAGGACAATCCGGTTCGCGTCATCGATGTCTTCGTTGACGAACTCGATCTGGCCGAGCTTGGGTTCAGCGGGGTCGAGCCTGAGGTCACCGGCCGGCCTTCGTATCATCCGTCGGTGCTGCTGAAGCTCTACATCTACGGCTATCTCAACCGGGTCCAGTCGAGCCGGCGGCTTGAACGCGAGGCCGGGCGCAATGTTGAGGTGATGTGGCTCGTGGGCCGGCTTGCTCCCGATCACAAGACGATTGCCGACTTCCGCAAGGACAACGGCCGCGCCATCCGTCAGGTCTGTGCCCGGTTTGTTGAGCTCTGCCGCCTGATGGGTCTGCTCACGCAAGCCAGCGTTGCGATCGACGGCAGCAAGTTCAAGGCGGTGAACAACCGCGACAAGAACTTCACGCGCGCCAAGATGGAGCGGCGCATGGCGCAGATCGAGGAGAGCGTCGCGCGCTATCTGCAGCAACTCGACAGCGCTGACCGGCAGGAGCCGTCCGAGGCGCTCAAGACCAAGACGAGCCGTCTGAAAGAGAAGATCGCGAAGCTGAAGGAGCAGATGCAGCGGCTCGAGATTCTCAAGGTGACAAATGCTCGCCACCCCGGACCAGCAGATATCGCTGACCGATCCCGATGCCCGCTCGATGGCGACGAGCGGCCGAGGCTCCGGTGTGGTGGGCTACAACGTCCAGGTCGCAGTCGAAACCACGCATCATCTGATCATCACGCATGAGGTGATCAATGAGGGCTCCGACCGGTCGCAGCTCTCACCCGTGGCCAAGCAGGCGAAGGCGACGCTGGGAGTGGAGAACCTCGATGCCGTCGCCGATCGCGGCTACTTCAGTAGCGAGGAGATCCTGGAATGCGAGAACGCGGGCATCACAGTCACGCTGCCCAAGCCGATGACCTCGAACTCAAAGGCGGAAGGGCGCTTCGGCAAGCAAGACTTCCGATACGTGGCAGCAGAGGATGTTTACGTTTGTCCTGCCGGCCAAAGGCTCGCCTACTCCTTTACGACCGAGGACAAAGGCTTGGTCCTGCGTCGCTACCGGACCAACGCCTGCCAGAGTTGCGCAATCAAGCATAGCTGCACCACCGCAAAGGAACGACTGATCTCCCGATGGGAGCATGAGCACATTCTCGAAGCGGTGCAGCGCCGGCTCGATGAGCATCCGGAGAAGATGCGGCAGCGGCGCGAGACGGTCGAGCATCCGTTCGGCACGATCAAGGCTCGGATGGGCGCTACTCACTTCCTGATGAAGACGCTGCCAAAGGTCGCCACCGAAATGGCGTTGCACGTGTTGGCCTACAACCTCACGCGCGTCATGAACATCATCGGCATCCAACCGCTCATGGCGGCGATGAGGGCATAGTTGCCGCCGCCACGCGGCATTTTGCCATTGCAGAACCGCCCAGGACCGCTGGCATCCCAATCAGGAGCGATTCCAGAACGAAAAGCCACAAAACTCGGGAAAATCTCTGCACCCGGCCGCCGCGCCTAGGGTCGCCAGCGTCAATGCTTCCGCCAAGGCGTTTTTACACACCCAAGACCCAAAGCGGATAGTCCGGAACCTCTTTTCAGCATTTCAGCCTAAGCCATACGATGCAAACTTGCTGCGCCTGGAGTTGGAGGTTGCAGGCAATGCAGCAAGTCACAACTACTTGTGTCACACACACAAAATGAAGAGATGTATCATGAACTACGGTCGCAGGAGGAAACATGCCGGATCTTGATCGGGTGCGCCGCATCGTCACCGGGCTCAACGCTGAAGGAAAGTCGGTTTTCGTCGAGGACCGCATCTGTCCGCACGTGGTGAAGCGTGCCAATGGCAACACCATCGTCGAGCTGTGGTACACGGACGAGCACCCGGTGGACAATTCCGGCTACGAGGATCCCGGCATCCCGAACAAAGTCCTGGACACCGGCAAGGACGGCAGCCTGTTCCACATCGTGATTTACCCTCCGGACGCCGAGCGGATCGCGGCGACCGCGGCGGCGCAAGGCGCAGGGCGAGCAGATCAGCGCACGCTACGAGGGCAAGGGGCGCCACTTCGGCTTCCACGCCACTGAGACACTCGACTACGCGATCGTGTTGAAAGGCGAGATCTATGCCCTGATGGACGAAGGCGAGCTGAAGATGACCGAGGGCGACGTGCTGATTCAGCGCGGCACCTCGCATGCCTGGTCGAACCGTAGCAACCAGCCCTGCAGCGTGCTGTTCGCGATGATTCCTGCGAAGCCGCTTAAGGACCAAGCCTGATGCGAGCCTCCCGCACCTCCGTCCTGCTCGCCCTGGTGTGCGTCGCTGTGGTCCCGCCGGGCCAGGCGCACGCACAGCTGCCGCGCACAGGCGTGCACCTGCTGGTCCCCTTCGCCGCCGGCGGGCCGATCGACTATTCCGCGCGGGTGTTGGCCGAAAGCATGCAGGCGCAGACCGGCACGCCGATGATCGTGGAAAACCGCACCGGAGCCAATGGCGCCATCGCCGCAATGGCCGTCAAACAGGCCGCGCCCGACGGGGCCACCCTGCTAGTGGCGACCTCGGGTCTCCTGACCATCAGCCCGCACACCCAGGAGAACCTGCCACGACCCAGCCAACGACCTCGTGCCCATCGCGGCGCTCACCTACATCGACACTGGTGCTGGTGATCGGCTCGCATGTGCCGGCGAAGAACCTGAAGGAGTTCATCGAGCTGGCGCGCAGCGCCCGGGAGCCGCTCGCCCTGGGCTCGGCGGGCAACGGCAACGTGACGCACGGCTATACCGTCCTGCTCAGCGACGTTGCGAAGGTGAACCTGCTGAACGTACCCTATCGAGGCATCGCCGCAGCGCTCGTGGACGTGGTCGGCGGCCAGATCGCTGGGAGTTGGCCGGCGTTCAACCTGGCGCTGCCGCACATCAAGACCGGCAAGGTCACGGCACTCGGGGTGGTGGGCAACAAGCGCAGCGCGCTGGCGCCTGAAATTCCGACGCTCACCGAACAGGGTTACCCGGGCGTGGACTTCCTCACCTGGACCGCGATCATGGGACCGCGCAACATGCCGCCCGAAGTGACGGCCGCGCTGCGCGGCGCGTTATTCGTGCGCTCGCCTCCGGAGAGGTGCGCGCAAAGCTCGCTGCCGTAGGCATCACGCCGTGGCAGATCACGCCCGAAGAGTTCGGCCGCACCGTGCAAGAGGAGAGAGAGCGCTGGAGAAAGTTGATCAAGGAACGTAATATCTTCGGCGGATGAGCGTCGTCGTTGCGTCACAATCCGCATCGCCGGCGGGCTGTCGCCTTCGCCGAGTCCCGGCGCAGCAGACCTATCCGTCCAGGCCGATCACCGTGATCGTGCCCTGAAGCACGAGCATGTCGCAAGATCATCTTCCGCACGCGAGGTAGACGCATGGGCCTTCGTCGCATCGAAACGGGCAGGGGCTACGAGCGCAAGGTCCGCCACGGCGCGGGCACGGTCGCCGAAGGCCGAATCTTTTACACCTCGGGCATGACCTCGCGCGACCCCGAGGGCAATGTCGTCGGCAAGGGCGACATGGCCGCGCAAGTCGCCCAGGCGTACGCCAACATCGGCGACGCGCTGCGCGCGGCCGGGACCGACTTCGAACACGTGGTGAAGTACACCATCTACGTGACCGACATCGACGCCTACCGCGCGGTGAGTCGGGACCGTCGCGGCGCCGTACAACGCGCATCGCCAGTCCTCGACGCTGGTGCAGGTGGCGCGGCTCGCGCACCCGGACTTTCTGGTGGAGGTTGAGGCGATAGCGGTGCTGGATTGACAACAGGGGTCCGGCTTCACCGCGATGCTCGGCGACCGACGTCCCCTTCTTCCACTTCAAAGTCGCCGGGGTAAGGGGGACGGGTGATGCAGGACTTGCTTCTGAAGGGTTCGCTTTCGGCCATTCACCAGGCCGTGCTGGACAAGAAACTTTCGGTCCGTGAGATCGCGCGCTGGCATCTGGACCGGGTCGAGGCGCTCGGCCGATTGGTGGGGCTCAATGCAGTTCGCTTGGTGTCGCCCCACGCGCTGGATGACGCGAAAAAGCTCGACGACGACGTCGCGGCCGGGCGCATTCGCGGCCCACTCCACGGCATTCCGGTTCTGCTGAAGGACAACATCCTGACCGGCGACGGCATGTCGGCGACGGCTGGTGCGGCTGCGCTCCTCGACTTCGTGCCCAAGCGCGATGCGGCGATCGCCCGCCGCCTTCGCGACGCCGGTGCGCTAATCCTCGGCAAGACCAACCTCACCGAATTCGCCGACTACGTCTCCGATGTCATGCCGTCCGGCTTCAGCGGCGCCGGCGGCATGGTGCAAGAATCCCCATGACAAGGCCGACTATGGCCGCGGTCTGGGCTCAAGCGTTGGATCGGCAGCGGCGGTCGCTGCGGCGCTCGCGCCCATTGCGCTCGGCAGCGAAACCCAGAACTCGATCCAGACCCCGGCCAGTGTGTCGTCCGTGTTCGGCTTCAAGCCCAGCGTCGGCAGCGTCAGCCGGGCCGGCGTGGTCCCGCTGGTGCCGAGCCAGGATTCGCCCGGTCCACTGGCCCGCTCGGTGGAGGACATCGTCCGGCTGCTGTCAGTCATTGCGGGCGGCGATCCGCATGACAGCCTCAGCGTGCCGGCGACGCTCTGGCGCGGTCCCGGCCCCGGCCGCCCGGCTCGCAGTATCTGCATCGGTGTGCCGCGGCGCACGATGACCGACCGTGCCGACCTCGCAGGTGTGATGCCTCAGTTCGAAGCCGTGTTGTCGGAGTTGTCGAAGCATGGCGTCACCATCATCGATCCTTGCGATCTGCCCGCCGCCGAGCAGCTGCAGGATGTCCGCTCATCGGTGTTCCGGACCGAATTCAAGGCCGCGCTCAATGCCTTCCTTGCTGAAAATGGCAATCCCTGCGGGATCGACTCGATCGAGACGCTGATCGCCTGGAACGAGAAGAAGCCCTCGGCGATCCCCTACGGACAGTCTCTGTTGATCGCGGCGGCGGAAACCAAGGGGCTGGACGACGCCCGCTACATCGCCGACCGCCGGCGCGATATCGTGCTTAGTCGCGATGCGGGCATCGATGGCGCACTGCGCTTCTCCGGCGCCGACGCGCTGATCGCCCCGATGGGTGTCGCCGCCAAATGCACCGGCAAGGCAGGTGCGCCGGTCCTCGCGATCCCGGTGGGCCTGGACGGGAAGGGACAGCCGTTCGGCGTGACGCTCTACGCCTCGATCGGCCAGGACGCTGAGCTTCTCGAAGTTGGAACCACCATCGCCGCGATCGTCGGCAAGCGTGTCGCGCCGAAACTCTAACCGGCGCGGCCTACGGCCCCCCGAAAATCATTCTTGGCAGCACCAGCGAAATCTCCGGAAAGGCGATTAGCACCGCGAGCATCACGATCGTTGCGAAGAAAAACGGCATGACCCCACGGTAGATGGTCGCCATCGGAATTTCGGGGTGGAGCGAGTGCATGAGAAACAGGATCATACCGACCGGCGGGCTGATCAATCCGATCTCGACCACGACGACGATCAGGATGCCGAACCAGATCGGGTCGAAGCCGAGATGGACCACGATCGGGAAGAACAGCGGGATCGTGATCAGGATCATCGACAGCTCCTCCATGGCGGTGCCGAGGAGGATGTAGATCACGCACATCGCGATGATTACCTGGATGGGATGGGACGAGAACCGGAGTACGAAGTCACGCAGGTCGTCGGGCATCGTCGTGAAGTTGACGAAGTTGCCGAACATGATCGCGCCCGAGCACGATCACAAACAGCATCGCGCTGGTGCTGACACTGTCCTCCAGGATTTTGAGGAAGCTTCGCCACGTCAGCGCGCGGCGCACGAGCGCCAGCATCAGCGAGATCGCAGCGCCCACGCCGGCCGCCTCGGTGGTCGTGAAGGCGCCGGTGTAGATGCCACCCATGACTAGCGTGAACAGGGCGATCACGCCCATCACGCCCTGATAGACTATGGCGAAGATGGTGACCGCCACCGCTGCGGCGACGCCGCCATATTCGACCGACATGTATCCGGTGGCGACGAGCGCCCACCAGCACCAGCGTGAGCACGATGAACGGGCCGATGCCGCGCAAGGTCGCCAGCCGCTCGCGCCACGGCACCCGCTCGCCCGGCGGGCCGGCCTTGGGGTCGCGCCAGGTCATGTAGCGAACCGCGGCGAGGTAGCAGACCAGGCCGACGGCGCCGGGCAGCCAGCCGGCGGCAAACAGCGCGCCGATGTGCGTCTCCGTCATGATGCCGTAGATCACCATGATGATGGATGGCGGGATCAGGACATCGAGCGTGCCACCCGAGGCGACGGCGCCGATCGCCAGCTCATCGGAATAGCCATACCGTCGCATCGACGGCATGCTCACCTTCGCCATTGTCGCGGTCGTCGCGACCGCCGAGCCGCTGATCGCGCCAAATGCGCCGCTCGCGACGATCGTCGCCATGGCGAGCCCGCCACGAACGTGCCCGATGAAGGCGTGGGCCGCGCGATAACAGTTCGTCGGCAAGTCCGGCGCGGCTGACCAGGTTTCCCATCAGGATGAACAACGGGATGATCGAGAACGTGTAGGAAAAGCCCGGAGTCAGGAAGGCATCTCCGCCTGCACACGTATTTCCTCGCCGAGACTCACCTTCGTAGTGCCTTCGCGGCTCAGGGCATTGCGGAAGAAACGCGCGAGCTTCGCGATCACCTGATCGGCGGCCTGCGTCTGGCCGGTGACCACCAGCGCGGAAACTGCATTGAGCGTGTTGAACAGGAAATGCGGATTGATCTGGTAGCGCAACATCTCGAGCTCAGCCTGGTGCGCGAGTGCACGCGCCTCGAGGAGACTGCGTTCGCGCTCGCGCAGGCGCGCCGCATACAGGATCGCTGCGCAGAATCCCGACCACATGAGGAAAATCACAAGGTTGTAGAGCGACTGCAGCGCTATATTGACCAGCGCGCCGTAGGGCAGGCTGTGCCGCAGGAGATCGAACCAGACCAGATGTCCCAGCGTTGCATAAGTGACAGCGACGGGCACGCATACGAGGGCCACTGCCACAGCCTTGTGTCGCAGATGCCAGCCGAGGGTCCGGCGCAGCACCCAGCCAAGCGGCAGACACAGCACGAACCCCAGGATGCTGAAGATGGCTCGCCAGAAGATCGAGGCCCCATCTGTGTATTGGTTGACGAGCGTGGTCTGCAACGTGTGCATCAGGAACATCGAGGTCCAGAACAATGCGCTGAACACCTGGATGTGCGTGGTGCTCTGTCGCGCCACTGTCTGGTAGTTGCGCCCTGCCCCGCCCGATGGCGTGGCCGGCCAATTTCTGTCGCGTGCGCGATACGTCGGGTCGCGCGTGAGGCTCATGATGGACACGGATTCAACCTGTTTGCAGCAGTTTTGGGTCGAAGCGTAGCGCCTCGGGCATGGATGGCACTCATTATGCGACCGGTGGGACGGATGACCGCACGGACGCCAGCGATGTGCGACGAACGACTAAAAAAACGCGATGAACGGGCTCCGGCGCGCGACGAGCGCGCAAGACTGTTCGTCCCAAGCACCCAGTACCAAATGCAATTCGCTTCGCCGGGCGGCGCTGTCCTTGTGTCGCGGTGGGGTTTCGCCCGTCGCGTCTTCCCGCCTGAACATCGCAGCAGACTCCTGCCGCGGTCGTTACTGGCACATATTCATATTCATCCTGGCAGCCGGCCGAGGTATCGATGAAATTGTTTGCACCCCTCCTGTGGATGGCCCTGCTGTTTGCGATGCCCGCGCGCGCCGCCGGGATCTACGACCTCGAGCTCGTGCCCGTGAAGCCGCAGATTTATCTCATCCGGCGGCCCGACGCGCTGCGACAGCCCGTCGAAGGTAATGTCACTGTCATCGTCAATGAGCAGGACGTCGTGGTGGTCGATGGCGGCGGCTCACCGCTCGCCGCGACCAACGCCATCCGGTTGATCCGTTCCCTCACCGACAAGCCGGTGTCGACCCTCATCACGACTCATTGGCATGGCGACCACAATTTTGGCAACCAGGTCTATCGCGCCACCTTTCCGGCGATCCGCATCATCAGCCATGAGAATACCTATCGGGACATGACCGGCCCGCCGATGACCTACCTCACCACCTATCGGCAACAGATCCAGGATTACACGCACGAGCTCGAGGTGAAGCAAAAGCAGAAGCCGCTGTCAGAAGGCGCGACGCGGATGCTGGGTGACTTGAAGGTCATGTACCAGGCGCTGCAGGGAATTCAGATCACGCCCGCGGACACGACTTTCGACGAGCGCCTGGTTCTGCACCGCGGCCAGCGCGACATCGAAGTGCGTTACTTCGGCAAGGCAAATACCGACGGCGACGCGGCAGTCTGGCTGCCGCAGGATCGGGTTCTGATCAGTGGCGACATTGTCGTGCATCCGATCCCGTACGGCATCGGCAGCTTTCCGCGCGAATGGCTCGCGGCGTTGCAGGCGATCAGTGCCCTGCCATTCGATAGCCTCATACCTGGACACGGTGAGGTGCTGCATGATCGCAGCTACATCGAGCAACTGACGAGCATGTTGACCGCGATCCGCGCGCAGGTAGCAGCATCGGTAGCCAAGGGTCTCGACCTCGAGGCTACGCGCAAGGCCCTCGACACGACCGGCTTTGCATCGGTTTACACGCTGGATGATCCGACGCGCACGCAGCTCTTCGATTCCTGGTGGGTGCAGCCGATTGCACGTTCCGCCTGGCTCGAGGCACGCGGCGAACCGATCGTGCAGTCCGGTACCGGGTCGAACAATTGAAATAGTCGACCGGTCGGCCGCGCAGGCCCACGGATCGGCGTTGCGCAGTGAGCCGAAGCTGGCCTATGTTCTCGTGCCACGACAGTTGCCCTCCTGATTGGTGACACTGGGAACCACACGGGTGTTTCGAGTTGCGTTGCGAATGGCACTGGTGCTGATCGGCGCCCTGGCAACGACCTTTGCATCGGGCTCGACCCTCGACGCATTGAATTCGATTCGCACGCAGGGTTGCGGCGGCAAGCCGGGCGTGACGATGAGACTGGCACGCGATGCCGCGCTCAACGAAGTGGCTCTGAGAATGTCGAGCGGCGCTGGCCTTGCCGATGCGATCGCCGGCGCGCATTTTCATGCCAGGCTGTCGACATCGATCGCCATCGCCGGCGTTGCGGATGAGCGGGCACTCGCCCGCGTGATCGCCGAGCGTTTCTGCACTGAGGTGCTCAACGCGGATTTTCAGCGCGCCGGAATCTGGGAGCGGGGCAAGGACACCTGGATCGTCCTCGCGACACCCTTCAACGTGCCTCTGGCGAAGGACGCCGTGGCGATTCGCAAGCGGACTCTCGACCTCGTCAACCAGGCGCGCTCCACGGCAAGGACCTGCGGGAGTGTGCCCTTCAACGCCGCGCGGCCCCTGACGCTGGACCCCGCACTCGATAAGGCTGCGCTCGCCCATTCGATCGATATGGCCGAGCATGGCCGGATGACCCACAGAGGGAGCGATGGCAGCAGCGTGGCCGAGCGCAGCAAGCGGGCCGGCTACACCTGGCGCAAGGTGGGCGAAAACGTCGCAGCCGGGTCGCCGGACGTGAACGAAGTTGTGCGCGGCTGGATCGGGAGCCCCGCGCACTGCGCAAATCTCATGAATCCGGATTTCACCCAGATGGGCATCGCCTATGCGGTGAATGCGGTGACTGAAGACGGTATCTATTGGACGCAGGTGTTCGCGACACCGCGTTGACTGAGTTCTGCTACGTCCCGCTGTTCCCGGCGGCGGAAGCTTCAGGTCGACCGACATTGATTCCGGCGCGACTCGTAAGATAGACGGCGTAGGTACCGAGCCAGTGGCTGCCTACATATGACACGTGCAACACCGCGGGCAACCCGACCTGTCGATGCAGCGCTGCGACGATCAGCAGCACATTCACGCGCCGGTCGTTCTTCGGCAGCGCACTCGCGATGCCATCGAGCATCCACGCACGGCTGAGATTGAGCCCGTCGATGTGTGCCAGCTTCGGATCGTCGCGATCGGTGACGACTGCGGGCCGCAACCACCGCGTCGGATCGCCACCTGCGAGATTGGGGAAAAAGCGTCCGAGCCAGCGCGAAAACGTTTTTGGGTCGAGCACGCGACGCATGAAGTCGGCTTCAGCGAGACAAGGCGACAGGAAATCCGTACCCGAAGGCTCGAAGGCCAGCGGACACTTCTTGTCCTTCGCATAGAACTCCCCAGCCTTGAGCGCTAGCAGATCGCGCATGGCGGAATCTCCGGACACGACTGCCCAGTCCCACATCAGCCCGAACGAAAGCGCAGTCTGGCTGTGCTCGCCGCTGCGAATCGGGTAGGCCAGCTGCGGTAACCACTCCTTTAACTGCTTTGCTGCTGCAGTTTCGAGCGGTAGCAGCGTGGCGAGCCACTCGCGTCCCTCGGGGTCTTCCCACTCGCGAAGTTCCGCGGCGAGTCGCAGAAGCCACGCGAGCCCGTATGGACGTTCGAACGCTTCGCGTCCCTCGCCCTCGAGGTAGGTTACTTCGCGCGCGATGTTGTCTGGCGTGAGGCTGCGCGCGAGTTCGCCGCGCGCGGCAGCCTCGAACGGTGCATGCGGATACGTGCGCACCAGGCGGACCAGCAGCCAATGCCCATGCACGGCCGAATGCCAGTCATAGCACCCGTAGAACGCCGGGGTCAGTTCGCGCGGCGGCCGCGCATCCGCGTCGCTGTTGAGGACGTGCGAGATCTTGTTCGGGTATTCGCGATGCAGGCATGCGAGGGCGAGCTCGGCGAAGTGCGTGGCGTCGGTGACGTCGAGCGGCTTGGGCAGCGGAATGACGACCTTCGATGTTGCACGATTCGAGACGATCGTAGTGTCGGCGGCGGCGTTCGCGAATGCAGCGACCGCTGTCAGGAGGATGCAGCTGGCAAGGCGACGCATCGCGCGATTATGCGAGATCGGACTCAGTCACGGTATCTCTCCCCTGGGTGTCGATTTGCAGCCGCGTGCAACGTCTTATTGCAACATGGACCGCACATTTGCACCTCGAGTTCAGCCGATGAACCAACGGCGCGCCCCGCGCCGCGCACGGGCATTCGCTTTGTCCGCAATTTGCAGCAGGTCGAACCTGCGCAGCAGCCAGAGGCGCAATTTTTACTGCGGCGCGCTAAACTTCGCGGCCCCGTGCCACGCTATGTGGCGCCACGACAACGCCCGCAGAGAGACCGCTTGAACGCGCAACCCGAACAGGATTTCGAACTCCGCAAGGTCGCTTCCATGAACCGTGATCACGTGCCCACGCTGGCTCGTTCTTACCAGGACCGCAGTCTCCGGGGACGCCTGCAGCGAATCAGGGACATCCCGCCGAAATGGTGGGTCGCGGGGCTCGTTGTCGTCGTGGTGGCGATCGCGCTGGTCTGGGCGAAGCAGCACTTCTCATCGGCGGCGCCGAAAGTCGCGCCCCTGATGCAGCAATCCACACCGCTGGTCACCGTCATCACGCCACGAGTCACGCCGGTAACGGCGAGTGTCACGTTCAGCGGTACGATCTTCGCCCGCCATGACGTGCCGATCGGCGCCGAAGGCGAAGCCGGTCGAATCGTTGCCATCTACGTGGAGGCCGGCGATCAGGTCAAGCGTGGACAAATCATGGCGAAGCTCGACCAATCGATACTGCTCCCACAGTTGAAGCGTCTGGCCGCCTCACTCGAGGAGGCGCGTGCGCAAGCAGCGTTGTCAGTAGCAGAGTACGGACGTGCCAAGGGAGTAGAGGCCGCCGGCGCGCTGTCCGCGGAAGAAATAGAGAGGCGTCGCGCCGCTTCGGTCACCGATGCAGCGCGTGTCAATGTCGCCGCGGCGCAGCTTGCGGAAATGCAGGCGCGCCTCGATCGTACGGAAATTCGAGCTCAGGCGGATGGCCTCGTGCTGACGCGCACTGCCGAGCTCGGACAGACCGCAACTCCGGGCAGTGAGCCGCTGTTCCGACTAGCCAGCGGTAATGAGATCGAAATGCGCGGCTCGCTGGCCGAACAGGATTTTGCTCGCGTGCGGGTCGACCAAGCGGCGCAGGTCTTTCTGACCGGTTACACCACCCCCTTCGTCGGCAAGGTGCGTCTGCTCGGTGCGGTCATCGATCCAAAGACCCGGCTGGGCGAGGTGCGCATCGCGCTCGAGGCGAATCCGGCTTTGCGGCCTGGCGCATTTGCGCGCGGCGAGGTCGTAGTCGGCCAGGCCACTCGCCCCGTGCTGCCGCAGACCGCGGTTCTCTCCGATCTCAAGGGCAGCTATGTCTATGTCGTCAATGGTGACAAGAAGATCGAGCGTCGGCCGGTGCGCGTCGCCGACACGACAGTGGGCGGGGTAGTGATCGGTGAGGGTCTCGACGGCAACGAACAGGTGATCGCGATGGCGGGCGGATTCCTGCGCGAAGGCGAGAGCGTCGAACTCGCGCCGCAGACGGCGCAGCAGGCCCGCAAATGATCAAGAATATTTCGGCATGGGCCATCAAGCACCCGGTACCCCCGGTAGTGCTGTTCGTAGTGCTGTTTTTCCTCGGCGTCGTCGCTTTCATTCGCCTGCCGATCAACCTGAGCCCGGATATTTCCTTTCCGCTGGTTGAGATCACGGTCAACCAGCCAGGTGCCGCACCGACCGAGATCGAGACCCAGATCATCCAGAAGATCGAAGGCTCGGTAGCGAGCGTCGGTAACGTCAAGAACATCACTTCTGCGGCGCTCGAAGGTACCGCATTTGTCTATATCGAGTTCCAGATCGGCACCCCGGTCGATCGTGCCGTGACCGACGTACGCGATGCCGTCTCCAAGGTGCGCAGCAATCTGCCGGAGGGCATCGAAGAACCTCTGGTGCAGCGGATCGACGTCGAAGGTGGAGCGTTCGTGTACTACGCCGTCAGCACCACCGACATGACGGAAGAAGAGCTCAGCTGGTTCGTCGACAACGCCGTCACCAAGCGCTTGCTGGCCGTGAATGGCGTCGCACAGGTGCAGCGCGGCGGCGGTGTGGATCGCGAGATCCGCGTCGAGCTCGATCCTGCCCGGATGCAGGCGCTCGGGCTCACGGCGGTGGACGTCAATCAGCAGCTGCGCCAGATCAACCTCGACGCGCCGGGTGGGCGCCTGCAGGTGGGTGGCGGCGAACAGTCGATTCGCGTGCTGGGTGGGGCAGCGACTGCTCTGCAACTCGGCCAGACGCGCATTTACCTGCCCGGCGGGCGCGTCGCACGCCTGAGCGATATCGCCGAAGTGCGCGACGGCGTCGCCGAAATCCGCAGTGTCTCGCGCCTCAATGGCCGCAACGCGACCACGTTCGGCGTTTTCAGGTCCAAGGGTTCCTCCGACGTCACCGTGATGGACCTGGTAACGCGCGAAATCGACAAGATCGGCAAGGAATTCCCGCAGGTGAAGCTGAAGGTCGTCTTCACCACCGTCGACTACACCAAGCGCATGTTCTCGTCCGCGATGGAGGCACTCATCGAGGGCTCGATCCTCGCCGTGGCAGTGGTCTGGTTCTTCCTGCGCGACTGGCGTGCCACCGCGATCTCGGCGCTCGCCATTCCGTTGTCGGCGATCCCGACTTTCGCGTTCATGCAGTGGATGGGATTCACGCTGAACCAGGTGAGTCTGCTCGCGCTGTCGCTGGTCGCCGGCGTGCTGGTGGACGATGCAATCGTGGAAATCGAGAACATCGTGCGCCACATGCGCATGGGCAAGACCGGCTACAAGGCGGCACTCGATGCGGCTGACGAAATCGGTCTCGCGGTGGTTGCAACGTCGGCGACCATCATTGCGGTCTTCCTTCCGGTGAGCTTCATGCCCGGCATCACCGGGCAGTACTTCATCCAGTTCGGCCTCACGGTTGCTGCGGCGGTGTTCTTCTCATTGCTGGTCGCGCGCCTTATCACGCCAGTCATTGCCGCCTATACGCTCAAGTCGGAAAACATCAAGGCCCACGGCGACGGGCCGATCATGACCTGGTACCTCAAGACATTGCGCTGGTGCGTCAATCACCGCTGGCGGACGCTCGCCGGTGGCACCGTGTTCTTCATCCTGTCGCTGGTCGTGCTCTCGATGGTGCCAACATCGTTCGTTCCCGAGGCTGACCTCGCGAGCTCGCAACTCAACATCGAGCTGCCCCCGGGCGTTCAGCTCGAAGAGACCGCGGGCGTATCCGCTGCCGCGTACGACGTCCTCAAGCAGCAGCCGGAAGTGACCGATGTCGTGGAAAGCATCGGCGCTGACGAGACCGGTGAAGTGCGCATCGCCAACCTCTACATTTCCCTGGTGCCGCGCGAGGACCGCAACATCACGCAGCAAGAGTGGGAGGATCGCGTCCTCAAGGAACTGCGCAGAATCCCGGACGCCCGCATCAACTTCCAGAAGCAGTCGGGCGGCGGCTACGGACGCGACATCACCATCTACCTGACGGGGGATGACCCGGCGCTCGTCGACCGCACGGCGCGACAGGTCGTGGAAGAAATGCGCACCCTGAAGGAGCTGCGCGAGCCACGGATCAACGGCGATCTGCCACGTCCCGAAATCATCATCCGGCCGCGCCTCGACCTCGCCGCCGAGCTCGGCGTGAGCGTCGCGAGCATCAGCCAGACCATCCGCATCGCGACGCTGGGTGACCTGCCGCAGAATGCGCCCAAGTTTTCCTTGTCCGATCGACAGATCCCGATTCGCGTCAGCCTGGTGGAAAGCGCCCGGCGCGACCTGGGCACGCTCGAGAACCTGCCCGTACCGACCGCCTCGGGGACACCGGTGCCGCTGAAAGCCGTCGCTGACATCAGCTTCGGCGAAGGGCCGGTCCGCGTGCGACGTTACAACCAGAGCCGACGTATTGCCCTCGAGGCTGATCTCAACGGCGTGGAGCTCGGCGAGGGGCTGAAAAAGATCTACGCGCTGCCCACGCTGAGCAATCTGCCGGAAGGTGTGCGCAAGGTGGAAGTCGGCGACGCGGAAGTGATGCGCGAACTGTTCACCAACTTCGCGATCGCCATGTTCACCGGCGTGCTGATGGTATTCGCAGTGCTGGTGCTGCTGTTCGCGCGCGTGTTCCAGCCCATCACGATTCTTTCCGCCCTGCCCTTGTCGATCGGCGGGGCAGCCCTCGCGCTGCTCCTCGTGGGATTCCCGCTGTCGCTCCCGGTGGTAATCGGCTTCCTGATGCTGATGGGCATCGTCGCCAAAAACTCGATCCTGCTGGTGGATTTCGCGATCGAGGAGATGCGCGCCGGCAAGGACCGGATGACGGCGCTCCTCGAGGCGGGCCACAAGCGCGCACGCCCGATCGTGATGACGACGGTCGCGATGGTGGCGGGCATGTTGCCGGTCGCGATTGGAATCCACGGCGATGCTTCGTTCCGCGCGCCCATGGCGGTCGCCGTGATGGGCGGTCTCATCACTTCCACCGCCTTGACGCTGGTGATCGTGCCGGCGGCATTCACGCTGATCGATGACGTCGAACGCTGGATCGGTCCGAAGGTCTCGCGTGTGCTCACGGCGCACCCGGAACCGGTACCGACTCCCAATCCGCGTTAGTCACCGCCTCAAGTCTCCGTATTCATCGGGACGCATTGCATGAGCATGCAGACTCGCCGACAGTTCGTGCACGCCGGCGCGGCCATTACAACCATAGCCGCCGCCGCGCCCTTCATCAGCACCAGGGCCACGCGCGCGCGCGCGGAATCGTCACGCAAGAAACTCGGCTGGGCCATCTGCGGGCTCGGCAAACTCAGCGCCGAGCAGATTGCACCGGCATTGCTCAAGACCGAGCGCTGCCGGCTCACGGGCCTCATCACGGACTCACCTGACAAGGCGGCGCGCTGGAAAGCGCAATACGGCATCCCGGACCGCAACGTCTATACCTACGACACGATGGAGCGGATGGCCGATAACCCTGACATCGACGTCGTCTACATCGTCACGCCCAACGCGCTTCATCTCCCGCACACGCTCGCAGCCGCCAAGGCTGGCAAGCACGTCTACTGCGAGAAGCCGATGGAGATCTCGATAGAACGCTGCGATCTCATGCTGGCGGCATGCAAGGCCGCGAATCGCTTGCTGGGCATCGCCTACCGATTGCAGTTCGAGCCGAACAACCTCGAGTGCGTGAGAATCGCCCGGGAAAAAGAGCTCGGTGCGGTCAAGATCGTCGAAGCGGGCTTTTGCATCTCGGTGGGTGATCCCAAGCAGTGGCGGCTCAAGCGGGCACTTGCCGGTGGGGGTGCATTGATGGACGTCGGCGTATATGCCGTGCAGGCAATGCGTTACCTGACGGGTGAAGAGCCGATCCTCATCTCCGCGATCGAGTCGAAGACAGATGCGGTGAAATTCGCCGAAGTCGATGAGTCAGTGGTGTGGCAGGCGAAGTTCCCGGGGGGCGCGCTCGCCTACTGCTCGGCGAGCTACAACGCGCACGGCATAGCACGCTTCAGGGCGCAGGCCGAACGCGGCTGGTTCGAGCTCGATCCCGCCTTCTACTACGGCGGCATCCATGGACGACGCAGCGATGGCAAGGAGATCAAGCTGCCGGGCGGCGATCAATTCGCGGTAGAAATGGACGATTTCGCGCGCTGCATCCAGGAACGCAAGCCCAGCAAGGTATCGGGCGAAGAAGGTCTGCGTGACGTGAAGGTGATGCTCGCGATCTACGAAGCCATCCGCAGCGGGGCGGCGGTCAAGCTCACCTGAAAAAAAGCGGCGGGCATGAAGCCCGCCGCTGAATTCACTCACTAACAGGGGTCAGAAGTCTGCCGTCACGCTGACGAACCCGTAGCGGCCGAGCGTATCGTAGAGCTGCGGGAACGTGTTTCCGTTGCAGAACACATCCAGGCAGCTGTCCTGCCCGATCAGCGGTGGATCCTCGTCCGTGATGTTGTTGATGCCGACCCGCAGAGTGATGCTCTGGTTGAACGTGTAGGCACCGGCCAGATCCAGGTAGCTCATCGACTTGATGCTGGCATCCGTCGCCGGGACGTCGCCGGTGAGCTGTGGATTGGAGCTCGTAGTGTCGAGCTTGGTGCTGTCGATAAAGCGCCAGCTCAGTGACAGATCGAGGTTCCACGGCGTCGACCAGGTCGCCCGCAGCTTGTGGCGCCATTCCGGCGTCGGCACGCCGCAGGAGAGCCCGTACAAGCCCTTGCATTCGTAGCTGTCCGAGCCAGTGGTGGGCTGGACCGTCAGCGCATCGACGTACGTTCCGATCAACTGGAACGCGAGCCGTCCCGCGCTGCCACCCATGTCGAAAAAGTAGTTCAACTCGGTATCGATGCCCTTGGTTTGCAGCGACCCCGTGTTGATGATCGGGTCATCGATGAAGCCCAGCGTACCGATCCAGAGCGATCCGGATCCCGGCGCGCGGTGTACCTGGCTGCAGAAGCCGGCGTCGCCAGTGTTGAGACAGTTGTTGAGAATCACATCCGCCCCGACGCTGTTGATCAGGCCGTCGACCTTGATGTCGTAGTAATCGGCCGACCAGCTGAAGTGCGGCAGGAAACTCGGCGTGAACACGAACCCGTACGAATACGTGTCCGACTCTTCCGGATCGAGATCCTGGTTGCCGCCGACCAGGCCGTTGTACTGCGAGGCCGGATTCTCGAGGATGGTGCCGTACTGAGCCGCCGAAACACCTGCGTTGGCACATTCCGCCAAGGTCGCCCCACCGGTGACCACGCCGCCGGGATCCGATAGCGCCCGCGCACGGATCGCTGTTGCCGTCGAGCTGCACGCGATCCTGCAGGAACAACTCCTGCGCATTCGGCGCGCGCACCGCTCTCTGATAGCTGCCACGGAAACGGACGTCTTCGATCGGTGCCCAGTTCAGGCCGAACTTGTACGTGTCGGTGTCGAATCCCAGGCTGTAGTCGGAATACCGATAACCGGCTTCAACAGCCAGGTCCTGAGCGCCCGTCTTGTCCTGCACGAGCGGCATGCGCGCTTCAACGAACAGCTCCTTGACGTCGAACGCACCGATCGTGTTGAGCTCGGGAGCACCCTGACCGAGCAGATCGTTGGTCTGATAGGCCTGGTCGGTCTTGAGCTCCTGCTCTTCACGGCGATATTCCGCACCGAACGCGACGCCCAGACCGTCACTGGCAGTCGGCAGCTTGGCCCCGTACTGACCGAGGTCTCCAGTGACCGAGCCGCTGAGAACCTCTTCGACGGTCTGCCCCTGCTTGAATCCCGGGACCTGCACATAGTTGAGAGCGTCCTGCGTGACGCCGCCGATCTGCCAGATGTTGTAGGGCACGCACTTCGCATCGTTGTTGGTGACATCGGCATCTACGTTCACGCGACAGACGGGCTGGCCGGTGGTGGGGTCGTTCACCACGGTGAGCGCCTTGCCCAGACGTGCCGCGGAGAAATCGTTGAGGAAGTTTTCCTTATACACGGTCGTGCCGTACAGGCCATACGCGTCATAGCTCCACGCTTCACCGAAGTTGCCACGTACGCCGAGCACGCCGCGATAGGAGGTGTGCTCCAGATCATCCCGTCGGCCGCCACCTTCGACGTTGCGTCGGCCGATGCCGAGGAATACATCGTTCTGGCCCGGTTGCCGATTCACCGCCGGGTCATTGCACAACGCGTTGACCTGCGATGCCGACAGGAACGGGTTGTCGCAGTTGACGACATAGTTGCCATAAAACGGCGGCTGGCCACTGTTGGAACCGAAGAACGCGCCGCTAGGTGCAACCTGCGACACCGTCTTGTCATTCATGAACATGAACTCGGTGTACGCGGTGGCGTGCTCGTTCATGTCGTAGTGGGCGAACAGGCCCGCCGTGTAGCGATCGTCTGGTCGCTGGTAGTAGTTGAGCGGCCCGAAGTTGTACACGTCCGTCCCGAAGTCGTACGGGCGGAAATTGTTGTTGCCATCGATGGTGAAATAGCCGTTGTTCGGATCCGCCGGTGAACCGAAAGCGGCCGGATCCTGGTTGACCGGCACGAACAGGCCAGGCGCTGAGGTCACCGAGCCGGAACAGGAGAATTCGTCTCCCGAGCCCAGCGTGCACGCGCTGAAGTCGCGGTTCCCCTGGGTGATCGCCGACAGCGTGCGATACCCGGCATAGACGGTCGCGTTGCCACGGCCATCGCCTGAGTTCATGCCCATTACGAACGTGAAGTCACGCGAATATCCGTCGTGAACGTTACTGTCGGGCGTCGCAAAGCCGCTGGCTGTGACGACGTCGGCCGCACTGTTGCCGTTGTCGTGCTGATACATGGCGTACTGCGCATCGAGGCGTACACCTTCGAAGTGATCGTTCATGATGAAGTTGACGACACCCGCCACGGCGTCCGCGCCATACACTGCCGAGGCGCCGCCGGTGAGAACTTCAACACGTTCCACCAGCGCACCGGGAATCTGGTTGAGGTCGGGCGATGACGCGCCGTTCTGTGTCGGATCGCCCGGCATCAGGCGGCGGCTGTTTACCAGCACCAGGGTGCGTTGCGAACCCAGGCCGCGAAGATTCACGGTGGCTGCGCCCGTTGCGCCGTTGGAGATGTTGCCGCCGAAGTCGGCAACGGCCTGCGGCAGGTTGTTGACGAGATCTTCGACGCGTGTGACGCCCTCGAGCTTCAACTCGTCATTGCCGACCGAGGTGACCGGGCTGATGCTGGTGAGGTTGGGTTGCGGAATGCGGGAACCCGTGACGACGACAGTTCCGATCTCTGACGCCGGTGCAGCTTCCTGCGCCTCCTGCGCAAAGGCAGGCATACTGGTGCTCGCAGCCGTGGCGGCACTTGCAAGCAGTGCATACCTTACGGCGCGTGTCAGTTGATTGTTACGGTAGATCATTGAGTCCTCCTCAAGATCGCGATTCAATGGCCTAAAGGCCATCGAGCAATGCCGCGACGTGCATGCCCGATGCGGTTTGTGAGTGCCTTTGCTGCATGCTAGCGACAGCCATTTCATCTACGAGGGCATTCGTAGTCATTCTGTGTGGCATTAATTGCCGAAATTCATTTGTCGCTATCCGTGTCGCGCCCGAGGAGATCTGCAGATGCGCACTTTCTTTTTCTCTGTGTGCGTGTTGATGACCGCCACCGTGTCTGCTGCTGACTCACAGCCGCCGGACTTCTCCGGCGCGCAGCTCGATGCGATGGCCGCGCGCTTCGTCCCAGTGGACGTCAAGGTCGATGTTTCGCGTCTGCCCGCCAACGAAAAGCTCGCGCTGCGCAGGATGATCGAGGCGGCACGACTGTTCGATCCGCTTTTCATGCGGCAGGTGTCGTCCACCGCTTCCAGTACGCTGTTGTTGCTCCTGGATGACGCATCACCGCTGGGGGAGTCGCGTCTGCGCTACTTCATGATCAACAAGGGACCGTGGTCCGCACTCGACGAAGATCAGCCCTTCATCCCAACCGTTGGTCCCAAGCCCAAGAGTGGAAATTTCTATCCGGGCGATGCGACTCGAGAGGAAGTCCAGGCGTGGATGGAATCCTTGCCCGCGAAGGAGCGCGAATCGGCGCAAGGCTTCTTCACTACGATTCGGCGCCTGCCGTCAGGCACGCTCAGCGCCGTGCCCTATAGCGTCGAGTACCAGGGAGAGCTCACCGAGGCCGCGCGCCTGTTGCGAGAATCCGCGGCCGCCACGACGCAGCCGACGCTCAAGAACTTTCTCGAGAAACGCGCCCGCGCATTTCTCACCAACGATTACTACGACAGCGACATCGCCTGGATGGAGCTCGATGCGTCGATCGAGCCGACGATTGGTCCCTACGAGGTCTATGAAGATGAGTGGTTCAACTTCAAGGCAGCGTTCGAGGCCTTCATCCTGCTCACCGACACCGAAGCAACGGGACAACTGGCGCGATTCAGCCGCGAGCTGCAGGAACTCGAGGATCACCTGCCGATCGATGCGAAGTTCCGCAACCCGAAGCTCGGCGCTTTCTCACCGATCCGCGTCGCCGACGTGGTGTTCTCGTCCGGTGACGGCAATCACGGCGTGCAGACTGCCGCTTACAACCTGCCGAACGACGAACGCGTCGTTGCGCTCAAGGGCTCGAAGCGCGTGATGCTCAAGAATTTTCAGCACGCGAAATTCGAGCACGTACTCGCGCCGATTTCCCAGCACGTGCTCGCCAAGGACGATCAGGCGCTGGTCGGGTTCGAACCGTTCTTCACCCACATCCTCATGCACGAGTTGATGCATGGGCTCGGCCCGCAGACGATTCGCGTCGGCGGACGCGAGACGACGGTGCGCCAGGAGCTCAAGGAGCTCAACGGCACGCTCGAGGAAGCCAAGGCGGACATCTCGGGCCTGTGGGCCCTTCAGTATCTGGCCGATAAGGGCGTGGTGCCGAAGAACCAGGAGCGCGCGTTCTACACCACCTTCCTCGCTTCAACTTTTCGCACGCTGCGCTTCGGCCTCACCGATTCGCACGCCAGGGGAATGGCACTGCAGGTGAACAGTCTCCTCGACCACGGTGCCATCGACGTACAGTCCGACGGGACGTTCCGGCTTAACTTCGCCAAGGCCAGGAAAGCGGTCGCGGCGTTGACGCGCGAGATCATGACCATCCAGGCCACGGGCGACTACGCGCGGGCCAAGGCGTTGCTCGAGCGCATGGTGGTGATCCGCCCCGAGGTGAAGCGCCTGCTCGACCGTCTCGCCGACGTCCCGGTGGACATCGCGCCAAGATTCGTGACGGCAGACGAGATCACTGCGGCCCGTCCGTGAAATGAAGCCGGCCGCTGCGGACCGCTGAGCGGGTCTGGTTGACGGGTCTTTCCCTCGGCCGACACGAACCGAACGTCAGCGAGACCGAACACGCCAATTCTCGCGGGATATGGCCGCGTACCCTTCGCGTAATCAAGCAAGAACGGGCCCAGGGAAAGACCCGTCAACCAGACCCGCTCAGCGGCGTAGCTTCATCTTCATCCTGGTGCAGTCTCGGGTGGACGTTGGGTGACACCTGCCGACTGCGCCGGCCACCAATGTTTGCGGGTGCGCCTTCTAAGTTACTGGTAACAATAGCCGTGATCCGGCGCCGTCGGCACGGTTTGTCACCCGACGGCCGCCCGAGACTGCACCACCGCCCAAAAGCGTGACTTTGCCCGGCAGCCGACGAACAATGGCCGCAACTGCACGGATCCCGATCGTATATGGATGTGCCGCGATCACCCTCGCCAGGCGAGTTGGGCGTCGATGAAGCGCTCCGGGAGAGCGAGCAGCGTTATCGCGCCCTCGTGAATGCGTTACCGCAGGCCATCCTCGTGCACGACGGCGTACGCTGCCTGTTCGCGAACCCCGCCGCGCTGCGACTCGTGGGCGCAGCGACGCTCGAAGAAGTCATTGACCGGCCGGTCCTTTCCTTCGCTCACCCGGACAACCTCAGTCTCCTGGAGGAGCGCACGCGGCGCATCATCGTGCAAGGCGAGGCGGCACCGCCCATCGAAGTACAGGTGATTCGCCAGGACGGCACGTTGGTGTGGGTCGAGACCACCGGGGTGCGCGTGGAGTTCGGCGGACGCCCCGCAGCGCAGACGCTGTTGCAGGACGTCACTGCGCGCCGCGAGCGTGCTGAGAAGGAGAAGGCTTTCTCCGCGCGACTGCAACAGCAATCGACAGTCCTGCTGCGGCTCGCCACCGATCCGCTTCTGGCTTCGGGTGACTTCATCGCCGGGCTGCACCTCATCACGGAAAACGGGGCGCGCACTCTCGGCGTCAACAGCGCAAGCGTGTGGTTGTTCGACGAGGATCGGGCGACGCTACGTTGCCTGGATCGCTACGACGCGGACTCTGACAGGCATCGGCACGGCATCGATCTCACGGCCCGGAACTACCCGGAATATTTTGCGGCGCTCAACACCGATCGCGCAGTTCCCGTGTTCGACGCCCACACAGACCCGCGTACACGCTCGTTGCGCGACGACTATCTCGTGCCGTGGAACGTCGGCGCCCTGCTCGACTCGCCCGTGCGCTTGTCTGGAGAGCTGATCGGCGTGCTGTGCCTCGAACAGCAGGCACGCGGCCGGACCTGGGAGCCGGACGAAATCGCATTTACCGGCGGGCTTGCAGACCAGGTCGGTCACGCTTTTGCCAACGCGGAGGGTGCGCGTGCCGCCGAGGACATCCGCATCCTTGCCGGCAAACTGATGCAACTGCAGGACGAGGAGCGACGCCGCATCGGGCGCGAGCTGCATGATTCTACCGGCCAGGTGCTCGCGGCTCTGGAAGTGACCCTCGATCGCGCCGTCGCCGCCGCCGGGTCGAAGGATCCAAAGTTGAGCCAGCTCCTGATCGAGTGCTCACAGCTCGCCCGGCAGTGCTCCCAGGAGATTCGCACCGCGGCCTATCTGTTGCACCCACCGTTGCTCGACGAGCTCGGACTGCCCACTGCGCTGCGCTGGCTGGTTGATGGTTTCACCGCGCGCAGCAGCATCCCGGTGCAGCTCGAATTGCCCGCAACCAGCGCGCGACTGCAACCGGATCTGGAGCTGTCGCTGTTTCGGGTCGTGCAGGAGGCGCTCTCCAACATTCAAAAACACTCCGGCAGCAAGATGGCGCGCGTGCGCCTGAAGACAGAGCCCGACCGCGTCTGCATAGAAGTGCGGGACTTCGGTCGCGGCCTCACCGTGTCCGCAATTCCCACCAGCGCGCAGGCGACCGGCGTCGGTCTTGCCGGAATGCGCGAGCGCCTGCGCCAGTTGGGCGGTAACCTGACCATCGAGTCCGACTCCACAGGCACTTCGATTGTCGCGTCCGTACCGCTCATGTCGCCTGTAGCCGCGTGAAGAAGGCCTCGATTCTCATCGCCGACGATCATGAGCTCGTGCGACGCGGGCTTAGCGCCGTGGTCTCCGAAGTCGACGGCTGGCATGTCGTGGCGGAGGCTGGCGACGGCAGAGCGGCGGTGGAGCTCGCGGTCCAGCACCAGCCCGACGTCGCCGTACTTGACCTCGCGATGCCAGAACAGAACGGCCTCGAGGCCACGCGCCGCATCGTTGCGGAAGCGGCGCACACACGCGTGCTGATCCTGACGGCGCACGAATCCGAACAGGTGGTGCGTGAAGTCCTCGATGCGGGTGCGCTTGGCTACCTTCTCAAGTCCGACGCCGGTCACGAGCTCGTCGCTGCCATCCAGGCGCTGCTTGACGGCAAGCCGTATTTCACTTCCAAGGTGGCGCGGCTGATCCTGAAGGGGTATCTCGGGTCTGGCGGCTTTTCTGCGGCAGGCATCGGCGGGAGCCTGTCCCCACGGGAACGCGAGATCGTTCAGCTGCTCGCAGAGGGCAAGACCAACAAAGAAGTCGCCCGCCGACTCGGCATCACGGTCAAGACCGCTGAGACCCACCGCAACAACATTATGCGCAAAATGGGGTTCGATTCGCTGGCGGACCTGGTCCGATACGCTGTGCGCAACCGGATCGTCGATGCCTGAGGATTCTCCTTACCCGCCTACGTAGTCTTCCGCCCGCCGGTACAGAAAGGCACGCATTCGCAACGTGCCGCCGTACAGCTACTGTCGCGCCCGGCTTCCCCCGTCAACCGGTGTCACGGATGGCTCAAATGCGCGCGACATTCAAACTGATCTCTCCCTGTGATCTGACAACGCATAGTCGTCTGCACAACGCCCGCGGGATCGCAGACAGTGCGCACTCCAGGGGCCATGCCTCCACCGCCGTGAGCAAGGAATCGCGTGCGGAGCGCGTATCCGCGGACGATCCCTGTCTGGATCAGCTCCTGCTCGAGTGGTATGGCAATGAAAACGGTGATGGCATCGTGATCATTTCGCACGCCGGCACCGTCGCGCATGCCAATGATCGTTTTCGAAGTCTCTGGAAGGTCGGCCCGGAGACGCGCCTGAACGTCGAAGCGGATGTCTGGAATGCGGTGCTGCGCCTGGTCGACGAGCCACAGACCGTGCAGGACATGATCACGGCTTTCGGGCTCGATTCGGTGGCGGCCGCGAAATGGACCTGGAAGCTGACCAACGGACAACAGGTCGAGTGCCTCACCGCCCCGCTGACCGACGATGGCAGCGCGCGCGAGAATCGCATCTGGTCGTTTCGCGAGATCAACGAAGGCGCACCGCGTGAGGACCAGGAGTTGCACGCGCAGCGCCTCGAAGCCATCGGTACCGTTGCGTGCCAGCTCACGCATGAGATCAAGAACGCACTCGCTCCCATCATTGGTGCCGTCGAGTTGGCTCAGCTCACGCTGCCGGAGGACCACCGCGCTCGCAGTCACCTGAGCCAGATCACGCGCGCGACCGAGCGGGCCGGCGCCCTGGCGCAGAAGATCCTCTGTTTTGGCAAGAACGGCATCGAGCCGCGGCAGCAACATGACCTGGGAACCATCGTCCGCGAATCCCTCGATCTGCTGTCAGCCGCTCTGCCTCGCAATGTCGCTATCCAGACCCGTATCGAGCCGGTCCCGCCGATCCTGGTCGACGCGCGTGAGGTCCAGCAGATCCTGATGAACCTGTGCATCAACGCGTGGCAGGCAATCGAGCCTGCCCCGGGCATCATCACGATTAGCGTGAGCGAGGATCGCGTGGAGCCGAAAGACGTGATCGCCTCCACTGATCTTGTGCCGGGCTGTTACGTGCGACTAACAGTACGCGACAACGGTTGCGGCATGGATGAGGAGACGCTGCAGCGGATCTTCCAGCCGTTCTTTACCACCAAGGCATCCGACACCGGTACGGGTCTTGGCCTCGCGGTGGTGCAGGCCATCGCGGAGTCGCATGGAGCGGCCATCTCGGTGGACAGCGCGCCGGGTCGCGGCACCGCATTTCACGTCTGTTTCGCGCTGCCTAACTTGCTGACGGGCTTGGTGGGTTGTCCCTTCCCTGGGCCCGTTCTCGCTTGATTGCGCCCAAGGTACGTGGTCGCGTCCCGCGGACGCTCACGCCACGAATGCTGTGAGTCTTGTGCGTGTCGGCCGAGGGAAGGGACAACCCACCAAGCCCATCAGCCTTACGCCAGCGCGAACAGGATGTCGACGAACGAGCGCACTGCGCCGTCCATGCCAGCGAGCTTCGGGTTCTTGGAGTCGATGAGGTAGTACTCGTCCGGCGCATGCGCTCGCGCGCCGTGACCGAGGCCGTGGTGAGCCGCCGCGAGATTGAGTGGTGCGCCGGTGAACACGTAGCCGGGCCAGGAGCCCCCGCGTCGCGGCCACATGATCGGATCGACCCCCGCGTTTCGATACACGGATTTCTGTGCCTGGATGATCCGTGAACTGGCGTCGGTCGTGGTCGGATCGTAGCCGCCGGTCGCATTGACCTCGATATCGCCGTAGTCGCGGCTCTTCAGATGCGCCTTGAGCTTTGCGACCGTGTCTTCGAAAGTCATGTCCGGGACCAGGCGCAGATCCAACTTCGCTGCTGCGCGGTGCGGCAGGATCGTCATGCCACCAGGTCCGGTGTAACCGCCCACCAGCCCTTGGATGTTCACGGTGGGCCGGCTGCAGATATCTTCCAGCGCCTGTCGCCAGCTCGCATCGCGAGCCCAGTGCTGGACGCCGAGCGATTTCTTGGTCGTCTCCTCGCCGATCCGTTGTGCTGCCACGTCGAGCATTTGCTGGTCCGCTGCGGAAACTGGTTTCACACGGTCCAGCAGGCCGTCGATCGCCGGATCGCCCTTCGCGTCGATCAGCGTATTGAGCGCCTGCACCAGGTGCCATGCCGGGCTGTCGACCCGCGCGCGATTTGACGAATGGATGTCCTTGGCCGGTCCGCGTCCCCACTTCTCACCGCTCGCGACCAGCTCCGCTTCGACCACGCCCTTGGCGCCGAGCGAGATCGTGATGCTCCCGTCCCGGTCCTGGGCTGCATCGGGCATCAATATCCCGTCGCACTTCTCGAGCGCGACGCGAACTGCGGGCGCGAGGACGAGTTGTCGGATGTGTGGCGAGCCGATCTCCTCCTCGCCTTCCGCAACCAGCACCAGGTTCACCGGCAGCTTGCGCTTCGCACCCCGGATCGCATGCAGCGCCGCGAGGAAAGAAGATTCCGGGCCTTTCTGATTCACGGCGCCACGGCCCATCACGACGGTGCCGACATCGGGCAGGTCGAGCAAGCGTGCTTCCCACGGCGGCACTGACCATTCCTGTCCTTCGACCTGCTTGACGTCGTACATGAAGTAGATGCCGACGGTGCGCTTCGCGCCTGCATCCAACGTGGCGAAGATTCCGGGGTGCCTGTCGGTCGCCATTTTCTCGACGTGCTGAAAGCCCGCGTCGCGCAGCAAGCCCATCGTGAACTCGCAGCTCTCGGTCACCTTGTTGTCTTCGGCAGCGATGCCATAGTGGCGAATCCACTCCTGCAGTCGTGCGACGGCCTCCTGGTGCCGGCGCTCCACCTCCTTGTAGATCGGCCCCAGGTTGGAGGCGGCGAAAGAGCGCTGCGCGAGCCACAGTGCGGCACTGGTTCCGGCGGCGCCCGCCACGAAATTGCGACGAGTGATGCTGCTCACGATCGTTTGAGTCCTGTGTCAGGTGGTGCCCGCAACGTCTACGAGGAGCTTCACGCCGTCCTGGCGATGCAAGCGCTCGAAGCCATCGCGGATCAGTTGAGGAAAGGGAATCGTTTCGACCCAGCCATCGGCGGGATACGCGCCGGCCGCCATCTCGGCAATCACGCTCGGAAAGGCGCCGCAGGAAAGCGCCACACCGGTGATGCGCGCTTCCGACATCAGGATCTGCATCGGGTGAATCTGCAGTGGTTGCGTGTGAATGGCGACCACGACGACGTTGCCGTCGACGGCGGTCGCGCCAAGCGCGGCCTGAAATGCTGCGGGCACGCCAGCCGCGTCCACGGAGGCATCTACGCCTCGACCGCCGGTGAGATCGCGGAGCGCCGTAACGACGTCGCTGTCGCGCGGGTCGAGCACCTGCTCGGCGCCGAGAGCGGAAACCACGACACGACGAGCGGGCGACGGATCGACCATGATCACGCGCACACCGCGCCGACGCAGCGTGAGCAATACACCGATGCCGATAGGGCCTGCGCCATGAACGGCGGCGATCTGCCCGGCCTCGACATGACAACGATTGACGGTGCTCCACGCGATCGCCATCGGCTCGATCAATGCGCCTTGCGCGGGCGTGATGCCGCGGGGAAGCTTGTGCGCCATGGAGCGACGCACTGCGGTGAACTGGGACAGGCCGCCGCCTCTGCGGTTGTAGCCGTGAAAGGCGAGCAGGCCGCAGTGGTTGTACTGCCCAGCGCGGCAGAAAAGGCAACGTCCGCAGGTCTCCACCGGTTCCACCGCGACCAGGTCGCCAATCTCGAGATCCTCGACGCCCTCGCCACAGTCGACGACCACGCCACTCAGCTCGTGGCCGAGGATGACGGGATTTTTGACGCCGGTGAGCGGGTGCGGATCGCTGCGCGTCGTGATGGGACCGTCGTAGTACTCGTGCAGGTCGCTGCCGCAGATGCCGTTGTACTGCACGCGCAGCTTGACCTCGCCGACGCCGGCTATCGGTTCCGGCACATCTTCGAGCCGAAGGTCCTCACGCCCATAGAAAACTGCCGCGCGCATTTCTTGCGTTTATGCCCGCTCAGGTGCCGAGCTGCCCGGCGTGATGACGCAGGTGGTCTGCAACGAAGGTGGAGATGAAGTAGTAGCCGTGGTCGTAACCGTCCTGCATGCGCAGGGTCAGCGAAGTGCCAGACTGACGGCAACTGTCCGCGAATACCTGCGGATAGAGCTGCTCGGCGAGGAATTTGTCGGCAGTGCCCTGATCGATGAGGATCGGTCGTGCGAAGCCGCGCTTCGCCACCAGCATGCTGGCGTCATACTCGGCCCAGGACTCCTGCTTCTCGCCGAGATAGCCGGTAAAGGCCTTCTGCCCCCATGGACAACGCATAGGCGCCGCGATCGGTGCAAATGCCGAGACCGAGCGATACTGCCCCGGGTTTCGCAATGCGCAGACGAGCGCGCCATGGCCGCCCATCGAATGGCCGAAGATGCCCTGCGACTCCTTACGTACCGCAAATTCGCCCTGGACGAGTGCCGGCAGCTCTTTCGTGACGTAGCTGTACATCCGGTAGTGCTGCGACCAGGGGGCCTGCGTCGCATCGACGTAAAAGCCCGCTCCGAGCCCGAAATCCCAGCTCGCGTCATCTCCGGGAATACGCGGCTGCCGCGGGCTGGTATCCGGTGCGACCAGCATGAGACCGAGCTCGGCGGCGAGGCGCTGCCCGCCCGCCTTGATCATGAAGGTCTCCTCGGTGCACGTGAGCCCGGCAAGGTAGTACAGCACCGGCACGGCGCCGGACTTCGCCTTGGGCGGCAGATAGACTGAGAAGCGCATTTCCGTACGGCATTCAGCCGAGGGATGCGCGTAGAAACGCTGGATGCCTCCGAAGCAGGCGTGCTCGGACAAGAGTCGAAGCTCGGACATGGGCAACTCCGCGGGGTGGAGTCGCGGATTCTACCCGGGCGAACGTTTTACTGTGAGCGCGCCACGGTGGCCTGAGGTCCAGGCGGTGCCGCTGCGGGGTTGTAGTGGACGAGGAGCCTCACGACGTGGCCGCGAGCGCTGTTCCAGTGGTCGAGGTTGACGCAGACCGAGCGATGCTCGCCTCCCTGCATCTGATCGTACGGCGCATCGGCAAATCGGGTTCCCTCGACCTCGTGGTTGAACTCGAGCTTGCTCCCCTCCCAGGCCTGCAGATCGTCGTCCGCCTTGGCGAAGAGCTCGACACCGGAGACTTTCACCTGCAGCGGCACGGCCGCACATAGCGCCACACGTTCCGCTGTAACCTCGTCGCAAGCAGGCGCCTCGACGCCGACACTGATCGGCTCGGCGCGGCAGGGGTGCAAGCGAAGAATGGCTTCGGAGCTAGCCGACCCGGTGAGGGCTACCGGCTGTGCGGCAGCGCTGGCCGCCTCAGTCTGCTCGGAGCGCAAATGCGCGAGCCGCTCGGTAGATGTGGCGAGCTCCCTGAGCTGGGTGGACAGCTCCAGGCGCAGTTGACGGGTGTCTTCCCGCACGCGCTCGGCACGCAGCTCCGAATAAGCAAATCCGCCCACCCCGGAAGCGAGCACGATCACCCCCAGGGTTACCAGCGAGCGCGCAGCGCCGCGCTTGGGTCGGCTTTCGGCCTTTGCCCGGCCACGCAGATGCAGCAACTGAAAAGTTGCGGTGATGATGGTCGCCATCGCGCCAATCATCGCGGCCACGATCGTTTCCGAAAGCCCCATTCAGCCTTCCTCGTTTTGACTCAATGCGGGGACGTGCCGCGGGACTGTAACGAGTCGCTCCGGGGCGCAACTCCTACGCGGTTGGCAGTTTCTATGGGTGCTGCGTGCCCCCTCGCATCCAAGGGGTTACGCACGGCCCCCAGTCCTGAGCAGCACGCAATCTGTCGCTGCATTGCGACAATACGAGCCTAGCTTCGCGATACCTGGCGGCTGCGCAGGACGAGAGCGATTCCACCCAACACCGCGAACGAGGACAGGAGCAGGCGTAGGCTCGCGTGTTCGCCGAGGAACAGCACGCCGCCCACGGCTGCGATGACCGGCACCGAGAGTTGCACTGACGCCGCGGCGATCGCCGGCAGGCGGGCGAGCGCCGCGTACCAAATGACGTAGCCCAGGCCCGAGGCAATGGCCCCTGAGGCCGCGGCGAGAGCAAGGCCCTGGGTCGACACCATCGGCGGATGCGCGAACATGGGCACGGACAACAACGCCAGCGGTACGCTCCAGAGGAAATTACTCGCAGTGGCGCGCAATGGATCCGGGGTCTTGCGACCACGCAGGGAGTAGACACCCCAGGCGACGCCGGCAAGGGCCATCAGCAGCGCATTGGATATCGGTGGCGCCGTCACGCCCGGTGCGAGCAGAGCAGCGAGGCCTGCGCACGCAAGGACAAGGCCGCTCCAGCCGAGCGTTGAAAGTCGCTCCCGCTTGATGAGGCCTGAGCCAATCATCGTGATCTGCACAGCGCCGAAGAGAATCAGCGCCCCGGTTCCCGCCGAAAGACCGAGATACGCAAACGAGAACGCGATCCCATAGGTGAAGAGCGCGCCGACCGCGATCGCATCGGCCGCAATGCGCAGCGATCCTCTCTGCCTGACGATCACGAGCAGTGCGAGGAACATCGCACCAGATACGAGCCTCACTGCCGTGAAGCTCGCTGCATCGATCAGGTGTGCACCCAACGCCCTGCGGCACAAGAGCGAATTAGCGGCGAAAGCGCTCATCGCCGTAGCCGTCAGCAGGATCGTGCCCGCGCCTGCCGTGCGGGTCATTACCTGGGAATACCGCGGACTCGAAGTCGCATGAGGCGCCCTCCGCTCTGAGGGCACCTACGGTACACGAGTTGTGATGAACACAGAGGGGCCACTCCTGTGACCCCTCTGGAGACCAACGCTCAGGCTTTCGGGACGCCGTCAGGGTGGGAACCTGCCGGCTGGATTCGAGAGCGGCGTTGCAATCAGTGTTTCTTCACTTCCTTGATGGCTTTCACCGCATTGACGAAGCCGTAACCAGTGTCCGGATCGAATCCTTTCCTGCCCACCACGAACGGTTCGGTGAGTCGCCCGGCGGCGAGCTTCATGTCTTCAGCCGTATCGCGCAGGACATCATTGATCTCCTGCGGCGTGATTGCATCACAGTCGCGAAAGCGCCCACCCGCGACGACGCGTTGCGCCGCTGTCGCCGGCGGCAGGATCAGCGTCTGCTCCTTGTGGTGCTTGGCGCTCACGCAAACCTTCCAGTTATTCCCCGCAGCAATCCCGTCGTTACGCTTGTCGAGCATCAGAGCAGCAACGGCAGCGACGTGCGGAGCGGATGCGGAAGTGCCGAAGAAGTTCGGAAACTCGTCGGGCTCCGTGCTGCCCGGTACTTCGAATGGATAAAGCGCGAAGAAGAAACTGCTATTGCCGCCATCCGGACCCACGACGCCCGGCTTGACCCGCACCACCGGCTTCTTGAGCCGCTTGCCATTGATGTCGAACAGGATGGGAGTGCCCCCGGCCGAGGAGAAAAGCTCCAGGCATGCGGGCACGCACTGCGGGTGAAATGCGGGACCCCACTCCGCGGTGTTGTACCAGGGCGCGGCGCCCACCGCTTCGCTGCCCGCCGCATTCGAATGCCCAAACGTGGTCGGGCTTTGCGTATCGAAGTCGTCCACCGTCATGGCGCCGTCGCCGAAATCGAAGTACACGTACTTCGTGACTGCGGGGGGCGAGCCACTGAACAGTTCGAGCGAGATTGCGACTTGCACATCTGCCCCGCTCTGATTCGAGATGAGGGCGAGCTCGACTGGATCGGCGCCGGGATTGACATCGATGCCCGGAAGCTGGCACACGGCCGGCTCGAGATTGTCATCGCAGAACGGAATCAGGTTGCCGTCGAGATCATAGAAGATGATGTCGAGGTCACTCGTGGCGCCCGGGGCGCCGCTTACCGATGCGAACGGCTGATCCCATTGAAAGCTCAGGACCTCTATGGCTCCTGTGGTGAGCGTGATGGTCTGCAAGGTGTCGATACCAGGGCCCGGATCGAAGTCGTGCTGTTCGCCGGACGCGCCGAGGAGGCCCGAGCGCCGGAAGCGCGACACGTAGGACTGTCGTGCGCGGTTGCCGGCCGAGGAATAGTAGGCGATGCCCTTGGAGCGCACGTAGTCGACAGCCTGCGCAATATTGCCGTCCTGGAACATCGGTTCGGTGAGGTAGCTGATGTCATCGACGATGACATCAGCGCCCGCCTGCACTGCCAGCTGCACGATGCCGTTGGCGAAATCCGCCTCACCGTCGTCTGCGGTGTGGAACGCGAGATGCGCGCCGGGCGCAACGTCATGGATGATCTGCAGCATCGCGCGTCCTTCGTCGATGCCGTCCTCGCAGGTCGGGTCCTCCTTCAGGACCACGACTCCCGCCGGCAGATCTCCGTTCGCTACATCCTGCTCGGCGCTAGTGTGCATTTGCCCGGGCAACAAGGGCCCGGTAGTGCAGTTGAAGCTGTCGGACAGCGCACCGACCCGGATCCCCGTGCCATCAACTGCAAAATGCGGGCGGGCCAAATCTGCATTCAACGAACGATCGCCCTGCGAGGTAACCAGGCCGGCATCGTGTGCGCGCACGGACGGTCGCGCGAACTGCAATGAGCTGGTGGCCGCGAGATCAGCGAGTGCACTCACCGGCAAGCGGCCCGAGACCACGTTGCCGAACACGGTTCCGTGCTGCAGTCCGCGACTCACAAGTTCGGTGCGCAGCGCCTGCGCTTGACCTGGCTTCGCAATCGCATCGATGAGGATGGAACCGTCGACTACTTTCATGAGTGGATTGCGTCCGGCTCGCGCCGCGAGGCTGCGTTGCTTTGCGGTGCCCGCCGGTGCGCCCTGTCGGAGCCGAACCAATGCACCGCTGAGCCTCGATGAAGTGCCCTGCTTCATTGCGTCACGCTGGGCCCGAAATTCCTGCAAGCGAGCGCTAGCATCCTTGACCTGGGCCTGTGCTGCGTGTGCGCAAGCCAGACCCACCAGCGCGACAAGCGCCGCTGTCCATAAGCGTCTCATGATGTATCCCCTTTTGTTGGTAGTCGCGGGAGCGCCTGGCATTTCTCTGCCAGTGCGCTGCACGCTACGAATTGGATGTCACTGCAGCAAGCGCCGCGGGACGAACCGGCTTCTCAGCTACATGGTTCGATCTCGGACAGGGACGAACTGTCGCTGCCATGCGCATACCCTATACTCGTCGCATGTGTGCGCGATTCGTCTCACGCGTCATGGCCGCGCTCGAGCGCGCAGTACAGGTGCGTTGGCACGATCCGTTCGAGCTGATTTACAACGCGGCGCCGAGCATGCAGCTGTCGGTGGTCACTGCTGGCCGCAATGGCCCCGAAGCGCGCGCCATGAAGTGGGGATTCATCCCGGGCTGGTGGAAACAAGCGAAGCCACCCAAGCTCACGATCAATGCCCGCTCGGAAGATGCCGCCAGCCTGCCCATGTGGCAGGCAGCATTTCGGGGTGCCCGTTGCCTGGTGCCCTCTATGGGCTGGTACGAGTGGCGCAGCGAGGCACGCGTCGACACCACGACCGGCGAAATCAACCCGGTTCGCCGTCCCTATTTCATTCACCTCGAGGGCTTGCAGCCGCTGTGCTTCGCGGGGCTCTGGTCATGCTGGCGTCCGGAGAGTGGCTCCGAACCGCTTCTCACCTTCTCGATTCTCACGCGCACACCCACGCCCAGCCTCGCGCAACTGCATGACCGCATGCCCGTCGTGCTGCGCGAGGAGCAGTACGCTTCCTGGCTCGACCCGGCCAACGACGATGTCCGCGCGCTCGGACAGAGCGTTGCCACGGGAACCGTGCAGGAGTTCAGCTACTACCCGGTGAGCACATACGTGAACAACCCTCGCAACGAGGGCAAGGAATGCATTGAGCCACAGTCCGTGGACCCTGAACCTCCAAAGGACTTCGAACTCACGGGCTGATGCCGCCAATATCGGCCAATATCGGCGGCACTTCCCGCGCCTCAGAACTTTTCCACCCACGGTCGCAGGTCGAGCTCGTGCGTCCACGCGCTGCGATGCTGGCGATGAAGTCCAAGGTATGCCTCGGCAATCGCGTTTGGTTCCAGCAGCGAATCGGGACCCCGCTCGTCCAGCAGCTGCTCATAGCGGCGCGAATGGATCTGGCCATCGATGATCACGTGCGCCACATGAATTCCCTTCGGGCTCAGCTCGCGCGCCATGCTCTGCGCCACCGCGCGCAGGGCGAACTTGGGGGAAGCGAGATTCGCGAAGCCCGCACCACCCCTCAGCGAAGCGGTGGCGCCAGTGAAGAGGAGCGTGCCCGCGCCCTGCTTGAGCATGGCGCGAGCTGCTGCGCGACCGACCAGGAACCCGCCGAAGCAACCAACGCGCCAGCTGTGCTCGAACTCCTCCGGGGACGTATCTGTTACATCCAGCTTCTTGAAGGTGCCGGCATTGAAGATGGCGACACGCAACGGTCCGTGCTGGCGCTCTGCAGTGTTGAAGAGCTCCTCCACCTGTTGCGGCACCGTCGCGTCGCACTCGATCGGCATAATCTGGCCGGTGCCGCCTGGCGCCGAGATCTCTTCCGGCGCGGGCGCGCTGCGGGCTGCCGCGAGAACCGTATAGCCTGCCTGCGCGAACGTCCGGACGAGCGCCGCACCCAGACCCGGACCAACCCCTACCACTACTGCTGTTTCCTGCGTCATTGATGACCCCTCCGGCAGACCTTCGTTCGTCATGTGACACCAGCGCTCAGCGAAAGTCGCGCGATTTCGCCGCCAGTGTTCCCAGCCAGCGGCTAAGGTCGGTAAATCGCGCCGCGATTACGTGCATCACTTCGCCTTGTCGTTGCAGCTCACCGTGCACTTCCAGCAGGCGAGCTTCGAGAAAGTGGCGCCGCTGCGCTTCGGCAACGGCCGGCCAGACGATGAGGTTCACATGACCAGTCTCATCCTCGAGCGTGATGAAGATGACGCCGCTCGCGCTCGAAGGACGTTGACGCGTGATGACGAGCCCCGCGGTGCCCACCTTCCTGCCGTGTGCGAGTGCACCGAGTTCGCTCGCCGTCAGGAGATGACGCGTGCGCAGTCGCTCGCGCAGCAAAGCGAGGGGATGACGCCCGAGTGTCAGTCCCAGGGCCCGATAATCTGCGAGCAGGTTCTGCCCTTCGGTGGGTGCCGCGAGCATCGGGATACCTTCGGTCACCTTGATCTGGGGGAACACCGGCAGTGCCGCTTCAACGCCCGCGACTTCCCACACTGCACGATGCCGGTTACCGGTGAGGCGCAAACAGGCGCCGGCATCGGCCAGCGCATTGAGGTCACGCCGTTCGAGACGCGCTCGCTCCGCGAGATCCTGCAGGCTTGCGAAGATACGCGCGCGTCGCGCCGTAACGAGCCGTTCGACAGCGGCCTGAGACAGGCCTTTCGCGAGTCGCAGCCCAAGACGCAATGCGGGCTCACCATCGTCACGTCGCTCGAGCGTGCAATCCCATTCGCTCTCGAGCACATCCACGGGGCGGACTTCTACATCATGCGCGCACGCGTCACGCACCAATTGTGCAGGCGCGTAAAAGCCCATCGGCAGGCTGTTGAGCAATGCACAGGTGAAGATTGCGGGTTCGTGACACTTTACCCATGCCGAGGCATACGCCAGCAGCGCGAAGCTCGCGGCGTGCGACTCCGGGAAACCATACTCGCCGAAGCCCTGAATCTGCCGGAAGATGCGCGCTGCGAATTCATCGCTGTAGCCGCGCTCGCGCATGCCGCTCAGGAGCCGCTGCTCGAAATGCTCGAGACCCCCGCGTCGCTTCCAGGCGGCCATCGAACGGCGCAGGTCATCCGCCTCACCCGGCGTAAATCCCGCCGCCACCATGGCAAGCTGCATGACCTGTTCCTGGAAGATCGGCACCCCAAGCGTGCGCTTGAGAACTTTCTCGACCGCCCGGCTCGGATAGCTCTCGGGCTCTTCGCCGTTGCGGCGTCTGAGATAGGGATGAACCATGTCGCCCTGGATCGGCCCGGGGCGCACGATCGCAACCTCGATCACCAGGTCGTAGAAATTCTTCGGCTTGAGCCGCGGCAGCATCGACATCTGCGCGCGCGATTCGATCTGGAACACGCCGACTGTGTCGGCACGTTGAATCATCGCGTATACGGCCGGATCCTCGGCCGGGATCGAAGCGAGTGTGTGGTCCTCGCCGCGAAAGTCGCGCAGCAACTGGAGCGATTTGCGCAGCGCCGAGAGCATCCCGAGTCCCAGCACATCCACCTTCAGAAGCCCGAGCGCATCGAGATCGTCCTTGTCCCACTGGATCACGGTGCGATCCGGCATCGTGGCGTTCTCGATCGGCACCAGCTCCTCGAGCGGGCCGCGTGAGATCACGAAGCCGCCCACGTGCTGTGAAAGATGACGCGGGAACCCGATCAGCTCGTGCACCCGCTCCAGCAGCCGCGTGAGCAGGGGATTGCGCGGATCGAAACCCGCGCTCCGCACGCGCTCGTCGGCAACCTTGCTGCCGTCCCACCAGTGCATCGCATGCGCCAGGCGATCGACCTGCAGCGGATCCAGGCCAAACGCCTTGCCGGCATCGCGCAGCGCGCTGCGCGGCTGATAGGTGATGAGCGTGGCGGCAATGGCGGCGCGGTGCCGCCCATACTTGCCGTACACGTACTGGATGACTTCTTCGCGCCGTTCGTGCTCGAAGTCGATGTCGATGTCGGGTGGCTCATTGCGCTCGCGGGAGATGAAGCGCTCGAACAGCACGTCCTGTCGCCCGGGATCGACAGAAGTCACGCCGAGGCAGTAGCAGACCGTGGAATTGGCGGCCGAACCGCGTCCCTGGCAGAGGATTTTCCTTCCGGTCGCGAATTGCACCAGGTCGTGCACGGTGAGGAAGTAGGCTTCGTACCTCAGCTGCGCGATCAGCGTTAGCTCGTGCTCGATGAGAGCCCGTACCTGTTCCGGCACTCCCTGGGGCCAGCGTCGACGCGCGCCCTCCTCGGTCAGCTTGCGCAGCCATCCAGCAGCGCTCTCGCCCGCTGGCACCAGCTCCTCGGGATACTCATAGCGCAGCTCATCGAGCGAAAACTCGCAGCGCTCGGCGATGCGCTCAGTTTCCTCGAGTAACGCACGCGGATACAGGCGTGCCAGCTCGGTGCACGGCCGCAAATGCCGCTCGCCGCTCGGCTGCAATTCATAGCCTGCTGCGGTAATCGGCTTGTTGAGCCGGATCGCTGTGAGCAAATCCTGCAGCGCACGTCGTTCGCGTACGTGCATCTGAACACCACCACTCGCCACGAGCGGCAGGTGCAACGCCCCGCCGAGTTCTGTCAGCGCGGCGAGCAGGCCGCGATCGTCGCCCGTGCGCAACAGCTCTACCGCGAGCCAGGTGCGCTCCGGGCAGAGCGCCTGCAGCCATTCACCTTGCGCAGGATCCGGGTCATTGCCTGGAAGCCACAATGCGAGACAGTCACCGAGATCCGCCGGGGTGATCTGCTCACGTACCAGTCGATAGCTACCTTTGTCCGCGCTGCGACGCGCGCGAGTGATCAGGCGGCAGAGCCGACCATAAGCCGCGCGATTGGTGGCGAGCAGGACGAAACGCAGTCCATCCACGAGTGCGAATTCGCTGCCCACGATGAACTTGAAGCGCGCCTCCTTTGCCGCTTCGTGCGCACGCACCACACCCGCGACCGAGCATTCATCGGTGAGCGCCAGCGCACTGTAATCGAGCTCAACGGCCCGCTCGACGAGCTCGTGAGGATGGGAGGCGCCTTCGAGAAAGGTGAAATTGCTGCTGCAGTGAAGCTCGGCGTAAGGCATGAAGAAAAGCCCGCTGCATTCATCCGAACAGTCCATGCACGTACCAGTGCTGCGGGGCGCGGCGCTCCCGGTACACCCATAGCTTCGCGCCGTCCTCGGCACGCGTCTGGAAGTAATCGCGCCTCACTTCGCGCCCGTCCCACCAACCAGTTTCGATGCGTTCTGGTCCGCGCAATCTCTTTCCCTGGCGCGTGATCTCACGTGGCTGTGCCAGCAGCCACAAAGGACGCTCGACAGCCCGTCGTGGTTTATCGACGCGAGGCAAATCGCGAATTTCGTTTCCGCCAGCGATTTTCCAGGCGCATTCCGGCCGATGATCCTCAACCGCGCATACGCCGAACACCCGCTCGTGACCGAGCCGGGCACGCAGGCGTTCGATCAATCGCGGCAGCGCATCGATGGTCTCCTGCGTCTGCGCCTGCTTCCACAGCCAGCCGTTCGCAGGCAGCGCGGGAAGCAGTGCACCTGATCGCAATCGCAGGGCAATGACCGGCGCCGGCAACGCGAGCGCAGCCAGTCGTTCGGCCAGCAGGCCACGCAAATGCACGACCTCACTGCTCGGTAACGCGAGACCGATGTGAATCCTGGTCAGCGGATGCGTTCGATGCTTGAGATCCATGACCAATAACGCGATCGCAGCCTGTCGTTCGCGCAGAAAACGCTGCAGTCGCTCGAGCATTGGCCCACATGCCGCCTCGAGTTTTTGCGCGGTTTCGATTTCATGCTCAGGAACCTGCCGGACATCGAAACGTTCGGGGCTGCGAAACCCACGGCGCGCCTGTGCGCGCCGGTCGAAGGCGCAATCCAGCTCATCCAGCCAGCGAGCCCCCAGGCGGCGTGCAAATCCTGCGCGCGGCAGGCGCACGAGATCGCTGACGGTGCGCACCCCCATGTTGAGCAGCAGCACCGTGACTTCCTCGGGCCAGCGCAGGGAACTGATGGCAACGCTCGCGAGATGCCGGGTCAGCTCGCCGGGTTTCTCGATGATCACGGTGCCGGTGGTTTCTCTATTCCTCTCGAGCGCTGCGGGAAGTGATCGTGCCAGCCACAGAGAGCCGGTGGGTGTGGGAGCGAGCGCCAGTCGCGCCGTCACGCCCAGCTCTCGCAAGCCTGCGGCGACGCGTTCCACCAACGCCTGTGCGCCGCCGAACAGTTTCAGGCTGCCCTTCACTTCCAGCAGCAATTCATCCGGTGGCTCGAGGCTCACCAGGGGCGTGAACTGTCGCTGACACCACGCTGCGAGTTGCACGAGTCGTGCGCGTTCACTTGCCGCATCGCGCGCACGCGTTTGCAGCTGCGGCTCCAGCGCGATTGCGGCATTCAACGACTGTCCCGCACGAACGCCGGCCGCGCGTGCTGTTTCATTACAGGCCAGCACGATCTGCTGACGACTCTGCGGATCGATGACGGCCATCGAACCTTGCAAAGTCGGAAAGTCCTGAACTGCTTCCAGTGCCAGTCGCGGCAGATCGATCGCCAACCAAAGCCGGCGGGCTGATGTACGGGAAAGCTGCGCCTCATGCGGCGGTTCGCGCAGGGCACGAGCCGGGCGTGGCTGAGATTTCGCCTGCACGCGCTCATCGACAGATTCGGAAGGAAACAAGGGGAGGTTGCGCAACGCGGACATGAATCACACCCGAGTCGCTAACGTCGATCCAGCATCACGATGCCCGCTTTGCCACCCTGCACTTTCACGAGCTCGACCGCGAGACGCGCATCGTCGCCCCATAAAGCGAGTCGCAAGGTTGCGGGCGAAGCCTGCGTGCGCTGTGACAGGGAGCGGAACAACACTCCCAGACAACTTCCCGCATGCGCAGCAAGCTTGAGGCGTCGCAACGAATGCAGGCTCGCGTTCTCGATCCACGCCAGCACTGCGAGACAAGCCCCCGAGCGCAAGGCTTGCTCGGTCGCCCACAGTGTCTGGGTCGGGGTCAGTGCCCTGCTTACCAGCAACCGTGCTGGATCTATGCCGCGTTCCGCGAGTGCCGGCGCATAAGGCAGATGCGGTGGGTTGAGCCACGCGATGCTGCGAGCCACAGGAGTTTGCTCGCTGGCGATCAGCCGTTTGAGCGCGGGAACGAAAAGACTCAGTTCACCGATACCAGCACATGTATGCAGGACTTCGACGAGGCCCGGACAGGGCCAGCCGCCGCCAGGCAAGCGCTCATCGAGAAGCGCGTATTCACTTGGGATGCAGGCGGATGAGCCTTGCACAGCTCCCTTCGCTCTCCAGAGAACCGCGGAAGAAAACAAAGTATCGAGCGAAGCGACCATGGCGTCGGCAGACCTGAAGAATCCCGTAAGAGCTGTTTGAGCTGCAAAACGAAAGAAACCTGTACTGGCTACTGGTACTGTGATTATATACAGTCATCAGAACGGGGCAAGCTCCTCTATATAAAGATGCGTAGAGCCTGCATGGATCTGCCGCCGCCCTGCGCGTCGCATCGTGATCCGTGCGCCGCGTGCGTTCGTGTTTCGCCATTTCACCGATTCGACAGCCGCGCATGGGACGATTTTTAAATTCACGCTGTCGGTCGCATTGGCTGCGATTACGCGTTCTGATTTTCGCAGACAGGTACGAACTGCTCGCTGATTCAAACCAACGGCTCGATTAGCTCATCCAAATTTCAGCGCACGACACTGATGGTGCCCACGCGTAGAGTCGACGAGCACTGCTGCCGTTTCCCGGCCCGCAGTGCTGCGGAACTAATTGTTCGCAGGCGAAGTCTGCAAGCGGCAACTCATCTGCCCGAGCGGCGTCAAGGCGTGGAACGCAGCAGATGATTCATCGCAGCCCTTAGGGAGGGCGTAACGTGAAGCTCACCGATGGTTCGCTCCGCAATCCCGCGGCCGTGATCATCACCGTGGCGCTGGTCATCGCGTTCGGCATCTACAGCGCCCTCAAGCTCCCGATCCAGCTTTTCCCGGACATCGAAGAGCCGCAGATGTCGATCTTCACCGGCTGGCGGGCGGCCGCGCCCGCTGAGGTGGAATCGGAGCTCATCGAACCGCAGGAAGCGGCGCTGCAAGGGCTGCCGGGGCTGAAAGAGCTCAACGCATTTGCGAACGCCGGCGGCAGCTTCATCGGTCTGCGGTTCAACGTCGGCACCGACATGCGGGCGGCAATGATGGACGTCATCGGCCGCATGAACCAGCTGCCCACCCTGCCGCGCGACGCGACTCCGCCGGTGATCTCTCTCGGTGAAGACGGTGGCGGCGGCGCCAACCAGACGTTGAGCTGGTTCTTCGTGCAGTTGCTGCCCGGTACGCCCGGCCCGATCGAGAACTACCAGAAGTTTCTCGAGGATGTGGTCAAGCCCCGGATCGAATCCGTGCCCGGCGTCGCAGTCGTCAACATCAACGCGAGCGCGCCGGAAGAGCTGCAGGTGCGCTTCGATCCGTATCGCGCGGCGGAGCTGGGCATCGAGATTCCTGCCGTCGCCGCCGTCGCAGGCACGGCGAATGACACTTCGGGCGGATATGTGGAGGTCGGCCGCCGTGACTACGCGCTGCGTTTTGCCGGACGTTATTCGCCGCATGATCTTGGCGAGCAGATCCTCGCGTGGCGCAACGGCAGCCCGGTGCGCCTGCGGGACATTGCAGACATCCAGGTGCGCCGCGGAGATCGCGAGAATCTCGCGATGCAGAACGGCAATCCTGCGATGGGCCTGCAGATCATCAAGGAAAGCGGAGCGAACGTTCTCGATACGCTCGGCGCGGTAAAGGAGCAGATCGCGGAGCTGCGTGACGGGCCGCTCAAGGAAATGGGCCTCACGATCCAGCAGTCGTTCGATCCGTCGTTGTTCATCAACCAGGCCATCAGCCTGGTCTCCAGCAACCTCTGCGCCGGGGTATTGCTGGCGCTCGGCGTGCTGTGGCTGTTCCTGCGCCACACGCGTGCCGTGATCCTGGTGGGTCTCACAGTTCCGATCTGCCTGTTGTCGACCTTCATCACGTTGCAGCTCACGGGCCGCACCCTCAATGTGATCTCCCTTGCCGGCCTCGCCTTCGGGGTGGGCATGGTGCTCGATGCTGGGATCATCGTGCTGGAGAACACGCTGCGCTTGCAGGAACGCGGTGAACTGCCGCAAGTCGCCGCCAGCCGCGGCACGCAGGAAGTGTGGCCAGCGCTCCTCGCCTCCACGATCACGACCGTCGCAATATTTCTGCCGGTGCTGTGGCTGAAGGATGCTGAGGGCCAGTTGTTTGCCGACCTGGCGCTGACGATCTCGATCGCCAACGTCATTTCCATGCTCGTGGCGGTCACGGTTGTGCCAGTAGTGGTATCGCGCTGGGTGAAGCCACCGCCGCTGCGCGCCGAGATCAAGGAAAGGTCCGACCGGTTCGCGCGTCGTATCGTTGCTGTTACCGACGGCCGGCAACGGCGGCGCCTGCTCATCATGGGCCTCATCAGCGCGCCGATCCTGTTGAGCTGGCTGTTGCTGCCGCGCCTTGACTACCTGCCGCCGGTCAAACGCGCGGCGATCGATGGATTCCTGCAATTTCCTCCCGGCGCCAGCGTCGACACGATCGACCGCGAGATCGTGCAGCCGATCGCGGAGCGCATGCGTCCGTACATGGAGGGCGTCAAGCAACCCGCACTCCTCAACTACTACGTGCTGGTGTGGCCGGGTGGCGGTGGCACGATCGGCGCGCGCGTCAAGGATCAATCACAGCTCGCCGAGCTGGAACGGCTGCTGAAGGAAGAGATCCTGGCCGGTTTCCCCGACATGGAATCATTCGTCGCCGAGGGAAACCTGTTCGGCGGCTTTGGCGACGGGCGCAACATCGACCTGATGCTGCAGTCCGCAGATGTGACCGCGCTGTTTCCGGTCGCACGCGCCGCGATGCAGGAGATCGAGAAGCGGATGCCCGGTGCGCAGGTCCAGCCGTGGCAGGGCCTCGAAGCGGCCGAACCGGAACTGCGCGTGACGCCGGATGATCGGCGCCTCACCGAAGCGGGATGGAATCGCTCTACCGCCGGCAACGTGGTCCGGGCCATGGGCGATGGCCTTTGGATCGGCGACTACTTCGACGGCAACAAGCGGCTCGACGTGATCCTGCGCGCGGAAGGCTGGAAGAGTCCGGAAGAGCTCGCGAGCGTGCCGTTGGCGACGCCCGCTGGCGGAGTAATGCCGCTCGGCGATCTGATGACAGTCGAGACCAAGGTCGGGCCCGGCGGCCTGCGCCGCGTCGATGGCAAGCGCACCGTGTCACTCGGTATTTCGCCGCCGCGCAAGATGTCGCTGGAGGAATCGATCGAGATCCTGAAGCGCGATATCGAGCCGGTAATCAAGAAGATGCTGCCCGCCGACGGCAGCATTCGTTACGGCGGCAGCGCCGACAACCTGAGCAACGCGATCACCAACATGGGCCAGAACTTCGCGTTCGCGATCCTGGTGCTGTTCCTGATCATGGCCGCGATGTTCCGCTCGGTGAGGGACAGCCTGCTGGTGGTGCTCACGATTCCGCTCGCGACGGTCGGCGGCGTGTTGGCGCTGCGCGCACTCAACCTGATCAGCTTTCAGCCGCTCGACCTGCTCACCATGATCGGCTTCGTGATCATGATGGGGCTTGTCATCAACAACGCGATTCTGCTCGTCGATCAGACTCGCGCCAGTGAGCGTGACGGCCTCGAGCGGCGCGAGGCGGTCGTGCAGGCAATTCAACTGCGCATCCGTCCGATCCTTTGCAATACCGCCACCTCGCTCGTCGGCATGTTGCCGCTCGCGATCGTGCCAGGCCCTGGCAGCACGCTGTATCGCGGGCTCGGTGCGGTCATCGTCGGTGGCATGACCGTGAGCACGGTGTTCACGCTGCTGTTGCTGCCGGCACTGCTGCGACTCGGTGAGTGCGAGCCCGGCACCGAGGCACAGCCCGCCCGCAACCTCACCCCGCCGAGACTCGAGCGAGTCGCATGATGGCGCGGAGCATGTATATGAAGCACGTTGTCGTCGCGCTTGCTGGCGTCGTTACGCTGACGCTCGCCACATTCCAGGCTTCCGCTCAGGAGCCGAATGCGCCCGCTGCGCCCGTCAAGGTCGGCAAGGCGAGCAAGCAGTCCATTACTACGACGATGACCGCGACCGGCACGGTCGTGAGCCGCAACGATGCGCGCATCGCCGCGGAAACGCCCGGGCGGCTGACCTGGGTCGCCGAGCCCGGCACGCAGATCGAGCGCGGCGGCGTCATCGCGCGGATCGATGACTCCACGTTGAAGCTACACCTGCGGGAGAACGACGCCACCATTGCGCGCCTGCAGGCGAGCCGCAAGTACCAGGACTCCCAGGTCGCGCGCTTCCAACGGCTCATGGAGCAGAAGATCGCTTCGCAGTCGCAGCTCGACGAAGCAGTCGCGCAGCGCGACATGACGGCGGAGGAAATCAACCAGGCGCGTGTGGCGCGCGACCAGACTTTGCACGACATCGATCGGGCACGGGTGACGGCGCCTTTCGCCGGGCAGGTAGTGGAGCGGCTGCATCAGCCCGGTGAATTTGTGGCCGCAGGTGGCGAGGTAGCACGACTCGTCGACACCTCTCATGTCGAGGTGCGTGCCCAGGCGCCCATGCAGGTTGCCTCATTCGTGCGCACTGGGCGCGAGGTACGAGTGGTCGACCACGCCAACCGCGAAGTGCGCAGTCCTATCCGCGCCGTGATCCCGGTGGGCGATGAGCGCTCGCGCCAGATGGAAATTCGCGTTTCGCTCCCCGACGGCATCTGGCCGATTGGCTCGCCGGTCAACATTGAGGTGCCGACCAGCGCGCCGCTGACCGTGGTGGCCGTGCCGCGCGATGCGGTGATACTGCGCAACGATGACGCTTACATTCTGCGCGTGATGCCCAACGGAACAGTGGAACGGGTGCCGGTCAGCACCGGTATCGGCAGCGGAGGACTGGTGGAGATCAAGGGAAAGGTATCGGCGGGAGACCGCGTGGTGGTACGCGGTGGGGAACGCCTGCAACCCGGCCAGAGCGTCGCCGTGATCGCCGAGGGCTGACTATTTCTTCGGCAGCAAGCCCAGCAAGCGTCCGAACCAGGAGCGCCTGACCACAGTCGAATTGTTGTCGAATTCACTGCTCTGATTGTGGCCCTGCGCCCACGCGCGCCAGCGCTCACCACGCCGGTCGCTGTAGAACGGGTAGTCGGTGCTTTGCGGGCGAACCCGCGATCCATTCTTGCTCATATGTGGCTCAAGATTAGCCGCAGCCAACTGAACACATCTTGAATGAAGTACGTTCGTCGCTGTTGACGAACTGATGAAACTCAGTGGGCCATCACAGGTGACATAAGTGCGGCTGTGTGCCGCACGCCACAGCCCGGCGCAATGAAAAATGAAGTGAGTACGGCGTCGCGATATGCAACGCTGTCAAACGTGAGCTGCCGCACAGGCGGCCTGGCTCAACCGGTACTGTGCAGTCCCTGCGAAATACCGCTGATGGAGGCGAGCAGTGCCTGGAAGAGCTCGTTGTCGCGTCGTTCGGTGCGGCGCCAGCGCTTGAGCAGGTCCACCTGCATCAGGTGCATCGGATCAACGTACGGATTGCGCAGCAGGATCGAGCGTTGCAGCGTGCGATCCCCGTCGAGGAGCTGGGTGCTGCCCTTGAGCTGCAGGATCAGCCGACAGGCAAGCTCAAACTCCGCGCGAATTTCCCGAAAATAGTGCTGCAGCCGTGGCTCGGCGAGCTCGTTGTAGAAGGCGGCGATGCCTAGATCCGTGCGGGCGAGCATTGCCTCCACGTCGTCGAGGAAGGCAGAGAAGAAAAACCAGTTGCGACGCATCTGCTCGAGGATTTCGTGGCCCTGCTGCTCGATTATGGTCTTCAGCCCCGTGCCGACCCCGAACCAACCCGGAAGTATGTGCCGCGATTGAGTCCAGGCGAAGACCCACGGCACCGCCCGCAGCGAGTCGAAATCACTGCGCTCGGTGCGCGTCGGCGCACGGCTGCCCACCTGCATCCTTTCGATTGCATCGACCGGCGTTGCCTGGCGGAAATATTCGAAAAAAGCCGGATCTCCGGTCACGAGCCGCTCGTACGCTGCACGGCTGGCGGCAGCGAGGGTCGTCATCGCCTCGAGGTAGCGAGAATCCTCCGGCACCTGTGCCCGGGCCCCGGCCAGCGCGAGCCCCATCGCATTGAATGCGCGTTCGAGGCTGCGCATCGCAACCGGTCGCAGCCCGTAGTTCTGATTGATCACCTCACCTTGCTCAGTCACGAGGAGTCGTCCACTCACAGCTCCGGGCGGCGCACTGCGCACCAATGCATCGATGCGCCCGCCACCGCGACTCACCGATCCTCCACGACCGTGAAACACCGTGAGCCTGACGTCGCTGTCGCCTACCGTACGCACCAGCTCGGCCTGGGCGCGATGCGTGGCCCAGCGTGAGGCCGCGATGCCGGCCATCTTGTTGCTGTCCGAATAGCCGACGAGAACGATCTGCTGGTTGGCTCGCGCCTGCAGGTGTCTGCGGTAAGCAGGTTCCGCGAGCAGGCGACGTATGACGTCGCCACATTGCTCCAGCGCCTGCGTGGATTCGAACAACGGCGCAATATCGAGCGGAACTTCGTTGGTACGCCGGTCCGTCGCTTCTGCCCAGCGTGCGAGCAGCATCACGGCCAGCACGTCATCCGCGCCAGTGGCGCCGCTGACGATGTAGTCACCGATCGCAAGCCGACCGTACTTGTGGCGACACTGCATGATCGCTTCGAATACCCACAGCGTGCGCCGGCCCACAGCATCGAGCGTTTCGACCGGGCCTTGATCCTTCTCGAGAGCCACGCGCAGTCGCGCCAGGCGTTCTTCGCCACTGCGCGTGAACCACTGCTCATCGCCGAGACCCTGCGCCAGCACTTCGTGGTGCACATCGCGATGCTGGCGTACATCCAGTGTTGCGAGGTGAAAACCAAAGGTGCGCACGCGATGCTGGAGCCTGCGCACCGCGTGATAGCCCGCGTGGCGGCCTCGATTGGCCAGCAGGCTCGACGCAACCAGCCCGATGTCGGCCAGAAGCTGACCTGCGTTGTCGTAGTGGTTGGGCCCGGCCTGGTAGGTGTTGCGCAGCCGCTCGGCGACCTGCGCCATGAACACGCGGTACGGCATGCGGTCATGCCGCGCTGGCGTGGTGGCCTGTGCGGCCGGCAGTAGCGCTGCATATTCATCGATGCGCTGCTGCAGCGGCGCGGAAATGCTGATGCGGCTCGCGCTCTGGCTGAGCTTCTCCGCGAGGCTCTGCACTTCGCTGAAGTAGTTCGAAATGATGAGCTGCTGATGCCGCGCCAGCGTTTCACGGATCGTCTTGGCATGCACGTCGGGATTGCCGTCCATGTCCCCGCCCACCCAGGAACCGAAATCGAGAATCGCCGGCAGTTCGATCGGGTCGGGCGGCGCTCCGAACACGTTGCGGAGCGAGGTTTCGATTTCCTCGTAGAACGCGGGCACGATGCGATAGACGATCTCGCTGAGATAGAACAGGACGTGCTCGCGTTCGTCCGCGACGGTCAGCTTGAGGCGCGGATGCTCCTCGGTCTGCCAGGCAGTGGTGATTTCCGTGCGCACGCGGCCCCATACGCTCGCCAGCTCCTGGGGCGTGAGCGTCGGATCGAGGCGCAGCATCATCAACTGAGCGATACGTTGCTGCTTGCGCAGCATGGTACGCCGCGTGGACTCGACCGGATGCGCAGTGAATACCGGCTCGATGCGCAGTGTGCGGATCAGCTCCATCACCTGCTCGAGCGATAGCCCCTGTTCCTTGAGGCGCAGCAGGCAATCGGCGACGCCCTGCGGCTGAGGTGCGCTCTGGCTGGTGAAGTACTGGCGGCGGCGCCGGATGCGATGCACTTTCTCTGCCAGGTTCACGACCTGGAACCAGGTCGAGAAAGCCCGCACCAGGTCGCGCGCAATTGCCGGCGGCCGATCCTGCACCCTGATGGTGAGCTCGAGGGCACCTTCCGCTTCGCCTTCGCGGCGGGCGATGGCCGCCACGCGGTCCTCTTCCACGATCGCGAACAGCTGTTCTCCACCCTGCTCGCGAATGATCTCCCCGACCAGCGCGCCGAGGGCGTGCACGTCCTCGCGCAGGGCGGCGTCTTTGGGCGCGAATTCGATGTCGTGTCGGTGCATGGCGAAGCGGCGCATGATGCCACGGTCACAGCAAAAGAGCAGTCCGAGCCGGCCATTGGGTGGGGGGTTGTGCCAACTCCGGGCTGATCACGCTCGATGACGGTGCTATCTGAAGATGTATCCCCGCAAACATTGCTCGCCCGAGTTGGCACAATCCCCCCGACCGCAATGTCCGTCTCGTCCGAAGTTGAGAGCAAAGATCTGGCGGCTGCGCCTCTTTGGCTAGAGCAGGACGATCTGGTTGCTGGGTGGGTGTGCCTCGGGCTCGTGTAGCTAATGCCCTCTGTCCGGGCGATCAGCGATCAGACCGGATTCATTGCAGGCAAGGTGACCTATCGGCGTCTGATCGCCGCCCGGACTGAGGGTTCGCGCGCGACCTTGAGCGTTCCGACGCTCAAGCGTCGTCGCTGCGCATTTGCTCCACGGGCTCGAGGCACACCCACCCGGCGGCCAGATCGGACTGCAGTCTCGACAAATGGTTCTGCTGCCTGTATTGTATCTTGGTACATATGTACACAGGTTGCCATCCATGACTGCCACTGCCGGACCGACCATCGAGCGCGTGCAGACGGGCATCCGCATCGAGAAGCGATTGCTGAAGGTCCTGAAGGCGCTGGCCGAGTACAAGGACATGAGTCTCGGCGATCTCATCGAGGGCATCGCCCTGCATGCACTCGAGGGCAAGGCGCCCTTCGCTGCCGCGACGCTTACACACGTGCGGGATCTCAGGCGAATCTACGGGCTGGAGCTGCGCGCGGGCGACAGCCACCGGCTGCGCGAGCGCGCCCGGAGAGCAACGTGACAGACGCGGACTTCATCGCGGCGCTCGAGAACTGCACCTTGCCGGCCGCGGCCTTTCGCCACCGCGATCACCTGCGTGCCGGGTGGACCTATCTCCAGGGAATGCCCTTTGGCGCCGCGCTCGATCGGATGCGCGAGGCATTGCAGCGTTATGCGGCGAGCCATGGGCAGCCCGAGCGCTACCATGAGACCGTCACGGTTGCCTACATGTCTCTGCTGCAGACGCATCGGGCACTCAACCCCGCGGATTCGTGGGAGCAGTTCGTTGTCGCGAACCCTGTTCTGTTCGAGGCCGGGCTGCTGGCGCGCTTCTACGAGCGCGCTACTCTTGAATCTCCCCTGGCGCGCCGCGTCTTCGTGCTGGAGTCCCGCGCCGTGCCGTAGCGCCCCGGCCTGGCCCCTGATCCTTATTGATTCAAAAGGACCGTCGTATCGTGGCGGTCGAAGCCCTGCAACACGCGCCGATAGGCGCTGGCGATGAATCGTTCCGCAGTCTTGTCCGCACGCGGCGACAGCAGCATGCGCACCACGACATCGTCAGCCGGCCGCGAAGGGTCTTCACCCAGCAACTGGTAGACGAGCCGGCTCAGCCGGTGCTGCAGCTCGTTGATGAAGCGCAGATGTGCACCATCGCTCACCTGCTCGGCGCCAGGCCCGTATGTTCCCTTGGCTTCCTCCGCCAGCTCATGCATGAGCAATGACAGAAAGCGGCCCTTGTCGATGGCCGTCAGCTCGCTGAAGTATTCGATCTCAGACTGGATGTTCACGCGATTCCCCCGCTCGATACATTATTATTGGTTGACTCGGCTCGCCGCAATGTGCGCTCGTCGGGCGATGAGCGGCTCAGGAAATCGACACAAAGTCCGCCCTGTCCGCCGGCTGCGCTGCGGCGTTGCGCGCCCGGCCTGCGAACCCGAGTGACCGCGCCCTGCCGCGGCACTCCAGGTCCACCCCATCGACACGGATATGCTTCACCAGGCATCCGGCGATCTTCTCACCCTCGGTGATGAAGCGCTGCTCGCCGTGACTCGTTTCGATGATGGCGATACGCCGTTCACCCGTGATGATCGTGTCCGCCAGCCTGATCGCCGACAGCAGGTCAGCTGCATACCCAGCCGCCGCTACCAGGGTGATCAGCAGCAGTACCGATGGGCGCATGGCTCGCGTGCCTGCCTTGCTTACGCAGGGAAGAAGTCGATCGGCTTGGTAGTGGTGACAGCTTCGACATCCCGGTCCTCGAAACGGAACAGCTTCACCCGCGTGATGAGCTTGCGTTCCAGGTCGGGGTCGTTGAGGTCGCTCGACACCACGCGGCAATTGGTGACTTCGCCCCAGGGTGCGATCGTGAGCTCGAGCACGACCTTGCCTTGCAATGCCGGGTTGTCGCGCAACGCGCGGTTGTACAGTGCATAGATCGCGCCCTTGTTCTTATCGAACACCAGCTCGATCTCTTCACGACTGCGCGAGGCTTTCTGTCCGCTGCCGCTGCGCACCGCCTTCGGTTCGCCGCTGCCGATGCCGCTCGAGACGGTGGTCGTGGAGCGTCCCGCGAGGCCGCCGCCGCCACCGCCGAATCCGCGACTCAACTGCGCGGTATTGATGCCCCCGCTCCCCTGGCCCACTTTCGAGGTGATCAAGGAGCGCTGCGCCATATCGCCGGCATGCACGACATCGGTGAGCGGCCGGTTGGCGGTGGCGATGTCGACCATGCGATTGTCGCGCAGATCTGCCAGCTCATCCTTGAAGGGCAGGAGCCCGGCGACCGCTGCCTTCTTGCGCGCCTCCTGCTGCCGATCAACTGGCTTGGGCTCAGGCTTTGGTTCCTTCTTGACCTCAGGTTTCGGCTCCTCCTTCGGAGGCGGTGGAGGCGGCGGCGGTTCGCGCTTCTCCAGCATCAGCTTGGCAAGCCGTGGCGGCACCTGCTCCTCGGTGGCCTCCTTGCGCTCCGGCGTCGGCAACAGTGGAATCACGATCATGAGCAGCAGCACGAGGCCCATCACCCACAACAGGATCTTCTTGAAGCGCTCCCGATCCTCGTCGTTGACGCTCCAGGGAAGCTCGAATTCGCGGTAGAACGGTCTGAGCACTGTTACTACGCCCCGTTACTGGCTCTGCGCGATCGCAACCGGCTTGTCTTTCTGCAGCACCGCGAGGGAGATGCGGCCGAAGTTCGCGTCGGTACAGGTCGCCATCACTTTCTTGAGCACGTTGTAGGGCACCACCTTGTCGCCCATGATCGTGAGCTCACGATTCGCGATGTCGCGTTCGAGAACCCGGCGCGGCATGGCGACGGTGGGACGCTCGAGCGCCGACTTGAGCGGCGCGATGATCGTGCCATCCATCTTTTCGATGTCGGCGATCCGCGCGATCGGTTGGCCCTGTACCAGCAGCTCATCGCGCGTGATCATGATCACGACCGTCTCGCGCGGCTTTTGCTCCGCGACCGACTCCGGGATCTCGATGCCCTTGGTGTTCTGCAACACCTCGACCTCGGTCGAGTACACGAGCAGGAACGACACCATCACGCTCAGGATGTCGATCATCGGGATGAGGTTCAGCGATACACCGGCGCGATTGCGCTCCTGGTGGATGATCATTCGCTTGGCGCGACCTGAAAGTCTCATAGCGGCGCATCTCCGATCGAGATTTCCGGAAAGAGCTCCGCCTGTACGGTGCGCTCGGCTTGTTTCTGCTCCACCACGCGGACCGTGTCCATTACCTGCACCAGCGTGTCATACGGGATGTCCTGTTCGAGCAGGATCGTCGCGTCCAGCTTGCTGGGGAATCGCTCCTTCACTCGCTGCAGGAATTGCGACAATGCGTGGAGGTCATAGCCCTGGACGCCGTTCGGGAACTCCTGGAGGAGACCGGTTCCCCGATCGGCGACCTGGATCTTGGCCTTGCGCACCAGTACTTCGATCTGCAGCGTCGGCGGCGGCGTCTCCTCGTTCTGCGCAGTCGGCAGGTTGAGCTCGAGGATCACCGTGCGATAGAACACCGCCGTCATGAGCAGGAAGGTCACGAGCACCGTGAAGATGTCGATCATCGGAACGAGGTTCAGGGCCTCGCCGTTGCCACGGCGCAGGCGGCGTATCAGCCGCGCGCGTGCCTGTCGCGTCGAATACATGGCTGGATGCCTTTAGCGGGCTGGAAGCTCAAGTAGCCGGCGCAATATCGCCGCGCCGCTCGGTGACGCTGTTCAGGAACTTCACCGAGGCCATTTCCAGACTGTCCACCAGCTCGGTGGTCTTGGTCTGCAACACCGCGTGTGTCAGCACCAGCGGCACCGCCACCATCAGGCCGAACGCGGTGCAGTTCATCGCCACCGAGATACTGGCCGAGAGCAGGTTGGCCTTCTCCGCCGGATTCACGGTAGCGACCGCAGCGAAGGCGCTGATCAGACCGATAACGGTGCCAAGCAGGCCGAGCAGCGTCGCCATGTTGGCGAAAGTGCCAAGGTAATGCGTGCGCTTCTCGAGCCGGGGCACGATTTCCATCAGGCTCTCTTCCATCGCCTTCTCGATATCGTCGCGACGCCGCGCCGACTGGATACGCGACAGGCCATAGTTGAGGATCGTGCCGATCGCAGCGTCCGACTTGGACGTGATCGTAATCGCGCGCTTGAAATCGCCCTGCGCCAGGAGCGGCGTCAGGTCATTCCAGAGGCTGCGATTGCGCAGGCTCACGATCGACAGGTAGATGTAGCGCTCGAGCGCTATCGCCAATCCCAGGGCGGCGACGATCGCGATCGGGATCATGAAAGCGCCGCCTCCCTGAAAGAAGCGGACTATGTGGGCATAAAGGTCCATGCGGGTCTCCTCTCAAAAAACTGACTCATCAAGAATGTGGCTGCGGCTCAACGTGCAGGCGCTGGCGCCGGGGGTGTCGGCGCGGATATCGCTGCGGACTCGCCGTTGAGCGTTGAAAAGTATTCGATCTGACGCTTGAACACATCGCGATCCACGGGCGCCAGTACTTCATCGATCAGGCTGTTTGCAGGGCGACCGATGAGATCGCCGAGATCGGCCTTCTTCCACGGCACGATGTAGAGCACCTTCGGCAATTCGCGGTTGCCGGTGATCGAGGAGCCTTCCAACTCGAGTCGATCGACCGTCTTGAACTGCGAGCCGCGTGGGGCAGGTTTCCCGTCGACGGGCGCGCCATCAGTGGCAGGAGCGGTTGCCGGAGGACTCTCGGGCGCTGCAGGCGTTGCTTTGTCGGCCGCGGGCCGTGTCTCGGCCGGCGACGGCATGCTGGTGTCAGCTTGTGGCATCACCGCTTCACGCTCGTCAGCCGGCGGCACGGTCTGCGCCGAGGCGACGAACGCGGACAACAACGTGCCCGCAAGGATTGCGCTACGTGGGCCAGTCATGGTGAAGCCTCGGCAGTCTGCGGCTGTGGATTGGAGCCGACGCGTGCCTTGAGTTCCGCGATCCAGGTCGCAACACGCTTGTCGCTGTTCCCCGACAACTCCATGTAGCGCTCGAGGGCTTCGAGTGCTCGCTGCGGTTGCTGCAAGTACAGATCGCAGAGCACGCCCAGGTTCAAGTGAGCGGGCGCGTAGGTCGGGTCGATCTTGATGGCCTCGCCATAGGCGCTTTCGGCGTCCTTGAAGCGGCCGAGCTGGCGATAGACGATGCCGAGCTCGGTATAGGTCAGCGCGCTGGGCATGCCTTTCTGCGTCGCCTGGCGCAGCGCCTGCTCCGCTTCCGCGTACTTGCCAGCGCGCTCATAGAGCAGGCCCAGGTTCACGTACGGCCCGGGGTATTCGGGGTACGCCAGGGTAAGTTGCTTCAGTTCGAGCTCTGCATCAGTCAATTTGCCGGCCTGAAGCAGCGCCACCGCCTGCGCGAATTGCTGGTTCGCGCGCTCGGGAATCACGGGCTCTGCCGGTGCTGCCGTTGCTTGCGCGGGCTCAGCCACGGGCTTCGGCGCCGGTGGCGTGCTGGCGCAGCCGGCGATGCAAAGCGCGAGCACAAGGCTCAGCGCTTCAGCGCAATTCCTTGACGAACTCCGCACTGATTTCCGCCTTTGCATAGCGCGCCGGCTTGAGCTTTGCCAGCGCCTCGAAACTCTTGCGCACCGATTCGTCGTACACACCTTCGCTGGCGCGCGCGACATTCGCCTCGTGGATCGAAATCGCTTTCTCTTCAAACGGGAACGCCTGCTCCTCGAGCAGGACGTTGTATTGTTCAAGCTCATCCGCGCCCAGGTTCTTCGGGCGCTCGGACTCCATCAGGTCCTTGGCGAGCGTGCGATACAGCTCCGCCATCTGGTAGGTTGCCGCGGTCGTCACTTCGGCGACCCCGTATTGAGCGGCTTTGCCATAGGCGTTGAGAGCCCGTTCCATCGCATCCTTCTTGAGCGCCAGATTCTTCTTGAGCGGCGCGCTCAGCTTGATGAGCGCGAACGCGGCGCCCGCAGGTTCTGCAAATACCAGCGTCGCCTTCGCGGCGAGATACTTGCTGCGCTCGGTGCGCGCCGCACCGGCGGCGCGGTCCGCATCAATGATGTTCTGCAGCCAACGGTCGCGTTCCTTGATGTCGTGCGTTGCGGCCGCCATGTCGACCAGTTTCTGGCGCGCTTCCATCGCCGGATCGAGCGGCGCCGGGAAGCGCTCCACGAACTTCGTGTAGCTGCGAATCGCACCACCGCGATCGTTCGCTTTCTGATACAGATCCGCAGCGCGTGTCAGCGCTTCGCGGCGCAACTCGACGGTTTCGGTCGGCGTGTCGGCAATGCGCTCGAATTCGGCAGCGGCGCGCGCCGCTTGTCCCGTTTCCGTGTACGCAACGGCGAGGCTGCGCGTCGCCTCGGCATTGAGAGGATCCTGCGGATGATTGCGCCGGAAATTCTCCAGCACTTCGATTGCCCGTGGCCAGGCCTTCATCGTCACCAGGGCAGCAGCCGCGTCGTACTCGGCGTTGCGTCGAATGCTCGAATCGGGCGCGACCTGTGCCACACGCAGGAAATCGTCCACCGCGCCGACGGAATTCCCGGCAGCTTTCTTGGCCTCGGCCTGCTTGTAGACCGCAGCCGCGAGCTTCTCGGTGATTTCCTTCTGCTCCTTGTCTCCCGGTGGGATCACGGCACGCAACTGGACATAGGCGGTCTCAGCCTCCGCGTAACGTCCCTGGTCGAAGCGTGAGTGAGCGATGACCGTCAGCGCAGTGCGCTGCTTGGTTGCATCGACTGGCGGCTGCAGTGCTAAGACGCGCTGCGCGGTCTCGACCGCGCGGTCCAGATCCTTGATCTCGAACAGCTCACGAGCCGTGCGCGTGAGAACGGTCGCGGCTTCCTTGTGCTGGGGATACGTGGTCGCAAACTTGAGGCCGCTCTCGACGCTCGCGGCGTGCCACGCCTGCTTCTCGGCTGCCTGCGAAGGATCGGTGAGTTGCTTCTCATACGCATCGTAGCTCAGCAAAGCAGCGTACGCGGCCTCCGCCGAACGGGCGTTAAATGGATAAGCGTACGCAGTACGCTCGTATTCCTTGGTCGCATCGCGATACTGGTGCGCTTCAAACAGCACTTCTGCCAGCAGGAAGTTGCTGTCTGCCGACTCGGGTTCATTCGGGAACCAGTCGAGATAACTGCGATACCAGCGCGCCGCGAGCATGTATTCCGAGGCCTTCTTGTTCTTCTGCGCTTCGGCATGGTGGTACTGGGCGAGCTCCTTCACGCTGCTCTTGAGCTCAGCCACGACCGCAGGAAACTGGGCGCGCTCGCGGCCGGCCCAGAATGGCGAGCCGAAGCCATAGCGCTCGAGGAACTGTTCCTTGCCCGAAAGGACCAGCGAAGCGAACCCGCCCTTGCGATACGCCTCGATCGCGCGCACCTGCAGGAGCGGCGCGTTCGGATCGATGGGATCGCGCTTGACGAAGGCCTCGTAGGTTTGCGCCGCATCCTGGTAGCGCTCCTTGGTGATGTAGAGGTCACCGAGCGACGAATAGAGCAGGTACGAGTAGCGGGGGCTGCCACGCTTCGCCACGAATTCATCCACTGACTGCGCGCCATCCAGGTACGAAAACGTGATGCTCATGACGCGCAACGTGTCCTCGAGCAGCTCGCGTTCGGGACGCGTCAAGGTCTGCATGTCCACGACCTTGTTGGGATCCTTCGGATCGATCAGCTTGCGGTCCAGCAGCTGGCCGAACGAGCTGAGACTCTCGTCACTACGCGCCAGCTTGAACAACGACCAGCCGTGCTTGTACAGGCTCTGCTCGAAGAACGTGGATTGCGGGCCGCGCCGGATGACTTCCGCGTAGGCACGTTCGGCCTCCGGATAGCGCTTGGCGCTGAACAGGATCTCACCGCGGCGGAACTGAGCCTCATCGATCAGGGCGCTGGAACCGAAGCGGTTCACCAACCGATCGAGTGCATCCAAGGCCTGCTCAGGCTGTCCGTTGCTCTCGTAGGCGCGCGCGAGCTGATAGAGCACGCCGTCGCTCTGACGATACTCTGGATACGATTCGAGGAGCGAAGTGTAGAGCTTGATCGCCTCGCCCGACTGCATCGCGTCAGCGGATGTCAGCTCGCGCTCGCCGCGCTCGATTTCGCTGGCTTCCAGATTGAGGTCACCCAGCCGACGCATCGCCTCGGCGCGCAACGCCGGATCGTTGGATTTCAGGTTGAGAAATTCACGATAGTTCTCCATCGCGCGGGTCGACCCCGCATCGACGGGCTTGTCAGTGTGCACCTCCACCTGGCGGCCGGAAAGATCCCCGATCGTCGGCTGCGCGGGCTTGGGTTTGCCACACCAGGCGGTCGTCGCCGCCAGTAGCGCGGCGCAGCCCACGAGTGCCGCAACCAGCCGTTTCACGGCGTGCCTCCCGAGTTGGCGGCACGGTCGTAGATGGTCGCGAGCGCAAAGCGGGCCTGGACCTGGTAGCTCGCGAGACGTTCCTTCTGCGCTTCGAGCTCGTTGATGGCGATTCCCGCGAGGTAGTTGCCCTGCGCACGGCCCGCGGCGGCGAGTCGTGTGTTGAGAGCATCGATGCGCGGCTTCAGTGCTGCAACGCGCGTGGCAAATCCGGCGGTGTCATTCGGGAAACTGTCGCGCGCCTGCTGAACGCGTAACCAGCGCTTTTCCATTTCGCGCAGCGCCAGATCGAGGTCCTTCAGGCTGCGCCGCGTAGTCCAGATGCGCGCCTTGTAGCTTTCGTTGAGCTGCCAGGACAGCACGCCCTTCAGCAAATGCACTTTGTCGCGTGTTTCATCGAGCGAGCGATCGTCAATCTGCGCCGCGAGTGTATCCTCGAGGCTCAGGATCCTGGACCACATCTCCTGCTCGTGAGCCGTCGCAAGGGCGACCACATCGCCAGAGTGCTCCGCTGAACTGAGCCGGGATTCGAGCTCGACACGCTTGCCCTGCAACTCCTTCGGATCCACGCCAGCGAGGCTGGCATCGATCTTGGGCAGACGCTGAGCGTACGCGGCCTGGCGCGTATCGACCATGTCGCCGAACGCGACCAGGCTCCGCGACCATTCCGCGAGATTACGCTGCATGAAATTCAGGTCGCGATAATTCTTGAGCCCCTCCTGGAATTCGTTGCCGGCAAGCAGGTGATACAGGTAGCGCGACTCCGGCGCCTGCGGCAGATTTTCCAGTTGCCAGAACCAGCCCTGGTTGCCCGCGCGATCGTGTGTGAGCAGCGTATCGAGCAGTTTCCCGTTGCGGATCGCCACGATCGACTCGTCGATGCGAGCCGATTCGTCCGAGTACGAAAGGATCGCGGTGTTGTAGTAATCGGCGGCCTGCGCATTGGCATTGAGTTTCGCGAACGCAAACGGCACGGCCAGGTATGACTCCTGGACCGCGGCATCGAGAAGATTGCGCCGGTGCAGCTCCATCCACGGCACCAACGCCTCGCGATAATTCTTTTCGGCCGACTCGGCCCAACCGACTGCCAGCAGTGCCTTGTTGGACTGCGCACCCTGCAGCCGCACTCGCTGCAGAACCGGCTTCGCATTGGCGGCCTGATCGGTTTGCAGGTATGCATAGCCGAGCGCCAGGTTCGCCTTGTCACGCAGCGCGAGCAGTTCCTCGTCGCTGGTCTGCATCCGGCCGACGCCATCGAGCATCGTCGCCGCATCATTCATCCGTCCCTTGCGGACCAGCGCGACGCCAAGGTTGAATTGCGCGTACGCGGTCCAGTCCGGCGGGCCGCGCCAGCCGTTGAGCTCGGCGATCGCATCGTCATAGCGGCCCTGCTGAATCAGCACCTGCGCGAGCAGGTTGCGCTTCTCGGCTTCCAGCCGGGGCGGAAGCTCACCTTTGACCTTGCGCAGCGCGCCCTCGGCCTGTGACCAGTAGCTGCGCTGGTACCAGACCTTGCCAAGGTAGAACCAGGCGCGGTTGGCGACGGAAGGAGAGACGTTACGCGCCAGCAGCCGCTCGAAAATCTTGCCCGCCTCGAGATGCTCGCCGTAGGACAGATAGAGTCCGCCAAGAAGCAGTTCGGCTTCATCCGCGTGGTGTGAAACCCGACCCTTGTCCTGCGCGGCACGCAAGCGGGTCAGGGCATTGAAGTAATCGTCCTGGTAGAAATAGAAGAGTACGTCGCCGTAATACAGATCCTTGATCGTAGTCGGTGCCAGTGTGCCGCTCGGCGGCGTAGCGGCGGCGGGCGTAGCGGCCGCGGGCGCAGCAGCTGCGCCCGGCTCCTCTGCGGCGCCGACGCGACTGGCCAGCGCCCACACGGCGAGCGCCACAATGCTTGCGCGCCGCAAGCGCACGCCCTACTCCCACTCCTTGATGACGAATTCGGGCTGCATCTTGCGCACCCGGTCGCTGATCTTGAGCTCGACATACTTGGCGCCGATGCTCTTTTCGAACTTGACTGTCGCGCCACGCTTGTAGTCGCGCTCATGCGTGCCCTTGCCCGTGAAGAAGGCGACCAGCTCGTGCTTGCCGACCTTGAGATTGCCGAGATACACGCGGTGTACGCCGCCGCGCATCAGCGCTTCGGCTTCGCGTTGCGTATAGAGGTAGTTGGCAACTTCATCATCATCGATCTTGAGGGTCACGGAATCGACGGCGAAAAAATCCCCGACATCGAGAGAGACGAAAACTGCGATCTGGGTGTTCGCCGGGAACAGCAGCTCTTCTTCGAGCACGAACAGATCCTTGTTGAGCTCGACGACGTCGGTCTTGAGCGCCTGCACCTCCTGATCGAGGCTTTTGAAATCGCCCGGCACGGCGCCCTCAGTCTGAGCAGCAGGTGGCGTGGCTGCGGGCGGGTTCACGGCCGGCGCAGCCTCGTCGGCTGATGCAGCCGCGCACAGCAGTGCCAACGACGCGACGCTGACGCGCCACAGCCTTCTCAGGTGCCGCACACCGCGGTCTCCACGTAAGGAATCATTGCGCGATCGCACTTCCGGCACCTCATCGATGAGATTTCAGGACTGTTGCAAGACAGTGTCTACTCGTTCAGGAGACGGCGCAGTTCCGCTAGGTAAGGCTGTTCCTTGCCTGCCTGGTAGTCGCTGTGCACGTACCTCACGATGCCGGCACGATCGATGAGCACGCTCATAGGCAGCTCGCCCAGGAGGTACTTGGGCGCGACGCTCTTGTCGGGATCGAGCATCACCGGGTAGGTCACGTTCAACGCGCGCGCCACATCGACAGCGCGCGAGGCGTCGTCATCGACGTTGATGCCGAGCACGACGAACCCGGCGCTGCGATACGTGGCATAGAGACGGTCGAGCTGTGGCATCTCCTGGCGGCACGAGCCGCACCAGCTCGCCCAGAAGTTCAGCATGACCACTTCGCCGAGGTATTCCGACAGACGCAGGTTCGCGCCTGCGAGGCTCTTCAGTACGAAATCCGGAGCCGTGGCTCCGGCAAGGTCGGCACGGGCATCGTGCGAATCGAGCACCAGACCGAGGAGCACGATTGCGCAAGCCGTGCGAACACAGTTGCCCGTTCTTGGTAAGAAACGCTTGGTCCGCGCAGTGAGTGAATTTCGAAACGAATACATCCGCACCATCTCGCTGATTTCAGCCTCCGGCACGCGAGTGAGGGAGCTTACACGCCGGGCGAACATAATACGCGACCGCGCGCACAATCCCGCCGTCGCTGCTTAGCGACAAACGCAGCGAATACAGCGACCTGCGGATGCGAAGGGCCGCTGTTGGAGCCGCTGTCAGACGGAGGTGAACCGAGTAACTCAGCCGCCGATCGTGCCGTTGACGATCTGATTGAACGCCGTGAGGCTGTCGCGCAGCGTCGTGCTCCCCAGACCGTGACTCGGGAAGAGCGTCGGAAACTGGCCCTGCTCACCGTGCAGTGCCATGTAGTTCAGGATCACAGTTTCCACCAGCAGGTTGACTGCATTCGCGCCGGGGTGTGATGCAGTCTCAACGTCGCCACTCGCGCGATAGTAGCCAATCTGCTTGCCGGTAGCCGCGCCGCTGCCGAACAACGTTGGACGACTGGCCGGATTGAAGACCAGGATCATTGATGCCGCAGTCGACTGGTTATCTCCGGTCCAGACACCCTTGCCGCGTCCACCGGTGGAACTGTCGATCATACCGTTGCTGGAAAGCGAGCCATCGCTGAAAACATAGACCATCAGCGGCTTGCCGCGGCGCGCTGCATATTCCAGGCACGCGCCCATGCAGACCCCGGCACGGAAATCACGCTCCTCGCCGGTGGAACGATCGCCGGTGTGGTAGTCGAAGCCGCCCATCGTGATGGTGCCGGCGCCGGCGAAGCCGTTGATGACCAGCTTCATCACCGCGGCCGTCTTCTCGAATTCTTCGTCAGAGTCGAACTCCGCATCTGTAAAGATGCCGCCAGCACCTTTGATGTCCGGGTCGGCCACTGGGTTGATTGCCGCCGGGCTGCTGAACTGCTCGGTGAGATCCGCGGCCTTCACATAGCCGCAGCGCACCAGCTTCTTGGTGTCGGCATCCTGTAGTGCCGGGAGCTGGGTATCCACGACACCAAGCTTGCTGACGCTGAGGCGCGCCATCGACTCCATTACCGCCACCGTATCCGCCGGGGGCAGCAACGTAGCGAGCTGTCCCGTGTCCACCAGGCCGGTCGCATCCGTGGTGCGATCCACCTTCGTCGGCCGTATCTTGGGATCGAGCATCATCGCGGGCGCCATTGAGTTGCCACCCGAATCCGAGTTGCGCGACCCAATGAGAGTGAGCAGCTGTCCGTTGGCACCGGCCTTGGCGATGCCATACATGGGATTGTGTGGGTTGTTGCCGGTATCGTTTTCAGAACGTGCCGCAATCACCGCACCATTGGTGCCCGCTATGGCCGCGGCGCTGAGCTTGGTCATCATGCCGCGCAGGAACGCGCTGTCAGTGTGGAACGCAAGCCCCAGCCGCTGATCGATGAAATTGGTCACCGAGCTCGCGGGGGTCATGTTCCCGGGAAGGCCGAGCTTCGAATAGCCGGCGGTGGACAGCAAATCGAGCTGACCACCCTGCTGGCCCACGAGCGCATTGGACCCTGCGATGTTTGCGCCGCCCGCGAGATCGAAGCAAATGAATGGAATCTTGCCCGCGCCCTGCTGAATGTTGCAGAGATTGCCCGGATTGACGTCCGGCGATAGCGCGCGCGCGAGGCGCGGATTCAGAAGCAAGCCGAGCGCCGCCGGCGCCATCACGGTCGCCGCACCCGTCATGAATCCCTGCGAGATGAAATCGCGACGGGTCACCGGCCGCCTGTGATCCGGATGCTTGAGCGGCTCATTCAGTCCCAACGGCCGGCGCTTTCCGTATCTCTTGCTCATGATTGCTCTCTCTAGTTCCTCGAACCCGAGGGTTCGACCAGTTACTGGATCAGTGCGGCGCCATTGCCGATGGCCGCGGCGCAAGTGGCCTTCACGACCGTCGCCGTACGCGGCGGAGTACAACCGCTCGGGCACAGGCGCCCGATCAGGTTGTTGAGCTCAGTGTGCACATCGGTCGGATTCGGCTGCGACGCCAGGCCGGTGCCGATTACGCGGCTCACCAGCGGATTGATCACCTGGTCGCGCTCCGGCTGGCTCGACAGCGAGCCATTAAAGTTGAAGCCCGGGAAGTAGCTGGCGCGTAGACCCGTGTCGTCAACCAGGGTGTTGCAGTACGCGATCGCAAGCTGGGCGATGCCCACCTGATGGGCGGACAGGAAGCCCTGGATGCTCTCTACCGTCGGCAACTGCTGCTTCACAGTGTCGTAGGTCTGCTTGACGGCATTCGGACTCACACTGGTGAGCGCGGCCATCGACGCGTTGATCTCGTCGAAGGTCTTCACGCCGATATCGGACGGACGCGGCACCGGGGCGGGCGGAGCCGGGGTCAGCGGCGCTGGTTCGGTCCTCACGTTCGTGTTGGTGCCGAGCACATCGAAGCTCAGGAAGAACAGGTCATCCGCCGGACCCTTCTCGAGCGACACGATGGTTCCAATGCTCGCGAGCGGCTGACCGGTCGCGGGCGTGTACAGCGAATCACTGATCGCGGTATCGAGCGTTCGATAGGCCTGCCCCACCGGCAGCTCGATGCCGTTCTCGCCGATGCGCATCGCCTGGAGCGGAATGCTGCCGCCTGGCGTCGCACTCGGGTCGAGGCTGATGAAGGTCGGCTTGTTGAAGAGGTAGCTGTAGCTGTCGTACTGGCTCACCTCGAACATGATGTAGCTCTGCGGCACGTTGACGAGGTGCGAGACGCTGAACAACATGAAATAACGCTCGCCGACACCGGCCGCGAAGTTCTGCTGGATCTGCGCCGGGGTCAGCACGCGGTTGTGGATCACCACCAGGCGGTAAAGACCCGTGAACTGGCGATTGCCGGACACTTCGTTGCCGAGCACGAAGGCGAAGGTATCGTCCCAATCGCTCAGGCTCGCATTGCCCGCGGCATCGCGATCGCCCGTATCTTCGCCATTGACATAGACGCGCCGGCCATTGACCGGATCGAAAGTAACGACGATGTGCTGCAGCGTCGCCTGCAGGTCTTCATCGTCCGCATCGGTCACCAGCGAGGGCGTACCGTTGCCATCCGTCGCCGAGCTGCGATTCGCGAAGTCGAGCTGGTACTGTTGCTGCGCCAGCGTGAAATTGCGCGCCATGTTGCCACCGGAGTAGCTGACGATGTTCGCGTCCTCCTGCATCACGTTGGCAGCCGCAACCCACGCTTCGATACTGTACTCACCGGTCGCGGTGATCAGGTCGTGCAGCTTCTTGCTGGTGCCGGTAGCACCCTGCGCCTTGCCGCCAGTCTTGACGTTGATACCCCAGCCGCCGACCCAGGTGACATCACCGGAGAGCGTCAGGTTGAGCGCGGGTTCGACGCCGCTGGTGTCGTAGGCGGTCGCGCCGCTGCCGGTCTTGAACTCCCACTTGGCAATCGCGTTGCCGTCGAAGCGGCTGCCGCCGCTCGCGACGGTGCTGTCATAAAGAGTGAGTGCCTTGCTGATTTTCAGCGCAGGATCGATCTGCGTGAGCGGGATCTGTGCGACCAGCGCTTCGATTGCGGTCTGCATGCGGCTCGCACTGCCCGGGCAGTCGGGGGCGCCGCCGGCCGGAATGGCCCAGCAGTTGTGGAACTCATCGCGCAGACGCACCACCAGGCGCGATTGTGCAGGATTGTCCAGGTTGATCTTGGTCTTCGCCGCAGCATAGGACTCGTCAATGTCCGCGGCCGCGAAGAATGGTGATTGAGGTGTTACCGCATCCGAAGTATGGCAGCGTGAGCAGAACTGCGTCAGCAGATCGTGCACGCCTGCATAGGCTGCGGGCGGCGTCGCGGGGAAATTGCGGCTCGCGGCCACGTCCTTCAGCGGCGGGGGTAGCAGCTTGATCTGCGTTCCGCCACCCGCGGCAGCGCCCGCCCAGTTGGTGATCCAGGTGGTCAGAATGTCCGCGCAGGCGGAGGCCGAGCCGAGCCAGCAGTTGTGACCTCCGCCGACCTTCAGCACCATGCGCGACTGCGAAGGATCGGTCAGATTCACGACCGTGTTGGCCGCGTCGTAAGCGAGATTCACGTCATCCGGGCGCGCGAACATCGGAGTCTGGCCACCCACGGTGTGGCATTGGCCGCAGCGATTCGTCGCCTTGATGTTTTCCCAAAGGTTGATGCGAAACGCCTGCACGTCCGCAGTCGCGGGCGGCGGACCCGAATACGTCGGCTGATTAGGCGGAGTGGTAACCGGGTTGACTACGGTTTCCGGGCCGCCACCGCTGCATGCCGAGAGCGCAAGTGCCGTGAGCGCGACGAGGAAACCGGCGCGCCGCATCCGCGCTGCCGGAAAATCCTGAGTCCTGATGACCGATGAGCTCATGGTCCTCTCCCTCACTGGCCTTTGCAGTAGACGGCTGCTTCGGCGAACACGCGCTTCAAGCTGTAGTTGTTCGCCTTGAAGACGCCGACAATCCGCCCGACCTCGTTGCGATCGGTCTGATCGCTCGGATCGCGGAAGCAGACGTTACGGAATGCTTTTTCGACCTGGCACTGTGCGAAGGCTTCGCTGCCCGCGAATTCCTGGCCCAGTGACTTGGCGCCGTCGCCACTGCCGCTCAATGTTGACGACCAGCCGAGCAGTGCATTCGGCCCCTGCCGCCAGCGGTTATCCCAGTGATCGTCAGGCGTGACGTAACCCGGCTTGAAGTTGTCCATGTTGATGAGGTACTTCGGCTGCACCTGCCCGGGCGTGTAAACAAGCCGGCCAGAAGTCTCGTCGTAGTTATAGAAGGCGAAAGCCTGCGCCATCGGGTCCATGCCGCTGTGGCAGCCAATACAGTTGTTCAGAAAGATGCGGCTGTCGCCGCCGGGGCTGCGGCTCACGTCCTGGCGGATACGATCCGGCGGGCGCGAGGTGTCATGAATCTGCTCGAGGTCATGACACAGGTGATTCATGAGTGTGAAGCGGAACATCGCGCGGTTGGTGCCAGCGATGAAGAACGCCTCCGATGCTGCGCGGCTCGTTATTACGCCGGCAGTCGCGGCCGCAGGAATCCCTGTCAGCGCCGACTGCATCTGCTGGCTCAGCACGGTCCTGAGGTCTGCGTTCTGATCTTCCATCGCCTGGTAGTGGAGGTTGTTGGCCGGCGAAAAGGCGGGCGAGATGCCCTGCCCCGTATAGAGAATGTCGGCCGACAGCACCTGGTTGAACGGCACGTCGTCGCGCACCATGCCGATGACGGTGGCGGTGTAATCGTTGAGCGGTGCAAAGACTGTCTGGTCGCGATTGGTCCAAGGTGTCGCGAAATTCTTGAGCGTGACCGAGTAGAACGCGCTTGAGGTCGGACTCATGGGATCAATCGCGCGCAACGCCGCGTTGAGCGCACTGCCTCCTACGATGTCCGCCTCCATCTGGTTGAGCACGGTGTCGCTCGGCGGCGTGCCGACCAGCCGGTCGTGCATGCGCTTCGCCTGTTCGCGCGGACCTGCAACCGCAGTCGCGGTCACGATTGTCAGCAGGCAGCCTGCCAGGGCTGCGCTGGTCGCGGCTGCGCGCCGCGTCGGGCGTTGTCTCGCCGTGTTCATGGGCGTCCTCGTGTGCATGACTTCATCCCAAGTCCACTGAAGTGGCTTCGCGTCGGGCGGCAATATACGCAGCGGTTGATGCTCGCCGTAATGTCTCAGTACACCGACGTCTCCCACTGGCGACATTACGCAGCACGTCACGCGCGTGTATAAGCATTGGCATGCACCGCTGCGGGTGATGCTGTTTCCGCGTGCACCACAAGAGTGAGGAAATGGCTGTTTTTATAGTGTCTGGAGCACATCTTGAAAGTGCGCAAGCATGCTCCGGCACGCGTGATGTGAGTCACAACGTGAAGCGCGCACGGTGGCTCCGAGCGCATTACGTTGCGTAGTCGGAGCACTTCATGAGCAAAGTCGAGTGCAAGTACTTTTGGAAACTGTGATGACGTTCACGCGCTGCGCGGGCAGGTGCACAGTGATTGAGTAAAGAAGCCCGCCCGACATGGGCGAGGCGGAGGCGGATCCGGCTCAAGGATCCGGGGATGACATGATGATCAGGCACAGCAAGCGAAACGACGCGCCGACGACGGTACACGCCGCGGTCAGGGCCGTGGCACTTGCAGTTTGCGCGCTGGCGCTCACCGCTTGCAGTGGCGGCGGCGGTGGGCCAAGTCTTGGCAGCGGCCAGGGCCCCGACCCGGCGACGGTCGATTTTGCGCTCGCATACGTGAAGCGCACGCTTCCCGCCGACCCGATGGCGATGCAGCTCGAGGACAACGCCAAGGTCCTGCGCACCTTCAACGTGGACGCCGACCTCTATCTAAGGGACCGTGCGGCGCCGAGTGCCCCTGAGCACAACATCACTCAGCGCATCACCGGCGATACCGAGCAGTGGGACGTACGCGACGTCGAGGCTTCGTACGACGGCACGAAACTGCTGTTCGCGATGCGCGGGCCATTCGACGAGGATGCGAATGAAGAGGATCTGCCCAAGTGGGCGATCTGGGAGTACGACCATCCCAGCGACACGCTGCGGCGCGTGATTCCTTCCGATACGGTCGCAAGCGAGGGCCACGATGTCGCACCACATTACCTGCCCGACGGCCGCATCGTCTTTTCCTCCACTCGCCAGCGCCAGTCACGCGCGCTCCTCCTTGATGAGGGCAAGCCGCAGTTCGCCGCGCAGGATGAGGATCGCAACCAGGACGCCTTCGTGCTGCACGTCATGAACGCGGACGGCAGCGACATTCACCAGATCTCCTTCAATCAGAGTAACGACATGGATCCGTCGGTGCTCGCCAATGGACAGGTGGTATTCACGCGCTGGGATCACGCTCCGAATAACGATGCGATGAACCTCTATCGCGTGAATCCGGATGGCACGGGTCTCGAACTGCTCTACGGCAAGCAGAGCCACCAGCTCGTCAATACGACCGGGCCGGTGCAATTCCTCCAGGCGCGCCAGCTCGTCAATGGCCGCGTCATGTCGCTGATCCGGCCGTTCTCCGGAACATTGTTCGGCGGCGATATCATCAGCATCGACACGACCAATTACGTCGAGAACACGCAGCCGACCTTGCCCAACGTCGGCGTGCTGTCGGGTCCGGCGCAGGAGCCGGCCACGGTGAATGAAGTGCAGACCGATCCGACTCGCCCATCAGAGGGTGGGCTGTTCAGCAGCGTCTATCCGCTCACCGACGGCACCAATCGCATGCTCGTCAGCTGGAGCCTGTGCCGCGTTCTCGAGAACAACGTGATCGTGCCATGCACGCCGGATCGGCTCGCCAATCCGGCGACGCTGCCGGCGCCGCCGCTGTACGGCATCTGGATCTACGACCAGGATCGCGATACGCAGATCCCGGTCGTGCCTCCTGAAGAAGGAGTGATCATCAACGACGTCGTCACCATGCAGGCGCGGACGCTCCCGCCGGTCATCCTGGACAAGGTATCGGGTGTTGATCTGGATTCGACGCTCGTCAGCGAAGGTGTCGGCATCCTGCACATCCGCAGCGTGTACGACATCGACGGTGTGGATACGGCGCCGGGTGGCATCACGACGTTGAGGAACCCCGGGGTCACGACCGCCGACCAGCGCCCTGCCCGTTTCCTGCGCATCGAGAAAGCGGTTTCGATGCCGGACGACGACGTGCTCGACTTCCGCAATACCGCGTTCGGCACCGTAAATTTCATGCGCGAGATCCTCGGCTACGTGCCAGTGCAGCCCGACGGTTCGGTGCGCGTCAAGGTGCCCGCGAACGTTGCTCTGGACATCTCCATCCTGGATCTCAATGGCCGGCGCATCGGGCCGCGCCACAACAACTGGCTGCAGGTTCGCCCCGGTGAAGTGCTCGAGTGCAATGGCTGTCATGATCCAACCAGCACCAGCTCGCATGGGCGCGCGAACCTGTTCGCCTCCGTCAATCCAGGCGCGCCGACAACCGGTCAGCCCTTCCCGAACACCGAGCCGACACTGTTCGCCGACATGGGCGAAACCATGGCGCAAACCCTGTCGCGCAACAGCTGCGCGACCGACAGTTGTCGTGCGCTCTTGCCGAGTGTCGATGTGATCTTCGACGACGTGTGGACCGACCCGATGGTTCGGCCCAAGGATGCAAGTTTCCTCTATCGCTATGGTGATCTGAAGACCGCAGCGCCAACGTCGTCCGGCTGCATGGCCGGCTGGTCAGGCGGCTGCCGCACCGTGATCAACTACGAGAAGATTATCCATCCGCTGTGGGGCATCGATCGCACGGTCGACGCGAACAATGACGGTATGCCGGATGTAGACGCGAACGGCGTTGTCATCAACCACAAGTGCAATACTTGCCATGGCCCGAAGGACGCGATGGCAGCCACGCAGATACCGGCAGGGCAGCTCGACCTGTCCGACGGCGTATCCAACGATCAGGCCGATCATTTCAACTCTTATCGTGAACTGCTGTTTTCGGATAACGAGCAGTGCCTTAACATGGGCGCGCTCCAGGACTGCCTGGTGCCGGGTCCGATCGATCCGGTTACCGGCCTGCCGACAGAAGTGACGGTGCCGGTGAGTCCGTCGATGGCTGCCGGGAGCGCGCGCGCGTCAACGCGGTTCTTCGACCGTTTCGATGCGGGCGGGGGCACGGTAGATCACAGAGACTTCCTGACCTCGGCGGAGAAGCGACTGCTCTCGGAATGGCTGGATATAGGTGCCCAGTACTACAACAACCCCTTCGCCGCGCCGCTCAATTGACGGAATGCGGTGGCTTCCGCTCCTCGCACTACTTTTGTACTGCCTTCCTGCCGGTCAGGCCCGTGCTGATGAGAAGTACGCGCACGCCGTCATCGCCGATCCGTACATCGAGTTGCACACGGGCCCGGGGCGCGGTTATCCCGTGTTTCACGTCGTGGAGCGCGGCGCGGCGATCGAGATCCTCAAGCGACGCACCGACTGGTTCAAGGTTCGTACCGAGGACCGCCGCGAAGGCTGGGTCGATCGAAACCAGATGCTGCGCACGTTACAACCCGATGGCGAGCAGATGGCTTTCAACGACGGCTCGCGCGAAGCATTCACCGACCACCGCTGGGAAGCAGGCGTCCTGGCCGGCGATTTCGACGGCGCCAGCGTCATATCGATCTACGGCGCGCTCGCCTTCAATTCGCAGCTCTCGCTCGAGCTTGGCGCTTCGCACGTGCTGGGCGAGTTCTCCAATAGCTATATCGGCACCCTCGGGCTCACGCATGTTTTCATCCCCGAGTGGCGTGCATCACCCTTCTTCACTCTCGGCACCGGCGTCATCCATACCGAACCGAGCGTCACTCTGGGACAATCCGAAGACCGTACCGACCAGATCGCTTATGTGGGCGGCGGAGTGCGCGTCTACATCACGCGACGCTTCATGTTCCGCGCCGAATACCGCAGCTACGTAGTGTTCACCAGCCGCAACGACAACGAGGAAATCGACGAATGGAGAGGCGGATTCGCGTTTTTCTTCTAGGCTGCATCCTGCTGGCCGGTTGTGCGCACCGCGGTCCGGAGGACATCTCCATTCCGCAGTCGGAGCGGGAGGCTGGTGGAATCATCGTTCCGGAGGTCGAACGGCGCGAGATCAAGCCGCCCAAGATCGATGCCGAGAACTTCGAGATCGGCGCGTTCGCCGGCATCATGAGCATCGAGGACTTCGGCACCAACCCGCTGTACGGCGTACAGCTCGCCTACCACATCGCCGAAGACCTGTTCGTCGAGGCCGCGGTGGCCCGGACCGAGGCGGGCCTGTCGAGCATCGAGGAGCTCGCCAACGTCCGTGTGACCGAGAATCGCGATTTCACCTACTACAACATTTCCTTCGGCTACAACTTCCTCCCAGGCGAGATCTTCCTTGGCAAGAAGACGGCGCTGAACTCGGCGCTGTACGTCATTGGTGGCATCGGGGGCACCCGGTTCGCCCAGGAGGACAAGTTCACAGTCAATTTCGGCGTCGGCGCCCGGGTGCTGGCCACCGACTGGCTGGCGCTGCACCTGGACTTCCGCGATCACATTTTTGCGACGGATCTGCTGGGAAGTAACAAGGCGACCAATAACCTTGAAGCCCATATCGGAATCACGGTTTTCTTCTGAGGAAACTAGCGCTTTCCCGGGAACCGACGCTGGAGGATGGGCAGTCATGGTGAATCAAATGAGTCGTATCGCGCGGAGTGTCCTGCTCTGCGGCATTCTGGCAACGTCTTTGTCGCTGGCTGGCGACGGTTCTGGTCCGGCACCTAATTTCAGTCTCGCCAGCCTGAGCGGCAAACCAGTGGCGCTGAACCAGCTCCGCGGCCAGGTTGTGATGATCAACTTCTGGGCGACGTGGTGCGGGCCATGTCGGCAGGAAATGCCGCTGCTCGAGCAGATGTACCGCAAGTACAAACCGATGGGCTTCACGCTCCTCGGCGTAAACGTCGAGCCCGACCCGAACGGCGCCGCGAACTGGCTCAAGGAAACGCCGGTAAGCTTTCCGATCCTTCTCGATCGCGAAAACCAGGTCAGCAAGCTCTACAATGTGAGCGGCATGCCGAGTTCGGTGTTCATCGATCGCAAGGGCAACGTCCGTTCCCTGCACCGCGGGTACAAGGCGGGCGATGAGAACGGTTACCTGGATCAGGTTCGCGCGCTGATCCGCGAATGAGGACCGACTTCAGGCCAACGGGAGCAATCATGAAACGCGTCGCGATCGCCCTTATTGGTCTTGCAACGTTGCTGCTCGCCGGCTGCAGCGGCGTCGAGCCGTGGGTCAAGCCGTACGAACGCGACCGGCTCGCAGATCCCATCATGTCGACCAATCGCGATCCGGTGTCGAGCGCCTACATCGCGCACGTCTTCGAAGCGCGCGAAGGCGCACGCGGCGCGGTCGGCAGCGCGGGCGGCGGTTGCGGTTGCAATTAGGAGTCTGCCTGACCATTCTGCATGAACCGCGTTGCGATCAGCAGGCGATGGCTGCTAGGCGCGAGGTGCAGGCCATGGTCGATTCCATGGCCAAACCTCGCAACGCCGCAGACACGTCTGCTCATCGCAACCCGTACGGGACCGGACGCTTTTGGCCTGCAGCGTTGTTGCAGCCTCCTTATGTGGAGTAACCACACAGCGTCGTCTGCGCCTAGCTGCAGGCCAAAAGCGTCGCGGTCGCGGCCATGCGGAATGGTCAGGCAGACTCCCAGAGCGATGCGCGCTCACCTGCATCGCCTCCTGCTCCTGGTCACGCTCATCGGCCTGGCCGGGCGCGCACTCGCGGGTGTCCTGCCTGAGGATCGCGCCGATCTCATGTATCACGTCTACGATGGCGGCGGCGTGCAGATCGATGGGCCGTCGCTCCTGGTGCGCAAGGGTTTCCTGGAGAAGGTGTCGGTCGTCGGCAACTTCTACATGGACATGGTGTCGAGCGCGTCTATCGACGTGGTCACCACCGCCAGTCCCTACGACGAAGAGCGCACGCAATGGAGCCTCGGCGTCGATGCGCTGCGCGGCAAGACCACCTACAGCCTCAATTACATCAACAGCTCTGAAAACGACTACGAGGCCAATACCGCTTCGTTCAGCCTGAGCCAGGATTTGTTCGGCGATCTCACCACCGTGACGCTCGGCTACTCGCGCGGGTGGGACACGGTTCGCCGCCGCGGTGATCCCACGTTCGAACAACCTCTCGATCGTCGCTCATACAGTGTTGGCGTATCGCAGATCATCACCAAGAACCTTATCCTGGGCGCCGCTTTCGAGACCATCACCGATGAGGGGTTCCTCAACAACCCGTACCGCTCGGTGCGCTATCTCGATCCGACCAGCGGCACTGGGTACAGTTTCCAGGCCGAGGTCTACCCACGCACACACACGAGCAACGCAATTGCCGTGAACGGCAGGTACCACCTGCCGTTCCGCGCCGCCGTCAACGGCGAGTACCGCTTCTACTCGGACACCTGGGGCATCACCGCGCACACCGCGGATGTTGGCTACACGCAGCCGTGGAAGAAGAAATGGATCTTCGACGCGAGCGTTCGCTACTACACGCAGAAGAATGCCGATTTCTACAGTGACCTGTTCCCGCGTGCCGATGCGCAGAACTTCCTGGGACGTGACAAGGAACTGGCGACATTCCAGAGTTACGGCCTGGGCGTTGGCGCAAGTTACGAGTTTCCTGGTGGCTGGCCGCGTTTCGTGCAGAAGGGCTCGCTCAACGTGCGCGTCGAGCACCTGTGGTTCGACTACAAGGATTTCCGCGATATTCGCGTGCCGACGGCACCCGGCACCGAGCCGCTTTACAGCTTCGAGGCCAACGTAGTGCAGCTGTTCGGCTCGATCTGGTTCTGAAGGATCTGCCAGGCCTGGCTGGCATTCATCCCTCAGCCCGACACGAATGCGACGCTCGCGGAACCAACGCTATATGCGTTCGCGCGGTACGTTCCCTTGTCATCCGTGGAATCAAAACCGAACGGGCTCAGGGATGAGCGCCAGACAAGCCTGACGGATCCTTCTCGGGCCGCGCGAGCCCTTTCGAGTAGTAAATCTTCTCGTCCTTGTCGATCGCGATCACGTCGACGTCGCCGAGCGCGTCGAGCACGCGCATTCCTTCCTTGATCCCGAGTACGAATATTGTCTTGGACAGCCCATCAGTGCGCGTCGCGGTCGGCCCGATGACCGTGACACTGCGCACCGCGCTCGCAGACTTGCCGGTCGATGGCGAAAGGATGTGGTGATAGCGCACGCCGTCCGCCTCGAAGAATCGCTCGTAGTCACCTGAAGTCGACAGCGCCGCATCGACGAGCGGAATGCGCGCGATCACCTTGCCCTCCTGGCGTGGATCGCGAATGCCCACCATCCACGGCTCACCGAAGCGATCGCCAATGATGCGTGTGTCACCGCCCGCAGTGACGAAAGCGTGCTCGATAGCGCCGGCGCGCAGGATTTCGATGCCGCGATCCACCGCCCAGCCCTTGGCGATGCCCCCGAGATCGATACGTACTCCGGCCCGGTTGAAGCGCACGCTGTGCGCCTGGGGATCGAGGATGACGTGCTTGTAGCTGACTGCCGGCAGCGCTTTTGCGATGGCATCGTCGCTCGGCTTGATGTGGCGCCGGTAGTCGTAGAGGTAGCCGACGCTCGCGTACGTGATATCGAATGCGCCTTCGGTGATGCGCGAGAACTCGAGCGCAGTCTGTAGCAGCCCAAAGAGGTCCGCATCGACGACAACGGGATGCTTGGCGGCCTCGGCATTGACGATGGAGACCTGGCTGGTCGGCTTGTAGGTGCTCATCAGCTCATCGACCCGACGCATCTCTGCCATGACCTGCGTGATGAGCTCCTCGCCTCGAGCGCGATCCGCGGCCCAGAGCTCGACCGCGATGCGCGTCCCCATGATCGCTTCTTCGCGAGACACCCATTCGGCCTGAGCCGGCCCGGCGGCCGACAGACTCGCGACGACGACACTCAGGAAGATAGTAGGGAGTTTGTGAGACTGACGACCGTGCACGTTGATTTCGCCCACCGAAACGATGGCGGCGATTATTGACCGATTGGGGAACAGGTCGCGACGGAAAAAAGAAACCGCGGTGTGCATACGCACACCGCGGATTTGCGCAGGACGCCTACCCTACCAAGGCATCCTCAGCGCGGGGGAGCGAGCAACGCGTGATGTTCGGAGTGTAGATATGTGGACATCGGCACTTCACCACCCGGAACCCAGAGGGGCTGCCGTTCGAGCACCGTCGGCCGCGTCGAAAGCTCCGAATGGCCCGATGTCGCCGCGAGGACGAGACCGGCGCCCAACACCAATGCGGTGGCGCTGACGAGCGCGACCTGTCGAATCCTTCCTTTGTTCATGCGATACACGTCATTCCTCCTGCGCGTACGGCTCTGCTTGAAGCCAGGTCTTACCTCGGCGGAACCGGGAACGGCACGTTATCGGTCAAATCAGGCGAATTCGGCGATGGCAGGGTGTCAGTGAATCTCGGAGGAACCGGAAATGGCACATTGTCAGCGAGCGCGCTGCTTGCAACGCCAAGGCCAAAGGTGACAAGCAGGGCAATCAGTAGATGTTTGTGCATGGGAAACTGCTCCGGAGGTAGGGTTGTTGGTTGATTTGCGATACCAGAGTCGGTGGCCCGCCTGGGCCCCTTCATAAGGAATAGCGAGAAAAAGCGGGCTCGTTTCTCAGCTTAGGCAAAAAAAGTTGCACAGAGTTTTCACCAACGGCCCGTCAGGAGCGGATTTTGCAACGCGGCGCATCGCTTTTGCAGGCCCAGAATCCGTTTGTCCCTAGACTTTTCAGGCACTTGCTGTCATGTTGCTGTTGCCAATCGAGTTTCCCGGGAGGACGGCAGTACCCACACGCCGAGCGCGATGACCCGACCCAGCTCAGTGACCCAACTCCTGCGGGACTGGCGTTCCGGGCAAGCCGATGCGCTCGATCGATTGACTCCCCTGGTGTACGACGAACTGAAGCGGCTCGCCGATCGCTTCATGAAGCGCGAGCGTCCCGGTCATACCCTTCAGGCGACCGCGATCGTACATGAGGCTTATGAACGCCTGACCGCGATGGATGTGTCGTGGGTCGATCGCAAGCATTTCTTCTCGATCGCGGCGCGCCTCATGCGCCGGATCCTGGTCGATCATGCCAAGCAGCGCGCCACCGACAAGCGCGCCGGCAGCGTTACCCTGTTCGAAATCAAGGAACACGACGCCCAGGTCCCCGACATCGGATTTGGCATCGTCGAGATCGACCAGGCGTTGAACCAGCTCGCGGCGGTCGATCGGCGGCTGGCTGACATCGTAGAAATTCATTACTTCTCCGGATTGAGCGTTGAAGAGACAGCGACCGCGCTCGACATCTCGGTCTCGACGCTGAATCGGGAACTGCGTACCGCCAAGGCGTGGCTCACCAAGACGATCCGCGCCGCTCTGCATGACGCCTGAGCGCTGGGCGCGACTGCAAACCGCGTTTCATCGCGTGGCCGATAGTCCACCCGCGGAACGCGAATCTACCTTGAGGCTGGTCTGCGGCGAGGACACGGAGTTGCGGCGCGAAGTCGAGGCCATGCTCGAATCCGATGCCGACGGCGACCAGCGGGTACGCGATGCGATCGATGGCGCGGCCACGCAAGTGGTCGAACACAAACGCGCCAGCCTGATCGGCACCTTGCTCGGTGGCTATCGGGTCACGGGCGTCCTGGGTCATGGCGGGATGGGCACAGTCTATCTGGCTGAGCGCGCCGATCGGCAGTTCCAGCAGCGCGTCGCCATCAAGCTGGTCGAACAGATGGCCGTGCACCCGCAATTGCGCACGCGACTGCGCGCCGAGCGGCAGATTCTCGCCAACCTCGAACATCCGTACATCGCACACCTGATCGATGGCGGCGAGAGCGAGGCCGGGATTCCGTACCTCGTGATTGAGTACATCGACGGGCTGCCGATCGACGAGTACTGCCAGACTCACAAGCTCGGAATCCGTGCGCGGCTCGAGCTATTCGAAAAGGTGTGCTCGGCAGTCGACTACGCGCACCGTAACCTGATCGTGCATCGGGACCTGAAGCCCGCCAACATCCTGGTGACTGCCGACGGCACCCCGAAGCTGCTGGACTTCGGCATCGCCAAGCTCCTCGCGCCCGAGCCCGCCACCTACACGCTCGCGGTGACGCGCATGCAGGACCGTCTGCTCACACCTGAGCACGCGGCTCCTGAACAGGTCCTCGGCCGCCCAATCACGATCGCCACCGATGTCTACGCACTCGGGGTGCTGCTCTACCAGATCCTCTGCGATCGCTCACCGTACGCCTTGTACAGCTCCACGATGCAGGGGCTGGAGCGGGCGATCTGCAATGAGGACCCGCCACGACCCAGCAATCTGTTTCGCTCGGGACGCTCGCGAGCGGTGCTCGAAGCCGGCGGCTTCGATCCGGGCATTGCGGCAGCAGCGCGCAGTAGCAGCATCGACAAGGTGCGGCGCGCCTTGGGTGGCGACCTTGACGAGATCGTCCTCAAGGCGATGCGCAAGGAACCGGAAGCGCGCTACGAGACTGCCGCCCAGCTCGCTGCGGATCTCAGGCGGCACCTGACCGGCGAGCTGGTCAGCGCTCGGCAGGGAAGCAGCCGCTATCGTGCTTACAAGCTGATGCGACGTCACGCCGCGGCAGTTGCCGTGGTATCGATCGTCATCGTCGCGCTGGCCGGATTCGCTGTCCTGATGTGGGTACAGAGGCAAAGACTCGCGACACAGCGCGATCTCGTGACGCAGGAACGCGATCGAGCTGCCCAGGTGTCGGCTTTCATGGTCGATATCTTCTCGGCCGCGGATCCGTTCAATGCCCAGGGTCGTGAGATCACCGCTAGAGAACTCCTGGAACGAGGCGCTGCGAGAATTCAAGGCGACCTGAACCAGCAGCCCGAAGTCCGCGCGCAGATGCTCGACAGCATCGGCTATGCCTACCAGCGCCAGGGCGACCAGCAGCGCGCCATTCCGTTGCTCGAACAATCCCTGCAGATTCGCAGGCAGGCCGCGACCGGACCCTCGGGACTGCTGGTCACAAGTCTCAGGAATCTGGCGGATGCACTGCGCATGGCGGGCAATGCGGCCTCCGCCGAGAGCTACTACCGGCAGGCATTGCTGATGAGCCGCCAGGTATATGGAGAACGCCAGCCCGAGGTCGCTGCGGTGATGGTCGGGCTGGGTCGGCTGCTCTATCCGAATCCATCCCGTATCGGTGAAGCCGAGAAACTGCTACGCGAGGCGCTCGCCATCTATACCGAGACGCGCGGGCCCGAGGACAGCGAGGTAGCCGCGACATTGTCGGACCTCGGCAACCTGATGCTGTGGCGGGGTAAAAAGGGCGACCTGACGACCGCCGAGCAGTTTCACCGGCAGGCGCTGCGAATCTACGCGTACAGCGTTCCGCGCACGCATCCAGATTATTCCCAGACGCTGGGCTCGCTGGGCTACGAGTTGATGAAGCGCGGCAACCTTGCCGAGGCTGAGAAGGCTCTGAACGAAGCCCTCGAGCTGAAGCGTCAGGTGTTCGGCCCGGATTCGCCGCAGCTGACGGGGGTGCTGCAATCGCTCGCCACCGTGCACGAGCGGCGCGATGAGCTGAATGAGGCAATGGAACTCGTGAGTCAGGCACTGGCCATCACGCGAAAGAGCAGCGGTGAGCGCTCGGTCGAGACCGGGGTGGTCTTCGATTCACTGGCGTTCACGCAGTGGAAGGCCGGCAGGCTCGAGGATGCGCGTCACAACGTCGTGGCGGCCCTGAGCATCTACGCAGAAAAACTGCCCGCCGATCACCCTTACATTGCCTCCTCGGAGCACCTGTTGGGCGAAATCCGCCTGTCATCCGGTGACGCACGCGGCGCGATCACTCCACTCAGGCATGCTGTCGAGGTCAGTACGAGTTCCTATGGACCGGTGAGCTGGCGCACAGCGCGTTCACAGAGTGCCCTGGGCGAGGCACTTGCTGCGCTCGGGGAAGCAACCGAGGCCGAGCCTCTCCTGTTAGGGAGCTATCGCACGCTGCAGGCCGAACTCGGCGATAGTGACGACCTGTCGCTCCTTGCCCGTAAGCGAGTCGTCAAGTTCCTCCGTGCTCACGGCCGTGACGCGGAAGCCGATCAGCTGCTGGTCAGCGGCACGCGGTAGAATCCTCCCGGGGCAAAATCATCCGGAACCGATGCAGCGGTTCGCGGTCGCATTGACTGCGACGTTCAATGGGTCCATAGCGGGGGAATCATGTCGTTGACTTATCGCATTTCCTGCTTCCTTTCGGCTTTGCTGTTGGCTTCGACGCTCGCAACTGCGCAGACACGTGAGGAAGCGCGCTTGCTGCAGGCCACAGAAGTCGTGGAGGAGCTGAGCGCCATGCCAGATCAGCGTGCACCTGATTGGCTGCTCGCACGGGCCCACGGAATCGCCGTGATTCCGAACGTGGTGAAAGTCGGCCTTGGAATCGGCGGCCGAGGCGGCAAAGGTGTCCTGGTGGTTCGCAACGCGCAGGGTGGCTGGAGCAACCCCGTATTCCTCACGCTAGGCGGCGGCAGTTTCGGCTGGCAGGCAGGCGTGCAGACAGCGGACCTGCTCCTGGTTCTCACCACAGACCGGAGCATCGAAGGAATTACGGGCGGCAAAGTCACCCTGGGCGCCGATGCTTCCGTCGCAGCTGGACCTGTCGGACGGCAGACCTCGGCCGCGACCGACATCAATCTCTCTGAGGTCTATTCATACTCCCGCGCGAGCGGCCTGTTCGCAGGGATCGCGATCGACGGGTCGGTCATGGCGATCGACAAGAAAGCGAATGCGATCTACTACGGCAAGCCGGACATCAAGACGGAGGACATTTTCGCGAGTACGGAGCCGCTGCCACCCGCGGCGCGTCGCTTCATCGAGACGCTGGACCGGGGCACCCGTACTGCTGCGAACGCTGCCGCACCTGCTACGGCGCAGCCCGCGACTCCCGCGACTCCGGCGGCTCCGGCGGCACCCGGCCACGCCGGCCACGCCGGCCACGCAAAATCCACCGGCTGCGCCAGACACGAAGACTTACCCGATGGAAGATCCGAATCCTGGCCAGGAACCGCCTCACTGACGTCCGGAGGCGGAAGCCGCCCCTAGCTCGAGCCGCAGGTACGCTTCAGCCCAAACGCTGCATCAGCCAGGCGCCTGCCAGGACCGCGACCATGATTGACGTCGCGGGGACGATGCGGCGCAGATACAGGGGCGATTGCCGCGCTGCATAGATGATAGGCAAGAGCAGCAGCACGATCGTGAGCTGACCGATCTCGACGCCAAGATTGAATCCTGCCAGCGGCCAGGCCAATGAAGTCGATGTGAGATCCAGTTCGCGCAGCACGTTGGCGAACCCAAAACCGTGCAACAGGCCGAACGCGAAGGCGAGCAGCGCGCTCCGTGTGGCCACACGGGGATAGAGATTGACGATCCCCGCGACGATCACCGAAGCGGCGATGCCGATCTCTACCGGCCGCTCTGGCGGCACGACGAACCCCAACGCGGCGAGCGACAACGTGATCGAGTGAGCAACCGTGAACGCGGTGACCATTCGCAGCACCGTCCCGGCGACGCCCGTCCATCGCGCCGCAGGCTCCCAAGTGCTTTCGCCGTCGCCCGCGCTACCGCTGCGCGAAACCAACACGGCGGGCAATAACAACAGGATCAGGAAGGCGATGTGGTCGTACCCGATCCAGATGTGCCGCATACCCTCCTTGATGAAGGCGGACAGCGTCTGGAGCGCACTCCGCTCGCGCGGCGCTTCCCAACGCGGCTGCAGAGGCGAAAGCAGCGTCGAGCGGATCGTGGACCCGAGCGCGATCTTCAACAACACGCGATGCGAGGCGTCGCGGTCAAAGAACAGGCTCGACTCCACCGCCAGCGAGCCTGCGCCTGCCGGACATCGCCCCGCGAAATAGAGCGCCAGGTAGTAACCGTCACTGCGTTCGTCGAGCAGTTGACGAGCCCGTGTCAGCGCACAATTCGCTCGCCCTCGTTGCACGGTGAGATGTGCCAGCACGTATTCGAATGTGCGTGGCGCCTCGCGATCAAGGTCGGCCCAGGTCACCGCACCATCCCCGTCGCTGTCCAGATTGAGTGCGTCGTTGAGATCGGCGATACGAATTTCCCACCGCCCCTCCAGCTGCAGTGCGCGCGAATCGGCATTGAGTGTCAGATAACTGCCGCTCAATGCGTGGCTGAACGCGATACCCGGAAACAGTGCGATGCCTAACGAGAGCAGTAAGGCACGCATGAGCATCAGCTGGCGGCCCAAGCGTGTGACAGCAACGCATCGAGGGTCGCGTCCTGGTACGACGTCCGATGCCGCCATTCGATGACCTCGGCGATGACCGATCGATCCTGTGCAGCGAGTCCGCTCTCGACCAGCAAGCGCGCGTCGGCCGGTTCGCGCTGTTGAGCCCAGTTCTCTCTAGCTGCTTGCAACGCGGCAGTAGCGTTTTGGAGCAGTCGCAGCTGCACGCGGGCGAGGTCACGTGCATGGATTCGCTCGCCACGGGCCCGAGCCGCATCGAGGCGGTCCACAAGCGTCACGAGGTAGGGATTAGGCTCGCCCACGTGCAGTCCAGCCTGTGATTCGGCGAGCCTCATCAGCACACTCTCGGTGCGCGGAATGCCTCGCAGCACCGGCTCTACCTCACTCCAGCGCTTCCGAGCCAGCAGCAGATCCGCGAGCGCGAAGCGGGCGTAGTAGTCATCCGGATCCAGTGCCACCGCGCGACGCAGGCTCCCTTCTGCACCTGCAGAGTCGCCGGATCTTTCTTCAAGATCCGCCAGTGCAGTGAGCATCCAACTCGCATACGGTGGAAGTGACGGCGATGAAAATGCCGAAAGCCTCGCGAGCAAAGCGCGAGCGCGACCGATCTGTCCCGTCATGCCCATGACCTGCGCCAGGCAAACGCTCCCCGTAACGCTCTCGCCCGCAGCCAGAACCGAGCCACACTCCGCACGTGCATCCCCGAACCTCCCCGACGCCTGCCAGATCGCCGCGCGCATCAGATGAGCGCGCGTGTTACCGCGATCCTGTTCCAGGGCTATCGAAATCTGATCGAGCGCATGCTCGTATTCATGCCGATACTGCAGGATGTCGGCGAGTTGCAGCCGCAGCTCGACTGGCGCAGACGTTGCCCGAAGGTGCGCAGTGAGCAATGCCTCGGCACGACCAAAGTAGCGCGGCTCCCCGCTGCGGCGTCCGATTGCGATGTAGGCTTCGGTGAGATCGTAGATGCGTGCGACATTGTCAGGATCGTCGCGCAGGGTAGCCTCGAGCGATGCGAGACGTTTGAGTGCCGGATCGGCGGGCACGTGCAGCACGACGAGTGAAGGATCGCTTGGCACGAACGGTTCCGCGCTCGCGATTGCCCACGCGCCAGCGGCAAGACAGATGAACAAGGTGGCGCACGTGGTTCGCATCGCGTTGTCCCCGCTAAGAGGCGTGGTGGGCCCGCGGGCCGGACCCACCACGAAGTCCTGATCAGAACAAGGTTTCGAACGCGGCCGGGTTGTCGTCCGCGTCGCCGTCGAGCGTGAAGCCCTTGAGCTGACGGACGTCGGAGTCTTCCCCGGCCACGTACGTATCGCTGGTGAATTTCGTGAATGACACGTACACCGGCCGCACGGTCACACCGAAGGTGCGCGTGACGCTCTGGCCGGCACTGTCCCTGGCGCTCAGCGTGATGCTCGTCGTGCCAAACGCCGTCTCCACCGGCGTGATCGTCAGCGTCCGTGACGCGCCGCTACCCCCCAAGGTCATTCCGGTCTGCGCGACGATGCCGGTATCGGACGAGGTCACGGTGATGTCGAGATTGCCGACGGCGGTTTCACGATCATCGACGTTGAATGCGATCGGCGCTGCGCTCGTGTCCTGGTCGATTGCCTGGTCGGCGATCACGGAGAGTGTCGGCGGCCCGTCGACCGGCGCAGGTTGAGACTTGTAGCCGCTGCCGCCGCAGCCCGCCACGGCAAGAACCGTGGCGGCTGCACAGATTGCAGTTCGAAATGAGATGCGCATGACTGATTCTCCTTGGATGGCTCTAGTTGGAGGAGCCAGCGAATGGCGTGCGCAGATACGGGAAGCGCGTGTCGAAGTCCGCAGAGCTCACCGGGGCACCATCCGTGAACGGCACATTGCCCACCGCCGCGTCGGACGGCTTGCACAAGCCGAGATCCGTTGGCTGGCCATTGACCGGAATCGGGTAGCACAGCGCACCCATGACCACGCGCAAGGCCACATCGACGACGTCGTCGCCCGGACGCCTGCCGTTCGGAAAGCCGGCGAGATCGCCGCCGGCAACACCGAAGGTGCTCTGTTGTGCGGCCGGAGTCGCTGCAATCTTCGTGTTGAGACGCGTCATCTCCGAAGGCGTGACCTTGGCGAGCTGGTTCACTCCCTTGAACCCGGTCAGGAACGCCGTTACCAGGTCGTTGCGTGGGAAGTTTGTCGGCGCGAGATTCGGAATGTTGGTTCCGAGCGTCTGGTTCACTGCGTCGCGGAACAAGATATCGAGCAGGGCCGGTAACGTCGGATTGGTTACATAGGTCGCGAACTGCCCATCGTCCCTCGGTTCACTCGCATTGAAGCGGTCCTTGTCGGGTATGCCGATGACCACTTCGTTGACCAGCGGCATCGACAAGCGGGACACCTGCGTGAAGGCACCGCCGTTGATCTCAGGACGATTGAAGGTCGGCCGCGGATTGAGGATGCGAGCCTGGCGCAGACTCGCACTGGTCCACGCGCCGATCACGCCGTTGCCGCTGCCGGTCAGGCATGCGGCCGGAATTTCCAGCGCGAGCGTGGTGATGTTCTTGTCGCTGATCGTATCGTTAGCGCGATCCTGTGTGATGCCGCCCGGAAAGCCTTTGCCATCCCCTGCACCCGGAGCGCTATCGCCTTCGACTGGAACGAGGTTGACCAGGTCGAAGACGTTGCCGAGGTTGACTGCGAAGGGTTCATCGCGCTGCCCGACGAATACACGGCCCTGGCCCGAGCACCCTGGGATGTTGATGTCGTACAGGAAGCTTCGCGCGTAGGTCTCGTAGGCGTTCGCATCTCCGAAAGTCTTGGTGCCGACGTAGTCGTACGGTTTGCCGAACGTCGCGCTACCGTTCGCGACATTGGTCACCTGCGCGGCGGGCCCATGGCGCCGATCGCCTCGCATCACGGAGAGCGTGTATGACTCGCGGAAATTGAGCGCCGCATTGCTGCCCGCGCTCACAGGTCCCACATTCTTCAGGGGTACGGCGACGGCCTGCTGACTGCCGCTCGGACCGATGTTGAGCTTGATGCCCTGATTCCCATTCGCCAGCGTGTTGGTGAAGCGAAACTGGAACGTGAGGTCTTCGCGCGCATCACCATCGTTGTCGATGTGGATCTCGTACAGTGCAAACGGATCGAGCGCAAAGTAGTTCGGTCCGCCGTACGGATCTTCGAGCGGGATGTAGTCGGCGAGCAGCGTGACGTAATTTTCGCGGCCTGCCTCGTAGCTCATGAACATGTACAAGTCGGTGGAATCGACAGTCGGAAAGCGCGTGATATTCGGCGCCTCGCGGTGGCTGGACGCGGTGGCCAGGAGTGGTATCGCAGCGGCAGCCAGCACTGCGACCCAGCGGACGTGGTGTTTCATGGTGTCTTCCCTTGTCTTCTTTCTGGGCTCGACATGAGCCCTTGTCACGCGACTGTTCGCGGACAGGGAGAGCACTGGATGCAGACCACGCTGCAGATTCAGCGCGCTGCGCGTGGCGACCCAGCGCGCGAAATTTCCATTTCGCAGCGCACGGGCGATTGGATTCAGAAATGCGCCATTTTCTGGCAGCGTGCCGGCACACGACTTATAGTGCCGCGGTCGCGTAGAGGAGCCAGCCGTGAAGATCCTCAAGCCGATCCTGATTGGCCTGGTGGCGCTCATCGTGTTGCTCGCGCTCATCGGACTGTTCTTGCCCTCGGCCGCGCATGTCGAACGCTCCGTGAGCATCGCGGCGCCGCCCGCGGCGGTTTACGACATCGTCGACGATCTGCGCCGCTTCAATGAGTGGTCGCCGTGGTTCGAGAAGGACCCGAAAGCACGCTATTCCTTCAGCGGCCCGGAACGAGGCGTCGGTTCACGTCTGGAGTGGTCCAGCGATCACTCCTCGGTCGGCACCGGCTCGCAGGAAATCGTCGAGTCGGTTCCCGATCAGCGCGTGCGCACCCATCTCGACTTCGGCTCCCAGGGCAGCGGTGAAGCGGTTCTCACCATCGCTCCGGAGGCCGCGGGCGCAAAGGTGACCTGGGGTCTCGACACTGACCTCGGCAACAACATCCTGCGACGATACTTCGGCCTGGCGATGGATTCGATCGTTGGCGCTGAATACGAACACGGGCTCGGCAAGCTGAAGGCGCTCGCGGAGTCGACCCCGGTGGCTGCCGAGTCGGGCGAGATGCTGAAAATCACCGAGGTGGACGCCAAGGCGATCGACATCGCCTACGTGGATGGAGTCACCAGCCTCGATCCGGCTGCGATTTCCAAAGCGCTCGGTGCTGCCTATTCCCAGATCGGGCATTTCATGCAATCGCACGCACTCAGGCAAAACGGCGCGCCGCTCGCCATCAATCGCTTCTACGACGAAAGTGGCTGGGGATTCCAGGCCGCCATCCCCGTCGAAGGCGTGAACGATGCGACCGGTGCTGCCGCTCCGGGCCCTGGTGTGGTGCGGATCGGCCGTACCTATGCAGGGCGCGCACTCAAGGGCATACATGTAGGGGATCACTCGACCTTGCCGGACGCATACCGCGCACTCGAGGACTACATGGTCACGAAGGGACTGGATTCGAATGGCCCCTCGTGGGAGCAATACATCAGCGATCCCGTCAACACGCCAAGCGACAAGCTGCAGACCGATGTCTATATGCCGGTGAAAGCGGGCGCCGCGGCCGCAAGCAGCGGCGCGGCGCACTGACCCAGCGAGGCTCTAGAACGCGGATGCGGTCAACGCGATATCGGCATTTTTCCACGCGGCTCGCAACTCTGCCTCGACGCGTGCGGCCTCCGCCGCCCTGTTCTGCGCCTTGAGCGCAGCGCTCAGCCCATAAAGCGACCACCCATTCGCCGGGTTGCGCAGTAGATCCTCGCGATACACCGCCTCTGCTTCGGCTGGCCGATTCGTCGCCAGCAACTGCGCGCCCAGCAGGTGACGCACCGGAAAGAACCACTCCCTGGGCTCGTCGTATGCGAGCTTGTCCTCGCGCATCACGGCTTCGCGCAACTGCACAATCGCTTCATCCGAACGACGCTCCGCCGATGCGATGCGGGCACTCACGATCGGCACAGCCACTGCGAGAACGTCCTTGGTCGTGTTGAAGCCGGAGGGGGCATCGGCCGGCACCGCTTGCGCCAGCTGCTGAAGTTGCGCCAGCGCTGCCTTGGCTTTTTCGATCTCGCCTGTGGACGCGAGAGCTACGCCCCGGCCGTAGAGGTACCCGCCGGTTAACCCTTGAAGCTTGGGGTTCGGTGCAGGTTTCGCGAGCATCTCGTCCCACAGGCCGAATCGCACCGTGGCCGCGTATTCCTCAGTCAGATACCAGTCGAAACCTGGCATGGCCAACAACATCTCATCGGGAACAATGCGGCGCGAATTGCGCACGGCATCGAGCGTCTCGGCCTTGCGGCCTGCCATCGCCGCGGAAAATGCCAGGAACTGGTAGTTGTGCCCGGTGTACATCGAATAGTAGTCAGGTGGCCGCGTCGTCTTCAGATACAGCTCATCCGCTGCGGCACCTTTGCGGTTGGCTTCCGCCGCTTCTTCGTAACGACCGACCCGCTGCAGGATATGTGCTGGCATATGCTCGAGGTGGCCGGCTCCGGGCATCATGCCGCGCAGGCGTTCGGCGGAAACCACCGCCCTGTCCGGGTAGGGCGAGGCCTCCAACGTATGAACGTAGTAATGGTTGGCGCCGGGATGTCGCGGATCGCGCGACATCACGAATTCGAGGGTCTTCTGTATCTCCGCCGTGCCTGGCGAAGGCTTGCCATCCGGACTCCACAATTTCCACGGTGTGATGTTCATGAGTGCTTCGGCATACAGAGTCTGCACGTCGAGATCCTCAGGGAATTGCCGTGCGACGTTCTTCATCGCGTCGGCATATGCGGCAAGCACCGGCGCCGAGTTCGAAGGATCGAGCGGCCGCGCATTGGGATAGCGGCGCGCGACCGCACCGATCAGCGCCTGCTCGACCGGCGTTGCATGTGCAGCGTTCTGTTGCGCGAGCTGCACGGCCTCGAACGCTACCTTTGCGCGCGGCTCCATCATGATCGGCAGGTTGTAGTTGGGTCCAACCGTGAGGGCCACGCCCCAGTAACACGCGGCACATTGCGGATCGAGCTCAGCCGCGCGCGCGAACGAGCGTGTCGACTCGTCGTGGTTGAATGCCCAGAGAAAGCGCATGCCCTGGTCGAAGTACTGTTGTGCCTCGCTGGAGCTGGTCGCAATCTTGCGGTGGAAGCCACCCAGATTGTCGAAGCGCATCGCACCCCGCGCCCAGTCGGCCAGCGTCGAGGGCATGACCGGCATGTTGTGAGCGCCCTCGGGCATCGATGATGATTGCTCCGCGGTCGTTGGTGGTGAAGAATCGGACGCCGCCGGTTGCGGCTTCGAGCCTTCGCAACCGCTGACTGCCAGAATCGACAATAGGACGAGTACCGAGCGCTGCATGATCGTCTCCCGCTGCATCCGCGCCGAGGCAGCGGCGTGCAATGTAGCAGGCCACAGGACGGCGCATTGATTAACAAGCGTTAATGCCAGCGGAGTCGCCAAATGATTGCAGTAAGACATGGCAATGAGCGAGGATTCGCCGACCACGGCTGGCTGAAATCCTTCCATAGTTTCTCCTTCGCTGACTACTTCGATCCCGCACATACCGAGTTCGGCCCGCTGCGTGTCATCAATGAGGATCGCGTAGCACCGGGAGCCGGCTTCGGCACCCACGCGCACCGCGACATGGAAATCATCAGTTATGTGCTGGAGGGCGCTCTCGAGCATAAGGATTCGATGGGCAACGGATCGATCATTCGCCCCGGAGACGTGCAGCGCATGAGCGCCGGTACCGGAGTAACGCACAGCGAGTTCAATCCGTCGCGCAACGAGGGCGTGCATTTCCTGCAGATCTGGATTCACCCGGACCAGCGCGGCATTGCTCCCGGGTACGAAGAGAAGAACTATCCGGCGGCGCAAAGGCGTGGCCGACTGCGCCTGATCGCCTCGCCCGATCGCGCTCAGGGCTCGGTGCTGATTCACCAAAACGCGCGCGTGTACGCGGGCCTCTTCGATGGCACCGAAAGCGCGACACTCGCGCTTGCGCCGGGACGATACCTGTACGTTCACCTCGCGCGCGGCGTACTGAAGGCGAACGATACCGCGCTCAGTGCCGGCGATGCCTTGAAGGCCACCGATATCGACCGCTTGACCCTGCAGGACGGACACGAAGCCGAGGTGCTGGTGTTCGACCTGCCGGGATCAGCTCACTGATCCGAAAACGCAAAAATCCATCGACTGTCCGGGAGAGACGAGAAAATGAGAAGAAGAGCCTTCTGCGCTTCTGCAGCCGCGGCCTTGACTGCGACGGCGCTGCCTCTGCAGCAACTGTTCGCTGCCGCGGAAGGGGGTGCCGATGTCCCCGCGCTGGGGCCCGATCGCAAGCAGGTCATCCTGAAAGCATCGGACATCGATGATTTGCGTGCCTCGATGCGTGGCGAAGTGCTGACGGCGGGTCAGGACGGTTACGACAATGCGCGCCGCGTGTGGAATGGCGCCTTCGACCGCAAGCCGGCGCTAATCGCCCGCTGTACCGGAGCCGCGGACGTGATTCTGTCCGTCAATTTTGCGCGTGCGCACGATCTGCTCGTCGCGGTACGCGGCGGTGGCCACAGCCTTTCCGGTCAGTCGGTCTGCGACGGCGGCATGATGATTGACCTCGCACCCATGCAGAGCGTGCATGTCGATCCGGTCGGCAAGATCGCACGCGTCGAGCCCGGAGTCCTGCTCGGCAAGCTCGACCATGAGTCCCAGGCCTTCGGACTCGCCACTCCAGCGGGGACGGTGTCGCATACCGGTGCAGCCGGGCTGACATTGGGTGGCGGCTTCGGCCGCATTGCGCGCAAGTTTGGCCTCGCCTGCGACAACATGATCGGAGCCGATGTGGTAACTGCGGGCGGCAAGCTGGTGCACGCAAGCGCAAGCGAGAACCCGAATCTGCTGTGGGGCTTGCGTGGCGGTGGCGGAAACTTCGGTATCGTCACCTCGTTTGAATACCGGCTCTACCCGGTCGACCCGATGATGTATGGCGGCCCGCTGGTTTTTCCGCTGGAACAAGCGCGGGAGGTGCTCACGTTTTTCTCCGGCTATGCGCTGGAAGCGCCGGATGAGCTGTACGCCGACTGCTTCATGGTCACCACGCCGGACGGTCACAAGGCGCTGGTCTTCGATATCTGTTACAGCGGGCCGGTCGCCAATGCAGAGCGGGTGCTGAAACCGCTGCGCCAGATCCGTAAACCCGTTCAGGACGGTTTGCAGTTCGTTCCGTACGTAAAACTGCAGGCCAGCGCCGACGACAGTTTCCCGAGTGGCCGCAGCTACTATTTCAAGTCAGGATTCATTCACCGGATCGAGACTGCGATGATCGAGGAAGTGGTGGGCCGTTACCAGACCGCGCTGCCGACAAGCGTCATCGCGTTTGTGCATCACGGTGGCGCAATCTCGCGAGTGAAGCCCGACGCGACCGCGTTCTCGCATCGCGATGCCAAGCACAGCGTGCTGATCGTCGGGTCCTGGGAGGACAAGGCCGATGCCGAACCGAACATGCAGTGGGTGCGCGGCGTGTGGAGCAAGGTCGAGTCGATGACCGACGGCTTCTACGTCAACGAAATGTCGCAAGAGGATCCGGAGCGTCGAGTGCGTGCAAACTACGGCGCCAATTACGACAGGCTTGCGCGGCTGAAGGGTCAATACGACCCGACGAACCTGTTCCAGCTTAACGCCAACGTCAAGCCGACTGCCTAGCCGCGTGCGCGGAACTCGTGAGCAATCCAGCGCAGACCTACGAAAGCTACATGGTGCCCGCGCTGTTCGCGCCGTGGGCCTCGCGACTCATTGAGAGTGCCAAGCCGCGGCCAGGTGAACGCGTACTTGATGTAGGTTGCGGCACGGGCATCGTTGCGCGGCGCGTTGCGTCCATTGTCGGGAGCGAAGGCAAAGCCGTTGGCCTGGACGCCAATCCGAACATGTTGGACGTGGCGCGCGCCGTGGCCAAGCAGGAACGCCTGAGAGTGCAGTGGCACGAAGGGCGCGCCGAATCCTTGCCGTTCCCGGAAGATAGTTTCGACCTGGTAATGTGCCAGTTCGCACTGATGTTCTTCGCGGATCGGCAGGCAGCACTGATGCAGATGCATCGCGTGCTCACCGCGGATGGCCGCCTGGCGCTTAGCGTCTGGCAGAGTTTTGATCAGCACCCGTTCTACCGACGGCTGGACGAGGCGATCGAGCATCGTGCCGGCCTGTCCGGCGTGCGGGATATCTTTGCGATCGGCGACTCCGCGGAGCTGCGCCGTCTGGTGCTGGCCGCAGGTTTTACGCACGTGCAAATCGAGTCCGCTTCCATGACCGCACGTTTCCCCGACCCGCCCGGATTTCTCGCCGGGGAAATCGATGTTGACACGGCCGCAATTCCATCGATGCAGCATCTTGACGCGCGCGCGCGTGCCGAGATCACCCGCGAGATCTCCGGGGACATGCAAGACGCGTTGCGCGCTGTCACGAAGGGCGACCAGGTGATCATGCCGTTCCATGCCCACCTCGTCAGCGCTACCCGGGGCGGGCCCAGATGACAACCGAAACCGCACCTCGCCGCCGCCTGTTCCGAAGCATCGTTGCCATACTCCTGGGGATTCTCACCGTCGTGGTCCTGTCGCTGGGGACCGACCAGTTATTGCACGTGCTTGGTGTCTACCCGCCGTGGGGAGAGGCGATGCATGACCCGGGGTCGAACCTGCTGGCGCTCAGCTACCGGTGTGTCTACACAGTCGCGGGCGGCTACGTCACGGCGCTGGCGGCGCCGCATGCGCCGATGCGCCACGTGTGGATTCTCGCCGGGATCGGGCTGGCACTCGGAGTGCTGGGCGCGGTGGCGACGATCCCGATGCACCTGGGCCCGGCGTGGTACCCGATCGCGATCGCGATTACGGCGGTGCCCTGCACGTGGCTCGGGGGCGTTCTGCATCGATCGCGGTCCGCTGGCCACCGGGTGCCGGCGGGCTGACTACCGCAGATCAGATTTGCGCAAGGTACATGATCCTCGCCAGCGTCCTGCTTTCGGCGAGTGCGATGACGGTTTCGAGGTATTTCTGCTGACGCACGAAGTCCTCTGATCCTTCAAGTCGCTCAAGGTCGACTTTGTGCGCGAGTCGCGCCGTCAGCCGTCCGGCCGCATTGCGCAGCACGCTGGCTGTTCTGTCTTCGATCTCGAGCAGTCGAAAGCCCGCCTCTTCAAGACAGCGCTCGTTAAACCCCGCACCAGCGAAGTGTGTGAGGCCATGGATGCTGCGCAAACGCACTTGTTCGCTCGAGATCGAGCCGGTGATGACCGCGGCGTCCGTAAACAGAAGCCTCCCGCCCGGAGCCAGGATGCGCGCGACTTCGCGAAACACGGCTCCGCGATCCGCGATATGAAGAATCACGTCCAACGACATTGCTGCGCTAAACGAGGCATCTGCAAACGGCAACGGTTCATTCAAGTCAAGCTGTCGCAGCTCCACGAGCTGCTCGACGCCAAGTGAGGCAGCACGAACACGCCCCGCTTCCAGCGCCGGCGCACTCAGCTCCACGCCCGTGGCCCGGCAGCGAATGGCATCGACGACGAACACCAACGGGCCACACGGACCACAACCCAGATCCACGAGCACGCCTGCGCTCGACAGCCGCAGTCGTGAAATGTCCTGCCGCAGCTCTTCGGCGACAACCCACGAATGCTGGCCGATGTCTTCCCCATACGCTTCCTTGCGCACCTGGCGCATGACCGGGGCGTCGAACTGGCTGAAGAGAGAATCGTATTTCTTGTCCGGGTCGACAAAGTTGCTCATGAGTGGTCATTTACAGGGTAACGAGGAGAAGGTGAAGTACGGTAACCTGCCCGCTCGCCAGCGACCAACAACCAGAGCGCCTCGAGGCGACGCTGCATGAGCTCCAACGCGTCGACGGTCGAACACACGCCTTTCGCCCAGGAAGAGCTAGTGCGGCTCGGCTCACGCAAGGCGGCCTGGCGGCTCATTCCATTGCTCGCCGTGGGCTATCTGGTCAGCTACATCGATCGCGCCAACATCGGGTTCGCCGCCCTGACCATGAACCAGGAGCTCGGCCTGACCGCGACACAGTATGGACTGGCAGCAGGCATCTTCTATGTCGGCTACGTCCTGCTCGAAGTGCCCAGCAACCTTGCGTTACGGCGATTCGGGGCGCGGCGCTGGCTGGCGCGAATCATGATCACCTGGGGGCTCGCCGCGGCGGGCACCGCACTCGTGACCGGAGCGCACAGTCTCTACACGTTGCGCCTTCTCACAGGCGCCGCCGAGGCGGGCTTCTATCCTGGCGTCATTTTCTACCTATGCACGTGGTTCCCGCCTCAGTACCGGGCTCGTGCGTTCGCGTGGTTCATCGTTGCCAATCCGATGGCGTCCGTGGTCAGCGGCCCCTTGTCCGCGGCCTTGTTGCAGATGGATGGTGTCTGGGGCATCGCCGGATGGCGTTGGTTGCTCATTTGCGAGGGACTGCCCGCTTGCCTGCTCGGCATCTGCACGCTCTATCTTCTTCCGGACAAGATCGACGACGTCGCGTGGCTGACGAGCGACGAGAAGCGGGCCCTGAACACCACGCTCGCCGCCGAGTGTCATCCAGCCATGGCCACCAAACTCTGGCACGCAGTTCGTGACCCGCGCGTGCTGATCCTGATGACCTCCTGCTTCTTCCTGGTCGCAGGGGTACTCGGTGTCACCCTGTGGCTGCCGCAAATGCTCAAGCAGCACGGCCTGTCGACGACTGCGATCGGCTGGATGTCCGCGTGGCCCTTCCTGCTGGCGAGCATCGGCATGATCCTCTGGTCGGCGCACATCGATCGCACGCGCAAATTCCTGGCGAACTATGTGGTGGGATGTCTGCTTGCCGCCGTCGGCTTTGGTTTGTCGGTGGCGTTCGATTTCCTGCCGATAACACTGGCAGGCATTGCCGTGGCGCTCATTGGCATGAACAGTTGCCGGGTGGCGCTGTTTTCCATTCCGGCGACGTTTCTGACCGGCGCGGCGGCAGCCGGCGGGATCGCGCTGATCAACTCGGTCGGCAACCTGGGGGGCTTCGTGGGCCCCTACATGGTCGGTTGGCTCAAGGACTCGACCGGATCATTCAAGGCGGGAATGTTCGGGCTGGCGCTCATGCTCGTGGCTGCCGGCTTGTCCGCTTTGCTGCTGAAGCTGGTGCGCAAGGCCTGACCGCTCGGCGCGGTCCGTTGAACCTCACGCTCGCGAAGCGCGCCTGGCGCTACGGACTGTACTTCACTCCACAGCCGCCAATGCCGCAGTACCCTCCAGGATTTTTCGCCAGATATTGCTGGTGATAATCCTCGGCGTAGTAGAACTCGGGCGCATCCGTGATTTCCGTCGTGATCGCATCGTGCCCAGCGTGCCGCAGTGACTTCTGATAGTTGGTGCGCGATGCATCAGCAGCAGTGCGCTGCGCGGCGTTCGCGACGTAGATGGCAGAGCGGTATTGCGTGCCGACGTCGTTACCCTGGCGCATTCCCTGCGTCGGATCGTGAGACTCCCAGAAAATCCTCAGCAGTTGCTCGTAGGCCACCTGCTTCGGGTCATACACCACACGCACGACCTCGGCATGACCGGTCTGCCCGCTGCAGACTTCCTGGTAGGTCGGATTGGGCGTAAAGCCACCCGCGTACCCCACTGCCGTGGAATACACGCCAGGTGTCTCCCAGAACTTTCGCTCTGCGCCCCAGAAGCAGCCCATGCCGAACGTCGCCAACTCCAGGCCGGCAGGAAAAGGCGGAGCGATGCGATGGCCATTGACAAAGTGCGTCTCGGGCATCTCGAGAGGTGTTGCGCGTCCCGGCAGGGATTGGTCGGATGTCGGCAGGGTCGTCTTCTTGCGCAGCGACAGCATTCGCAGGTCTCCTCGGGTAATTCGCAGGTGCAGCCCCGGCGCAGAGCAGACCGGAGCCCGCGCCGGATTATCACGCCATTGCCTCTGCCGCGCACATCTGAGGGACGTCGGGGAGACTTTCAAGCAGGTGATAGGATTGGGCGCGCAGCGACAACTCGATCATGACACGCTCTGCCAGCACTCCCCGCCTGCGCTTCATCCTGCTGTGGTACCTGCTGGTCATCTTGCTGGTGGCCGTGAGTGAGCGTCCCTGGAGCTTTCTCTGGAGCGGTGAACTGGCGCGAGTCCTCGGCCTCATGCTCGTTGCGGCGGGCGCGCTAGGTCGCATCTGGTGCTCGGCCTTCATTGCCGGCTACAAGGACGAGCAGCTCGTGACCTGGGGTCCCTATTCCCTGTGCCGCAATCCGCTGTACGTCTTGTCGATGCTGGCAGGAATCGGAATCGGTTTCGTCTCAGGCAGTGTGACTCTGCTCGCGGCCACGGTCGTGTTGCTCGCCGTACTGCACTTGCGCGCGGCCCATGATGAGGAGCGGGCGTTGCTGGAACGCCATGGGGAAGCCTTTCGGCGCTACTGCGAACAGGTACCGCGATTTCTGCCGCGGCGCTGGCGAGCCGAAGTGCCGCCAAGTGCGAACGTGAATTTCAGCGTGTTCCGAAAATCCTTCTTCGACGCGGTAAGCCTGTTTGTTCTTGTGGCGGCGATCAGCAGCGTCGACGTACTGCGACAGGCATTTCAATGGCCTGCCGTTTTCGTGTTGTGGTGAGCGCGCGTCGCGCTGAATCCTCAGCCGTTCGGCTGTGATGCGGCAGACAGGACCGAGTTGGACTGCGCCGCCGGCGCGGCTGCCGCGTTGTCCGGGACGAGCGGCATCGTGTAGGGATCGACCTTCTCGCGGGCCTCGCGACGACGCCGCTCGAGCTCGTCGCGCGCGCGACGTGCTTCGCGAGCTTTCTCGAACTGTTGCTGGGCGATGTCGGTAGCGGGCTGTTGTGCGTCGAGGCGTGAGACCGCCTCGCGCGCGTTGCGGCATTCGGGATCGTTGAGTGCCGCGCTTTGCAGCTCGTTGCAGCGGAGCACCACTCCCTGGAGCACCGCCGGGTTCTCCATGAGCTGAAGCGCGCTTCGTGGCGGAAGTTTCTGGCTGCAGCCGGCGAGGACAATCAGGGTGGAGAAGATCAGGATTGTGGCGACTCCCCAGCCGCCTCTGCTTGTCAAACGCATGGTGTGATCCGTAACGTCGCTGATGGGGTTGCCTGGCAGCGGCCCCGCTTGCTGCTCGCCCATCGAAATCTGGCGCAATCATATGAAACTAAAGCGCTTATGCATTGTGACCCGGGTCTCAGGTCGCGGGCGATTCGGGCTTTCCGCGGCACTGGCCCGATGACCGGTTACTGCCGGCCGACGGGCGGCAGTGATAAATTGCCGGTGTCCACCGACCGTGCCGGCCATGAGCAACTTTAGGTGCTGGGCGATTCTGACCGTGGCGCTCACTGCGCAAGCTGCCGCCGCGCCGCCGGCCAGTTCTGTACCCTCTACGAACAGCATGACCGTCATCGGCGCCAATGAGCTCCTCAGTGCCGGCGCGCAAGAACTACAGCGGGGAAACTATCAACAGGGTGTCGAGTTGACGCTGGCCGGTCTCGAACGCCCGAACGCGCCCCAGGATCGCGCCGCGGGTCTCGCAAACCTTTGTGCCGGCTACGTGGGGCTGCGCCAATACGAGCTTGCGCTCGCCAAGTGCAGTGAGTCGATCCAGCTCAACTCCGCCAACTGGCGTACCTGGAACAATCGCGCCGCTGCATACCTGGGCAAAGGCATGTTTGAAGCTGCGCTTAGCGATGTGCAGGCCGGTCTGGAACTCTCGCCGGAATCAGGCACGCTCAAGAAGACCAAGCTGATCCTGCTGGAACGCAAGCGCGTGCGCGAAGAGCAACGACGCAAAGCGATCCGCGGATAATCTGCGCTACTACCTGATTGATGGAGCTCAAGTCCGACCTGTTCGGCACCGTAAACCGGGTAGAGCGGCGGATGGGCTCTGACAGGACTCTCGTCGTGGAGCGCGACGTGCGCCGCGCGGGCTGGTGGCTGCGCGCCCTCGCCTATCGGCTGGCGTGGCGCGAAGCACGAGCGCTACAAGCACTCGCATCGGTTGCGGGAGTTCCCACGTTTCATGATTTCTCGGGCGGAGTCCTGAGGCGTGGCTGGATCGAGGGCCTTCCGATGCAGCTCGCACGGCCGTGCGATCCGCGGTTCTTTGGCAATGCCTTCGACCTGCTGAGGCGCCTGCATCGTGCGGGCGTGGCTCACAACGACCTGGCGAAAGAGCCGAACTGGCTCGTGACACCCGAGGGTCACGCAGCGTTGGTCGATTTTCAGCTCGCACTCGTCTCACGCCATCGCGGACGCCTGTTTCGCGCGTTGGCGCGCGAGGATATCCGTCACCTGCTGAAGCATAAGCGCAGCTACTGTCCCCAGCATTTGACCCGGCGTGAACTTGAAATTCTCGCCACGCCTGCACTCATCACCCGCGCCTGGATGGGGAGCGGAAAGAAACTTTACACCTTCGTCACGCGACGCGTGCTGGGGTGGGCTGATCGCGAGGGCGCCGGCGATCGCAAGTGGCAGTGACTTGCGGGGGCCAAACAGTCCGATTAATCTGCGCCGCCCCGCACTCGACGGAATCGCAATGGCCATCGCCCACGTTCACAACCTGCACCGGCCGATCACCCAGGAACAACGTCCCTACGGGATCCGTATCAGCCTCCGGGACAACGATCCGTTCCGCGGTCTTCTCGGTCCGGAATGGCAGAAGTACCACTGGTTCGCGACGGCAGTAGAGCGCGATCGGGCCCTCGAGGAAATGAGTCGCAAGCACGAGTATTCGCGCACCGGCGATCGGCCGGCGCTGGTGTTCGTAAAGGTGGAGAAGCTCGCCGAGAGCCGCAGCCTCTAGAACGGTCTGCCCATGAAGAGGTAGAAGGCGGTCTCACCTTCGGTGTCGTAACCGACTGCCAGATACAGCGGCCCCAGGAAGGTATCGAGGCCGAGAAACAGGCTCCCATCCTTGCGCGTGTCGTTGAAGCTCGCGTCGGACCGCTCCGGCCAGGTATTGCCCACTTCCAGCGACAGGCCCGCGTAGACCGGGACGTTGAGCAGCCCTGGTCGATCGCCGCGGCTGATCTGCCGGTAGTAGAGCGCGCGCGCGATGCCGAAATGCGGCCCCGCGACGGAATTCGCGGTGAGCCCGGAGAGATTGAGGAAGCCACCCAGGCTGAAGAAATCCTGGACCGCAGGCGTGGCGGCGTCGGTGTGCACCGTGGAACCGCCGGATGCCCACAACACGAGCGTGTGTCGCCCCCAGCTTCGTGCCACCAGCGCATCCAGGCTCAGAATGTCGGAAGACTCATCATCGCCGAGCCCGGTGCGTCCGGCAGTCCACTGCATCTCGAATGCCTGCCCCGAACGTGGGAAGTTCAGATTGTCGAGCTGGTCGTAGCGAAAAGCGGTAATGAACTCCCCGGTATCGAAATCCTCCTCCGGCAGCGAGCGATCACCGATGTGCACGCGCGATTGCCCGAAGCCGCGCCGCACGCCGAGCCGCAGCTCACCCCAGCTTCCAAACTCGCGCCCGACAGCGAGTTCTCCCTCCTGGCTGCGCACCCGAAACTCCGCGATCGGCTCCTGCTCGTCGAGCACCTGCACGTTGCGAATCTCAAACAGGAACTGCGGTGCGATGAAATAGCGTGGCGCGTAGGTGATCGGCTGGTAGAACTCGGTGCGGATCAGCGGATTTTCACCCACCTGCAGATCCGTCACCCATTCCGCCCCAAGACGGTTGACTTCAGTGATGATGAAACGTGAGGCGGCGTTGTAGCTGCTGTTGCCCTCGAAATCGTCCTGCAGGTTGAGGCTGAAACGCACGTAGTTGGGGCCCCAGGACTTGCGGCGCGCGCGTATCTCCAGGCCGTCACTCTCGCCGTCGCGCACCAGTCGATAGTCGACGGTCTCGAACAGGTCGAGCCCATAGAGTTCGGTGATGCGCTTCTCCAGGCTGCTCGTGTCGAGTGGCTTGCCGACGAGCGGCTCCATTGCAGCATCAATGATCTTGGCATAGCGCTCCGAACGCGCATCACTGCGCACAAAATCGATTTCCGGGCCAGGTCGATCGCGCACACTGCGCCGCGCCAGGTATCGCGCGTACTGATCGGCCGGTACGCTCAGCTCGTCAAGACGCGCTGTCACCGTCCGCGCTGCGACTTCTCCGCTCGAGATTGCCTCACCCACGTTCCTGAAGTCGAACGAAGTCATGCCACCGAGCAGCGGTTCGATGACGACGTCGCGCTCGGTCAGGGTCGCACGCTGACGCTTGGTTTCGCGCTGGATGAGGATCGCCAGCATCTGGTTGGAGACATCGAGCGGCGACACGAGCGTGTCGCGCTTCTGCAGCGGAAAGCTCACGTCCGATACGATCAGCACATCGACGTGCATGGCACGCGCGATTTCGGCTGGCAGGTTTTCTGCCAATCCGCCGTCCACCAGTACACGCTTGTCTACCTCTACCGGCTCGAAGACTCCGGGGGCCGACATGCTGGCGCGCATCGCCGTCGCTAAGTCGCCTTGATCCAGCACCACCGTTGCGCCCGTTTCGATGTCGGCGGCGACAGCGCGGAATGGAATCGGCAGATCGTCGAAGCTTTCGATCTGCGATACCGGCAGGGTCTGCACGCGCAGCGTCTGGTTCAGCTTCTGCCCCTGGATCAGTCCGCGCGGATACAGCAATTTGCCGCCTTTGAGCCCGAGCGGCAGGCGCACCGGAAAGTCGCGGTCGTCCTGTTTGCGTCGAAAGGCGAGATCCTTGCGCGACGGGCGGTCACGAAAGGCGTCCTGCCAGTCGATCGAGCTCATCAGCGTTTCGATGTCTGCCGCCGACATTCCGGAGGCATAAAGGCCCCCGACGACGGCTCCCATGCTGGTGCCGACGATCGCATCGACCGGCACCCGCTTTTCTTCAAGCGCTTTGAGCACGCCGACGTGTGCGGCGCCACGCGCGCCACCGCCACTCAAGACCAATCCGATGCGTGGGCGACCGGGACCCGGGACGACCGTGGCTGCATTCCCCGGGTCAGCTTCCGGTGCCGTGTCCTGCGCGAAGACGACACCTGAAAGTAGTAGCGCGGCGCAGGAACCGACGACGGTGATCCATCGTCGAGAAAGCGCGTTGCAACCGGCGGAGTTCAAGAAGGAGTCGCGCCCCAACTGATGTACACGCGCCGGTTGTGCTTTCCTTTGTTCTCGACCTTGGTGACCTGCATCGGTCCAATCTCACCCGTGCGGGCTACATGCGTGCCACCACAAGGCTGCAGGTCCACTCCCGGAATACTGAGCAGGCGGATTCTGCCCGCACCGATTGGTGGGCGGACCGACATGGTACGAATGAGCTCGGGCTGCTGCACCAACTCCTCATCGGTGATCCATTCCGAGTTCACGGTCGTATCGGCGTGAATCAGTGCGTTGAGGGTGGTCGTCACACGATCGCGGTCGATCTCCTCCTGCGTGTCGAAATCGAGCCGGCTCTTGTCCGCAGCGATTTGTCCACCCGTGACCCCGAAGCGCAGCACTGAGCCGAGCAGATGCAGTGCCGTGTGCATCCGCATGTGCGCGTAGCGTCGGTCCCAGTCGATTTCGGCGACAACCCCGTCACCCGCGCGCAAGTCGACCGGCGTCACCTCGGGGATGTGCAGAATCCGGCCCTGCTCGCCCTTGCGTGTGTCGATGATCCGGACTGAACGCCCAGCGTCGGTGCGCAGCCAGCCGCTGTCTCCGGGCTGCCCGCCGCCGAGAGGATAGAACACTGTGCGGTCCAGCTCGATGCCGCCAACGCCGGATACGATCACGTGAGCTGCGCAGGACTTGAGATATGCATCCTGTTGGAACAGAGATTCGGTGCTCATGGGTCGCCAGATTTAGCAGCGAACCTCGCGCACGTCCACCCCGACGGTGCGTGTACCACTCTTCACCATAACTTGGTGGCCCGCGTCCGAGTCGCTACACTGCGCCGCAACTCGAACACCCCCTGCATGGTCCGAACGCCGCGCACGTTCCTGCTCTCGCTTTCGCTCACACTCCTGGGAACAACCGTCGCCCAGGAAGGGGGCGATTGGGAGCACTACGGCGGCGATGACTTCGGACAGCGTTATTCGACGCTCACCGCTATCAATCGCGACAACGTCGGGGAGCTCGAGCAGGCATGGGTGTACCGTACCGGGGAGCTTGGCGAAGACTTCGCGCGCGCTGACAAGCTGGCGTTCGAGGCCACTCCAATCCTGATCGACGCGACGCTCTACCTCAGCACACCGACGAACATCGTCATCGCGCTCGACGCCTCGACCGGCAAGGAGCGCTGGCGTTACGACCCCAGGGTCGATCGCAAGCGCCGCTACGCTGAAGCAGCATCACGCGGCGTAAGCGCGTGGCACGAGTCACCTGCCCGGGCCGCAGGCGTCTGCGGGCTGCGCATCTTCATGGGGACGCTTGATGCGCGCCTGATCGCCGTCGACGGCCGCACCGGCCAGCTGTGCCAGGATTTCGGCCCCGGAGGCGAGGTCGATCTGGCTTCCGGCATTCAAATCCGCAGCGCCCCGGACTACCTCGTCACATCGCCGCCGGCGATCTACAAGGATCTGGTGATCGTGGGCGCGGCGATTGGCGACAACCGTGCCGTCGAACTCGAACGCGGCGTGGTGCGTGCCTTCGATGCACGCACCGGAATGCTGCGCTGGAGCTGGGATCCGATCCCAACCGATCCTGCCGATCCCGTAAGCAAGGAGTGGAATGCGCGCAATGCACAGCGCACCGGGGCGGCCAATGCCTGGAGCGTCATGTCGGTGGATCCGGCGCGCGGGCTGCTGTTCGTCCCGACCGGCTCGGCAAGCCCGGATTTCTACGGCGGCCAACGGCCCGGCTCGAATCGCTACGCGAATTCGCTCGTGGCGCTCAACGCGGCGAGCGGCAAAGTCGTGTGGCACCGGCAGCTCGTCCACCATGATCTGTGGGATTACGACGTGGCATCGCAGCCAGTACTCGCCGAGCTGGTCCGCGATGGCAAGAACGTCGCCGCGGTGATACAGGCGACGAAGATGGGCGTGCTGTTCGTTTTTGATCGCGAAACAGGAGCGCCGCTGTTCGATATCCGCGAGCGTCCGGTGCCGCGCTCCGATGTTCCGGGTGAGCAATCGTGGCCGACGCAGCCCTTCCCCGTGCTGCCGCCGCCACTGGTTTCGCACGCGCGCGTGCGACCCGAAGATGCCTGGGGACTCACATTCTGGGATCGGGGCAAGTGTAGCGATCAGATCGCCAGGCTTGACTCGCAGGGCATATACACGCCACCGAGCCTCCAGGGGTCCATTCTCTATCCGAGCTACGCCGGTGGTAGCAACTGGGGCGGTCTCGCGCTCGACAGTGAACGACAATGGGCCATTGTGCCGCTGAACAACCTGCCCATGGTGGTGACTCTCATCAAGGCCGATGAAGTGCGCGCCGCGGCGCGCTCGGGTGACTTTCCGGATTCGGAGTTCGCGCTGCAGGCGGGAACTCCGTACGGCATGCGCCGCGAAGCGCTGCTGTCCCCATGGGGGTTGCCGTGTACGGCACCACCTTGGGGAACCCTGGCCGCAGTCGACTTGCGTCGCGGCGCAATCAAGTGGCAGGTGCCACTCGGATCGACGCGTGACCTGCTGCCGTTCTTCGTGCCGACCCGCACCCTCGGAACGCCTCACGTCGGCGGACCGATCGTGACGGCGGGCGGATTGATCTTCATTGGCGCTGCGATGGATAACTACCTGCGCGCGTTCGACGTCGAGACCGGCAAAGAACTATGGAAGGGACGTCTCCCGGCGGGCGGCCAGGCAACGCCCATGACCTATTACGACAACGTCGAGAAGCGCCAGCTGGTCGTGATCGCAGCGGGTGGGCACGGCGGCCTCGGTACCAAGCGCGGCGACTATGTCGTCGCCTTCGGACTTCCTGATCAAAAGAGCAGTAATCGTCAGGCTCACTAGGCGATACGCCCTGGCCGTCGAGATCGGCTATTCTTTCGCCAGCCGGGCAAAGAACACGCGCAGCAGAACCGCATGCCTTATCTCGTCATCATGTTCGCGGTGCAGGTGGCGCTCATCGTCCACGTGATCCGCACCGGTCGCAATTCCCTGTGGATCTGGGCGATCGCACTTATCCCCATCGCCGGATCGATTGCTTACATCATCGCGGAAGTGTTGCCGGGTCTGCTCCGCAGCCGCGGGGCACAGCGCGCCAGCGCCGCCGTGCGTCGAACGCTCGATCCGCATCGGGATTTGCGGCGCTATTCGAACGAAGTGAAGGTGTCGGGCAACATCGACAGCCGCAGGCGTTACGCCGACGAACTGAGCGCGCATGGTGAGTTCGATGCTGCGATCGAGGCGTACCGCGGCGCACTGGATGGGCTTTACGAGCACGATCCGCAATTGCTGCTGGGTCTCGCGCGCGCCGAATTCGGCAAGGGAGAATTTAGCGCCGCACGCCAGACGCTCGATCGGCTGATCCAGCAAAATCCTGACTTCAAATCGGCCGACGGCCATCTGCTTTATGCGCGTGCGCTCGAAGGGGAAGGCAATCTCGACAAGTCCGTCGAGGAATATCGCGTGCTCAGTGGCTATTACCCGGGCGCTGAAGCGCGCGTTCGCTTCGGACAACTCCTGAAAAGCCGCGGTGAACTCGACGCTGCACAGCGCGTGTTGCGGGAGTTGCTCGACGATGCCCAGCTTGCGCCGGCGCACTATCGCAAGGTGCAACGTGAGTGGCTCGAACTCGCTCGGCGCGAGCTCTAAGTACATCTCAAGGGCCAAATGCAGTGAGATTTGTCACCATCCCCTGAGCGTCAGCCAGGATGTGACTCTTTTGTCACCAGGCCTCGACTGATTTTCCTACCGTTCGCCTCCTAGCATTGCACGTCGCATGAATCGGCCGGTGTTGACGCCGCCGTGCGACACGCACGCAGCGTACTGCGCACAATCCCTGGGAGAAGATTTCGATGAAAAGACTTTTCGGCTGGACCACTCTCACCGCGATCCTGCTTTGGACCGGAGTGGCATTCGCGGATGAACAGACCGAGGCTGAGTTGCTGAAGCGCCTCGAGCAGCAGGAGGAGCGCATCAAGATTCTCGAGCGCCGCCTCGAGGTCCAGGACCGGACCGCGAAGACCGCTGCCAGCTCAGCGCAGGACGACGAACGTATCAAGATTCTCGAACGCCGGCTCGAGATCCAGGATGAAGCCGCGAAAACCGCTGTCAGCTCCACGCCGATCGTCCAGGCGAGCCCGAAAGGATTTTCGTTCCGCTCGCCCGACGGCGCCAACCAGATCCGGCTGCGGGGCGTGCTGCATGTGGATGGGCGTTTCATGCAGGATGATGCCGGTCTCGGGGCGGTCGATACCTGGCAGGTGACCCGCGCGCGCCCGATCATCGAAGGCACGCTGGCGAATATCGTGGACTTCCGCTTCACACCCGACTTTGGCCAGGGACGCACCGTGATCCAGGACGCCTTCATCACGGCACGTCTGACGCCGGAATTTCGCATCACTGCCGGCAAGTTCAAGTCGCCGTTCGGCCTCGAGCGCCTGCAATCGGCGAACGATATCCGCTTCGTCGCCCGCGCCTTCCCGACCAGCCTGGTTCCCAACCGCGACATCGGCCTGGCGCTCGAGGGTGATCTGTTCGGCGGGCGCTTCAGCTATGGCGCGGGATATTCGAACGGCGTCATCGATGGTGGCAGCAGCGAGACGCTCACGGACGTGGACATCGACGACAATAAGGAGCTGATCGTGCGGCTGTTCGCGCAGCCGTTTGCGAACTCAGATGCGTTCGCGTTGCGCGGTTTGGGATTTGGAATCGCGGCTGGCCGCGCCGACTCCACCGGCACGGTCGCCCAGCCGCTGCTGCCGGCATTTCGCACCTCACCGCAGCAGACCTTCTTTCGCTACCGCGCAGGCGCCACCCCCACCATCGCCGACGGCGAGCGAATTCGCTATTCGCCCCAGTTCTACTACTACGTCGGCAGCTTCGGCCTGATCGGCGAATACGTCCAGGTGTCGCAGGAGGTCTCGCGTGCGGCCACGGCCGGGATCAGTCGTGGCACGATCAACAACAACGCCTGGCAGCTGGCCGCCTCGTGGTTCCTGACGGGTGAAGAAGCCAGTTTCCGCGGCTATACCCCAAACTCGACCTTCAGGCTGGGCGAGTCCTGGGGCGCATTCGAGCTGACCGCGCGCTACCATGAGCTCGACATCGACGACGAGGCCTTCCTCGGCGGCGACAGTTCTTTTGCGGATCCCACGGCATCGGCGAGCAAAGCATCGGCCATCGAGGTCGGCCTGAATTGGTACCTGACCCAGAACCTCAAGTGGGTGCTGAACTATGGCATCACGCGTTTCGAAGGCGGCACGCCGACCGGGGATCGCGACGATGAGAAATTCTTCCTGACCCGATTTGCACTGGCATTCTGATGCGCAGCGCGCTGCGCGGAGTTTTCAAAATGGCTCAATTTCGATTCGCACGACGTACTCTCTTAGTGAGCTTGGCGCTCGCCGCACTGATTCCCGCGTATGCGGCGCCCGTGACGCTGCTCAACGTCTCCTACGATCCGACGCGCGAGTTCTATGTCGCCTACAACGCCGCGTTCGCAAAGTATTGGAAGGCCAAGTCCGGCCAGGACATCAAGTTCAACCAGTCGCACGGCGGCTCGGGCAAGCAAGCGCGCACCGTGATCGATGGGCTCGCCGCCGACGTGGTCACCCTGGCGCTGGCCGCGGATATCGATGCGATCGCTACCCAAGGCAAGCTCCTGCCACTCAACTGGCAGAGCAGGCTGCCAAACAACAGCTCACCGTACACCTCTACCATCGTGTTTCTGGTGAGAAAGGGCAATCCGAAGGGAATTCGGGACTGGGGGGATCTCGTTAAGCCCGGTCTCTCAGTGATCACACCGAATCCCAAGACGTCAGGCGGCGCGCGCTGGAACTACCTGGCAGCCTGGGCCTGGGCATTGAAACAGCCGGGCGGCAACGACAAGACGGCGGAGGAGTTCGTCGGTCGCATCTACAAAAATGTGCCGGTACTCGATACAGGTGCGCGCGGCTCAACGACCACTTTCGTGCAGCGTGGTATCGGGGATGTCTTGCTGGCTTGGGAGAACGAAGCGCTGCTCGCGATCCGCGAGCTCGGCCCCGATAAGGTGCAGATCGTCGTACCGTCCTTGAGCATCCTGGCCGAACCTCCGGTTGCCGTTGTGGACAAGGTCGTCCTGCGGCATGGCACACGCGACGTCGCACAGGCCTATCTCGAATACCTCTACAGCAAGGAGGGCCAGGAGATTGCCGCGCGCAATGGCTACCGGCCGCGCGATGCCGAGATCGTCGCCAAATACGCCACCCAATTTCCCAAGCTCAACCTGGTGACGATCGCCGACTTCGGCGGTTGGGCGAAGACCCAGAAAACACACTTCGCGGACGGCGGCGTATTCGATCGTATCTACGCACCCTGACGCTCCCGTTCCCCCCAGCGCGCGTTGCCCCCAACGTGTGCTAACCCGCGGACTCGTCGCCCGTCTGTGCAGACAGATGGGCGGCGAGTCGCTCGGCGTGTCCTTTCAGCTCGCTGGCCCCGGTCGCTTCCCAATGCTCCGCACGCAGCATCGGCCCGATGTAGTACAGGTGCAGACCCGGCCAGCCTTCCGAATCGATGAGTGCACCATGTTTGCCGGTCCTGAATCCGAGGCCGAGCGCATCCGGCACCGCGAGTCCTGAGCTCACCAAGTTCCGCAACAAGGGATCGCGGGAACGTCGCACGTCATAGTCGGGCCCGGTGCAGTTGATCACCCGGTCGAAACGCAGCTCGATACTTTTCTCTTCCCCGCGGGGTCGCCAGGTAACAGAAATACCATCTGCCAAGGGTTTCATCTCACGCAATCGGCCCGCGTGCACCTGCAACGTGCCAGCACGGCGCAGTGCGTCCAGGTGCGCAACGACCGCGGGCGGCAGACGATGTCGATGGACGTCCCAGTACGTGCGCACGTGCCGCAGAAATCGGCGCCGCTCGCTCTCCGGCAGGCGCTGCCATAAGGTCGGCGCCATATTGCGGACGAAAGTAACGGCCTCGCGCCAGTCCCCACCCAGGGACTGCGCCTCGCGCGCCAGGACGCGCGTCACCCGCAGCATGCGGCGCATCGATGCCGATGCGGCGAGCAGCAGCATGCCGCCGTTACCCTTGAAAGCGTCTGGGCGAAAACTGCTCTGCGACGGGGGAATGAGCCCATGCCGCGAAATGACTTGCAGCGTCGGCCACGGTTGGCGGCCTGAGGTCGCCTCCATAACGACATCAACCATCGTCAATCCGGAACCCACGACGAGTATCGTCTCGGCTGCGCCTGGTGGATGCCGCTTCGACCAGGGGTCAGCCTGAAAGCGTCCGGATGCCTCAATGGCCTGCATGACGGACAATGGCGCGGGTGGCGGATTGCCACTGGCGAGCACGACGCTATCGGCAACGATGCGCTCTCCGCTTGCAAGCAATACCTGCAGAGGTGCGGTGCGGTCCGGGCGCTCGATTGCACGCACCTCCGCATGCAGACGCTCGAGTCTCACGTGCTTGGGCGCTGCCAGCTCGGCCGCCAGCAGGATCTCCACCAGATACTCTCCGTAGAGCGGACGCGGCAGAAAATCCTCGCCGCTCGTCGAGGGATTGCGACGCTGCGCAAATCTGAGAAACTGCAGTGGATCCTCGGAGCTTGCCGACATGCGCGCTGCAGGCACATTGAGAAGGTAGGGATGCTCGCGGTCGGCGTAAGCCACGCCGCGCGCGAAGGTGCCACTGCGCTCTATCAATACGATGCGGGTCGGGACCGGCAGCGAACGTCGCAGCAGGTTCGTCGCCAGCACTGTGCCGGAGAAACCAGCGCCAACGATCGCAACAGTGCGCAACAAGGGTTCCATACAGTTGCTTCTGTGCTCACGTGCGCGGGCGCCCGCAATCACTCCACGACGAGCCTATAGCCCGCGCCGGGGACGGTCTGTAACAACTGTGGCACGGCCGGACTTGGTTCAAGCTTCTGACGCAAGCGGTGCACAAGCTGCTTCAGCAATTGCCGATCGCCGGCACCGGAGTGTCCCCATACCTGCACCAGCAGCCGGTCCGAGCTCACCGTGCGGCCGTGATTCGCGAGCAACGTTTGCAACAACCTGAGCTCGAGCTTCGTCAAGCGCACCGGGCCGCCAGCTCCCACCTGGACTGTGTGCTCAGCGACGTCGAGCTTCATGCGGCCCGCGGCCAGCTCAGCCACCGGCACACTGCCCGCCCGCCGCAACAGTGCCTTCACTCGCGCCAGCAGCGTGCGCGGGCTGAAGGGCTTGGTCAGGTAGTCGTCGGCGCCGAGCTCGAGCGCCTTCACCAGATCTTCTTCTTCACCGCGCACCGTGAGCATCATGATCGGCGTCTGCGAGCGCGCGCGAATCGACTGGCAAACCTGGAAGCCGGTCGCGCCCGGCATGTTGATGTCCAGAATCACCAGATCCGGCATCTCCGCGTCGAAAAGCCGGATCGCACCAGGTCCGTCGCTCGCCTTCACGACCAAAAAGCTCGACTGCGACAGCGCGAAACCGATCAGTGCCAGGAGGTCCGCGTCATCGTCAGCCACCAGGATCTTCATAACGGAGGCTCGGCTGGCAACGTGATGATGAAGCGCGTGTGATTGTCGGGCGTACGCGTCGCACTGATCGTGCCGCCGTGCCGATCGATGATCGACTTGACGATCCACAAGCCGAGCCCCAGACCGCCAGGCGCCGGCTCCTGGTCCGCACCGCGCTGGAAGCGATCGAAGATCGATGCCTCACCGCTTGCCGGCACGCCCGTGCCCGGGTCGTCCACCCAGATTGCAATGCTCTGCCCACGTAGCTCGCCGCCGACCTCGATCAGGCTGGCCTCCGGCGCAAACTTACTGGCGTTCGCAAGCAGATTGACGAACACCTGCGCGAGGCGCGGCGCATCACCGCTGATCGAAGGCAGGTTTTCGGGGAGTGTCATCGTCAAGGTCTGGCGGCGCTGCGCCAGCAGCGGATCCACGAGCGCCTGCGCGTCCGTGACCACGTCCCGCAGATTGATGCTCTGGCGGCGGATGCCGAGCTGTCCGGATTCGATACGAACGCTCTCCAGCAGATTGTCGATGAGACGCGTGAGCCGCAGCGTGCCGCGCTCGAGCGACAGCACCAGCTCCGCCCGCTGATCTGCGGGCATCGTTTCCAGCCCGCCGCGCAGCAATTCGATGGAAGCGAGCTGTGCCGCGAGCGGCGTACGGAACTCATGAGAGATATTCGCGAGCACCGAGTCGCGCGCACGACGCACGGCCTCGAGCTCCGTTTCATCACGGATCACCTGCACCTGCAGGCCGTCCACCATGGCAGCGCTGGTGATCACGGTTGTGCGTGGGTTGCCTTCGACGGGGACGAGATGCTCCACGGCCCGCGCGCTGCCTTCCGCTTGCGCCTGCACGATGGGACAACGGTTGCGGCACGGTCGCTCGCCGTCGACCGGCTGTGGCTTGAGCACATCACCGCAAAAGCGTCCGATAACCTCGGTTGCATTCACGCCGAGCATTTTCGCAGCTTGTGGGTTGAGGTAGCGGATCGCACGGTTGCGGTCCACGGCAAACACCCCCTCGACGATGCCTCCCAGCACTGCCTGAGCCTCTGCTTCACGGCGCCGCAGCGTGCTCGTGAGATCCACGAGGTTACGGCGCATGTCTTCCATGGTGCGCGCGAGCACACCCATTTCGGCAACGCCACCGGCAGGAATCGAAATCGAGAAATCCCCGTTGCCAAGCCGCGCAGCCGCCTGAGTAAGCGCACGGCTCGGGCCCGCGACTTGTTGGCCGAGGTACATTCCCGCAAACATTGCGAGCACGCCGATGATGAATGCCGTAATCAGCAGCCGTTTCACCAGGCGCGCGACTGCGGTATCAAGTTCCTTTGTGGGCAGGCGCGCTTCGATCAGCGTCACCGCCTCACCGCTCGCCGCGAACACGGGGAAACTTGCGGCGTACAGGTCCTGCGATTCGATGCGGGCGAGCGCGGAACGTCCGTCGGCGAGACCGGCTGTGTGCAACGCCGTGAAATCGTCGACCGGGGCGGCCGCGAACGTTCGGTAGTCGATGAGCTTCACGGGAAGCCCTGCATGCTCGCTTAGCTGTCGCGCCACGCGGTCATCCAGTACTCGAGCGACCAGCACCTTGACGCCGGTGAGACTCGGGAAGGCAGCGGACGCGCCAAGCACAGCGCTGTTCAGCGTTTCGGGCGCTGCGAGAAAGCGCTCACCCTGCTCGACCTCACTGGTCAATAACTCGTCCCAGGGGAGCTGGACACCGACCTGCGCGACGACCAGTTGCCCGTCGACGACGGCGCAGGCGTCGACCGCGGGACCCAGGCAGAAGCGTCTTAGCACTGGCGCAGCGGCATCCACGCGACCTTCAGCCAGCAAGCGTGTCAGCGTCGGATGGGCGGAGACCGAACGCGCCGCGCCGAGCGCGTCCTCTCCCGCACGCCGGATGTCCTCGCGCGCCATTGCACCGGCGAGTTGCACCCGCGCCTGCCCTTGGGCGTTCGCCTGATCGCGCAGGAGGCCGATCGCGAAGATCGAGATTCCTCCGACCACGACGACCACGATGATCAGGTTGGTCATCGCCAGCCACCAACCCAGGCTCACCTTGCTGGGGTCGAGACTCACTCGCTCCCACGCGTTGCGCAGAAATTTCAGCATCGTGCTGCCGTCACCGTCGCCTGTAGCCGGTTCGCCATTCGATGAGCGACTTCACGATCAGCGTCACCACCGCAAGCAAAGTAAGGAGCGAAGCCACAGCGAAGGCCCCGACGAAGTTGTATTCGTTGTACAGGATCTCGACGTGCAGAGGCATAGTATTGGTCAGGCCGCGAATGTGGCCAGATACTACCGACACAGCGCCGAATTCGCCCATGGCGCGCGCGTTGCACAGGATCACGCCATACACCAGTCCCCAGCGGATCTTGGGCAGCGTCACGCGGAAGAACGTCATCCAGCCGCCGGCACCCAGCGTTATGGCGGCCTCTTCCTCATCGTTACCGAGTTGCTGCATCAGTGGAATCAACTCGCGCGCCACGTACGGAAGGGTCACGAACATGGTGGCGAGCACGATTCCGGGCAGCGCAAAGATGATGCTGATGTCGCGGTCCTGCAGCCAGTGGCCGAACCAGCCCTGCAGACCGAAAAGCAGCACGAACACCAGTCCTGAAACCACGGGCGACACCGCGATCGGCAGATCGATGAGCGTGATGATGAAGCTCTTGCCCCGAAACTCGAACTTGGCGAGCGCCCAGGCTGCCGCGATACCGAACAGCGTATTGAGCGGCACGACGACCGCCGCCACCGTCAGCGTGAGACGGATCGCCGACGCCGCATCGGGATCGACAAAACTCATTAGATACGCCGCGACGCCGCGTTCCAGCGCTGACGCGAAGACCGCCGCGAGCGGCGCGAACAGCAAAGCTGCAAGGAACGTGAGCGACAAACCGATGAAGAGCCAGCGCGTCAGCGATGAGATGAGCGTATCGCGTCCCGGCCGCGTGGCCCGGTCTTCGAGTTGCGCGACATATCCGCCTCCGGCCATCAGTGTCCCGCCGCCACCATCCGGCGTCTCCCCCAGGCCTGGAGGAGATTGATGCTGAGTAGCATGAGAAACGAGATGACGAGGGTCACGAAGCCAAGTGCCGCGGCCGCCTGGTAGTTGAACTCCTCCAGCCGGATCACGATGAGGAGCGGCGTGATCTCCGTCTTCATCGGCAGATTACCGGCGATGAAGATCACCGACCCGTATTCGCCCACGGCGCGCGCGAAGGCCAGCGCAAAGCCGGTCAACAGCGCCGGCATCACGGTCGGCAGAATGATGCGCCGGAAGATATAGAGGCGTCCCGCTCCCAGCGTCTCGGCCGCGTCCTCGAGCTCACTCTGCACCTCCTGCAGGGCCGGTTGCAGGGAACGGACCACGAACGGCAGCCCGATCAGCGTCAGGGCCACCGTCACACCGATCCACGTGTAGGCCACTTTGATCCCGAATGCGTCGAGATAGCGGCCGATCCAGCCGTTCTGCGCGAACACCGCGGTGAGCGCAATGCCCGAAACCGCTGTGGGAAGCGCGAATGGCATGTCGATGAGTGCGTCGATGACCTTGCGGCCGGGAAATTCGTAACGCACCAGCGTCCAGGCGATGACGAAACCGAAGACGGCGTTGACGCTTGCGGCGAGCAACGACGCGCCGAAGCTCAGACGGTAGGAAGCAACCGAGCGCGGATCGAGTATGACGTGGAAAAACTCGCTCCACTGCATGGTGCCCGCCTTGAGCACCAGCGCGGCGAGAGGAATGAGCACTATCGCGCTCAGATACACCATTGCGAAGCCGAACGTCAGGCCGAAGCCTGGCAGCACGCTGGGTTGCCTGAAATTGCTCATGTGGGCAGCGTGCCCTCACTCGGGCGATAGACGACCATGATCGGCCTTCCAGGTGCAGTGCCGAACAGCGCGGCGAAGCGCTCGCGGAGTTGCCTGATATCCGAAATGCCGAGGATCAACATCTGATCGCGCGATTCGCCCAGCTGCGCCGCCAGTTCTGTGGCGATATCGCCGAAGCGCAGCTCAGTACGCATGTCGAGGCTGTGCATCGCCTGCGCCTCGGAGCGAGCATCCAGCAACGCGCGCATGCCGAGCGATCGATGGCTGTCGGGTGTGCCGGGCGGCATGATACCGACGTAGACGGCTTCAGCGGCCACGTGCCTCAACAAGCTCGCGGCCACCGCCATCGTGTCACTGCGCGCAGCTCGATCCAACCAGTGAATCAGGACCCGTTGTGGTTTGGTCGGCGGCGGCGGCAACACGAGTGCCTCCGTTACTCCTTGATGAAACAAGAATTCGATCTGGCTGATGACGTCGGGTGCCGTAGCGAGGACTGCCACTCCGCCGCGATCTGCACCGCTTGAGCAATTGACGTTAATCGCCATGCGAAGCCCAGGCTCTACGCGTACATTGACCCGGGTCTTCATACGAGCGGCGAGGTCCACCAGGAACGAATGCCGGCTCAGCTGCTCGGCCTCCTCGGCACTCGCGCCGAACGCGGTGTAGCTCGAGAGCGGCGTCGGTAAGACGTGAATGCGTCGCATGCCGATCGCGACGCTGTGACCCGGGGCCAGAGGGAAGGCCCGCTGCTCGCGCTGCGTGCGGCTCGCCTCCAGCATGCCCGCGCCCGAATTGCTTTCGGGGCCGAGGAGCTGTGCGCCCGCGCCGTCGCTGAGTCGTATGCGAATGCGCTCCAGCGCGCCCGTGAAGACGATTTCATCTACAGCGCCGCGCCCAATAAACGGTGATGCCAGCGCTTCCGGTGTAGGCGCGAGCTCCGCTTCTTCGGGACGCAACACCGCGACCACTTCGTGCTCGCGGCGTGTGTCGGCTCGCTCCGCTCCCGGGATGTCAACGGGTGCGGCACCGAAGCGGATGCCTTCGGGCGTCTGGCGTGCCAGCAGTAGATTCGCGGCGCCGAGGAACGTCGCCACGAAACGCGTCGCAGGACGTGCATACAGCTCATCGGGCGGCGCGGTTTCCAGCAGCCGCCCCAGATTCATCACGCCGATACGATCGGCGAGCGCGAATGCTTCCTGCTGGTCGTGCGTGACCAGCACGGTGCTGATCTTGAGTTCACGCTGCACCTGCCGGATCGTGCGCCGCAGCTCTTCGCGGATCTTCGCATCCAGTGCACCGAAAGGCTCATCCAGCAACAACACTTCCGGCTTGTGCGCCAGCGCCCGCGCGACCGCAATACGTTGCTGCTGACCACCCGAGAGCTGTGTCGGCAAACGAGCCCCAAGTCCTTCCAGCGCGACCAGCCGCAGCAGTTCCCTGCGCCGCTTGCGTCGCTCGCTCGCCCGCACGTGGCGCACGCGCAGTGCAAATTCGATGTTCTCAGCAACCGTCATGTGCTTGAAAAGGGCGTAGTTCTGAAACACGAGACCAACGCCCCGCTTCCGGGCCGATACATTGGTCACGTCCCTGCCGTGCAGTGAGATGCGGCCGTGATCGACACTCGTCAGGCCCGCAATGGCGCGCAGCAGAGTGCTCTTGCCGCTGCCGCTCGGCCCCAGCAACACGAAGAACTCCCCGTCCCGAACGTCGAGCGAGACGTCGTTCACCACGGGCATGCCCTGGTAGCGTTTTGTGACCTGATCCAGTGTTATCGACATGTGGACATGACATCCCAGAGCCGAACCAGGGGATGGTACCGGCAGCGGGGTCTGGGCGTCAGTTGGATCGCGGTTATAAGGTGGTTACAAGCGGTTACAGCCGCTGCACGCGGGCCCTGCGCGCACGCGGTATCTGCTGCGTGATGCAATGGATATTGCCGCCGCCGAGCAGGATCTCGCGCGAAGGAACGCCGACAATCTTGTGCTTCGGAAACACACGCTTGAGCACAGTGACTGCGCCCCGATCGCGTTTCGCATCCAGCAGCGGGACTACGAGGCCGCGATTGGCAATGTAAAAATTGACATAAGAGCCTGCGAGGCGATGCCCGGCGGGGCGCGTACGGGTACCCGGGACCGCGCGCACTCCCTGAGCCTCCTCCTGCGTCGAATAGAGCGGATCGGGTTGAATCAACTTGTGGATCTTGAAGCGTCGGCCCCGGGCATCCCGCGCCTGCGAGAGCCGCTCGAACGCATCATGGGAAATCGCATGCTGCGGATCGGTGCGATCGTTAGTCCATGTCAGGCACACCTCGCCAGGGCGCACGAAGCAGCACAAGTTGTCGACGTGGCCATCCGTCTCATCCAGATAGACGCCCCGTCCCAGCCAGATGATGACTTCAACGCCGAGATATGCGCGCAGGTACGCCTCCGTCTGCTCGCGCGTAAGATCTGGATTGCGGTTCGGATTGAGAACGCACTCCTCGGTCGTCAGGCACGTCCCTTCCCCGTCGACGTGAATCGCGCCGCCCTCGAGAATCAGCGGCGCGCGATAGCGGTCGATCCGCTCGACCGCCAGCACCTGTCTCGCCACGCGCTCATCGCGGTCCCAAGGTATATACAGTCCACCGTTCAAACCGCCCCAGGCATTAAAGCGCCAATCGATGCCACGCCGCTGGCCGCGGTCATTGACGACGATGGTCGGGCCGACATCTCGCATCCACGCATCGTCGCTGGGGAGCTGCACGACGCGCACGCGCTTTGCCAGTTGTGCGCGGGCGTTCGCGAGCTGCGCCCGCGACACGCCCACAGTGACCGGCTCGAATCTGGCGATCGCCGCGGCCACCGCGGCAAATGCTGCCTGTGCGGGACCGGCGTCCATCCGCCAGTTGTCGCTGCGCTCCGGCCAAAGCAGCCAGCAACCGGAGTGCGGCTCGAACTCGCCGGGCATATGAAAGCCATGGCGTGCGGGAGTGCCTCGGATGGTTCGGCTCATCGTGGCTGACGGTGCAGGGTGAAAAGGGAGCAAAATTGTAGTCGAATACGAATCAACCCATGACCTTTCCCACCCCAAGCGCCGATTGGTATCGGACCTTCTTCATTGCGCCGTTCAACGAGCTGTGGGACCGCGTAATTCCGCAGGAGGCGACGGCGCGCGAAACGCAGTTCTTGCTTGCGCAGCTGCAACTCAGCGCGGGTGCAAGAATCCTCGATGTGCCGTGCGGCTCGGCGCGCGTCGGCGTAGCCCTTGCTGCCGCGGGCTACACCGTTACCGGCATCGACCTGTCGAGTGATGCGCTCGAACGAGCGCACGCACGCGTGTGCGCGGCAGGCGTTACCGTCACCCTGAAACACGCCGACATGCGCGATCTGCCACAGACGCATGCTTTCGATGCTGCGGTCTGTCTCGGTAACAGCTTCGGCTATCTTGCGCACCAGGGCATGATCGAATTCCTGGCAGCGCTCGCCGGCACGCTGCGCCCCGGCGGCCGGGTAATGATTCATACCGCGCTTTGCGCCGAGTCAATTCTCACCAGCGTCAAGCCCGAAGCGAGCTATGACTTCGGCGATATGCGTTTCGAAATTCACAACCGTTACGACGCCTTTCACAGCCGCCTGGAAACCGAGTACGTGCTCACGCGGGGCGCGCAGACGTGGCGCCAGTACGGATCGCAGCAGGTGTACACCGTCGCCGAGCTCAGCCGCCTGCTGGCCGCGAATGGTCTGGAAGTGCTGGCGCTGTTCAGCGGCGTCGACGCCAGGCCGTACGCGCTGGGCGAAGGCGAGCTCTACGTCGTGGCTCAGACGCCCACGAAATAAAGACTGAGGGTCGAGAGAACTGTGCCGAGGACTGCGCCGGCAAGCACGTCAGTCGGGTAGTGCAATCCGAGCACCACGCGCGATGCCGCGACCAGGGCGGCGAACGGCACGAGCAGCACCGCGAATTCCGGGAAGTACGCGCTCGCGAGGACGGTGAAAGAAACCGCGTGCAGCGTGTGTCCGGACGGGAAGCTATAGCGATCGAGCGGTGCCATCGCCAAACGGATGCGCGCATCGGAGATGAAGGGACGCTCGCGGACCAGGGTGCGCTTCAGGCCCTTATAAAGGGCGACACCGACCAATCCCGTCGCCGCCATTTGCAGCGCCGCCTGACGACCCAGATCGCCGAACAGGATCGGCAACACCAGCATCAGCGCGTACCAGAACACACCGTCACCGAGCCGGCTGATGGCGCGGAAGAACTCGCGCACGCCTCGCCGAGCGCACGCGCGGTTGAGCTGCACGCAAAATGACAGCTCTGCAGCGTCGAAGCGGCGCATCACTTGTGTCGCTCTGCTTGCCATGACATTTGCCTCCTGTCCGTCGTGGCCGCGCAAACGCGTAACGCACTTCTGGACGCTGGCAAGCATCGATGAGTAGTGCTACCGAGGGGTTGCTATGGAGTTAAATATTTATGACATTCATTAAGTTATATGATGTTTGTAAGACCTGACGCAGGATTGGGTGTTCCCGGGGGCGCCGGGCGGCACTCTTTTACTCTGCGCGGGATCTGCCACACTTCTCATCATGCGCATCCTGCTCGTGGAAGATCACCCGGACATCGCAGAAAACGTCTGCGAATTCCTGGCTGCCAAGGGACACCAGGTGAACCACGTGCTCACCGGCGAGGATGGCCTGACTCAGGCGCGTGCCACACCCTTCGACATCATCGTGCTCGATGTGATGCTGCCCGGCATGGACGGCCTCGCCGTGTGCCGCACGCTGCGCTCGGATATTCGCTCCGTCGCGCCGGTGCTGATGCTCACTGCCAAGGATCTGGTAATCGACAAGGTCGCGGGCTTCGAAGCCGGCGCGGACGATTATCTGGTGAAACCGTTTTCGCTGCTCGAGCTCGAAGCACGTCTCGGTGCGCTGGCTCGCCGCGCGGTGCCGCGCGCGACCGAGGGCACTCTGCGTGTCGCCGACCTCACATACTGCCCCGATACATTGAACGCGGAGCGCGATGGCGTCGCCATCAAGCTCAATCCCAGCACGCGGCGACTGCTGGTGCTGCTGATGCAAAACACTCACCGCGTCGTTACACGCCGTGAGCTCGAGCACGAGCTGTGGGGAGATCAGCCACCGGACGGCGATGTCCTGCGCGCACACATGTACGCTCTGCGCAACGCGATCGACAAGCCGTTCGCACACAAGCTGCTGCATACCCACCACGGCGAGGGATACCGCCTGGCACTCTCCGACTGATGCGCCACCTCAGCCTTCGGGCGCGATTCGTCTGGGGAATCTTTTTCTGCGTCGGTCTCACGCTCCTGCTGCTCGCCTGCTGGAGCATCTGGGCCAGCCAGCGCATCGAGCAGGGCCTGCTCAACGACGTGATGCGAACGCATCTCGCGATCTATGCAGGTTACGTGGAACGGCACGAAGTGCTGCCGCCACCGCAGGATGGAAAGCTCGCGTTCTACAGGCAAAGCTCGCCGGACCTGCCGCGCGAGATCTCCGCGCTCGCGCCCGGTTGCCATCAGCGCGTGCCCGTGGGAGCGAAGCTCATGCAGGTGCTGGTCAAGGACCTGCCCAGCGGGCGCGTGTTTGTCACCTTCGATGTCACGCAACACGAGATGCGCACACAGTGGGCGTGGCGTCTGCTCTACTGCATCATTGCAGTCACCCTGGTCGTGATTGCAGCCACGGCAATCTGGGTCTCGCGCAGCATCCTGGCGCCAGTGACGGCACTCGCACAGCGTTTGCGCCGCATCGATCCGCGTCAACGCAATCAACGACTCGGGCCCGATCATTCGCAGCACGAGCTCGCGCCAATTGCCGATTCCATCGACGGATTCCTCGAGCGGTTGGACGGCTTTGTGGAGCGCGAGCAATCCTTCACCGCCACCGCCAGCCACGAGCTGCGCACTCCTCTTGCAGTGATCCAGGGTGCCGCGGAGATTCTCACCGACCAGACGCGCGAACGACCGGCGGCGCAGAAGGCGCTCAGCCGGATCCGCCGCGCTGCCAACGAGATGTCGGATTTCACCCAGGCGCTGCTGATGCTGTCGCGCGAAGCGCAGTCAGAGACCGACCCGGGCGCCGTCTGTGATGTAGGGGAGATCATGCCGCGCATCGCGGAAGAGCAGCGCGAGCTGCTCAACGGCCGGCCCGTCGGCATCGAGTGCATGTGCGGCGATTCGCTGCGCGTGCAGGCCCCGCCCAGCCTGGTGACGATCGTGATTGGCAACCTGTTTCGTAATGCGATCGCGCATACGGATCGCGGCGCCGTGCACTGCGAAATCGCCGGACGAACGCTGCGCATCCGCGATAGCGGACCCGGTATTTCGCCCGCCCACATGAACCAGGTCTTCGATCGTAACTTCACCACGCGCCCCGGTGGCTACGGTGTGGGCTTGTACCTCACCAAGCGCATCTGCGACCGCTATGGCTGGAAGATCGCGCTCGAGAGCAGCCGCACCGGAACCGTTGCGTCCGTAACCTTCTAGATCGCGGTCCTTTCACCAGATGCTCAGCTCTCCGGCTTGCTTGCGGGCCAGGCCAGCCAAGTGCGTGTGTTAGCATGCGCGCCTCGCTGCCGCGCCGTGCCGTTGAGGAGAGCGACATGTCCACGACTGCCAAAGCATTGAGGATCAATCCGCCTGCGCAGGGCGAGAAGATCACGATCCGCAGCGGCAACCTGCACGTGCCTGAGCGGCCAATCATCCCGTTCATCGAGGGCGACGGTACCGGGCCGGACATCTGGCGCGCCAGCGTGCGCGTGTTCGATGCCGCCGTGCAGAAAGCATATGGTGGCAAGCGCAAGATCGAATGGATGGAGATCTACGCGGGCCAGAAGTCGAACCAGATGTTCAATACCTGGCTCCCGGATGAAACAGTAGCCGCGTGTCGTGAATACCTCGTGTCGATCAAGGGTCCGTTGACGACCCCCGTCGGCGGGGGAATTCGTTCGCTGAACGTGGCGTTGCGCCAGCTGCTCGATCTCTATGTGTGCCTGCGGCCGGTGCGCTGGTTCAAGGGTGTGCCTTCGCCCGTCAAGCACCCGGAAAAAGTCGATATGGTGATCTTTCGCGAAAACACCGAGGACATTTATGCCGGCATCGAGTTCGAGGCTGGCAGCGAGGACAACCGCAAGTTCCTAGAGCTCTTCAAGCAGTTCTTCCCCAAGCAATACGGCAAGATCCGCTTTCCCGACACGACGGCGATCAGCCTCAAGCCGATCTCGCGCGAGGGCACCGAGCGGCTGTTTCGCTCAGCAGTCGAATATGCGGTGGCCAACCGTCGCAAGAGCGTGACGATCGTGCACAAGGGCAACATCATCAAGTTCACCGAGGGCGCCTTTCGCAACTGGTGTTATGCGCTTGCCGAACGAGAATTCTCCGCGCAGACCTACACCTGGGAGCAATGGGAGCGCACCAAGGCCGCGAAGGGCGAGAAGGAAGCGAATGCGGAACAGGAAGCCGCGAAGCAAGCCGGTCGCATCATCATCAAGGACGCGATTGCCGACATCACGCTGCAACAGGTTCTTACGCGTCCCGACGAATTCGATGTGATCGCCACAATGAATCTGAACGGCGACTACCTGTCGGACGCGCTCGCAGCACAGGTGGGTGGGATCGGCATCGCGCCCGGTGGCAATATCAACTACATGACGGGACACGCCGTGTTCGAGGCGACGCATGGCACGGCGCCCAAGTATGCGAATCTCGACAAGGTGAATCCTGGATCGGTGATCCTTTCGGGCGAGATGATGCTGCGCTACATGGGCTGGACCGAGGCGGCCGACGCCATCATCGCGGCGATGGACCGGACCATCGGCCAGAAGGTCGTGACCTACGACTTCGCGCGCCTGATGGAGGGCGCGAAGGAAGTGAGCACCAGCGGGTTCGGAGACGTGCTGATCCGGAACATGTAGCGGAGTGTGAAGTGCAGCCGAGCGACTCTCGCGCCGTTCACGATCCCGCTCTCGCTGCGCAGTGCGCTCATGATGTCGCAGCGGCGTTCGTCGACTACAACAACGAATTCCGTGCCATCACGCGCCGTGCACCGGCCCACTTCGAGGCCCGCGACTGGCGCGGCAGCCAGCGCGATGCCGTTCAGCGCATTGAACTCTACGACCGGTTCGTCAATGCGACGATCGCACAACTCAAGGTGAAACTCGGGTCGGCGTCGCTCGACCCGGAACTGTGGCGCTCGATCCGCCGACATTTCGCGATTCTCGTCGAGCCTCTGCCCGACACGGAATTCACCAAGACCTTTTTCAGCTCGATCACCCGCCGTCTGTTCGGGACCGTAGGTGTCGCGCCAGACCTCGAGTTCGTCGCCCTCGATCTCGATCCGCTCGGCAGCATTACCTCGCACGTCGTCACCAACACCTATTTCAACCGCGGCTCGCTCGAGCTGATGTGCGAACAGATTCTGACGGATTTTCGCTTCCACACACCGTGGAAGGATTTCGATCGCAGCGTCGCGCATGTCGCGACCGAAGTAGCGGCACACTGCCAGCAGACGGGTGAGAGGCGCGCGGTCGAGCAGATCGAGATCATCCGCCCGGTGTTCTACCAGATGACGCGGGCCTACCTCGTGGGGCGCGTCGTTGGGCGTGGCTGGATGCTGCCGCTGGTGATCGCGCTCAAGAACACCGACGGCGGCGTACTGGTGGACGCAGTGATGATGCGCGAAGCCGACGTCAGCATCGTGTTCAGCTTCACGCGCTCCTACTTTCACGTCGACCTGGAGCGCGTCGGCGAAGCGGTGGTGTTTCTCAAGTCGATGCTGCCGCGCAAGCCAGTGAGCGAGTTGTTCACCGTATTGGGGCGTGCCAAGCAGGGCAAGACCGAACGCTATCGGGAGCTGTTCCGCCATCTGCAGCAGTCGGACGATGAATTCGTGCATGCGCCCGGCGATCGCGGGCTGGTGATGATCTGCTTCACCCTGCCCTCCTTCGACATCGTGTTCAAGGTCATCCGCGATCGCTTTCCATATCCCAAGAGCATCCTGCGGCAGGATGTCATGGCGAAGTACGAGATGGTTTTCAAGCACGATCGCGCCGGCCGGCTCGTGGATGCGCAGGAATTCAAACGGCTGCGCTTTCCAAAGCAGCGCTTTTCAGGGCCGCTCCTCGAAGAACTCTCCGGCGAAGCGGCCGGCAGCGTGCATGTCGACGGCGAGGACCTGATATTCGATCACATGTATATCGAACGGCGCATGACGCCGCTCAATCTCTACCTCGGCGGCCAATCACGCGAGGCCGCAGAATTGGCGGTGCTCGACTACGGTCAGGCGATCCGTGACCTGGCATACACGAACATCTTTGCCGGGGACCTGCTGCTGAAGAATTTCGGCGTCACGCGCCACGGCCGCGTGATCTTCTACGACTATGACGAGCTGTGCCGTGTCACTGACTGCCGCTTCCGCGATATGCCGCAGGCCAACAACGAGGAAGACGAGATGCGCGGCGAGGCGTGGTTCTACGTCGCGGACAACGACGTGTTTCCTGAAACCTTCATGGCTTTCCTCGGTTTTGATGCCGACCTCAAACAGGCCTTCCTGGATGTGCATGGCGAGATCCTGACGGCAGAGTTCTGGCGGCACGTCCAGCAGCGACACTTGGGCGGAGAACTGATGGAAGTACTGCCCTATCACCCGCACCGGGTGCGCGTGGCGAGCAGCCTTTAGATCGAAGCGCCAGCCGATGCCACACGCTTGAAACCCCGTGCGCGCGGAGAAGCTGACAACCCGTCGGGCTACTTGCCGGACTCGAGGTGAAACCGCTGCAGCACGCGGTGAAACATCGGCGCAAGGATTGCGCCAGCCGCGGTCAGAAACACGATGCCCGAGAACAATGCATACAACGCCGCGAAGATCTTCGCGCCGCTGGACGTGAGCGGATCGATCTCGCCCATGCCGGTGAGAATCATCGCCGCATTGAGAACCGCGTCGATCCAGTCGAGCTCGGCGATGAAGTGATAGCCCAGGATGCCGATGACGAGTCCCCCGGCGAGTAACGTGCACGCCAGGCCAAGGCCACGGAAGTACTTGCGGCTGAAGGGATGAGAGAAGCGAGGGGTTGACTCAGATTGCGCCTTGCCTGTCATCGCGTGTTCTCCACTGGTCGGGCAAACGGAATCACTCGCGGCTTCATCACCCGCTCGCGTGTTCGAGCGCCTGGCGCAAGTCCGCGATGAGATCCTCCGCGTCTTCGATACCAACTGACAGCCGCACGGTACTGTCGGAGACACCCGAAAGCTCGACCTGCGCCGGTGTCAGGTCGCGTTCGCGCAGGAGTTGCGGCGGCATCACTAGCGACTCGGTAGAGCCCAGGCTTGCCGCCCTCGCGAAAAGCCGCAGTGCGTCGGCAAATCGGCGCCCGCCTTCCGCTCCGCCACGGATGTCGAAGCTGACGATGCTGCCGAAATCGTGCATCTGCGCGCGCGCCAGTGCGTGTTGCGGATGGGCCGCGAGACCCGGGTAGAAAACCCTTGCGACCTGCTCGTGATTGGCGAGGAACTGCGCTACCTGCATCGCGTTCGTGGCCTGCTCGCGATTGCGCAGGAAATACGTCTTGAGACCGCGCAGGATCAGGAACGCCGCATGCGGATCGAGAAACGCGCCGAGGGTGACGAAGTCTTTGCGCATCACCTTGATCAGCTCGGTCCGCGCAATCACCGCGCCGCCCATGACATCGCCGTGTCCCGATGCGTACTTGGTCAGGCTGTGAACGAAGATATCGACCTCGTACTGGCCATGATTGTGAAAGCCGGCAAAGGTGTTATCGAGGAGCGTCAGGGCGCCGTGTGCACGCGCCGCACGTGTCAGGCGCTCGATATCGGCGATCTTGGTCACCGGATTGGTCGGGGTCTCGAAAACGACGAGCCGGGTCGGCTTCTCGGACAGCGTCTGCTCCACGCCGCTGATGTCCTCGATCGACAACATCGTGTGTGAAACACCAAAGCGCCCGAGCAGCCTTTTGATCAGGTGTCGCGTCGGCGGATACGTCTCGATGAAACACACGACGTGATCGCCCTGCTTGAGCAGCGCCAGCAGGCAATGGCCCATTGCCGCCACCCCGGAAGCAGTCACCAAGGCGTCATCGCGGCCCTGCAACTCCGCGAGGAGCATTTCCAGCTGCCTCAGGGTCGGGTTGGAGCGCCGCGAATAGAAGAAGCCGGGACGTTCGCCGCGCAGATTGCGCTGCGTCTCCTCCGTGGTGTCGAACTCGAACTTGACCGACTGGTAGATCGGCGCCACCAGCGAGTGGTTGTCGGCCGGCAGCTCAACATTCGGCGGATGGTTGACGCGCGTGGGCTTTTTCATGGGCCGCCAGATTATAATGCGCGGCCTCCCCTTCCGCGGACCTATCCATGGACTTCCGATTTACCGATGAGCAGCTGATGATCCAGGCGGCAGCGCGCGAGTTCGCGCAGAACGAGATCGTGCCCATCGCCGCACGGCACGACGCGAGCGGTGAATTCCCCTCCGCCACCATCGCCAAGGCGGGCGAGCTCGGATTCATGGGCATCGAGGTGCCCGAGGAATACGGCGGCGCGGGGCTCGATCCGCTCAGCTTTGTACTGGTGATGGAAGAAATCGCCGCCGCGGATGCGGCGCATTCGACCATCGTGTCCGTGAACAACTCCCTTTATTGCAACGGCATCCTGCAATTCGGGACCGAGCGACAAAAGCACGACTATGTCGCACCGATTGCAAGCGGTAAGGAGATCGGTTGCTACGGCCTGACTGAGCCGAAGTCCGGCTCCGACGCGAGCGCGATGCGCACGCGGGCCGTGCTCTCGAAGGACGGCACCCACTACGTGATCAACGGCAAGAAATCGTGGATCACGTCCGGCCCGGTCGCGCGCTACATGGTGCTGTTTGCGACCACTCAGCCGGAAAAGAGAGCCAAGGGCATCACGGCCTTCATCATCGACACCAATCAGAAGGGCTACGTGCGCGGCAAGACCGAGCCCAAGCTCGGTATCCGGGCGTCCGCCACCTGCGAAGTCGAGTTAGTCGACTACCGTTGTCCGGTGGAGAACCGCCTCGGCGAGGAAGGCCAGGGATTCCTGGTCGCGATGACGATCCTGGATGCGGGACGCGTCGGGATCGCAGCCCAGTCCACAGGCATTGCCCGCGCCGCGTACGAGGCCTCAGTGCAGTTCGCTCGCGAGCGAGAAGCATTCGGCGCGCCGATCGGCACGTTCCAGATGATCCAGGCGAAACTCGCCGACATGAAATGCCGGCTCGAGGCGTCACGCCTGCTGACATACCGGGCGGCGTGGAGCAAGCACGAAGCCGCAATCGCCGGCCGGCGCAACACGCTCGAGGCCAGCATCGCCAAGCTGTTCGCCTCCGAAGCGGCGATGTACATCACCCACCAGGCCGTGCAGATTCACGGCGGCCTGGGTTTCAGCAAGGAGATGCCTCTCGAGCGCTACTTTCGCGATGCCAAGATCACGGAAATCTACGAAGGCACCAGCGAGATCCAGCGCCTGGTCATCGCGCGCCAGGAAACCGGATTGCGCTGAGAACCGGCTGCGGATTCCTGGCTCAAATATGTCGGGAGATCGGCGAGGCGCTGTATCACCCAGAACACTGCGTTACGACGACCTTGTCCGCCGTGGGTGTCCCTTCCCTTGGACACCACGCCGTAGCCTATGAAGAGCAGCGCACCGAGCAGCAGAAAATGGGCTAAGGGTTCTCCTTGAGCCAACGCACCATCTACGGGGTGTACCAGATTGGCGAAGTCCAGGCGCGCTCCTGCGTAGTCATCGGAACGATGCTCGCCATCTTCACTTTGAAGTAGGCCGCGTCGTACGCGGTCCAGCGTGGGGTCGGAATCTCCAGCACGCGCGCATAGTAGAGAGCCTTCAGCGTCGGATCGAACTCCGGATCCTTCCAAACGCCGATGAGCTCGGGATCGCCGATGGTGTTGGTCCAGGTCGCCGTCGTGACATCCACTGTGTTGCCGACGGCGGGCAGCTTACCGCTCGCGTCCAGCTTGCGCTTTTCGCCGTCGCCCCAAACGACGTTAAAGATCTTCTCCTGCGGATTGCCACTCTTGTCGAGCCAGCCCTTGATGACCTGGATGCGGTCGAGATTGCCGCTCATCGGATCCTTGAGCGCGGCCACCAGGAAGGTCGGCGCCTTACCCTTCGGGGGCTTCTTCAGATCTCCACCCATTGCGACACCCTTGGCATAGCCGCCGATGGCAGGACTGCGGCTCACCGCATCGGCCGGTACATAGTCGTATCCACCAAAGAAGCGCACCACCATGTGCGGGCCGCTGGTTGCATAGGTCTCCTTGCGCTTCATCGCGTCCCAAAGCGCCTCGCGCGTATTCTCCGTTGCCCACACACCCGTAACGCCTGCCGCAGTCAGCTCCCAACCCTTGACGACGCGGTCGCCGAATTTCATTGCATTCTCATCCCAGCGCCCCGGCCGCGGCTCGCAGCTCGGGAACTTGCAAAAGAAATTCTCCTCCTCGTCCGCAACCAGGCCGTTGTGTGTATCGGTGCCTCCCGCCATGCCGTACTTGAATGGATTGACGCCGAACTGCCGCTCGACCTTCAGTCCATTCTTGAGTGCCTGGCGCAGGTACTCGTACTGGATCATTCCGGGTTTCTTGGGCTGCTGTATCAGGTTGCCGCGATCCCAGATCTCATAGCCGACCGCGAATTCGTCCGTGGGCGAGAGTGACGGGTGCGATTCGCTTTGGCCTTTCATCTGGATGGCTTCAAAGAGCACTTCCCATCTGGCGCGCTCCGCGGCCCACTCGCGCGTCAGTGGCTGTCCCGCGAACGTGGTGAGCGCGAACATCCGGCCGTTCGACAGATTGCCATTGTGTGGAATCGCGAGCAGCTTGCCACCCGTCTTCTTCTCCCAGGCCGCCATCCACTTCCACAGGTCCTCCGGGTTTTCGCTTTGGAAAGTCGTCAACGGCAATACCTGGTCTGCCTTGTCCTTGTTATCGCGATAGATGACGTTGCGATGCAGGTTGTCGCCGCCTCCCGCATTCGACGTCCATTCGTATGAGATGAAGGCGGTGAAGCGTCCTGGCTCGTTGTACTTCTCCATGATCGCCGTGTTCTTCTCCCACGTGGACTTCGCGAACTTCGGGTCCATGATGAGCGCCGGCAGTTTCTTGTTGGACTGTGCCGCGATCAGCTCGTAAGTCGCCTTGACCGCCTGGTCCCCACCCTTCGCCATCATGTCGTGCCAGCGCTTGAGGGTCGCGTCCTTCATCATTTCCGGGTTGCCCTGCTTCAGCTCGAAGATCGTCCCCATGCCGTCGGAGTGGTCGGTGACGGCGATCCAATCCAGCGGCCGCCCGAGCTTCACCGGCTGGCCGGTGGTGGACACGATTTCCGCACCGCGTGCAAACCGCACCGCATCCTCGGGCGTCAGCGTCGCGCCGCTCATGCCGGCATCCACCGACCAGGCGGTGTGGACGTGCTCATCGCCAAAGTACGGCCGCGCGGGATAGGACTTCCCCTGGTAGGGCGAATATCCGGCCTTCTTGTAGAACTTGGTGGCGTCGGGCGGTTGGATTTCACCGACGTCGTTGGGGAAAGACTGTGCCCAGACCCCTGTGGCGCCCAGCAACGTCAGACCTGTAGCAAGCCATCGGGCCGCGGTTTTCATTGTTGATACTCCCTGAACCGCGGCAGCATCCCCCATGCGCCGCCGCGACGCGATTGTACTTAGGGGCAAGTCCACCCAAGGGTGCAGTGAAACTGGTTCTGGGGAGAACGGCGCCGAGCTGATCGTGGCAGCTGGCGGCCGTCTCCTTTCGGGGCCGTCCTTGGGACGGCGCAATCAGGCTTCGTTAGCGGTGGCTTCGCGGCGCCAGCAACGGTGATTGCAGGTTCGCTTCGCGCGCACTCACCTGCTCGAGGGTGCGCACCGCGTGCGTGCCATCCATCTGCGCGACGTCCGACAGACTGATGACTCCGACCAGTTGCTCGTCGTCGTCGATACACATGATGCGTGAGACCTGATTCTCGGCCATCAGGTCGTGCGCCGCATCGAGATCGTCGTCCGGACTGCAGGCGATCACGTCACGAGTCATGACGTCCTCGACACGCGTCCACAGCGGCCTGCGCTCCGCCACCAGGCGCAGGGCAATGTCCCGATCCGTTACGGCGCCCAATACCCGGCCTGAATACTCTTCGCAGACCGGCAGAAAACCCAGGTTTCCATCGCGCATCAGGCGGGCCGCGCTCACCACGGATTCATCGGGAGTCACACACTCGACACTGGTCTTCATCAAGGTCTCACAAAGCATCTCGTATCCTCCTTGCTCGGTTGACGAATGCGTCCGTCGCTTGTCGCAATCCGCGCACTCCATGAAAGCGACTGCATCAATTCCGAAATGTTCCGCGAAAGTTCCAATGCAAGAATTTCATGTTGGCGACGTGTCGATTGCCTGACTGCTGAATCGACGCATGACGTGCGTTCACCTTTCGCACCACCGGCGCAAACGCTCAGCACCTTGCCGCAGGGTTTCATCGCGTTTGGCGAAGCAGAAACGCACCACCGTGAGCTTCGGCGGATGCTGATAGAACGGCGCGAGGGGAATCGTGGCTACGCCTGCCTCGCGCAGCAACGTGTCCGCGAAGGCCAAATCGTTCTCGCCACTCAGCGCCGAGAAATCGAGAAGCTGAAAGTAGGTGCCTTGGGCAGGTGTCCAGGTGAAACCTGAACCCTCGAGCAGCCCACAGAACAGGTCGCGTTTGTGGGCGAAGAATCCGGGCAGCTCCGCGATGCGTTGCGGATAACTCCGCAGGTATTCAGCGATCGCATGCTGAACCGGCGTGAACACCGCGAAAGTATTGAACTGGTGGGCCTTGCGGAATTCACTGGTCAGCGAAGGCGGCGCGACGCAGTAGCCGAGTCGCCAGCCGGTCGCGTGAAAGGTCTTGCCGAAGGAGAACGCGGCGAACGTGCGTGCTCTGAGTTCCGGATGACTCAACGCCGAGACGTGCTGGCGTCCGTCGAGGACCACGTGCTCGTAGACTTCGTCCGACAGCAGGAACGCATTCGTACCGCGCAACAGCTGCGCGAGCCTGTCCAGATCCCCACGCTCCAGCACCCTGCCCGCGGGGTTGTGGGGGTTATTGAGGATGACGAGTCGAGTGCGCGCCGAAAGCGCCGACTTAAGGCGTTCCCACGGCATGTCGAAGTCGGGCAGCTCAAGTGGTACATGAATGCACCGACCGCCCGCCAGACGCACGGCCGGGTCATACGAGTCATAGGCGGGATCGAATACGATCGCCTCGTCGCCGGGCGAAATACAGCAGCTTGTTGCGGAAAACAGCGCTTCCGTTCCCCCGACGGTGACGGTCACTTCCTGGTCCGGATCAACTTGCACCGCCTGGGTGCGTTCGAGCTTGCGGGCAATCTCCTGTCGCAGCTCCGGCACGCCCATCATCGGCGCGTACTGATTGCGTCCGGCGCGCACGTGCTTGTCGAGCAGATCGCAAAGCTCCGGCGCGATGTCGTAGTCGGGAAAACCCTGCGCGAGATTGATGGCGCCCAGCTCCTGGGCGCGCTGCGTCACGACGGTGAAGATCGTCGTTCCTACGTCAGGAAGCTTGGAAGAGAAAGACATGAACGCTCAGTGGTTGGCTGCGAGGGCGGCACCCACGATGCCGGCGTGCGCGCGAAAGTATGCCGGCTGGATCTCGACCCGTGACTTGAGGAACGTGCCGAACTGCGAGAAGTGCTCGGTCACTCCCCCTCCAATGATGAACAGGTCCGGCCAGAACAGCGCCTGGTACGCGGCCAGTACGGGGTTGACGCGGCTCGCCCACTTGCGCCAGTCGAGTTTCTCGACGGTGCGGGCGCGCCCGGAGGCGCGTTTCTCGACTTCCACGCCGCCGAGCTCCAGATGCCCAAGCTCCGTGTTGGGCAGAAGTTTGCCGTCGTTAAAAAGCGCCGTGCCAATGCCCGTCCCGAAAATCAGGACCATAACCGTGCCGCGGCGACCGCGCCCCGCGCCGAGCTCCATTTCAGCAATGCCGGCCGCATCGCCGTCATTCAGAAGCGTGATGGGTCGATCGAGACGCTTGGCGATGACGGCTTCTGCGGGCGCGCCGATCCAGCTTTCATCGATGTTGGCTGCGGTCCACGTGACTCCGCCCTTGACCACGCTCGGCACCGCAACGCCGATGGGCCCATTGACGCCCAACTGCGTTGCCAGGCTGGCGACGGCATCGGCTACGGCCATCGGAGTAGCGGGCCTGGGCGTTTCGATGCTGACGGGCGGCTGGACCAGATCGCCCGAAGAGACATTCACCGGGGCGCCCTTGATCGAGCTGCCACCGACATCGAGTCCGAGTCGGATCATCGAGGGACCCTCTGCACAGAGGCCCCCTCACTCATTCGCTGCGAGCGCCATCTGCACGTCGCGCTGCCGGATACGCTCCTGGCGCTGCATCCAAAAGGCCGAGGCCACGATCCCGACAGTCACGATCAGTACCAGTATGGTGGCGAGGGCGTTGATGTCGGGACTCACGCCGAGACGAACCTTCGAGAAGATCAGCATGGGCAACGTCGTCGAGCCCGGGCCGGAAACGAAACTGGTGATGACCAGATCGTCCCACGAGAGCGTGAAGGCCAGCAACCACCCCGAAATGATCGCCGGCAGGATGATCGGTAACGTAATTACAAAGAACACCTTCGCCGGCCGCGCGCCGAGATCCATGGCGGCCTCTTCCAGCGCCTCGTCGAAAGTGGTCAGACGCGACTGGACCACGACGGTGACATAGGCCATCGAGAAGGTGATGTGCGCGATGGTGATGGTCGTTACGCCACGGCCCTGCGGCCAGCCAAAAAGCTGTTCCATCGCCACGAACAGCAGCAGCAGCGACAGGCCTGTGATCACTTCCGGCATCACTAATGGCGCCGTCGTCATCCCGGACAGCAGGGTGCGGCCCTTGAAGCGGCCGAAACGCGCCAGTACCAGTCCGGCCACGGTGCCGAGAATTACTGCACCAGTCGCATTGAGGCTTGCAATCTTGATGCTCAGTTTCGCGGCATTGAGCATCTGCGAATCATGGAACAGCTCCGCATACCATTTGGTCGAGAAGCCCGCCCACACCGTGACCAGCTTCGAGGAGTTGAAGGAGAAGAAGACCATGGACAGGATCGGCACGTACAGGAACGCGAACCCGAACGCGAGCATGGTCAGCACAAAGAAGGAGCGTCGCTGCATCAGCGGTGCGCGACCATTTGCCGGCCCTGGAAATACTGGAACACCATGATCGGCACCACCAGCAGCAGCAGCATCGCGATCGCGACTGCGCTCGCCACCGGCCAGTCACGGTTATTGAAGAACTCGTTCCACAACACCTTGCCGATCATCAGCGAATCCGGGCCGCCGAGGAGCGAGGGAATCACGAACTCGCCCACCGCCGGAATGAACACCAGCATCGCCCCGGCGATGATGCCGGACATGGAGAGTGGCAGCGTGATCTTGAAGAACGCCTTGGTCGGCCGGCAACCCGAGGTCCGCTGCGGCCTCGAGCAGCGTCAGATCCATCTTCTCGAGGTTGGCGTAAAGCGGAAGAACCATGAACGGCAGGTATGAGTAGACGATGCCGATATACACGGCGAATTCGGTCTGCAGCATCACCAGGGGCTGATCAATGATCCCGAGGGCCATCAGAATGTTGTTGATCACACCGTTGCTGCGCAACAGGCCGATCCACGCATAGACCCGCAGCAGGAAGGAGGTCCAGAACGGCAGCACGACCATCATCAGCAGCACATTCCGCCACTCCGGTGTAGCGCGGGCGATGCCGTAGGCCATGGGGTAGCCGATCAGCAGGCAGAACACCGTCGACACACCCGCGATCTCGAGTGAAGTCAGGTATGCGCGCGTGTAGAGCGGATCTTTCAGCAGAAAGGCGAAGTTGGCGAAGTGCAGCTTGATCGCGAGCGCCTGCTCGCCGAGCCACTCGATCAGTGGCGCGTACGGAGGCATCGCGAGCTGCGTCTCGGAGAAGGAGATCTTCAGGACGATGACGAAAGGGATCGCAAAAAACAACATCGACCACAGGTAGGGAATGGCAACGACAAAGCCGCGACCGGTAATGCCGCGCGTGCGCAGCCAACGCTGGGACCACAGATACGCTGAGCTGTGCGTGACGCCCTCGATCAGCTGCGCCAGCGCGTGGCTGATGCGTTCACCGAGCGAGAGGTAGGCGCTACGTGCCATGCAGCGGCTTCACCAGCGCGTGATCATTGAGTGACCACCACGCCGCTGGACGGATGCCAATGCAGATAGACCTGCTCGTCCCAGGTGATACGGTCTTCGGGATGCCGCACCGTGTTCGGCTGGGTGATGCGCACCATCTTGCCGCTCGCGAGCTGTGCCAGATAGATGGACAGGTCGCCCATGTAGGCGATTTCCTTCACAGTCGCGCGCGCACGATTCTCAGTGCCTGGCGGTGCCTCGCGCGACAGTGCGATCTTCTCCGGACGCAGTGCCACCCATACCAGGGCGCCGGGCGCCGCGCTCACGCCGTGATCGACAAAGAAGGTGCCGCCCAAGTCCTCGGATTCGATGCGCACGTGATCCGGCTCATCCTCGATCAGGCGACCCTCGAACATGTTCACCGAGCCGATGAAGTCCGCCACGAAACGCGAATTCGGGTACTCATAAATGTCGGAGGGTGTGCCCACCTGCACGATCTCGCCGTGGTTCATCACCCCGATGCGCGAGGCCAATGTCATCGCCTCCTCCTGATCGTGTGTCACGACCACGAAGGTCACACCGAGCTGCTCCTGGATGTTGACCAGCTCGAACTGCGTGTGCTCGCGCAGTTTCCGGTCGAGCGCCCCAAGTGGCTCATCGAGCAACAGGAGTTTGGGCCGCTTGATGAGCGAGCGCGCCAGCGCCACACGTTGACGTTGTCCTCCGGAGAGCTGATGCGGCTTGCGCTTGGCGTAGGGACCCATCTTGACGATCTCGAGCATGTCGCCGACACGCTTGCGGATCTCTGAGCGCTGCAGGCCTTCCTGTTCCAGGCCGAAGGCGACGTTCTTCTCGACTGTCATGTGTGGGAACAGTGCGTAGGACTGGAACATCATGTTCGCAGGCCGCTCGTACGGCGGGATTCCGCTCATGTCTTCGCCGTCGATGAAGACGGTGCCAGCGGTCGGCACTTCAAAACCAGCCAGCATGCGCAGAAGCGTGGTCTTGCCGCAGCCAGAGCCGCCGAGCAGGCAGAAGATTTCGCCCTGGTAGATCTTCAGTGAGACATCCTGCACGGCGATGAAATCACCGAATTTCTTGGTCATGCGCTCGATGCGCACGTAGGGGGTGGCGTGCGGATCGTTCCAGGGCTCGATCTTCTTTTCGGAACGCGTCGAGTTAGCCATGCAGCAGGCCTCAGGCGTGGCGTCTCAGGCGGTGACCGCGGGCTATCCGGTGCCCGCGGTCTGACGGCCAGAGACTCAGGTTCTCATCGCTTATTTCCCCGTCGTGAAGCGCGTCCAGGTGCGATTCAGAAGGCGCGTGAACTCTGGCGTCTCCGCCAGGTCCGGATAGAGCTTCGCCTTGACCTCAGGCGGGGGATATACACCAGGATCGTTCTTGACGTCGTCGTTGACGAAAGGCAACGAGTCCTTGTTGCCGTTGGCATAGTTGACGGCGTTGCTGATGGCACCGGCGATCTCCGGCTTCATGATGAAGTTGATCCAGGCGTGCGCATTGTCCGGGTGCGGCGCATCCTTCGGAATCGCCATGACGTCGAACCAGATGATCGTGCCTTCCTTGGGCACCGCATACTTCACGGTGATGTTGTTCTTGGCCTCATCGGCCCGGTCGCGCGCCTGCAGTATGTCGCCGCTGTAACCGACAGCCACGCAGATTTCGCCGTTGGCGAGATCATTGATGTACTGCGAGGAGTGGATGTAGCGGATATACGGCCGCATCTTGAGGAGCTTTGCTTCGACCTGCGCGAGATCCTCGGTAGACTGGCTATTCGGATCCTTGCCGAGATACGACAGGACAGTCGCGGTGATCTCGGACGGGGAGTCCAGCACCGCGATGCCGCAGCCCTTGAGCTTGGCGGCGTTCTCAGGCTCGAACACCAGCGCCCAGCTGTCCACCGGCGCGTTCGGGAACACCTTGGCGATCTTGTCCGGGTTGTAGCCGATGCCGGTCGTGCCCCACATGTAGTCGACGGCGTACTGATTGCCCGGGTCGTGCAGGGCCACACGCTGCATGATCTCGGGATCCATGTGCGAAAGATTCGGGAGCTTCGATTTGTCCAGCGGGCGGAATACGCCGGCCTTGATCTGGCGTTCGAGGAAGGAGGCGGAGGGAACCACGATGTCGTAGCCCGAGTTGCCTGCGAGCAGCTTGGTCTCGAGCACTTCGTTGCCGTCATAGACGTCGTAGTTGACCTTGATGCCAGTCTCCTTTTCGAAGTTGGCAATCGTGTCTTCGGCTATGTAGTCGGACCAGTTGTAGACGTTGACGACCTTTTCTTCAGTCTTCGCGGCGGGTGCCGAACCGGCTGGCTCACCACTCGCCTCTTTCGCCTTTTCACCCTGGCCGCATGCTGCCAGCGCCAGCGCATACAGGATCCCCAGCCCAGCGTGTCGCAACTTCATCATGACGAGTCCTCCGATTTGGCGGCCGCACGTTGTTGTAATTGAGGCCGTTTATAACAGTACTAAACGTTGAGCAGCAAATGCTCCCGTTCCCAGGAGCTGATCACCTGCGAGAAAGTCTCGTATTCGTTTTCCTTGACCGCGGAATACGCACGCACAAAGCGCTCGCTGAAGACATCGACCAGCGGCTTGCACTCGCGCAGCAGCTTCAGGGATTCGTCGAGTGTCCGCGGCAGGGCGAAGGGAAGGTCATGAGCGCTGCCTGAGATCGGCTCGGTGGGCTTCAGCCCTTCGACCATGCCCAGGTAGCCGCATGCCAGCGAGGCGGCAATCGCCAGGTAGGGGTTGGCATCTGCTCCCCCGACGCGATTCTCGACGCGGCGCGCGGTAGGCGAGGACATCGGGACGCGCAGCCCGGCGGTGCGGTTGTCGTAACCCCATTGAACATTGATGGGCGCGGAGAGATAGCGCGTGATGCGGCGATAGGAATTGACGTTTGGCGCAAACATCGACATGGCCGCCGGCAGGTACTTCTGCAGGCCGGCGATGTGCGAGAAGAACAGCGGGCTCGGCGTTCCGTCGGGATTGCTCAGGATGTTCTGCTTGCTCTTGCGGTCGAGGAAGCTCTGGTGGATATGCATGGCGCTGCCCGGCTCGCGCGCCATGGGCTTGGCCATGAAGGTCGCGTACATCTTGTGGCGCAATGCCGCCTCACGCGCCGTACGCTTGAACAGGAACGCCTGGTCCGCGAGATCGAGCGCGTTCCCGTGTAACAGGTTGATCTCCATCTGCGCCGCGCCGTCCTCGTGGATCAACGTGTCGATTTCGATGTCCTGGGATTCGCAGAAGGCGTAGATGTCGTCGAACAGCGGGTCGAACTCGTTAACCGCCGCGATGCTATAGGACTGCCGGCCGATCTCCGGGCGCCCGGAGCGGCCCACCGGGGGTTTCAGCGGATAGTCGGAGTCGATGTTCGGCTCGACCAGGAAAAACTCGAGCTCCGGCGCGACCACCGGGTCCCAACCGCGCTCGGCGTACAGCTCGAGCACGTGCCGCAGCACCTGGCGCGGCGCCATCGTGACCGGGCGACCATCGGAATAGAAGCAGTCGTGAATCACCTGCGCAGTCGGCTCCGCCGCCCAGGGTACGACCCGCACTGTCCGCGGATCTGCCTTGAGCACGATGTCGATTTCGGAGGGACTTATAGCGCTGTCGTCCTCTGGATACTCACCGGTAACCGTCTGCAGAAAAATGCCTTCGGGCAGGCGCATGCCCTCCTCTTCGGCAAACTTTTCCGCCGGCATGATCTTGCCGCGCGCCACGCCCGCCATGTCGGGAATGATCGCCTCGACATCCGAGATGCCATGATCCTTGAAGAACTGCTGGATGCTGCTGGCCATGATTCATCTTTCCGCAAGGCGCCCGCGACTCGCCGTGCCGAACGCGGCGAACAGGGCGCGTGAGAATGGATCGCTCATGACTTTCCACTCCGGATGCCATTGCACCGCGACCGCAAAACGTGGCGCAGCGTGCACGCGAAAGGCCTCGATCACTCCATCTGTCGCGCGCGCTTCGACGTCGAGGCCCTTGCCCAACGTCTGCACGCCTTGCGAATGAAGCGAGTTGACGCGGACCCGTTCCTGGCCCGCGAGTTGACGCAATAGCCCACCGGCTTCGAGCACGACGTCGTGAGCCGGGCCGTACTGAATGTCGAGTTCCTGCTCTTCATCCTCTCGGTGATCACTCAGGCCAGGTACCTCGTGCAGCTTTTGCCAGAGCGTGCCGCCAAAGGCGACATTCATTTCCTGGAAGCCCCGACACACTGCCAGCACAGGCAGGCCGGCGGCGACTGCGGCGGGAATCAGCGGTAGCGTCGTCGAATCGCGATGTGGATCGTGCAATGTTCCTGGATCACTGGCGGGCCCCTTGTAGTGATGTGGTTCGACGTTCGACGGACTCCCCGGCAGGAGCAGTCCATCAAAGCGTGACAGCAGCGCATCGATATTCAGCGCCTCGCCCAGGGCGGGAATAAGCACTGGTATCGCGTCCGCGGCTTCGGCGACCGCAGCGATGTATTTCTCACCGACGGCATGAAACCAATGCTTGCCGAGCACACGCCGATCGGCCGGTATCCCGATAAAGGGCTTTGCTGTACGCATGTTAATTATTTTAAACAGCCCGCCAGAGCCGCGGGCGTTTAAGGACGCGGCATTAGACCATATCCCCTGCGCTCTGGCGTCCCGAGCTGTTTTGCAGGTGCGAAGATTGCAGAGATTCCAAGGCTTAGACGCGCATTTTGCGGCGCAACAGCCTAGCTAGGACCCTGTGGCCCCGCTATCCTCGCGCAAGTCAAGTACCTCCCACCATTACAGAATCTTAAACACGTGCAGCGATTGCAGGACCACATCCATTCCTATTACGCCGCTACCGCACACGCCGCGGCGGCTCATCCGCGCCTGCGCGATGCCGTCGATTGCGATGTGTGTGTCGTGGGTGGAGGGATCGCCGGCTGCTCCACAGCTCTGCATCTGGCCGAACGTGGTTATCGGGTCGTCCTGCTCGAGGACAAGCGCCTCGGTTGGGGCGCCTCGGGGCGCAGCGGGGGGCAAGCCCTGCCGGGGTTTGCCTGCGGCCAGGACAAGCTGGTGTCGATGCTGGGGCCCGAGGCCGCGCGCGCGTTGTGGGACGTGAGTGTCGAGGGTGTGTCATTGATGCGCAGCCTGATCGCAGAACACCAAATCGAGTGCGACTGGGTCGACGGTCAACTCCAGGCAGCGATCAAGCCACGCCACCGTGACGAGCTGCTCGCTCTCAGCAACCAGCTCCAGCGCGACTACGGGTATCCATCGCTGCGCTGGTATGAGCGCAGTAACCTCGGCGCCCTGCTGGAGACCGACCGATATCTGGGTGGCTTGTACGATGCCAACAGCGGCCATTTGCATCCGCTCAACTACACCCTGGGCCTCGCGGCCGCGGCCGCACGCCAGGGCATCAGGATATTCGAGGATTCCCGTGCGCTGCGTTTCGAGAGCAGCAACGGGCTGCGCGTGCGGACCCCCGAGGGTGAGGTGCGCTGCCGCTATCTCGTCTTGTGCGGCAACACCGGTCTGGACGGAACCGCACCTGAGCTCGCGCGCAAGATCATGGGTGTTGCAACTTACATCGTAGCCACGGCGCCACTCGGCGCGGAACGCGCGCGTCGGCTCATCACCAACAACATGGCCGTCTCGGACATGAACTGGGTGCTCGACTACTTCCGGCGGTCCGCCGATCACCGACTCCTGTTCGGCGGACGGGTGAGCTACTCAGGTATCGATCCCGCCAATACAGCAAACGCGACGCGGGCCCGGATGCTGCAGGTGTTTCCGCAGCTCGCCGACGTAAAGGTCGAGTACAGCTGGGGCGGCTACGTCGACATCACGCTGAATCGCGCCCCGCATTTTGGGCGCCTGGCGCCGGACGTCTACTTCCTCCAGGGGTTTTCCGGTCACGGCATCGCCCTGACCGGGATCGCGGGCAAACTGGTCGCCGAAGCAGTCGCCGGAACGGCCGAACGCTTCGATGTGTTCGCCCGCATCCCGCACCGGGAATTTCCTGGCGGCCAGACGCTGCGTCGACCCGCCCTGGTCCTCGCGATGCTGTACTACCGGCTGCGTGACTTGTTGTAGACCAAGCGCCCGCGTGCGCCGCGTGACGTAGAATCCGGCGTATTCGCAGGAGCACGCATGGCAACCGAAATCACGCCCGTCGCACACGTCATCCAGCTCGCCGTAGCGCCGGTTTTCCTGTTGTCGGGCGTCGGCATCATGCTCACCGTGCTGACCAATCGTCTGGCGCGAGTCGTCGATCGTGCGCGCGCGGTGGAGAAAACGGCTTCCCAGGCGCAGCCGACGGACCTGCCGGCGTTGCAGGATGATCTGCGCATGCTGGGGCGACGCGCTCACCTGATGAATCGCGCCATTACCCTGTGCACGATCTGCGCGCTACTCGTTTCGTTGGTAGTGGTGGCGCTGTTCGTAAGCTCCTTCACGTCGGTCAAGCTGGCCGTGCCCATTGCCTCACTGTTCATCATCGCGATGCTGAGCTTCATCGTGGCGTTGCTGATTTTCCTGCGCGAGGTATTCCTCGCAACCGGGTCACTGAGGATCGGCACTCATCGCTGAGGGCCGGCGCTTCGGGCTGTGACGAATCCGAAAGCATTGGTGAATTCGCGGGCTTCTGGCGAAATCACGCGGAATGGTCGCGGCAGAGACGTCCTGCACCTCCAGCTCCGCCAATGCCGGCAGGTCGATCCGGAATCGTTCGAAATTGGTCGAAAAGATGAGCTCGCCATCGGGCGTCAGCAGGGCGGCAGCGAGACTGATGAGCCGCACGTGGTCGCGCTGCACGTCGAGCAGCTCACGCATGCTTTTGGAATTCGAGAACGTCGGCGGGTCCAGAAATATCAGCCCGTAACGCGGGCCGCGTTCGCCAAGTGATGCCTGCTCGGCGAGCCACGCAAGGCAGTCGGCACGAACCAGCTGATGTTGCTTGCCGGACTGCCCGTTCAGTTCCAGATTTCGCCGTGCCCACTCCAGGTAGGTGTTCGAAAGGTCTACGTTGGTCGAAGAGCGCGCACCGCCCGCGATGGCGTAGACCGTTGCGCTCGCCGTGTAGCAGAACAGATTGAGGAAGCGCTTGCCGGATGCCGCCTCGCGGATCATGGCCCGCGTCGGCCGATGATCGAGGAACAGCCCGGTATCGAGATAATCGGTAAAGTTGACGAGGAACCGAAGGCCACCTTCCTCCACCGCCACGAACCGATTCTCATCCCCGCGCCGTTCGTATTGCTCGCCACGGCGAGTGCGACGGCGAGTGCGCAGATGGATGTGATCAAGCCGGGTCTCGAACAGCTCGGGCAGCACTGACAACGCCTCGTCGCGCCGTGCACGCACTGCCTGGGCGTCAATGCTGCGCGGTGCCTGGTATTCCTGCACATTGAGCCAGCGCTCATCGCCCTGGTACAGATCGATCGCGAACGCATACTCCGGCATGTCCGCATCGTAGACACGATAGCAACGCACGTTTTCCCGCTTGGCCCAACTCTCGAGCTCGCGCAGATTTTTCTTCATCCGGTTGGCGAACATCTGCGCACCGGGCCGCGAGCGTGCGCCTTCCGCATCATTCAGGACTACGCCCGGATGTGCGCGTTGCGTTACGAAGCGGCGCGGATCGATGTCGAAGCGCAGGAGCCGGCACTCGATCGCGCCGTTCCACAGGGTGTGTGCGCGGGTCGCATGAAGTCCGAGTGCGTGGCCGAGTTGCGGATTGCCGGTGAACAGAGCCGCCTGCCAGCCCACGAACTCCTCGCGCATGCGTGCACCGAGCTGCGCATACAGCTGTTCCAGCTCTGGTCCAGCCCCCAGGCGCTCACCGTACGGTGGATTCGTGCACAACAACCCTCGCTCCTGGCCGCCGCGGTCTGCCTGGGCCAGCTCACGGCGCTCGACGTGGATCAGGCCGCGCAACCGGGCACGCTCCACGTTCTCGATTGCCACCCGCACAGCGCGCGGATCATTGTCGAAGCCACGAATTGACGATCGCGGCGGGCCGGCGCTTGCGCGTTCTTCGGCTTCGGTGCGAATTGCGTTCCATGCCGCTGCGTCGTGCTGGCGCCAGCGCTCGAAACCGAAACGCTCGCGCCTGAGCCCGGGCGCAACGTCACAGGCGATCAACGCGGCTTCGATCGGCAAGGTCCCGGATCCGCAAAGCGGATCGAGGAATGCGCCGTCTGCGTCTGCAATCTTCCGCCATCCGGCACGCAGCAGGATGCCTGCAGCCAGGTTTTCCTTGAGCGGCGCAGCCACGCCGCGCGCCCGGTAGCCGCGTCGATGCAGGCTTTCTCCCGCCAGGTCGATGCTCACCGTGACGCGTCGGCGCTGTGCATGAACGTGAATGCGCAGGTCCGGGCTGTCGGTGTCTACCGAGGGCCTGCTGCCCGTCTGCTCGCGTAGTTGATCAACAATCGCATCCTTGACGCGCAGCGTCGCGTAATGGGAATGATCGATGCCTGAGTCCACCGAAGTGAATTCGCAGGCAATGGTATTTTCGGCACCGAGGTGCTGGCTCCAATCGACCTGCCGCACGCCGGCATAAAGAGAGTCAGGAGAGTCGGCTTCGAAGCGAGCGATCTCGATCAGCACGCGATTTGCGACGCGTGACCACAGGCACGCGCGATAGCCGATGTCGAGCGTGCCCTGGAATGCTGCTCCTGCGCCCAGCTCCGCGACATCACTGGCACCGCACGTTCGCAGCTCTTCTGCCAGAAGATCGGCAAGACCCCGCGGCGCGGAGGCGTAGAAAGAGAAATTCGCCACGATCAGCGTGATTCGTTCGGAGCGCCGTCGAGACTGATCAGGGGATGATAGAGATCCGGACGCCGATCGCGGAACAGGCCCCACGCCTGACGGTAGCTGCGGACCGCGTCCAGATCGAACGTCGCGGTAATGATGCCCTCCGTCTTGCGATCGGCTTGCGTCACGATCGCGCCCGTGGGTCCCGTGATGAACGATGAGCCATAGAAGGTCATCGGATAACGCTCGCCCTGCTCCTCGCCGATTCGATTGGAGGCGATGACCGGCATCACGTTCGCCGCCGCATGCCCCTGCATCGCGACCTGCCAATGGTCTTTGGAATCAATCGTTGGATCATGCGGCTCTGAGCCGATCGCCGTCGGATAGAAAAGCAGCTCCGCGCCCAACAATGCCATGGCGCGCGCGGTCTCCGGAAACCACTGATCCCAGCACACGGCGACGCCGAGCGTACCGAAGCGCGTCGGCCATACCTTGAATCCCGTATCACCCGGGGAGAAGTAGTACTTCTCGTGATAACCCGGACCCTCGGGGATATGCGACTTGCGATACATCCCGAGTACCGCACCATCGGCATCCACCATCACCAAGGTGTTGTAGAAAGCGTTGTTGGCGCGCTCGAAGACACTCAGCGGCAGTACGACCTTGAGCTCCGCGGCGATGCGCGCAAAGCGTTCAATGGTCGGATGCCCGGCGATCGGGCGAGCCAGATCGAAGTGGCGCGCGAGATGGTCCTTGCAGAAGTACGGCGTTTCGAACAGTTCCTGCAACAGGATGACGTTGCCACCCTGGCGCGCTGCCTCGCGTACCAGTTTCTCTGCCTTGGCGACGTTCGCTTCGCGATCCCACGAACAGGCCATCTGCGTGGCGGCAACAATCACGGTCGTCATGACAGGTCTATCCAGGTGGTCTTGAGCTCAACGTACTTATCGAAGGCGTGCAGCGATTTGTCGCGACCGTTGCCCGACTGCTTGAAACCGCCGAAGGGCACTGTGATGTCGTCGGCGTCGTAGCAATTTACATACACCGTGCCAGCGCGCAGGGCGCGAGCGACGCGATGCGCCGTCGTGATGTCGCGTGTCCACACCGCCGCGACCAGGCCGTAGATCACATCGTTCGCGATGCCGAGCGCTTCCTCGACAGTCTTGAAGGTCAGGGTCGCGAGAACCGGCCCGAAGATCTCCTCACGCGCGATCTTCATCCGCGGCGTCACGGCATCGAAAACGGTGGGTTCGACGTAGAAACCGCCGCTGTTCTCGCGCGCCCTGCTTCCACCCAATGCCACGCGCGCACCTTCGCTCTTACCGGAATCGATATAGCGCAACACAGTGTTGAGCTGGGTTTCATCGACGATGGCACCGAGGGTCGTCTTCGGATCGAGCGGGTCGCCTGGCTGCATGGTGCGCGCAATCGCGGCGATCTTTTCCAGCACCTGGTCGTGGACCGATTCCTGCACGATGAGGCGCGAGCCCGCCGAGCACATCTCGCCCTGATTGAAAAAGATCGCGAAGGCCGCGGCCCGCGCCGCACGATCCAGGTCGGAGCAGTCCGCCATGATGATGTTCGGCGACTTGCCGCCACACTCCAGCCACACGCGCTTCAGGTTCGACTGTCCCGCGTATTGCAGCATCAATCGCCCGGTCGCTGTGGATCCGGTGAAGGCGATGCAATCCACATCCATGTGCAGCGCGAGCGCCTTGCCGGCGGTCTGGCCGAAGCCGGGCAATACGTTCAGCACGCCTTCCGGAAGGCCCGCTTCACTTGCGAGTTCAGCAACGCGGATCGCGGTGAGCGGCGATTTTTCGGAGGGTTTCAGCACCACCGAATTGCCGGCGGCAAGAGCAGGACCGAGCTTCCACGAGGCCATGAGCAGCGGGAAATTCCACGGCACGATTGCGCCGACCACGCCGACCGGCTCTCGTGTCACCAATGCCAGGGCATCATGCCCGGTCGGTGCCACTTCGTCGTAGATCTTGTCGATCGCCTCGGCGAACCAGGTGATGCAGCGCGCCGCCGCAGGAATATCTATGCGCGTGCTATCCGCAATTGGCTTGCCCATGTCGAGCGTTTCGAGCAGCGCCAGTTCTTCAGTGTGCTTCAGGATCAGCTCGGCAAACTTGAGCAGCACGCGTTTGCGACGGCTTGGCGCCATGCGTGCCCAGGTTCCCTTGTTGAACGCGCCGCGTGCCGCGGCGACGGCCGCATCGACATCCGCACTGTCCGTTGCCGCAACCCTGGCAAGACGCCGACCGTCGATCGGGCTCAGGCAGTCGAAAGTTTCACCGGACGCAGCATCGAGATAGCGCCCGTTGATGAAGGCCTGCGCGCGCGGACGAACTGCGTCAGCAAGTGAGTGCCAGTCGGGTGTCGTTGCCGTGGTGGAGGTGGACATGACAGCTGGTCTCAGAATGTCGGCGGGCAGCTGGCGCTGATGATCTCACACTCCTCACGACCGGCATTTCGGAACCGATGCGGTACGGCGCTCGAGAAGTAGTAGGCATCGCCAGTCTCGAGCACGCGTGTCGCCGCGCCAACTGTCAGCTCCACGCGTCCGCGAATCACTACGCCGCCTTCTTCGCCCTTGTGACTCAACATGTCGGCGCCCGTGTCCGCCCCCGGAGAATAGCGTTCATGCAAAATAGCGAGCGTGCGATTGGGCCGCTTGGCCGCTACCAGACGCAGAGAAACATCACCACTGCCGAGGTCGGTGAGCTCGGCGCGGCTGTAGAAGACCTGCGGCCCCACGCCCAGATCGAGGGTGAAAAATTCCGCGAGTGACATTGGAATGCCGTCGAGAACCTTCTTTAGCGAGCTTACCGAGGGGCTGACCCGATTCTGCTCGATGAGAGAGATCATGCCGTTGGTGACGCCCGCCCGCTTGGCGAGCTCCCGTTGCGAAAGCCCATACATTCCACGCACTGCGCGCAGATGCGCGCCCACATCGATGGTCATGCGCCGATACCCGCTGTTTAAGATAATTAACGATGTGGGCCAAATTTGGGCCAGATTTGTCGCTGGTGTCAATTTTTCTTAACCTCTAGCCTTCACTCCGGAGCACATCGATGAACACCGCACCCCTGCCGCCCCACATTCCGCGCTCCGACCTCGAGGCGTGGTGGATGCCTTTCACCCCCAACCGCCAGTTCAAGGCAAATCCGCGACTGCTCGCGCGCGCCGACGGCATGTACTACTGGAGTACCGACGGACGCCGCATTCTCGACGGGGCGGCCGGTCTGTGGTGTGTAAACGCCGGCCACAATCGTCGCGAGATCGCCGAAGCCGTGCATCGGCAACTGGTCACTCTCGACTATGCACCCTCGTTTCAGATCGGGCACCCGGCTGCATTCGAGCTTGCCAATCGGCTCACGCGCATCGCTCCCACCGGGTTCGATCATGTGTTCTTTACCAACTCGGGTTCCGAGTCCGTCGACACGGCACTCAAGATCGCGCTCGCCTATCACCGGGCTCGCGGCGAGGGACAACGCCAGCGCCTGATCGGGCGCGAGAAGGCGTATCACGGTGTCGGTTTCGGCGGCATGTCGGTCGGCGGCATGGTCAATAATCGCAAGGCGTTCGGGACGCTGCTCGCTGGCGTCGATCACCTGCCTCATACCCTCGATCTCGGGCGCAACGCCTTTTCCAAGGGATTGCCAGAGCATGGCGTGGAGCGGGCCGATGAGCTCGAGCGGCTGGTGGCGCTGCACGATGCTTCGACCATCGCCGCCGTCATTGTCGAACCGGTCTCAGGATCGGCAGGCGTGATCCTTCCACCCAAGGGCTACCTCAAGCGGCTGCGCGAGATCTGCGACAAGTACGGCATTCTCCTCATCTTCGATGAAGTCATCACCGGCTTCGGACGCCTGGGCTCGCCCTTCGGCGCGCAGGAATTCGATGTCCTGCCCGACCTCATCACGGCGGCCAAGGGACTGACGAACGGCTGCGTGCCGATGGGAGCGGTGTTCGCGCGCAAGTTCGTTTACGACGCCTTCATGCAGGGCCCGGAGAGCGGCATCGAGCTGTTCCACGGCTACACCTACTCGGCGCATCCGGTCGCATGCGCAGCCGCGCTCGCGACGCTCTACATTTATCAGCACGAGGGTCTGCTCACGCGCGCAAGCGAACTCTCGCCGTATTGGGAGCAGGCCCTGCACAGCCTCAAGGGACTGCCAAGCGTGCTCGACCTGCGCAACTACGGACTAATCGGCGCGATCGAGCTCGAAGCGAGGCCCGACGGCAGCTCGCGCGCCTTCGAACTGTTCACGCGCTGCTTCGACCAGGGGGTGCTGACGCGCGTGACTGGAAACGTGCTCGCGCTGTCGCCGCCGCTGATCATCGAGAAGAGTCACATCGACGAGCTGTTCGGGCGGATCGGTGAAGTGATCCGCACGCTGCAAGTAAACGGAGAGAGGGCGCGGCGCCCTCTCTCCGGGTTGCTCAACTACCTTTTTCCCACGGGAACGTGGTCGAGATCGAAAAGATCACGCGGCCTTCGTTGTTGAAGGGATCATTGTTGTTGTGAACGTCAGTCTCGTTGTCGACGTACTTCAGCAGCATGTTGAAGTTCCCCAGCGCGTAGCCGACGCCAACGGACCAGTCGATGGACTCGTCACCGTTGATATCTTTCCAGTAATCGCCGTAGTTGTAGCCGACATGGGCGTGCACTGAGAAGTTGGCAGGCAAGGTCGTGGTCGAAGTTGCCCTCGAGGTACCAGGCATCGACATTCAGGTTGCCGTAGTCGTTCGTGTACCAGAGCTTCGCACCGAAAGACTGATAGCTGCCGCCGACGAAGATCTCCGGATATTCGACGTTGTCACCGTCCGGCCAGTAGTAGTAGTAAACGAAGCCCGCCGACCAGCCGAAGCCTTCCTCAGCTCCACCGGTGATGCCGAAGTACAGATCGGTTTCCCAATCCGCGTCCGTATCCCGGGCCAAAATCCAGACTACTGCTGGCCCACAGACCGGCGTAGAAACCACTCTCGTTCGCCCAGTCGACACTGCCCTGCAACGCAGGATCGGTACCGGACAGGCTGACGCCACGAAAATCATAGTCGCTCACGGCAGTGACGGTTCCCGTCACCTGGGCCTGAACCGCTCCCGTTGCCAGGAGAAGACCCGCTGCGATCGCAATATAGCTCCGCATGAACATCTCCTCAGTGGAAGTCCGATGAGACCCCCTTGTGTTGCGCGCCGGCATCATAGCAGCGCCGCATGCCCGCGGCACGCGCAAGACGTTTCGAGGAAGGTTGTCGCTGAGATGCAACGCGAACCCGGAGAGTTGGCAGTCCTGTTCCGGGCTCGCGTGCAGGGGGGCCGTATCAATCTTTCTTGAGCGCCGCGCATTGAAGAACTCCCATTGTTTGTCCGACGTGATCTGCATCTTTGCAGAAAGCATGCCACGCGCCGTCGCATCGCTGCGGGCCGCGGTTCGCGGTGCCAGGCGCGAGAAAATAGCTGCAAGTGCACGCTGATTGGGCGGCGCACTGCGCCCGTGCACCGATGCAGCAAACTTCGGGTAGCACAGCGCGCCGAAACGGCGCGCGTATCCGCCTCAGGATGGAGCGGACCGTTCGAAGATCGCGTAGAGCTTGCGGCAGTCTTCGAGGACTTCCCACGTGCCTTCGAATCCGCCCGGCACCACGAAGCTGTCCCCGGCGGCGAACTCCCACTGTTCGCCAGCCGCGCTGATCACGCGCACGCGTCCTTGGGTCATGTAGCAGAACTCGTGCTCGACATAGCGCACACGCCACTTGCCACGCGTGCTGGCCCATACTCCGGCAAAGAATTGATTACTCTCATCAGCGTAGTGATTCCAGACCGTGAGTTGCGGTTTGCCCGAGAGCAGCCGATCCGCGTCCGGAGTGGAAAGCTGGGCAGTGACGGTGTCGCGAAACGAGACGATGCGGGGCTGGGAAGTTTTCATCGTAGAGACTCGCGGGTCGGAGTTCGGGGCGGCCGGGGTATTCGATCACGAGCGTCACGCCACAGTTGGCGGGCTGTCAAGCAGCGCGAAGCGTCGTGCCACCCCGAACTCCGGAGCCGTCACGGGTCGGTCGTCGGATCTGTGGCGCTCTGTGCGACCTGGGCGTTCGCACCCTCGAGCGTGATGACCACGCGCCGATTAAGCGCATAGCCATCGACGTCGCCCTCGGGAGTGGTCACGCCGTCCTCCCCGTGTGCAACAACAATGATGCGGCTGTCAGCGATGCCACCCGCCATGAGAGCCGCACGCACCGCTTCGGCACGGTCACCGGACAGTTTCAGGTTATCGGTCTCAGTGCCGCGGGGGTCCGTGTAACCATCGACCTTCACGATCACATCCGGCATCCGAGTCAGCGCCTGGGCGAGCTGTGTGAGCTGGGCTTCGGTGTCGCCGCTGAGCGTGCTGTCGTTGGTCCGAAAGAGCACGTCGCCGCGCATGCTCTCGCGTACGCCCGGCGGCAGCGACTGCGTGCGCAACTCGTCGCTCAGCGCCGCCACGCGCTCCTGCGAACCGCGCAGTTCTTGAGCCAGTTGCGTGACCGTCTGATCGGATTCCTTCAATCGCTGGTCGAGTGTGGCGAGTTGCTGCTTCCTGGCATCGAAACGATGCCCGAGCAGGGCGCCCACAGTCATTCCGGCGATCGCGCCCAGCGGGCCGCCGGCGACCGCGCCGATAGCCATGCCGCTGAAAACGCCGATGGTCTCTTCTTTCTGGCTGGGCTTGGGCGCATCCGGCGCTGCGTTCGCAGTGGCGGAAGCGACGAGGGCCGCGAGCCCCGCGCTTATGACAATGGTCGTGTATCTCGGTTTCATGTCGGTTCTCCGGTTGCCTTGAGGGTGTGCAGGACCTCGCGGTCCTTTCGAGGCTCCATTGCAACTGCGGATTGGGCTGAGGCCGGGTCGCAATTGCGACGCGGTGGCGAAGAATCGTGGCGAATTGTGGCGCTCTTGAACGCTGGCGTAGCGGGCTGAACAATGGGCCGCATGCCAATCATCGAGAGCGATCCCTGGCGCGAACAGTATTTTGCGCGCGTACCGTGCCCCGACGGTGTCGTCGTTCCGACCGATGACATGGAGAGCTGGCGCTGTTTTCCCGCACAACGCTGGGTCTTCAACAAGCTGCTGATCTGCGAAACGCAGGGTATCGAGCATGGCCCGCATGGCATCGAGCCGCAGCACTATCCGGTCTTCAGCAAGCCGATCTACAACCTGCGCGGCATGGGTGCGGGAAGCCGGGTGATCGAGTCCCGTGCGGATTACGTCGCCTCACAAACACCCGGGCACCTGTGGATGCAACTGTTCGAAGGCGAACATCTCAGCAGCGATGCCGCGGTGATCGACGGTGAGGCCGTCTGGTGGCGTCATGCACGAGGAGATTCTGCGGGCGGCGGCACCTTCGATCACTGGCTGGTGATGGGCGCTTCGCGGCCGGGGCTCGAGGCCTCTTTGGGTGCGTGGCTGCGATCGAACCTGCGCGGCTATACCGGCATGGTGAATCTTGAAACCATCGACGGCGCGATTATCGAGTGCCATCTGCGTTTCACTGACCAATGGCCGGATTTGTACGGCGGCGACGCGTGGGTCGGCGCGGTTGTGAATCTCCACGCCACGGGGCGCTGGCAATACGAAGAGCGAGACCGGCGCGACGGCTTCAGTGTCGTCGCGTGGGGACCGCATTCGGCGCCGCGTCGCGCGCCGCCCGATGCATTGGTCGCATCGCTTCTCGAGGTGTCGTCACTCTCGAGTGTCCAGATCACGTTCCATTCGGACGACCCGGAGGCTGCGCATGCCATGCCTTCGGGCGGTTTTCGCCTCGCGGTTGTCAATTGCTGGGCGCTGGATGCGGGGCGGAAGGCCGTGAAGCAGCTGCGCGAGGCCATTCTCACCTAGCTGTCAGATTTGCATGGGCGGCCATCGGGTGACAGACCTGCCGCCAGCGCCGGATCACGCTCACTGCTGCAGTGCCTTACAAGACAAACCCGCGAACATTGAAGCCGGCGCCGTCGGCAGGTGTCACCCGACGTCCACCCATGCAAATCTGACAACCTACTTGCGCTCGTTGGGCTGCGGCTCTCTTGGGATCTGCATGCGCCCGCCCCGATAGCCAGGGCCGCGCACAAAGCGTCCGGGTGTGGCACCCGTGTGCTCACCGTTGCGCAGTACCTGTACACCGTTGACGAAGACGTTCACTACGCCGGTCGAGTAGCGATGCGGCTGCGCGAACGTCGCGACGTCCTGGACCTTGGCGGGATCGAAGACCACGACATCCGCGAAACAACCCGCCTCCAGGCAGCCCCGACCCTCAAGTGCGAAGTTCTCCGCAGGCAGGCGCGTCATGCGGCGCACCGCCTCCTCGAGGGTCGCGACCTTCTCGTCGCGCGCGTAGTGACCCAGGAAGCGTGCAAACGCGCCGTAGGCGCGCGGGTGCGGGTTCTGAAGCAGGAACACGCCTTCCGGCGCCATTGACGCTTCGTCCGAACCGATGCTCACCCATGGCTGCTTCAGACCGAGACGCACATTGTCTTCAGACATGAGGAAGTAAGCCGTCCCGACGCGTGTGTGATCCTCGACCACGAGATCCATCGCCGTCTCTTCGGGGGACTTGCCGCGCATCCTCGCCACCTCGGCGAGTGACTTGCCGGTGAGCGGCTTGAGCGCCGGGTTCTTGAAGGCGATCAGCAGGATCTGGTCCGCCGAGCCGGCAGCGGCATAGAGATTTTCCCAACTCGACGAGCGGGTGCGCATTTCCTCCGCGACTCGGCGACGCACGTCGGGTTGCTTCAGGCGCTCGACCCAGGCGTCAAGTCCGCCTTCCTGCACCCACGGTGGCATCGCGGCGTCCAGCCCGGTCGCGCCCGCCGTGTACGGATACATGTCCGCGGTGAGCTTGATGCCCGAGCGGCGCGCGTCTTCGATGCGCTCGATAGCCTGCGCCATCTTGGGCCAGTTGGATTCCCCTGCGGCCTTGAGGTGAAAGATTTCTGCACGAATGCCCGCTTCGCGTGCGATGCGCGCCGTCTCGTCGATCGCCTCCAGGAAGCGATCGCCCTCGCTGCGCATGTGGGTGACATAGATCCCGTTGTAGCGGGCAGCGACCTTGCACAGCTCGATAATCTCCTCCGTGGATGCGAAGCTCCCCGGCACATAAATGAGGGCACTGCCAACGCCGAGCGCACCCTCCTCCATCGCCTGCTGCACCAACGCTTTCATGCGTTCCAGCTCATCCGGCGTCGGCTTCTTGTCGTCGTAGCCGAGCTCGTGAATCCGCACCGTCGTCGCACCCACCAACGAGGCGACGTTGGTGGAGATACCGCGACGGGCGAGCCAGTCAAGGTATTCCCCGAGCGTTGTCCATTCGATTGGATACTTGATGTCGGCCTCCTGCTTGAGCGCCTCGGCCTTCATTGCCTCGTTGAACGGGCCCATCGAAAAGCCCTCGCCCATGATCTCGAGCGTCACTCCCTCGCGAATCTCGCCCTGCGAGTGACCATCAGCGATCAGTGACTCTTCCGAGTGCGACAGCACATTGATGAATCCGGGCGCGACCGCGCGACCGCGGACATCGATCACCAGCTTCGCCGTGAACTCTGCAAGATCACCGACACGTACGATTCGATCACCACGCACGCCGACGTCCGCCACAACTCCGGGCTCGCCGCTACCGTCATAAACGGTGCCTCCCTTCAGGATCAGGTCGAATGTTTCGGCCTGCCGCTCGGCAGAGGACTGGCAGGCCGTGATCAGCAGACCCAAACATATGAGGGGCCATCGGTTGTTCATTCCCTTTTCCTCGTAGAGCCTGGCGCGCAATCATAGCGGCATCCGGTACAGTTCCAGACCGCTCATGACACTGCCATCCCTCCTGACACACTTGAGACGTCCGCTCAGCCCCGCGCCGCTGCTGCTGATCGGTGCGTTCGCGATCCTTCTCACACTTGCCACTCGTGGCGGCTTACTCGGCCTGCCCCTTGGGTTCATCGTGTTGTCCTGGTTTCTGAAATACGCCTTCGTGATTCTCGACACGGCAGCGCGCGGCCTTGACGAGCCTCCGGTCCTCTCGATCGAGATGGTCAATCCTCTCGATGAGCAAAGGCCACTCGGGCAGCTCCTGATCATCGGCGTGTTCTATGCAGCGACCGCAGCGCTGCAGCCGTACGTAGGCGCGCAAATCGTGGTCGCATTGCGAGCGGTGGCCCTCGTGCTCCTTCCCGCCTGCATCGCAGTACTGGGCAGCAGCGGCAGTGTCGTGACGGCTGTGAATCCGCGCGTGCTGATCGGGACCATTCGCAGACTGGGTTGGGACTATGTCGTGATCTGGCTGGCGCTTCTCGTGCTCGCGTTCGCGGCGCGCTTCGTGAGCACTCGTTTGAGCGACGCTTCCCTTGGCTTGCCGCTGGCGATCGCATGCCTGATGTACGGGTGGCTCGCAGTGTTCAGCGTCATCGGCGGCGCGTTGTATGAGCGTCGGCACGAGCTCGGGATTGATGCGTGGCGTTCACCGGAGCGGGATCGGGCCCGGCACGAAGCGGACCTGAACAAGGACCACAACCGGTTCATCGACGAGCTTTACGGACACTGGCGAGGCGGAGCGTACAAGGAAGCATTGCAAGCAGCGCAGAATCGGCTGGCCGCCAGCGGTCATTCTCTGGACGAGTATGCATGGCTGTGCGAAGCGTTATTGCGCTGGCCCGATCGCCGGCTCGCCTCCCGCATCGCGCAGGACTATGTCTCGCGCCTGCTGGCGGTGAAGCGCTACTCGAACGCTTTGACGGTTGCGCATCACCACATCGATGCCGATCCCGAGTTTCGGCCTGCGACATCCGCGGACTTGATCCGGCTGGCGAATCTCGCGCGTGATGGCGGCGACCGGAAGTTGGCGCGGGCATTGCTCGTCGACTTCGAGCGCCACTATCCCGGTGATGACACCGCCTCGCTGGCAGCGGAACTGAGTCGCGAGCTGAGCCGATGACCTGGCGGCAGCGTGCTCAAAGACGCCGCGGCACGCGCGGCACGCCGAGCTCGCATTCGAGCTGCGCTCGATCCCAGTGACCCAGATCGGCCGCTGCGTCGTAAGTGCTCTGCAAAAAACCGAGCAGCGTCTGATCCGGCGAAGCCGCAGCACGCACGACCTCGTACGGCAACGTGAACATTCCGAGTTGCTCGTGATAGGAGACCTCGCGGGGCTGCACCAGCGCACTACGGAACCCCTCCGGCTCCGGATAGGCGTAGGAGTAGAAGGCCGCGTCGTCCACGCCATCACCCCCGGGCCAGAAGCCTGCACTGCTCACTTCGTGAGAATAGGCCTCCTGCACGACCGCGTCCGGCAGTCCCGGTGTACTTCCGCCCCGAAACGGAGCGCGCCGCCCGGAGAAACGCGTTACCGCAAGATCGAAGCTTCCCCAGAAAAAGTGCACCGGACTGACCTTGCCCAGAAAACCACTGCGAAACAGCGTGAATACGCGGTCGATCTGCACCAGCGCACGCCAGAAGCGCTGGGCGGCCTGCGCATCGTAGGCTCGATGCTCAGTATCCGTATCGAAGGGAATCGGGTTTGAAACCTCGTTGGGCGTGCGGACGATCTGAATCCTGAGTTCGAGCTGCTCCAGCAACGCGAACAGCTTCGCGTAGAAGTCCGCGATCGTCTGTTCGACGAGCGGCATGGATTTCATGCGGCCATCGTCCAGGCGAATGCTGAGCTGATGCTCGATGAAATCGAAATCGATCTGGAAGGCGCGTTGCTGGTACGGAATGGGCCCGGTTGTCAGGCCACGTCCCGTGACGTAGAGCGTCACATGCCAGGAGTGGTTGATCCAGGGCGTTTGCGCGAGCCGGATCTTGCCGACGATCTGGCTGCGAAGCTGCAAGTTCGTGCAGGTGTCGCGCCACTCGCGATAGGGCAATGCGGGCCAGATTTCCATCAGTTGCGCGTGCCCGGAATCGATTCCGGTTCGGCTGCAGGCTGCGCCAGCTTCATGCGCTCGATGATGCGAGTCCAGTACTTCGGCGAACGCGTGTTACGTGCCGTCACCGCATACACGGCGGGCACCACCACCAGCGTCAACACCATCGAGAGCAACACACCCCACATCACGACGATACCGATCGACTGGCGGCTTTCGGAGCCTGCGCCGTGCGCGAGCAGCAGTGGTATCGAACCAAAGGCACTGCACAGGCTGGTCATCAGCACCGGTCGCAGGCGAGTGAGCGAGGCCTGCTTGACTGCCGCCACGAATTCCACGCCCCGGTCGCGCAGCTGGTTGGCGAACTCAACGATGAGCACGCCATTTTTTGCAGCCAGTCCCACCAGCATCACAATTGCGATCTGGCTGAAGATGTTGATCGACATGCCGTAAAACCAGAGCCCGACGATCGCACCGACGATCGCCAGGGGTACCGTCGTCATGATTACGAAAGGCAGCATGAAGCTTTCGAACTGCGCCGCGAGCACCAGGAATACGATCAGCAACGCGCCGAGGAAGGTCCAATACAGCGCCTGGCTCGACTTGAGGTATTCGCGCGACTCACCGTCAAAGTTCAGCTTCGCGCTGGCCGGCAACTCTTCCCTGACGGCATCGCGAAAGAACTTGATCGCTTCGCCCATCGAATAGTCCGGCGCAAGCGCTGCGCTCACGGTGATGGCGCGCAAGCGGTCAAAACGATTGAGCTGCGTCGCGGCAGCCGATTCGTCGAGCCTCACCATGCTGCTGAGGGGAATCAGTTCACCAGTGCGGTCAGATCGCACATAAAGGTTGTCGAGATCGTTCGGTGAAGCCCGGTCCTGGCTGCGCCCCTGCAGGATGACGTAGTACTCGCGGCCCTGCTTGACGAAGCTCGTTACGATGCGCGAGCCAAGCATGGTCTCGAGCGTATGACCGATGGTCTCGAGCGAGACCCCGAGATCGGCGGCCCGATTGCGATCCACCGACACTTTCATCTGCGGCTTGCGCTCCTTGTAGTCGGTGTCGAGATTTGTCAACCCGGGATTCTGCTCTGCGCGATTCAGGATCTTTTCACTCCACTGCCGCAGTTGCTCGTAGTCGGGCCCCTGCAGAACGGCCTGCACGGGCGCGGTTGCTCCCCAGTTGAATGCGGTCGGCGTAAACACCGCGACACGAACGCCTGGCATCATGGAGGCCTTGCGCTGCATGATCGCCGCGATCTCGCTGGCCGAGCGGCTGCGTCTGCCCCAATCCTCGAGCACGATGAAGCCCACCGCGCGATTGACTTCGCCGTTGCCGGCGAAACCGCCCGGAGCGATGCGCGTGTTGAAGCGCTTGATATCTCCATGCGCGGCCTCAGCGCGCATGATGTCCTCGAGCTGGCGCGCGTAGCGCTCCATGTACTCCATGGTGGCGCCTTCAGGGCCGGTGAGCAGGATGCGAATCACGCCGCGGTCCTCGTTCGGCGTGGTTTCCTGCGGAAGCCGCAGGAACAAGAAGATGGTCGCTGCGAACAGGATGGCGGCGCCGCCAATGACCGCCCAGGGACGGGCAATCGCACGCTCAAGTACACGACTATAGGCATTGCTCAGCGTGGTAAACGCGGAATCCACGAGTTGGCTGGTGCGACTGCGCGTCGCTCCGCGGGCGAAGAGCTGCGAGGCCATCATTGGCGTGAGCGTGAGCGCTATGAGGCAGGAGAACAGAATAGAAGCGGCAAGCGTAAAGCCGAACTCGCTGAACAGTCTCCCGACACGTCCCGTCTGAAAGGAAATCGGCACGAACACCGCCGACAGCACCAGAGTGGTCGCAATCACGGCAAAACCGATCTCGCGGCTGCCATCGATCGCCGCCAGCAGGCTTTGCTCGCCATGCTCGATGCGCCGGTAGATGTTCTCGAGCACTACGATCGCATCGTCGACCACCAGGCCGATGGCAAGCACCATGCCGAGCAGCGTGAGCGTGTTGATCGTGAACCCCAACGCGTACATTGCCGCGCAGGCTGCGATGATGGAAATCGGGATCGTGATGGCCGGGATCAGGGTGGCGCGCCAGTTACCGAGGAATGCGTAGATCACGATCAGCACCAGGATCATTGAAATGCCCAGCGCGATCATCACTTCGCGCATCGACGCCTCGATGAACACGGCGCGATCGACGTGCACCGCGAGCTCGGTTCCCTTCGGCATGTCGTGACTGAGAACCTGGACCTCGCTGCGAACCGCACGCGCAACTTCGAGCGTATTGGCTTTCGACTGGGCGACCATGCCGATGTTGATGCCGGGAATACCGTTGGTGCGGGCAGCGCTGCGCTCGTTCTCCGCCGCCAGCTCGACATTGGCGACTTCGCCGAGCCTGACGAGATAGCCGTCGGCGCCGCGGCCAAGAACCAAGCCGCGAAAATCGTCCTGCGAATCGAGCCCGGTCGCCGTATTGAGCGTGAATTCGCGTTGCTGCGATTCGAGCCGCCCGGCGGGAACCTGGACGTTCTCGCGCCGCAGCGCGCTTTCGATGTCGCCGACCGTCATGCCGCGGGCCGCCAGCGCCTGCCGATCGACCCAGACGCGCATCGCGTAACGGCGCGAGCCGGTGAGATTCACGCGCGCGACGCCCGGTAGAGCGGCGAAGCGATCGACGATGTTGCGCTCCGCAAAGTCGGTGAGATCGAGCACGTTCATCGTGCTGCTGGAGAGATTCAGGTAGATGATGGGGTCGTCGTTGGAATCCGCCTTGGCGATCTCCGGCGGGTCGGCCTCGACCGGGAGATCGTCGATCACGCGCCCCACGCGATCGCGGATGTCGTTCGCCGCTTCGTCGACGTTGCGTTCCAGGTCGAACTCCACCGTGATCCGTGAGCGTTCATCGGCGCTCGAGGAGCGCAACTTGTCGATCAGCTCGACACCGGCGATGCGATCCTCGATCGGCTGCGTGATCTTGGTTTCGACGATCTGTGCGGAGGCACCGCGGTAGCTGGTATCGATGGAGACGATCGGCGGATTGATGTCCGGAAACTCGCGCACCGTCTGCCACAGGCGGCTGAGGCATACCAGGCCGACGACCACCAGCAGCAGGCTGATGACGATCGCGAACACCGGGCGGTGAACGGAGAACTCGGAAATCTTCATCGGGGACCCTGGCCGCAGCGACTCGATAGACCCAACGGACGTCCGCAAAGTTTCGGTTGCTTTGGCCTTTTGCGCCAGTGGCTCCTACAATACATGGCCTCACAGAGCCTGCGCCGATCGGCACGATCCGCCGGCCCCGTCAACGAAGTCAAAACAAGAGCGTCAGGGAGAATGTATGCGTGCGGTCAACTTGTCGTCCCTGTGGATGCGTTGCGCAGCCTTGTGCCTGCCGGCGCTGTTGGTAATGGCCTGCCAGAAGAAACCCGAAGCGCCGCCGCCAGCGGCAGAGCCGGCAAAGAAAGAGCTCGGCGCGTCCGAAGGCCAGCTCGATATCGTCGCGTGGCCCGGTTATATCGAGAAGGGCGAAACTGACAAGGCCTACGACTGGCAGACGGGTTTCGAGCAGTCCAGCGGCTGCAAGGTCAACGTGAAAACGGCAGGCACCTCAGATGAAATGGTGTCGCTGATGACGCAGGGCGGCTACGACCTCGTGACTGCGTCGGGCGACGCCTCGTTGCGCCTGATCCGCGGCAACACGGTGCAACCCGTCGACATCAGCCTGATTCCGAGCTACGGCACGGTCGACAAGCGCCTGCAGGAAGCACCCTGGCACTTTGTCGACGGCAAGCACTACGGCACTCCTTACCAATGGGGACCGAATGTCCTCATGTACAACACCAAGGTGTTCAAGGCCGCGCCCACCTCGTGGTCCGTGGTGCTCGAGCCGCAGAAACTTCCGGACGGCAAAGCTAACAAGGGTCGCGTCCAGGCCTACGACGGGCCCATCTATATCGCCGACGCCGCGGTCTACCTGATGGCAAAACAACCGGATCTCGGCATCAAGAACCCCTACGAGCTCACGGATGCCCAGTACAACGCCGCGCTCGAGCTCCTCCGTAAGCAGCATCCGCTGGTGCAACGTTACTGGCACGATGCGAACGTGCAGGTACAGGACTTCACTGCAGAAGGCATCGTCGCCTCGAGCTCCTGGCCTTTCCAGGTGAATACGCTCAAGGCCAACAAGCAGCCGATCGACAGCGTGGTTCCTGCCGAGGGCGCCACCGGATGGGCCGACACGACGATGATGCACGCCAAGGCAGCGCATCCGAATTGCGCCTACAAGTGGATGGAGTGGTCGCTGAGCCCGAAAGTGCAGGGCGATGTCGCGGCGTGGTTCGGCTCGGTGCCCGCCGTGCCGGCGGCGTGCGAGAACAACGAGCTGCTCGGAGCCGAGGGCTGCAAGACCAACGGCTTCGATAATTTCGACAAGATCTGGTTCTGGCGCACGCCCGAAGCGACCTGTGAGCAGGGTAGCTGTGTTCCGTACAGTCGATGGTCGACCGACTACGTCGCATTGATGGGCGGACGCTGACGCACAACTCATTGATCCCCTCTCCCGGCCGTCCCGGGAGAGGGATCGGATAGACGGTTGTCTTCATGGCGGCGGCGATCGAATTTCAACAAGTCTCGCGCCGCTTCGGCAGTGTGAAGGCGGTCGACGAGGTGAGCCTTGCGATCGCGCCGGGCGAGTTCTTTGCCCTTCTCGGACCATCAGGCTCCGGAAAAACCACTTGCCTGAGGCTGATCGCGGGATTCGAGCAGCCCTCCTCCGGGCACGTGCTCCTCGACGGCGCGGACGTCACCGGCGTCCCTCCTTACGAGCGCAACGTCAACACGGTGTTCCAGGACTACGCTCTGTTTCCGCACATGAGCGTGGTGGACAACGTCGCCTACGGCTTGCGTGTGCGAGGCGTCGCGGGAGATGAGCGGCGCAAGCGTGCCGAGGAGATGCTGGCGCTGGTGCAGCTCGAAGGCCTGGGCGAGCGTTCACCATTGCAGCTGTCGGGCGGCCAGAAGCAGCGCGTCGCATTAGCGCGCGCGCTCATCAATCGCCCCGCTGTACTGCTGCTCGATGAACCGCTGGGTGCGCTGGACCTCAAGCTGCGTGAGGCGATGCAGATCGAGCTCAAGAACCTGCAACGCAAGCTCAAGATCACCTTCGTGTATGTGACGCACGACCAGGGTGAAGCGCTCAGCATGGCGGACCGGGTCGCCGTGTTCGATCGGGGTCGCATCGAGCAGCTCGATACGCCACGCGGTCTGTACATGCGGCCGCGCACGGCTTTCGTCGCGCGTTTCGTCGGTGGCGCGAACGTCGTTGAAGGTGACCTCGCGCATCGCCTGAGCGGCACGGCGCGTGGCTTTGCAATTCGCGCCGAATCAATGGCCCTCGACGGGACGGGGAATACCGCGAGGGACGGGGTCGTGAGTTGCGCTGCGACCGTGATCGATGTCCAGTATCACGGCGCGAGCAGTCGCTGGCAGGTGCGCACCGACGACGGGTCGATCCTCGCCGTGGTCAGACCAGAGTCCGGTTCCAGCCCGGTCAATTACACGATTGGCAGCAAGGTCCTCGTGTCCTGGCCCGCCAGTCAGATGGTGGCGCTGGAAGACACGTGATCGGGAACTCGTAAGGCATCCTGTGATGGCAGTGCGGGCATGACGAGCGCGGCAATCGCGGCCGGTACGACTCGCAGTTCGTTGAGGCGCGAAGTCGCTTCGTTTTTTTATCGCCGCAACACCTTCTATCTCCTGCTCCTGCTGCTGCCGCCACTGCTGTGGCTGGGCACTGTCTACCTCGGCTCACTGTTCTCACTGCTGCTGCAGAGCTTCTACGCAATCGATGAATTCACGGCCACCGTGGTGCCGAAGGTCACGCTCGCGACATATCGGCAGCTATTTTCGCATCCGGCCAATGTCGACATCATCCTGAGAACGCTGGGCATGGCCGTAGCCGTTACGATCGCGAGTGCGGTGATTGCGTTTCCACTCGCGAACTATATGGCTCGTTACGCGAGCCCGCGCATGAAGGCCTTTCTATATGTCGGCGTCATGTTACCGATGTGGACCAGCTATCTCGTCAAGGTGTACGCGTGGCGCCTGATTCTCGCCAAGCAGGGAATACTGAGCTGGATTCTCACCACGGTCGGCCTCGATCCGCTGCTCGAGGCTGCGCTCGCAACGCCTGTGATCGGCGGTCCATCGCTCGCCTCCTCGTACCTCGGCATGTTCATCGTGTTCGTCTATATGTGGCTGCCGTTCATGATCCTGCCGCTCGCGGCATCCCTCGAGCGCGTTCCGCAGTCGATGATCCAGGCATCCGCCGATCTCGGCGCGCGGCCGGGACAGACGTTCCGCACTGTGATCGTGCCCCTGGCGCTGCCGGGTCTGGCCGCAGGCTCGATCTTCACGTTCTCACTCACGCTCGGCGACTACATCATTCCGAGCGTCGTCGGCGCGCCCGGCTACTTCATCGGCATGATGGTGTACCAACAGCAGGGGACCGCCGGGAACATTCCGCTGGCCGCGGCGTTCTCCGTGGTACCGATCATCCTCATCGCGATTTACCTGACCCTCGCGCGCCGTCTCGGGGCCTTCGATGCGCTCTAGGAAAGACTGGAACAGTGCATCAATGGGTCAGAAGCTCGCCGCTTTTGTTGGCCTGGCGTTCCTGCATTTTCCGGTGCTCATCATCATCCTGTACGCATTCACGACTGAGGATCGCACTTACCAGTTCCCGCCACCCGGACTGACGCTGCACTGGTTCTCGGTCGCGTTCGCGCGCGAGGACATCTGGGCCGCGCTGCGACTTTCCGTCGGCGTCGCTGCCGCTGCCACGCTCCTGGCGCTGTTCCTCGGCACGCTGGCTGCTTTTGCGCTGGCGCGGGCACAATTCGCGGGCAAGAACGTGATCACGCTGTTGTTTGTCCTGCCGATTGCGTTACCCGGCATCATCACCGGCATCGCACTGCTCTCCGCGATGCGCCTCGCGGGAGTCCCAGCCGGCTTCTGGACTATCGTTGCCGGTCACGCGACCTTCTGCCTCGTGATCGTGCACAACAATGTGATTGCCCGCCTGCGGCGGCTGCCGAAGAGCTGGATCGAAGCATCGATGGACCTCGGCGCCGACGGCGGGCAGACCTTCCGCTACGTGCTGTTGCCGCAGATCGCTACGGCGCTCCTCGCTGGCGGCATGCTGGCGTTCGCCCTGTCCTTCGACGAAATCATCGTCACGCTCTTCACTGCGGGACATGAGCAGACGTTGCCGATCTGGTTCTTCAACCAGCTGTTCCGGCCGCGCGAGCGGCCGATCACGAATGTGGTCGCAGTCGCGGTAATCGCGGTGACACTGGTTCCGATCCTGTTGGCGTACTATCTCACCCGACCCCGAGAGTTCGAATCGAAATAGTTCCCGTCTGACTCCAGGTCGCGGGACGGAATCTCAATGAGGCCGACATGCAAACCAAGCTTCTGATCAAGGGCAAGCTCACCACCGGCAAGGGCGATGTGGAGGAAGTCCTCGATCCGGCGACCGGCAAGGTGATCGCGGAAGTTGCAGAGGCCTCCGAAGAGCAGGTGAACGCAGCAGTGCTTGCCGCCGCCGGCGCATTGGACGGCTGGTCCCGAACTGCGCCGAAGGATCGCGCCGCATTGTTGCTCAAGGTGGCCGATCGTATCGAAGCGGACGCCGATGTGTTTGCCGAGCTCGAGTCGCGCAACTGTGGTAAACCGCTCGCGGCGGTGAAGAGCGATGAGATCCCGGCTATCGCCGACGTATTTCGATTCTTTGCCGGCGCCGCACGCACGATGACTGGTGCGATCGCAGGCGAATACCTCACCGGCTTCACCAGCATGATCCGACGCGATCCGGTCGGGGTGGTGGCGTCCATCGCGCCCTGGAATTACCCGCTGATGATGGCAGCCTGGAAGTTGTCGCCGGCAGTCGCCGCGGGCAACTCGGTGGTGTTGAAGCCCTCCGAGCAGACTCCCCTCACGACGCTGAAGCTCGCGGAGATCATCGCGGAGCTCTTCCCCGCAGGCGTCATCAATGTCATCAGCGGGCGCGGCAAGACGGTCGGCGCTCCGCTGGTCTCGCATCCCGCGGTGCGCATGGTGTCACTCACCGGCGATGTATCCACGGGCGAGAAAATTCTCCAGGCAGCATCGAAAGGCGTGAAGCGCACTCACCTCGAGCTTGGCGGCAAGGCGCCGGTGATCGTGTTTGACGACGCAGACCTGAAGTCGGTCGTTTCCGGGGTCCGCACGTTCGGTTTCTACAACGCCGGGCAGGATTGCACCGCTGCCTGCAGGCTGTACGCCGGTGCGAAGATCTACGACCGACTGGTGGCGGACCTGACGTCGGCGGCCGCATCGATCAAGGTGGGGACGCAGCAGGAGGAAGGCGTGGAAATGGGACCGCTCATCAGTTCACGCCAGCGCTCGCGCGTAGCGGGTTTCGTCGATCGCGCCGCGGATCTCCGCCACGTCGACATCACGACCGGCGGCAAGACGCGCGGCGGTGGCGGCTTCTTCTACGAGCCCACGGTAGTTGCGGGCGCCAGGCAATCCGATGAGATCGTGCAACGAGAAGTTTTTGGCCCGGTGGTTTCCGTCACGCGCTTCAAGGATGCGGACCAGGCGATCGCGTGGGCTAACGAATCCGAGTACGGACTGGCTTCTTCCGTCTGGACCAAAGATATCGGCAAGGCAATGCAGGTCGCCGCGCGCCTGCAGTACGGCTGCACCTGGATCAACACGCACTTCATGCTGGTGAGCGAGATGCCGCACGGCGGCCTGAAGCGCTCAGGCTACGGCAAGGACCTGTCGCTCTACGCGCTCGAGGACTACTCCGTGCCCAGGCACGTGATGGTCAAGCTCTGAGCGAGCCAAGGTCGTGCCCCTCGACTCGTCGCGCTTACCAGCGAAATTCGGCGCCGGACTTGAGAGTCCGACGCCGTCTTCCGTTTTTCGGCTAGGCCAGTACGCCCTTCGCCTTCGCCGTGTGCGTGGCGATCGCGTCCATCAGCGGAGGCGACAGGCAGTCATACGGCTGCAGGCCAAGCTCCTTGAGGCGTGAGCGGACAGCGCCCATCTGATCGGGTTTGGTTCCCGACTCGATGATGGAAGAGACGAAAGCAGCAAATTCAGGCGCCGACCAGCCCTTGTCCTTGGACAGCTCCACGTGCACGAAGTCGAGCCCGTAGAACGGATGGTTCTTGTTCTCGATGCGCCCGTACATGTGAACGCCGCAGCCCGTGCATGCATGACGCTGAATTGCTGCGCTCGGATCGACGATCTTGAGCTTGTTGCCGTTGGAGGTAACGCTGAGATTGTCGCGTCCGACTACAGCAACCACTGAGAACGCGGCACCCTTCGGCTTCCAGCACTTGGTACAGCCGCAGGCGTGATTGTGGGCGACGTTGCCCTTGATGCTCACGGTCACCGGCGCCGACGTGCACTGGCAAGTGAGTGTGCCACCTGCAAAGTCCTTCGAACCGGGTTTTACGCCCTGGTCTACGGACGGATGAATTGAAACGGCCATGATGGTTTCCCCTCCTCGTTTATCAGAACGTAACCACGCTGCGGATTGATTCACCCGCATGCATCAGATCGAAAGCCTTATTGATCTCCTTAAGCGGCATCACGTGCGTGATCAGGTCGTCGATGTTGATCTTCTTGTCCATGTACCAGTCGACGATCTTCGGCACGTCCCTGCGTCCGCGCGCTCCGCCAAACGCCGTGCCCTTCCACACGCGACCCGTCACGAGCTGGAACGGACGGGTCTTGATCTCCTGCCCGGAACCAGCCACCCCGATGATCACCGAAACTCCCCAGCCTCGATGACAGCACTCCAGCGCCTGGCGCATCAGGTCGACATTGCCGACGCACTCGAAGCTGTAGTCCGCACCGCCGTCGGTCACGGAGACGAGATGCTGCACCAGGTCGCCGCCCACTTCCTTCGGGTTCACGAAGTGCGTCATCCCGAACTTCTCCGCGAGCGCCTTGCGTCGCGGATTGATGTCCACACCGACGATCTTGTTGGCGCCGACCAGTCGCGCACCCTGGATGACATTCAGACCGATTCCGCCGAGCCCAAACACGACTACATTCGCGCCGGGTTCCACCTTGGCGGTGTTCATCACGGCGCCGATTCCGGTCGTCACACCGCAGCCGATGTAGCAGACCTTCTCGAACGGCGCATCGTCGCGAATCTTGGCGACCGCAATTTCCGGCAGCACGGTGTAGTTCGAAAACGTCGAGCAACCCATGTAGTGATGCACCATCTTGCCGCCGATCGAGAAGCGGCTGGTGCCATCGGGCATCACACCCTTGCCCTGAGTCGCACGAATGGCCGTGCACAGGTTCGTCTTGCCCGACAGGCATGACTTGCACTGGCGGCATTCCGGTGTGTAGAGAGGAATCACGTGATCGCCCTTTTTCACCGACGTCACGCCCGGCCCCACGTCCACGACGATTCCCGCGCCCTCGTGTCCGAAGACCACCGGAAAGAGTCCCTCGGGGTCCGCGCCGGAGCGCGTGAATTCATCGGTGTGGCAAATGCCGGAAGCCTTGATCTCCACCAGCACTTCGCCGGCCTTCGGTCCGTCGAGATCCACCTCCACCACTTCCAGCGGCTTGCCGGCAGCGTAGGCAATGGCTGCTTTGGACTTCATACGTTTGCTCTCCTCAGGCGGCCGTGGCACCTGCATCGACCCGCTGTCGATGCCAGTGTGCCTACATCGTTGAGTCTTTTGCCGCCGGTGCGATTAGGTTGCCGTTATCAGCGATCAACGGGATCCCGTAGCTCGACAGGATGGCGTTGATCTCCCCGCGATGACTGCCGATCCAGGCGTCGAGAGTGTCCTTCCACTCCTTCTCGCCGAAACGCACACCCATCGAAATCTCGTAATCGAACGTGATAGCCGGATCTGGCTTGAACGCAACGATGCGCCAGGCATCGGATCCGTGCCGGCCCGCAAGGTAGCCGGCAACCGGGCCCCATGCGATCGCAAGGTCGATCGTGCCGGCGGCCAGATCGCGCTCGACGATCACCGCCGGGTTCTCGTGAATGTCCCCGCTCTGTTGGGCGTAGAAGACGCCTTGCTCGAGTAGTTTATTGCGCAGGAGCCAGTCGACCGCCGGCGAACGCGCGAACACTCCAATCTTGAGCGCACGCAACTGCTCGGCGGGAAGCTTCAACAGGTCATCGGGGCTCTCGACCTTTGACAGCCCACCGCGCGCCGGAAGAATCATCGCGTACGTGGAGTGCATGTAAGGTTTCGTAGTTGCCGTCAGCTCATAGCCCTTGGGCACGCCGATGATCACGTCGCACTTGTATTGATTGGTGCTCTCGTCTTTCTGGCGCAGCGTGTTGCGTACAAAGCCCATGCGCTGAGGAAAAAACGTGTATTCCAGACGCTGGCCGAGATCGCTCGCGAGCCTGGCTGCAATCCGGTTCTCGTAGCCTTCGCCGCTGGTGTTCGACTGCGGCATGCTGTCCGGATCCGCGCACACCTTGAGCGTGCCCTGGGAGTCCTCTGCGCGCGTCGGCACGGCAAATGCCACTGCACAGGCGCACACGAGCGAGACTGCCGTTGCGCGTCGTACACCGCTACCCATGTGAATTCTTCAAGTCGCGCATTCGACCGCTAGCGGCCGAAAACGCTCATTTCTGCTCTTCAATCGGATGCAGGTGCCCCGGCTGGATCTTGCCATCGGAGCGACCCTTCAGGTACGCGTAAAGATATTCCCAGTTCTTGTTGATCATGTCGCTGGTTTCGAACGGCGGCATGCCCTTCTCCGGGTTGCCCTTCATCAGCTGCTGATGGAACCTCTCCTTCGTTATGGTCTTGAACGACTCGATCAACGAAGGTCCCACCAGGCCCTCCTGAGTTGGACCGTGGCAACGATCGCAAGCCATTGCACGCCAGGTCTTCCAGCCCGCCAGCGTATTCGCATCAACCTTGTTGCCGTCCTTCACCGTGTACAACGTCGCCTGCTGTTTGGACGTCGTCGTCGAGGCTGCCGGTTCTGCTGCCAGGAGTGCCGTGGAAACCAGCAGCCCAAGCGAAACAAGCGTGGCCAAACCGCGTCTCATCCATCGCCCTCCAGAAAGATGCGGCCTGCCACGCCCCGAAAGGGCGCGGCAGGCCGCAATAGTTGCTTAGATATTACCGCGACGCAGTCTTGGTCGAAGACCCGCCGGGCAGTGCGAACACAAACAAGGAGCCACCAAGCGTCGTGAACTTGCCCAGTTCCTTGTATCCGCCGACTGCACCGAGACCGTCAGTGTCCTTGGTCAGGCCGGCCGCCATGCCGATGCCCGCCCATCCACCGATGCCTGAGTAAATGCCGACGTATTGTTTGCCGTCGTACTGATACGTAAACACGTTGCCGATGATTCCGGACGGCGTCTTGAACTTCCACAGCTCTTTGCCGTCAGTCGTGCTGACCGCCTTCAGGTAGCCCTCGAGCGTGCCGTAGAAGGCGATGTCGCCTGCCGTCGTCAACGCACCGGACCACACCGAGAAGCGCTCGGGCTTCGACCATACGATCTTGCCCTTCGCCGGATCCCACGAGATGAAGTTGCCCATGCCGCCGTGGCTATCCGGCGCCGGGAACATCGTCAACGTGGCGCCCACGTAGGGCTGACCCGCCGTGTACTCGACCTGGAACGGTTCGTAGGTCATGCACACATGGTTGGTCGGAACCAGGATCTGGCCGTTCTTGCGGTTGTAGCTGGCCGGCTGCTGGTCCTTCGAGCCGAGCGCCGCGGGACAAATACCCTTGACGTTCACATCAGGACCAGTCGTCTGCGGCGAGTACTTCTTGTCGACGATCGGACGTCCCGACTTCATGTCGACCTTGGTCGCCCAGTTGACTTTCGGATCGTACTTTTCGGCGACCAGCAGTTCGCCCGTCACACGGTTCAGCGTATAGCCAAAGCCGTTGCGGTCGAAATGCACCGCCACCGGGGTCGACTTGCCGTTGATCGTCGTGTCGAGCAGCAGTACTTCGTTGACACCGTCATAGTCCCACTCGTCGTGCGGCGTCATCTGGTAGACCCACTTGGCAACGCCCGTGTCGAGGTCGCGCGCGAAGATCGTCATCGACCACTTGTTGTCGCCGGGACGCTGCGCGGGGTTCCAGGTGCTCGGATTGCCCGAGCCGTAGTACACGAGGTTCAACTTGGGATCATATGAATACCAACCCCAGGTCGTGCCACCGCCGATCTTCCACTGATCGCCCTGCCAGGTCTTGAGCGATGAGTCCTTGCCGACGGGCGCCATCTTGCCGTCCGTCCAGGTCATCGTCTTGGCGGGATCGATCAACATTTCGGCGTCCGGCCCGGTGCTGTATCCGATCCAGACTCTCTTGCCGGTCTTGATGTCATAGGCAATGAGGCGACCGCGCACGCCGAACTCACCACCGGAGATACCGGTGAGCACCTTGTCTTTGAAGACATGCGGTGCGTTGGTGTTGGTCTCGCCCTTCTTCGGATCGCCATTCTTGGCGGTCCAAACCACTTTGCCGGAGTTAGCGTCGAGAGCAACCAGCGTCGTGTCGGCCTGTTGCAGGAAGATCTTGCCGTCACCGAATGCGAGACCGCGATTGACGGTATCGCAACACATCACCGGAACCACATCCGTGTCCTGCTTCGGCTCGTACTTCCATTTGAAGCTCTGATCCTTGAGGTTCACCGCGAACACGTTGTTCGGGAACGGCGAATGCACATACATCGTGTCGCCGACCACCAGCGGTGATCCTTCGTGACCACGCAGCACGCCAGTCGACATGCTCCATGCGACCTGCAGATTGGCGACGTTGCTGGCGTTGACCTGCTTCAGTTCGCTGTAACGGTGATTCGCATAATCGCCAGCCTGGGAAGCCCAGTTGGACGAGGAACTCATCGCTTTTTCGAGATCAGTCTGGGCTACAGCTGTGCTCGCATACGCCGCCAGCGCGAGCATGCCTGCCCCAAGAAACACGGAACATCGTTCGTACTTCATATTCCCCCCTTCGCGGAAAATGACCATTCCAATCGCCTAAAGACAATCGCCTAAAGAGTAGCTACGTAGTGTAATCGCTTAGACATTAATTTGGACGCATATCAATACACCCATGGCGTCGCCGCGACAACCTGTCCGCTGGAGCAGGTATCCGGTGCGGCGTAGGATCCGTGCCCGCCCCCTGATCCAAGCGAGGTCGAAAATGACGAGACGAATCCGAGTGGCCCGCCGGGCCGCTCTTGCGCTCCTCGGCGCAAGCGTCGTATGCGCGGCCGAGACACCCCCTGCAGACTGCGCCAAACAAGGCTTTCCGACCTCGGCCCGCGTCGAGTTCGTTCAGGAATGCATGATTAAGAGCGGCGGGGAGATTGCCAGCCTCTACAAATGCTCGTGCGCCATTGACTGGATAGCCAAAGAGGTGAGCTACGACGAGTTCGTGGACTGGGAGACGTTTGCGCGCAATGCCTCCATGGCGGGCGAAAGAGGCGGGGTTTTCCGCGATACCGACGAGGCGAAAAAGGAAGGCAAGCAGTATCGGGACCTCGAAAGCGAGGCTTATCAGGCCTGCGGCGTCCAGCTCCGCAAGTAGGTCTTACAGCCCAGCCTTCGCGTCCACACGTCATCGCTTGCTAGCCGGTGGCGTCGGACCCAAAGCAACGCCCCAGGGCGATTGCCCGACTGGTATGGTCTTCATGACGCGCAAGCTCGAGGTATCGACGACGCTCACATCGTTCGAGGGTCCGTTAGCGGTGTACAAGGTGCGGCCGTCCTTTGACAGGGCGATACCCCACGGTCGAGCGCCGACTTTGACTTCGGCCAGAAGCTTGCGGGTCGCCGGCGAAATGACCGCGACCGTCCCGCCACGGCCTGTGCTTACGTACAGGCGATCGCGTGACGCATCGAGCAGCACTGCCATCGGACGAGCCTCCTTGCGCAACTCCATCCAGCGCTCGACCGGCGTTCCGCCCGGTACCGAAAGTCGATAGACCGAGCTGTCAAACTCGCCCGACACATAGGCAGTCCGACTGTCCGGCGTAAACGCGACGTCGCGCGGGCGCTTGCCCACCGGCACGGAGCGCAGAACCTTGAGGGCTTGCGCGTCGATGATCGCGACCGCGTTGTCGGACTCGTTGGTCACCAGCACCCATTTGCCGTCCGGCGAGACGCGCACGCCTTCCGGCTCGCGTCCAACAGAAATCTGCGCTTGTATCTTGCCGCTGTCTGTGTGCAGTACTGAGGTCGTCGCTGCGTCTTCGTTGGTGATGAAGAGCAGCTGCCCATCGGCGCTGAGGTCGAAGGTTTCCGGGTCTGATCCCGCTTTTAGTACGCCATGCAGCTGCAGCGTCGCCGTGTCGACCACCGCGATCCCGTCCGCCTGCAGATCGCGTTCGAGCTTTTCGCATTCTTCATCAGGAACGCTCGGCGGACACTTCGGCAGGCCACTCACCGCCACGTAAAGCCTGGAACCATCCTTGCTGAGCTTGAGGCCGCGCGGGCGCTTGCCAACGTTCACGGTCGCGATGACATCGGCCTTCGCCGTGTCGATGACCGTGACTGTCTGACCATCTTCGTTGGACACGTAGGCGCGTTCGGCGCTCGCGAGGAGCGGTAGTTGCGCCAAGCACACAACCCAGAAGATCCGGGGTAGGACACCAAGCGCATTTGAGGAGTGGTAGTTCTGCTTAGACATGGTGCTAGACTCTGCCGCGCAGGAATTCGGTTTGGTGGAGGGACGAGAGCTTTTGTAGCCTTGTAGCAACTTTAACCGCTTAGGTCACGAGGGGGACTCATCATGAACGTTCGCAGAGGTGTTCTTGCGTGTGCTGGTGCGTTGGGACTGACGCTTGCGTCCCAGGGCGCAGGCGCATTCGGCATGATGGATGTAGGTGAATGGAAGGTAGAGTTCAGCGGAAACGTCAATGGTTTTCTGAGCAACGTCGACTGCAGCTCGGATACCACCGGGCCCGTCCTGGGTGGTCTCGCCTGCGGATCGATCTCCGGGGGAGACTACAAAGACACCAACATCCGCACAGGCCTTTTGCCTTCGTGGCTGGGCTTTCATGCGGAGAGGACCGAAGGCAACACGAAGTACGGCGTTACCCTCGGTTTTCAGCCGGGCATCGACAGCAACAGCGGGATTGCCGGCGCGCCGATCGATGGCGGCCTGGGCCTCAACTCCTCCAACTTCCGCCAGGTGTTCCTGGAGTGGTCCGGCGGCTGGGGCGGCATCAAGATCGGTCGCGACCTGGGCATCTTCGGCTCCGATGCGATTCTCTCCGACATGACGCTGCTCGGCGTGGGCACGGTATCCGACCTGACGCGCGGCGGTGGCAACACAACCCTGGGTCGCATCGGAGTCGGCTATGTGTACGCGGACTGGAAAGGCCAGATCCAGTACTCCTCGCCAAAGTTCGGCGGCTTCAGCTTTAACCTCGCAGTGGTCGATCCCTGGGGTCTCGTCGACCTGTCCGGTGCAAGCTCAAATGCCGCAGACTTCAACCAGGAAGCTCCTGACTTTCTCGCCAGCAATGGCTGGGAAGGCAAGGTCAATTACGCCTGGGAAGGCGATTTCAACGGCAAAGTCTGGGCGAGCTTCATCTATCAGAAGGTAGAGAGTTCCACCTTCGATAGCGAAACCGCCAAGGGCTATGACGTCGGCGCCAAGGTCGGATTCAAAGGCCTGGAGGCCGTCGGCTATTACTACAAGGGCGACGGGGTTGGCACCACCGACTTCCTGTTCGACGCCATGGATGTCGCCGGCAACATGCGAGACTCAGACGGTTACTACGTGCAGCTCACCTGGAAGTTGCCGGGTATCGGCACCAAGCTCGGTGCGAGCTTTGGCGCGAGCAACCTGGACGAGACTTCGGTGGACCAGATCGTAGCTCCGGACCTCCTGGACAAGAACGAATCGTATGTCCTCGGGGTTTATCATCCGCTCACGAGTGCGCTGAACTTGGTGCTCGAGTACACGCATACGGAATCGACCGCGCACAGCGGCAACAAGGCCGAGGAAAGCGCGATTGCGCTCGGCGCGATCCTGTTCTATTGAGTAGTTGACTCGGATCCAGACGGTCGAGAAGTTGCAAGTGGCGGCGCCGATGGCGCCGCCACCTTCCTTGAAGCGGGGAAAGCCTTGGTAGCACTCGAGATGACGACAAGCACGCCGTTGTCGCAACACGATGAGCGCTTTCGTTCGCGCGTGCTTCACGCAACGTTCCGCAACAGCAAATGCGCTCTCGCATCAAGTCTCCTTGCCCTGACGCTGGCGGGCAGCGCAAGCGCGGCGTCTGACACACCGCGCAGCGTGGTCCCCCTTTGGACGGGGGAAGACCAATGGGTGAGGATCGAACCGCAGGACAAATCGGCGACGGTACCTAACGATCAGCCCGTCACACTGGACAACGGCACGGTCTCGCGAGCGCTGAGTGCACTCAAGATTCGGATCGTCGATCCGGATACCGGCATTGAGGTGCAGCGCGCGGTGTTCACAGCTGAGGAAGTTGGGCACATCGCGCCGTATATCATCTCGGGACTCGCAAAGGCTGGGCCACGCCAGGACATCACGTTCAGCACGATCGGTAGCCGCACGCGTAGCATCGGCAGCTCGATCAAGGACCCGTCGGTCAACGCCGGACGCATGTTCTACCAGGGCGGCAAGCTCAACGTGATCTTCGGTGAGCTGCAGTCTAACTATCGCAAGAAGAACATCTACGGGCAGAGGGACCAGGATTTTACCCCTCGCCGCCAGGGGACACGCGAGAAGGAGAGCGAGCAGAAGCTCGCCCTGACGGCGGTTCCAGGAGTCGCCCTGGAAGCGGCCCGTAACGACTGGCTGACGATCGATCTGACCGTCGCCGGCGCACAGGCAGTCGCAACGTCACCGACCTCGACGGGGACAGCTGCTGCGCCACAAGCAGCCGCGCGGGCACCGGAGCCTGCTCCGTCACCCGCAGCGGGTGCAGCTGCAGTTCCGGCTCCGCCGGCTGCCGCAACACCTGTTCCCGCACCTCAAGCGGCGCCCGCGACGTCAGCAGCGGACGCCAAGACCGCAGACCTGGAGCGTCGCCTGCGGGCGCTCAAGGAAATGAAGGACAAGGGTCTGATCAGCGAAGAAGCGTACAACCAGAAGATGAAGGAGCTGCTTTCGGAGCTGTAAGTCGAAGGACTGCCGGCTCCCGCTCGCAGCTCGAGGCCGCATCCTTATGAGTGGCCAAACAGGTACATTTGCGTCCCGCAATGAGGGACAAGATAAGGGGGTTCCATGACGCGTTCACGCTCGGGTATCAGCGCACTGCCGGCGTTACTGTGCGCCGGCTTGCTGTTTCTGGCCGCTCATCCAGCCGGGGCTCAGGACGTGAGCCAATCGATGCTCGATGGCGCAGCGAAAGATTCGACCAACTTCCTGCACACCAACGGGAACTATGATCAGACGCGGTTCTATCCTGCGTCGCAGATCACCCGTGAGAACGTCAAGAAGCTCCGCCCGGCCTGGGTGTTCCAGACCGATGTGGTGGAGTCGATGGAGACCACGCCGATCGTCGTCGGTGGCGTGATGTACGCGACGACTTCGTTCAATCACGTCTATGCCCTCGATGCTGCGACCGGGCAATCGAAGTGGCACTACAAGCACAACATGGGGCCGATCACAACCTACTGCTGTGGTCCCAACAACCGCGGAGTCTTTGCCTACGGTGACAAGCTCTACATGGGCACACTCGATGCGAAGCTGGTCGCGCTCGACGCCAAGACCGGCAAGCTGGTGTGGGAGCAGCAGATTGCAGACCCGGAGCTTGGCTACAGCGAGACCATGGCGCCGACTGCTGTCGACGGCAAGATCCTGATCGGCACGAACGGCGGTGAGTACGGCATTCGTGGTTTCGTAAAGGCCTATGACGCCGACTCCGGCAAGCTCCTGTGGACGTTCAACACGACTCCGGAAAACTCGGTCGGCGTATGGGCCACCAAGGACGCCACCGGGCGCGACATGCATCGCGACATCAAGGCCGAAAAGGCGGCGCTCAAGAAACTCGGGGATCCGTACAAAACCCTCGGCGGCGGTGTGTGGCAGAACATGGCCGTCGATCGCGAGACCGGTATCGTGTATTTCGTCGCCGGCAATCCTTCACCGGACCTGTACGGCGCGATCCGCCCGGGCGACAACCTTTACACGAACTCTCTCGTGGCAGTCGACCTCGCGACGGGCAAGTACAAGTGCCACTTCCAGTACATCGCGCACGATGTCTGGGATCTCGATGCAGTCAGCCCTGTGGTCATTGCGCAGGTGAAGGATGCGGGCGGCAAGACGGTCAAGGGATTGCTACATGCCGGCAAGACCGGTTACGTCTACGTGCATCGCGCCAGCGATTGCAGCCTGATCCGTTTCTCCGATCCGATGGTCTCGCAGGAGAACCGCTGGGTGCTGCCGACGCCGGAAGGCGCGCGCATGTTGCCTGGGGCGAACGGCGGAGTTGAATGGTCGCCGATGGCGGTCGATGCGTCGCAGAACACGGCCTACGCGATCAACCTGCACCAGCCCATGACCTATCACGTCGAGGAAACACCGTACCCCGGCGGCAAGCTCTGGCTGGGTGGCGCCTTCAAAGTCATCCCCACCGAGGCGCAGTCCGGCAACATCTCCGCCGTCGACTACAACACGGGCAAGATCCGCTGGCAGGTCAAGACCGAGCAGCCAATGATCGGCGGAATCCTGGCGACTGCGGGCGGCCTCGTCTTCACCGGCGAAGGCAACGGCTGGTTCAAGGCCTACGATTCCTCGACTGGCAGTGAGCTCTGGCGCTTCCAGTGCGGTGCGGGTGTGAACGCTCCGCCCGCGTCCTACACGTTGGGCGGCAAGCAGTACATCGTCGTAGCGGCTGGCGGGAACGTGCAGCTGGACTTCAAGCGCGGCAACAACATCTTCGCCTTCTCGCTGTCAGATTGACGTTGACGGTTGATCGAGCGCGGGTGGTCCCGAGGGACCGCCCGCGCCTTGCTGCGCGCGCCACTTCCAGTAGAGCAGCAAGGGAAAACCCTGGCGAGATGTAGACGGATGAGAACTGTTCGGATTGCACTGACACTGTCGGCACTATCGCTTCTTTCATCGCAGGCGCCAGCGGCAACAGATGATGAGTTTGCGCCAGTGCAGGCCACCCTCCAGACCTGCTTTGCCTGCCATGGTGATCGTGGAGCTGCGCCGCTGCCCGAGAACCCGATCCTCGCGGGCCAGGAGTTCTACTACCTCTACGTGCAGTTGAAGGACTTCAAGAGCGGCCTGCGCAACAGCGCCGTCATGGGTCCGATCGTCCAGGCCCTGCAGCCAGACGACCTGAAGTTGCTGGCGCAGTACTTTTCCAAGCAGACCTGGCCCGGCACCACTCACGCAGCGGATCCGGTAAAAGCCCCCGTCGTGAAAGCGGCGCTGGATGCGGGCGCCTGCATCGCCTGTCACCTCGGCGATTTCCGCGGTAACAGTCGTGTGCCGCGCCTCGCGGGTCAGAATCTCGAGTACCTGACGCACACCATGCTCGACTTCAAGAGCAAGGCACGCAACAACGCGCCGGCTATGGGCTCATTGCTCACGACCTTCAGCGAGGACGATATTGCCAGTCTTGCCGACTATCTCGCTTCGATCACTGTGTACCAGAGCTCGCAGACTGGCGAGATCCAGTGACTCGCAGCAATTCGACGATCGACGCGTGGCCGCCCGCGGCGGCGTGATCGCTCGCGGTCTTGCCGGCATGGTCTTTCAGAGTCCGATCCGCTCCGCGTTCCAGGAGCTTTTGCACGTTGGCGGTGTGCCCCTCCGCGCTCGCGATCATCAGCGCAGTCATGCCTCGCCCGTCTTGCAGATCCGCCTTTGCTCCGGCGCTGAGCAGCGCTTCGACGGCATCTACATGATCATATCCCGCAGCCCACATCAGCGCGGTGAGCTCATTGCCGTACCTCTGATTCACGTCGACGCCGTGGGCCAGGACCAGCCGCAGAATCTCCGCGTTGCCAGACGCCGCCGCGTACACGAGCGCGGACTTTCCTGTCCTGTCGACCAAATCGGCCTTCGCTCCACGCTCGAGCAATAGCCCCACGAGCGACGTGCTGTTGCCGTATACCGCGTGCATCAGGGGCGAGAGCAGCTGCTGATCCACGTGATTGACGTCGGCGCCGGCTTCCAGAAGCAGCGTCGCTGCCTCCAGATGGCCATTGTGGGCCGCCTGCATGAGCGGCGTTGCCTGCTCCACGTTCGCCTGATCGACGTCCGCGCCGGCTGCGAGCAAGGTGCGCACGACTTCGGCATGGCCTTCGCGGGCAGCCTGAAACAGTGGCGTCGCGCCGACGCGATTGCGCGTCTTGACGGAAGCGCCCTGGTGCAACAGGCGTTCGACCACAGCTTCATCGCCCGCACGCGCTGAGTCGAGCAGCTTGAGATTGAGCTCGCGTGAATCGAGCGGCTCATCCGCCTCAGCGGCCGACGCGAATGCGAACACGAGCAACAGAACGCCGCGCGCCAGGGTCTGGAACAACGCGTGGTGCATCCTGATCAGGCCTCGATGATGCCGTGACGAATGGCGAGTAAGGTGAGCTCCGATTGATTGGTGACCTCGAGCTTCTGCTTGATGTTGTAAAGGTGCGTGCCGACGGTCGACGCGGAGAGATTGAGGTCGTCGGCGATTTTCTGGACGCTCGCGCCGCGCGCCAGCCGGATGAACACGTCGAACTCGCGCTCCGAGAGTCGCTCGATGGGCGGCTTGGCGCCGCCCTCGATTTCGGCGAGCGCCAGCTTCTGCGCCAGTCTCATGTCGATGTAACGACGCCCCGCGCCGACGGTGGTCACGGCCTCTACCAATGCTTCCGGGGCACTGCGCTTCGACAGAAAGCCCAGCGCACCCTCGCGCAGCGCCCGGCGGGCGTGCACGGGATCATCATGTGCAGAGAGCGCGAGTATCCGGGCCTGAGGATCGCGAGCCCGAATCCGCCGCAACGCCTCGAGTCCGCCCATGCCTGGCATGGCGATATCCATGACGACGACGTCCGGGGCAAGATCGATGTAGCGCTGGCACGCCGCCTCGCCGGATTCCGCTTCGGCGACGATCTCGACCTCCGCCAGTGATTGCAGCAGGAGCCGAAACCCCGTGCGGACCACCGCGTGATCGTCAACCAGGAGAACGCGGATCATGCGGTCCCCGCCAAGGGAATTTCTGCAGTAAGGCAGACACCACGGGATTCACGATTGGCAACCTTGAGCACGCCACCCAGATCTGTGATGCGTTCCGCCAATCCGCGCAGACCAAAATGTCCCGGGAGTGACCATTGTTCCGGCAACCCGACGCCGTCGTCGACGATGGTGACGATCATTCGCTCCCCGTCCGCTTGCACGTTGATATCCACATAGGTGGCCTGCGCATGGCGCAGCGCGTTGATGAGCCCTTCCTGCACGACTCGATACGCCGCGAGAGTCACCCTTGGGCCGAGGTCAGCGGACAGATCATGTCGAGCCGACAACGCGACCGAGGGATATCGGCGCTGCGAGTCCCGCACGAGAGTCTCAAGAGTTGCGGCGAGCCCAAGTGAATCCAGCGAAAGCGGCGCCAGGCGAGGGATAAGCCCATGCATTGCGTCGTACAGGCGCGCGGCCTCCTCGGCAATCAGGCGCGCGGCATCAACCATCGCGGGGTCACGGCCCGTTCCCTGTGTCGCGATGGCGAGCGCGAGGCTGCGAATTGCCGTGACCGACTGACCGAACTCATCGTGCAACTCATGCGCGATCAGGCGTCGTTCCTCTTCGACGTGCTGCTCCACCAGCCGGGCCATTTCCCGCCTTTCCTCGAGCTGTGTCTCGGCTTCGAGCGCTTTGCGTTCCGCCTGCACCTTGTCCTGCACGGCCTGGGCCATCCGGTTGAAGGCGGCACCTATCGTCTGCGCTTCGGCGCCCGCCAGTGCGGGCAGCCGGTACTCGAGATCGCCACGCTGAATACGTTCCAGCCCGCTGGCGATGACCGGAAATGGCGCGAGAGCTCGTCCGACCGACCAGAACGCCAGGCCATTCACGATGACGAGCATGATCGCAGCCGCCGCGAGCAGCGCGGTGAGCTCGTCCCAGGCGTCGAGTACGGCGCGCGAAGCGTGGGCCTGCACGATCAATTTCACCCCACCGGGCAGCGGGAATATGTGCTTGGCCGCGTTCGGCACCAACAGGTGCGCAAACCAGTCCGGCGCCGAGCGACCGGCCTTGTAGGTCGGTGGCGGGGAGCGATACAGCACCTCTCCGGAGGCCGCCTCCAGAGTGATGTCATTGGCGTGCACACGACCCAGTTGCTGCAGGAACTGCAACAGCAGGTCGGGCCCTCCTTCGCGCGAATAGATGGCTGCGAGCCGCCCCAGCAACTGCGAGGCCGCCCGGTTGGCCGCCTCGATCTCTTCACGCACCGAATCGCGGGCGGTCGTGATCTCGCCGGCGATCAGGACGATCACGAACGTGGCGGTCAGTCCGGCCACCACGAGGTTCAGGCGGGTCCGCAGCTTCATTGTGGGCTGCTTTATCAGGGGAGTGGCCAATAATGACCGGATGTTATCAGCGCCGCTCGCCACGGGTGCACTTCACCCCCGACTCATGAAAATCACTACGCGACTTTCATGATGATCCCGTATCGGCGGGGCGTGCTAACGCGGAAGATGGCCGTGGCGGCAAATTCTCGGGCCGTCGTCAGATAGCCGACTGAAGGAGCGATGTCATGAAGTGGGAAACTCCGCAAGCGATTGATTTCCGGTTCGGCATGGAAATCACGATGTATATCGCCAATCGCTGAAGTAGCCCTGGTGTCAGCCTGCGCGAGCAGGCTGCACCTCTCTGTCCTTGAAGATTCGCGTGCTGGGATCCGCCGCCGGCGGCGGTTTCCCGCAGTGGAACTGTAACTGCCGCAACTGCGCCGGCCTACGCAAGGGAACCCTGCGCGCCCGGCCGAGGACGCAGTCCTCGATAGCCGTGGCCGGAAAAGAAGATACCGCGTGGGCGCTGGTCAATGCTTCGCCGGATATCGCGGCCCAACTGCAGGCGAATCCCATTCTGCAGCCGGCCCGCGCGCTTCGCGATACCGCAATCACCGCCATCGTCCTGGTGGACGGCCAGGTCGATCACACCACGGGTCTGTATATGCTGCGGGAATCGAGTCGGCCATGGCCGATCTGGTGCAGTGACAGCACCTACGCCGATCTCACCCGCGGCAATCCCATACTCGCCGTCCTCGCGCACTACTGCGGAGTAGACCGGAAACGCATCGATCTCGAGGGCGACTGGATTCACGATCGATGGCGTGACTGGAGTGCACTGGCGTGCGTTGCCAGTGGCGAGCAAGCCCGCGCCGTACTCACCGAACCGCGAATCGCCGGTGCCTGGAGACAACCTGGCTCTCGTGCTCACGGACGAAAGCTCAGGCCGAGTTGCGCTCTATGCGCCGGGGCTGGCCACGATCGATGGACACGTCTGGCGCGCGATGTCGTCGGCTGCTTGTGTGCTGGTGGATGGCACGTTCTGGACCGACGATGAAATGATTCGCCAGGAAGTCTCGCACAAGCGCGCGCGCGAAATCGGTCACTTGCCGCAGAGCGGTGCCGGCGGAATGCTCGAATGGCTCGATCGCCTGCCGTCGGATACGCGCAAAATCCTGATCCATGTGAACAACACCAACCCGATCCTCGACGAAGATTCGCCCGAGCGCGCCGAACTCACGCGCCGCGGCGTCGAAGTGGCGTGGGATGGGATGGAAATCGAGCTATGAGTACCGCTGACTCGACCGCACCGGCCTGGACCAAGCCCGAGTTTGAAGAGCGGCTACGGGCGAAGGGACGCGCGTACCACATCCATCATCCGTTCAACGTGATGCTGAATTCTGGCGCAGCGAACCCGGAACAGATTCGTGGCTGGGTCGCCAATCGCTACTACTACCAGATCAGTATTCCGCTCAAGGACGCCGCCATTCTCGCCAACTGCCCGGATCGCAAGGTGCGTCGGTCCTGGGTGCAACGCATCCTCGATCATGACGGTTACGGCGATGAGCCGGGCGGCATCGAATCCTGGTTACGACTGGCCGAGGCTGTGGGGCTCGATCGCGACCAGGTAGAGAAACTCGTCGATGTGCTGCCAGGCGTGCGCTTCGCCGTCGACGCATACGTGAACTTCGCAAGACGAGCGCCATGGCAGGAAGCCGTCTGTTCGTCGTTGACCGAGCTCTTTGCGCCGGAAATTCACAAGCAGCGCCTCGCCAACTGGCCGGAGCATTACCCGTGGATCGATCCGGCCGGCCTCAGGTACTTTCAGAGCCGGGTCAGCATCGCGCGCCGCGACGTCGAATTCGGCCTCGCCTTCACACTCGATTGGTTCGATACGCGCGCCGCACAGGAGCGCGCCCTTGAAATCCTGCAGTTCAAGCTCGACGTGCTGTGGCAGATGAACGACGCGATGGCTCTGCGCTATGGAACCTCGACATGAGTGACATCAATGCGACCGCCAGACCTTCGATCAGCCGCGGCTTTCGGCTGCAGTGGGAGCCCGCGCAAAACTCACACGTCCTGCTCTATCCGGAGGGCATGGTGAAGCTCAATGCCAGCGCGGGCGAGATCCTGAAGCGTTGCGACGGCGAGCGCACACTGGCGCAGATCACCACGGACCTCGAGCAGGCATTCGGTGCCACCAACCTGTCTGCCGACGTCACGGCCTTCGTAGCCTACGCACTGGAGCAGAGATGGCTGGACCTTCGAGCCTGAGCACACCGACCGGCGCTGCTGTGCACCGGCCGGGGCCGCCGCTGTGGCTCCTGCTGGAGCTCACGTACCGGTGTCCACTCCATTGCGTGTATTGCTCCAATCCTACGGACTTCGCACGCATCGAGCAGGAACTCACAACCGAAGATTGGATACGGGTCCTGCGAGAAGCGCGAGCACTGGGTGCCGTGCAGCTCGGGCTGTCGGGCGGCGAGCCGCTGATGCGCGACGACCTGGAGGCGATCGTTGCGGAGGCGCACACGCTCGGCTTCTACACGAACCTGATCACGTCTGGCGTCGGCCTCAACGAAACGCGCATCAAGGCGCTCAAGGATGCAGGGCTGGATCACATCCAGCTATCGTTCCAGGACAGCACCCGGCAGATGAATGATTTCCTGAGCAGCACGCGCACCTTTGAGCTGAAGTCGAAGGTAGCGGCGCTGATCAAGAAGTACGACTACCCGATGGTGCTCAACGTCGTTCTGCACCGGCTGAACATCGACCATGTCGAACAGATCCTGCAGATGGCGCAGGACATGGAAGCCGAGTATGTGGAGCTTGCCAATACCCAGTACTACGGTTGGGCCTGGAAAAATCGCGACCAGCTGCTCCCCAGCCGCGAACAGGTGGAGCGCGCCGAGGCGATGACCCGGCGTTTTCGCGAGCAGGCAGGTCAGCGAATGAAGATCTATTTCGTCGTGCCGGACTATTTCGAGCGTCGGCCCAAGCCCTGCATGAACGGACTGGGCTCGGTCTTTCTTACTGTGATACCGGACGGCACTGCGCTTCCCTGTCACGCGGCGCGCATGCTTCCGGGACTCGAGTTCCCCAACGTACGAGAGGCGAGTGTCGAGTCGATCTGGTTCGACTCACCCGGCTTCAATCACTTTCGCGGCGATGCGTGGATGAAGGAGCCGTGTCGCAGCTGCCCGGAGAAGACCAAGGACTTTGGTGGCTGCCGTTGCCAGGCATACCTGCTCACCGGCGATCCGGCCAACGCGGATCCCGTATGCGATCTGTCTCCACACCATCATCTCGTGGAAGAAGCAGTGGCGCTTGCCGCGCAACCGCGTGTCGAGGAGAAGCCGCTGCTGTTTTTCCGCGATCAACGCAACTCGCGCGCCCTTTCCTCTCAATGACCGATGTCGCCATTCGAGCAGATCGCCTGACCAAGCGTTACGGCGACACGCTTGCCGTGGACGGCGTCGACCTGCTGATCCAGCAGGGTCAATTCTTCGGCCTGCTCGGGCCCAATGGCGCCGGCAAGACCAGCACGATCCACATGCTTTCGACACTCATCCGCCCGACATCGGGCGAGGCGTGGGTGAGCGGACATTCAGTGCACGCGCAGCGGCTCGCCGTTCGCCGCAGCATTGGCGTCGTGTTCCAGGAGCCCGCGCTCGATCGCACATTGTCTGTCGCGGAAAATCTGCGCTTCGCGGGATCGCTCAATGATCTTTCCCGCACGGAGATCAGGCGACGGAGCGCTGAGCTGTTGGAACTCTTTGGATTGAGCGAAAGGCGTAACCACCCGGTCGCGTCGCTTTCCGGTGGGATGCGACGCGCACTCGACATCGCCCGCGGTGTGATCCACCAGCCGCAGATCCTGTTTCTCGACGAACCGACGATTGGCCTGGACTTGCCTAATCGTCGCGCCATCTGGCGCCATATCGCGCAACTCAGGGCCCAGCTCGGCATTACCGTGCTCTTGACTACGCACTACCTCGAAGAAGCTGCGGACTGCGACGAGGTCGCATTCCTGAGCTCAGGTCGTATCGTCCGCAATGGTCATCCACGCGCACTCATCGAAGAGTTGGGAGCATTTGTGGTGGAAGTCGAGACCAGTCATCCCAAGGAGCTGGCTCTGGAGCTGGCGTCGCGCTTCGGCTCAGCCCTGATCGAAGGCGAGCGCGTGCAGTTTTGTTGCAGCCGCGAGCCAGCCGAGCTGGCTGCGTTGCAGGCCGAACTGGCAGTAACGGCACGAGCTGTGCGCTGGCGGCGTCCAAACTTGAACGACGTGTTCCTGTGGGTCAATCAAACGGGAACCTCCCGCAAGAGAGCCGCGTAACGATGCTGGTGCGTCCCTTTATTGCTGTGCTTGAACGCGAAGTACTCAAGCTGCTGCGGCAACGCGGACGCCTGCTATCCGCAATGGTGAGGCCCCTGCTGTGGTTGCTCGTGATCGGTGCCGGCCTGAGCGCAGTCCAGGGAAAGCACGGCGAGCCCGGCTATCAGGCATTTCTGGTGCCAGGCGTGCTGGGAATGACGCTGCTGTTCGGCGGCATGCTCGCCGCACTGGCCACTGTGTACGACAAGGAATCCGGCGTGATGCGCATGCTCGTGATCGCACCGATCGAACACTACTGGATCGTACTGGCCAAGGCTCTGGGCGCCACAGTTTCCGCGCTCCTGCAGGCGCTGCTGCTGCTGCTCATCCTCGCGTTGCTCGGGTACCTGAGCCGACACATGTCGATTCCCCTTCTGGCCGCAGGTCTGCTCGGTACTGCGCTCGCCTGCTCGAGCCTTGGCATGCTGGTGGCAGCGTGGTCGCGTACGCTGGACAACTACGCCACCATGATGAACCTGGTGATCTTTCCGGTCTTTTTCCTCTCCGGCTCCCTCTACCCCGTGCAGCACCTGCCGGAGGTGCTGCGCTTCGTCGCGACGCTGAACCCTTTCACGTACGGCGTCGATTTGCTCAAGCACGCGGCAATCGCGGGTCCGGCCGGGTCCTATAGCGCGGACTTCGAGATCGCGGTCGACCTCGCAGTGCTCATCGGATTCAGCGTAGCTGCACTCGGAATCGCAGGTGCGCGCTTCTCGCGCGACACTGCCAACGAGCCATTCGTGCATCGCCTTGCGAGTACTCAGCGAGACTGAGCCGGCGTTTCGCCTGCGACCATCAGAGTTTCTGTCCGACTCATGAAAATCATGAGGCGAGTTTCATGATGCTCTCTATCTCCGTCCATCCGATTCCGATGGAACATGGGCTCTCGCATCGCTAGGACATCCAATGCAAGCCACCCGGATTCTCGTAGCGGCCTGGATCGCAGCTGTGGCGTCGGCAGAAGCCGTCGCCCAGGAAGCCCAGCCGCCGACCTCCTCCGCATCCATGGTGGTCACGGCCACTCGCACGGAAAAGTCGGCATTCGATATTCCGGTGGCCATCGATGCAGTCGGCGGAGAGGAGCTCCGTGCACACCGCGCCGGCGTGGATCTGTCCGAGGGCCTCGGCACTATTCCCGGCATCGTGGTGCAGAATCGCTACAACTATGCGCAGGACCTGCAGGTCTCCGCGCGGGGATTCGGCGCCCGTGCTTCCTTTGGCGTCCGCGGAGTGCGCCTGATCCAGGACGGCATTCCTCTCACCATGCCTGATGGGCAGGGACAGACAGCTCTGTTCGACATTGGCGGCGCAGATCGCGTCGAGGTGTTGCGCGGACCGTTCTCGGCGCTTTACGGCAACTCTTCGGGAGGCGTCATTCATTTGCTCACTGCAGACGAGCGGCGCCCCAACGAGATCCAGGCGCGGGGCTCGGGAGGGGAAGACGGCACCTGGCGCGGCGCGGTGAATTTTTCCGGTCAGTCCGGCGCGCTCGACTTTTCCGGCAACGTGTCGCGCTTTGAGACCGATGGATTCCGCGATCACAGCGCGGCGCAACGCGATCTGGCGAATCTGTGGGTGCGGTATCACGCCGGTGAGGGCTCAACCCTCACGGTGCTCGGAAACTATCTCGACCAGCCCGACACACAGGACCCGCTCGGGCTGACCCAGGAACAGCTTGACCAGGATCCGTCGCAAGCGGGGACCGGCGCCGAGGCCTTCAACACCCGCAAAACCATTCACCACGCGCAGGGCGGGCTGGTCTTCGATCACAACTTCTCGGACGACAACAGCATCCGCGCACTCGGCTACTACGGCGCGCGCCAGGTCGTGCAATACCTCGCCAATCCAAGCATCGCGCTCACGGGCTCCGGCGGTGTCGTGGACCTCGATCGGGACTTCGGTGGCGGTGAATTGCGCTGGCACCACTCGGGACAGCTCGGCGGAGCGCCTTACGAATTGACCCTGGGCGCCGCGTACGACCGGATGAATGAGCTGCGCACCGGATTTGTCAACGTGCTGGGCGAGAAAGGCGATTTGCGCCGCGACGAGGACGACGTCGTTTACGACTTCGATCAGTATCTGATTGGCTCATGGAATTTCACCGAACGCTGGCAGCTCGCTGGTGGCGTGCGCCACAGCGAAATCAAATATGACTCGGAAGATCACTTCATCGTCGGCATCAATCCCGACGACAGCGGCAGCATCGACTTCGAGGGCACCATGCCCGTGCTCGGCCTCCTGTTTCAGGCCACACCGGACGTTCACTTATTCGCTTCCGCGGGCAAGGGCTTCGAGGCGCCGACATTCTCAGAGCTCGCCTACCGGCCCGATGGTTTGCCCGGCCTTAACTTCGACCTCGAAGCAGCGGACAGTACCAACATGGAGCTCGGAGTGAAGTGGCGCCTCGGCGATCATGCGCAGCTCAACACGACCCTGTTCCGTTCCAACACCTCGGATGACATCGTAACCGGGCCGGCCCAATTTCCAGGCCGCAACACCTTCGTCAACGCCGACCGCACTCGTCGCGAAGGAGCGGAGCTCGCCGCGTCCGTGTCCATGCTGGACGCTGCCCTCACACTTGATCTTGCGTATACATACACGCGTGCGCGATTCGAGGAGTTCGTGAATTTTGCCGGAGTTGATCTCTCCGGCAACCAGATACCCGGCGTACCGGAGAACTCGGCTTACCTGCAGCTCAACTGGCGACACGCTCCGTCTGGTTTTACCACCGGCGTGGAGGCGAGGTGGGCCGATCAGGTATTTGCGGATGATCTCAATTCAGCGGTCGCAGATTCGTATGTCGTGGCCAACTGGCACGCTGGTTTTCGCCAGAACATGAGTTCCTGGCAACTCGAGGAGTTCGTTCGCGTCGACAACATCGCCGACGAGAGCTACGTGGGCTCAGTGATCGTCAATGCCGTGAACGCCCGCTACTTCGAACCGGCACCGGAGCGAACTTACCTGATCGGCTTCACGGCGAGCTTTTCTCCCAGGTAGAAAACAGCCTACACCGGCGGCACCAGGCCGAGTCGCATTGCCTCTGGTCCCAAGTGCGGTGAATGGCTATTCGTCCAGGTCCCGTCGGGAAAAATTCCCGGTCATCTCGGTGGGAAACTCTCTGTCGAAGCCTCTGGTTCTTATGGAATTCTAGGGCTGTTTCCGAGCGCCTTGCCGCCGGCATCGCGCTGGGCACGAACACCACTATTAATGAGTCAACGGAGACATGATGCCACGGCTTGCGCGGTAGTGCCGCGATTGTCCTTCTGTTGGGCAGCAAGTTAGCTGCAGGTCAATCCACATCGGCCTCCCCGCCGCAGGCGGACAAGAACAAGCTCCTTGGAGAGATCGTCGTGGCGGCGCCGTACGGCTTCGACATCGCCCGCGATCGAGTGCCGGCCAACGTGCAGACTGCGACGGCAGAGGACATCAGGCAGTCTCAAGCGCTCGATCTGACCGATTTCATGAATCGGGAGCTGGGCAGTGTCAGCATCAACCAGGCACAGAACAATCCGCTGCAACCAGACGTCAATTTCCGCGGCTTTACGGCATCACCGTTACTGGGACTTGCGCAAGGACTCGCCGTCTACGAGAACGGCGTGCGCATCAATGAACCTTTTGGCGACACCGTCAACTGGGATTTGATTTCTCTCTCATCGATCAATTCCCTGCAACTTCTCGCCGGCGCCAATCCGGTGTTCGGATTGAACACACTGGGTGGTGCGCTGTCGCTGCGGATGAAGAACGGCTTCAACTACCAGGGTGGCGACGTGCAAGCCTACGCGGGCTCGTTCGGCCGGATTGGCGCAACGGCGGAATACGGAGGCAACAATGGCGCGTGGGGCTACTACGGCAACCTCGACTATTTCACCGAGGATGGCTGGCGTGACTTCTCCAATTCCGACGCGCTCCGCTTCTACGGCGCTTTGAGCCGGCATGAGGCGGACTGGACTCTAGATCTGAGCTTCGCGTATGCGGACACCGAGTTGCGCGGCAATGGTCCAGCGCCCGCCGAGCTGCTCGCGATCGACCGCTCCGCGGTGTTCACCTTTCCGGATATTACCGAGAACAACCTGGCGCAGGTGGAGCTCGAGGGATCACGAAAGCTTTCCGACACCTGGAAAATTGGCGGCAACGTGTTCTACCGTTCCCTCGATACCAACACGTTCAACGGCGATGGCACGAATCTGGAGGAATGCAACGTCGGCGGCGAAGAATTGCTAGTCGAGGAGGACTTCACTGATCTGAACGGCGATGGCGAATGCAATGCGGCCGACGATGCGGACATCGAACCGGTGCTCGACCTGAGCGGCAATCCCATCCCGGCCGAACTCGATGGCGAGGAGCTCAATGCCATCAACAATATTGCCCGACGCGAGCAGGAAGGTTATGGCGCCTCCGTGCAGTTTTCGGCGCGTTCCAGCCTCCGCGGCCATGAAAATGACTTTACGGTCGGAACCGCGTACAGCGTCGGCGACACCTCGTACCATTCCATAGTCGAGGTCGCGAGCCTGCTCGAGAATCGCGGCACGACACGCACCGGAATCTTTTCCGAGCAGTCCATCACCAGCATCGACAGCAAGGTGACGACGGAAAGTCTCTACTTCGTGGATACGTTCAACGTGACCGAGCGCAGCGCACTGACCGTGGCGGGGCGCTACGACAACACTCGCATTCGCCTGACAGACCAGACCGGTGAGAACCCAGAGCTCAACGGCTCACATGACTTTGACCGGTTCAATCCCGCGGTCGGCCTGACGTTCCATGTCACACCGAAAGTGAAACTGTTCGCGAGCTACAGCGAATCTGCTCGCGCCCCGACTGCAGTGGAGCTCGCCTGTGCGAGCGAGGATGCGCCCTGCAGTCTGCCGAACGCATTCCTGGCCGACCCACCGCTCGAGCAGGTAGTGGCAAAAAGCGTCGAGGCGGGCATCGACGGCTCTTTCGAGCATCAACTGCGCTGGCACGTTGGAGCATTTCAGACTACTAATCACGACGACATCCTGTTCCAGACCACGGGGGGAGCGCAGGCCAATGTCGGCTTTTTCCAGAATGTCGGCGACACGCGCCGCCGCGGGCTGGAGCTCAACGTGTCACAGGAACTCTCGCGGATCAGCTGGTTCCTCGACTACAGCTATCTCGAGGCGACCTTCGACGACAGCTTTGTCGTCAGCAGTCCCAACCACCCGGTGTTCGAGGACGATCCGACTGCTCCACAGATCGTGGGCGAAGATAAGCTGCAGGTTCCCGATGGCGCCACGATCCCCGGAATCCCGCGTCACATGGCCAATGCCGGACTCGACTTCGCCTTCAACGAGCACGCCAGTGTCGGCGCGGATATGTCCTACCGCTCCGGGGTATTCCTGCGCGGCGATGAGGTGAATCTTCTCGCCGAGACCTCGAGCTACACGATCTTCACCCTGCGCGCTGAATTCAGGTTCAATGATGCGTTCACGATCTTCGCACGCGTCGAGAACCTCTTCGACGAAGACTACGAGACTTTCGGACTGCTGGGCGAGCCGCAGGAAGTCTTCCCCGAGATGACCGATCCCCGATTCCTGGGTGCCGGGCCACCGTTCGGCCTCTGGGTCGGAGCCCGGCTGAATCTAAAATAGGTTCCGGCGCGTCAGGCGCCGCTCCGATGCATCGCCCTGGAGCGCGTGCGCCGCGGTTCGACCCCGACCCCCTCGCGGATGATCGCGGCGCCGCGCTCGAGCAGGAAGCTGCGAAACGCGGCTGCCACCGGCGAGAGCCGCTTGTCGCGCAGGTGGATGACATACCAGTCGCGCATGATCGGACCGCCGACGATGTCGAGCACGACCAGCTTCCCAGCTTTGAGTTCGAGCGCGATGGTGTGCATCGAGATGAAGCTGATGCCCATGCCAGCCATCACGGCTTGCTTGATCGTCTCGTTGCTGCTGACTTCCATTGAGACTCGAAACGTAGCGCCACGATCCCGGAACACGTGCTCCATAGATGCCCGCGTCCCGGAACCCGGCTCCCGGATTACGAAGTTCTCTTTGGCCAGCGACTTGAGTTGAATGTGCCGCTTCCCCGCGAGGGGATGATCCGGCGCGGCGATGATGACGAGCGGGTGCCTGGCAAAGGGCTCTGCCTCGGTTTCTAGCTCGCGCGGCGGCCGCCCCATGATCACCAGGTCGATGTCGTTCCCAGCCAGCTGCTGGATGACCTCTTCACGGTTGCCCACCGAGAACTTGATCGTGACCTCGGGGAAAGCGGGGGTGAACGTGCGCAACAGCAAGGGCGCGAAATATTTCGCAGTGCTGACCGCGCCCAGCTTCAGTTCGCCGCGCTTCAAACCGCGCATCGCCGACAGCGACTCGCCGGCCTCGCGTAACAACTCGATCGCCTGCCTTGCGTAGGGCAGCAATTCCGTTCCAGCAGCCGTGAGCCGCCACTTGCGGCCCATGTGCTCGAACAGGGGCATGCCGACCTCGGTCTCGAGCAGCTTGAGCTGCTGGGAAACCGCCGGTTGAGTCAGGTGCAGCTCCTCTGCCGCACGCGTGAAAGAGCCGAGCCGTGCGACCGCCGCAAAGGCCCGCATTTGTCGCAGAGTGACGTTCCGCATGCCGCCCTATCATAAGCGATCGTTATATTTTGGCGAAGAATTTCTAACTAGACCTAATGGAAGTCAACCAGCAGGATCAGCTGCGTCCTCCCCGGAGAAGTCGCAGCAATGAAGCGAATCGAACCTCGCACCAAACCCCGCACCGCGGCCGAGCGCTACAAGGCCGGCGTGCTCAAGTACGCGGAGATGGGCTACTGGCAGGGCGACTACCAGCCGAAGGATACGGACATCCTCGCCCTCTTCCGCATCACGCCACAGGAAAACGTCGATCCCGAGGAAGCGGCCGCCGCGGTTGCGGGTGAATCGTCGACTGCGACCTGGACGGTCGTGTGGACCGATCGGCTCACGGCGTGCGATCGCTACCGCGCCAAAGCCTACAAGGTCGAACCCGTCCCGGGAGCGCCCGGCCAGTACTTCGCCTACATCGCCTACGATCTCGACCTGTTCGAGCCCGGCTCGATCGCGAACCTCACCGCCTCGATCATCGGCAACGTGTTCGGCTTCAAGCCGCTCAAGGCGCTGCGGCTCGAGGACATGCGCTTCCCGGTCGCTTACGTGAAGACGTTCGATGGGCCCCCGACCGGCATCATCGTCGAGCGCGAGCGGCTCGATAAGTTCGGGCGGCCGCTCCTCGGCGCGACGGTCAAACCGAAACTCGGCCTGTCGGGAAAGAACTACGGCCGCGTCGTTTACGAGGCTCTCAAGGGCGGTCTCGACTTCACCAAGGACGATGAGAACATCAACTCGCAGCCCTTCATGCACTGGCGCGACCGTTTCCTGTATTGCATGGAGGCCGTCAATCGCGCGCAGGCCGCGAGCGGCGAGCTGAAGGGCCACTACCTCAACGTCACCGCGGCAACGATGGAAGACATGTATGAGCGCGCCGAGCTCGCGAAGGACCTCGGCTCGGTCATCGTGATGATCGACCTCGTGATCGGTTACACCGCGATTCAGTCCATGTCCAAGTGGGCGCGGCGCAACGACATGATCCTGCACCTGCACCGCGCCGGGCATTCGACCTACACGCGGCAGAAGAACCACGGCATTTCGTTCCGCGTGATTTCGAAGTGGATGCGCCTGGCCGGTGTTGATCATGTTCACGCCGGCACCGTCGTCGGCAAGCTCGAGGGCGATCCGAACTCGGTACAGGGGTTCTACAACGTGCTCCGCGAGCCGCACAACCCGGTGGATCTGCAGCGGGGAATTTTCTTCGAGCAGGACTGGGCCGGCCTGCGCAATGTCATGCCAGTCGCTTCAGGCGGCATTCACGCCGGCCAGATGCACCAGCTCCTCACTTATCTCGGCGAAGACACGGTGCTGCAGTTCGGTGGCGGCACGATCGGTCATCCGATGGGAATCGCCGCGGGCGCCGTTGCTAACCGCGTTGCCCTCGAGGCGATGGTGCTCGCCCGCAACGAGGGCCGCGACATCTGGAATGAAGGCCCGCAGATCCTCGCCAATGCGGCACGTCACTGTGAGCCGCTCAAGGCCGCGCTCGATACCTGGGGCGAGATCACCTTCAACTACACGAGCACCGATACGCCCGACTTCACTGCCACTCCGACTGCCGCGTGAAGCAAGGAGCCACCATGCGATTGACCCAGGGTGCATTTTCTTTTCTTCCCGACCTCAGCGACGAGCAGATCAGCGCGCAGGTCGAGTATTGCCTGCAAAACGGCTGGGCCGTCTCGATCGAGTACACCGACGACCCACACCCGCGCAACACCTACTGGGAGATGTACGGGATGCCGCTCTTCGACATGAGGGACGCGGCGCGGATTGCGGTCGAGATCGACAACTGCCGCCGTACGTTTCCCAATCACTACGTCAAGGTGAACGCCTTCGATGCGACTCGCGGCATCGAGTCGCTGCGCTTGTCATTCCTCGTCGGGCGTCCCGCGCGAGAGCCAGGCTTCAGCCTGCAGCGCGAGGAAGGGCCGGGCCGAACCGTGCGCTACACGATCCGCTCTTACGCGACAGACCGGCCCGAAGGCGAGCGCTACTGAGCAAGGGCGATGAACACCGCAATCGAGCACATCCAGGATGACGGCATCGCCCTCGATGCCGAATTACGCGATTCGCACGTGAGCGAAGTGCTCGACGGGCTTGAACGCGACCTGATCGGGCTCGCGCCGGTGAAGAGCCGCATCCGTGACATCTCGGCGCTCCTGCTCATCGATCGGCTGCGCACCCGAGCGGGCCTGAGCACCGGCGCTCCCGCGCTGCACATGAGCTTCACGGGCAATCCGGGCACCGGCAAGACGACCGTGGCAATGCGCATGGCGGAAATCCTTCATCGGCTCGGATACTTGCGCAAAGGCCATCTCACGGCGGTAACGCGTGACGATCTGGTGGGGCAATACATTGGTCACACCGCACCAAAGACCCGCGAGATCCTGAAGCGAGCGATGGGCGGCGTGCTCTTCATCGACGAGGCCTATTACCTCTACCGCCCGGAGAATGAACGCGATTACGGGCAGGAAGCGATCGAGATCCTGCTGCAGGAAATGGAGAATAATCGCGACGACCTGGTGGTGATCCTGGCTGGCTACCAGGACCGCATGGAGCGGTTTTTCCGCTCCAACCCCGGCCTTTCATCGCGCATCGCGCATCACATCGAGTTCCCCGACTACACCTCGGCGGAACTCTTCGCAATAGCGCAGATGATGCTCGAGCAGCTGCAGTACCGCTTGAGTCCCGAGGCAGCAGCGGCTTTTCAGGACTACATCGAGCGACGCAAGCTTCGACCGCACTTTGCCAACGCGCGCTCGATGCGCAACGCCCTCGACCGCGCCCGCTTGCGGCAGGCGAGCCGCCTGCTGGCGCAGGGCGGAACTGTCTCCAGGGACGACCTGATCACGATCGACGTCGCAGACATACGGGCAAGCCGCATGTTCGCGGATGCGTCCGCGGAGGGCACATGACACCCGCCACAACCAGGACGCTCACGCGCTTCCTGATCGAAGAACAACGCCGCTTCAACGACGCGAGCGGCGGGCTCACTGCGCTCATCAACGATGTTCGCCTCGCGTGCAAGCGCATCGCGAGTCTCATCGGCAAGGGCGGGCTGGCCGGTGCGCTCGGCAACGCCGGATCGATCAATGCGCAAGGCGAGAGTCAGATGAAGCTCGACGTGATGGCGAACGATATCTTCGTTCGCACCAATGAATGGGGCGGGCAGCTCGCGGGAATGTTGTCGGAGGAGATGGATGCGCCCTACCCGATCCCGGCCGAGTATCCGCGCGGCGAGTATCTGCTGCTCTTCGATCCTCTCGATGGTTCGTCGAACATTGACGTGAACGTCGCGGTCGGCAGCATCTTCTCGGTGCTGCGATGCCCGCAAGGTTTGGGCGCGCTCCACGAGTCCGACTTCCTGCAGGCCGGCATCACCCAGGTGTGTGCGGGATACGCGATCTACGGTCCGGCGACGATGCTGGTGCTCACCACTGGTCGTGGCGTCAACGGCTTCACGCTGGATCGCGAGATCGGCGAGTTCATGCTGACACACCCCGACCTGCGCATCGCCGAGAACACTTCCGAGTTCGCCATCAACGCGTCCAACTCGCGCCACTGGGAACCAGCGGTCAAGCGCTACGTCAACGAGTGTGTCGCCGGCATGAACGGACCGCGCGGGCAGGACTTCAACATGCGCTGGATTGCCTCGCTGGTCGCCGAAACCCATCGCATCCTGATGCGTGGCGGGGTCTTCATGTATCCGCGCGACCGCAAGGATCTCACCAAGGCCGGACGGCTGCGGCTGCTCTACGAGGCCAACCCCATTGGGATGATCATCGAACAGGCCGGAGGCCGTGCCAGCACCGGCTACGAGCCGATCCTTGGCGTCGTTCCGGAAAGCCTGCACCAGCGCATCGGCTTTGTATTCGGCGCGCGGGCCGAAGTGGAAAGGATCGAGCGCTATCACCGCGACCACAACGAGTTCGAATACGAGGCGCCGCTGTTCGGCAACCGCAGCCTGCTCAGAGATCCAGCGTAGACACAGGAATCTCAATCATGTCCGCACGACATCCGATCATTGCAGTCACCGGTTCTTCGGGAGCCGGGACGACCTCCGTCATGCGGACCTTCGAACAGATCTTCCGCCGCGAGCATGTCAATGCCGCCTTCGTCGAAGGTGACAGCTTTCACCGTTACAACCGAGCCGAGATGAAACAGAAGATGGCCGAGGCGATCGAGCGCGGCGACCACGATTTCAGTCACTTCGGTACCGAAGCAAACCTGTTCGCGGAACTCGAGGGTCTGTTCCGCAGCTACGGGGCGAGCGGCCGCGGACGGCGACGAAGGTATCTGCACGACGAGCAGGAGGCAGCGCCCTACGGACAGAAGCCCGGCACATTCACGGCCTGGGAGGATCTGACTGACGAAACCGACCTGCTGTTTTACGAAGGTTTGCATGGTGCGGTGGTCACCGGCGACGTGGACATTGCACGTCATGTCGACCTGCTGATCGGCGTCGTGCCCGTGGTCAATCTCGAATGGATCCAGAAGCTGCACCGTGACAAGTCGACCCGGGGTTACTCGGCCGAAGCGGTGACCGACACGATCCTGCGACGCATGCACGACTACGTGCACTACATCTGCCCGCAGTTCTCACGCACCCACATCAATTTCCAGCGTGTGCCGGTGGTGGACACCTCGGACCCATTCATTGCGCGTTTCATCCCGACGCCCGACGAGTCTTTTCTTGTAATCCGCTTCTCCAACCCGCGCGGCATCGACCTCCCCTACCTCCTGTCCATGCTGCATGGCGCGTTCATGTCACGGGCAAACACGATCGTGTGCCCGGGAGGAAAAATGGACCTCGCCATGCAGCTCATTTTTACGCCAATGATCTGGCGTCTTCTGGAGCGCCGAAAGGAGGCTCTCGCGCGGCAGCCGCGCATGCCGGTCGCGCGAACGTTGGAGGCAACAGATGCCCGGGACGGATGAGGGCTTTCGGGCGGTCGCTTTCGATCTCGATGGCACGCTCATCGACACCGCGCCCGATCTCTGCGCCGCTGCGAACGCGATGCTGTTGGAGTTGGGCGGCAGGGAGCTTGCAGAGCATCGCATTCGCGCGCTGGTCGGTGACGGCGTTGCCAGGTTCGTGGAGCGCGCACTGAAGGAAGGTCTGGGCATGAGCGCGCCTGATGCGGCTCTGCGTTCCGCAGCCGAACTGCTATTTGCACGCCTGTATGGCGAGCACCTCTTCGATCGCGGCCGCCTCTATCCCGGAGTACCCGAGACGTTGCATCAGTTCGCGAGCGCTGGGATTGCGCTGTGCTGCGTGACCAACAAGGAGAGCCGCTTTGCCCTGCCGCTGCTCGAGGCCGCACAGCTCGATACGCTCCTTGCGTTCACTCTTTGTGCTGATCGCAGCACCGATCGCAAGCCCAGCCCAAACATGCTGCTCGCTGCGTGCACTCGTTTTGCTGTCAAACCCACGGAGCTTCTCTACGTGGGTGATTCTCAGGTCGACGTTGTCGCAGCCCATTCGGCAGGCTGTCGTGTCGTCGCCGTCGACTACGGCTATGGTGACAAGCGCTCTCTCGAGCAGGCCAGGCCGCACGGCATCATCGGAGATCTGAGGGAGCTTCTCCTGATGTACATGCAACCGCTCCCTGCGCGCCGGTCTCCCGGCGTGGCCCTTCTCACGGAGAGAGACTATGACTCTTGACCTGCAGACACGCGCGTCCTCGCACGCTCGGTTCCATCATCTCGACACCATCAACGCGTTGCGCGCGCTCGCGATGGACGCCGTCCAGAAAGCGAACTCGGGACATCCCGGCATGCCGATGGGCATGGCAGACATCGCCGAAGTGCTGTGGCGCCGGCATCTGCGGCACAACCCGACAAACCCGGGATGGTTTGATCGCGATCGCTTCGTGCTCTCGAACGGGCATGGCTCGATGCTTCAGTACGCGCTTCTGCACCTGAGTGGCTACGACCTGCCGATGGACGAGATCAAGAATTTCCGTCAGCTGCACTCGAAGACTCCCGGTCATCCTGAATATCGCGTCACGCCCGGTGTGGAGACCACCACCGGGCCGCTGGGCCAGGGTATTGCCAATGCAGTCGGCATGGCGATCGCGGAGAAATTGCTGGCCGCCGAGTTCAACCGTCCCGGGTTCGACATCGTTGCTCACCACACCTACGTGTTTCTCGGCGACGGCTGCATGATGGAAGGGATTTCACACGAGGCCTGCTCGCTCGCCGGCACGCTCGGCCTCGGCAGGCTCATCGCGTTCTATGACGACAACGGCATCTCGATCGACGGACGGGTCGAAGGGTGGTTCACGGACGATACCGCCAGGCGTTTCGAAAGTTACGGCTGGCACGTCATCGCAAATGTCGACGGGCACGACAGCGAGGCGCTGGATCACGCGATCGGCGCCGCCCGAGCGGTGACTGACAAACCTTCGCTCATCTGCTGCAGGACCGTGATCGCGCAGGGCTCGCCGAACAAGGCCGGCACTCACGAAGCTCACGGTGCGGCGCTTGGCGAGAAGGAAGTGGCGGCGACCCGTACGGCGATCGAGTGGCCCTATCCGCCCTTCGAGATTCCCTCGCACGTGTACGAGGCATGGGACGCTCGCGGAGCAGGCCGGATCGCCGAAGCGCAGTGGAAACGGCTGTTCGCTGCTTATGCGCACGCGTATCCCACCGAAGCGAAGGAGTTTGATCGCCGCATGAAGGGTGAGCTGCCTGCGGGTCTTGCACGACGCGCACGCGAGCTCATGACGCAAGCTGGTGAGAGAGCGCAGAGCGTGGCGACACGCAAGGCTTCGCAGGATGTCCTGGAAGGGCTCGCGCCGGTACTTCCGGAGCTGATCGGCGGTTCGGCCGATCTCGCCGGCTCGAATCTCACTCTATGGAGCGGCTCGCGGGCGATCAGCGCCGGCTCTGCGGGCAACTATCTGCACTACGGGGTGCGTGAGTTCGCCATGGCGGCGATCATGAATGGAATCGCGCTGCATGGTGCGTTTATTCCGTATGGCGGCACTTTCCTGACATTTTCCGACTACTGCCGCAGCGCGTTGCGCATGGCTGCACTCATGAGGATCGGCACCGTATTCGTGTTTACGCACGATTCGATCGGACTGGGTGAGGACGGGCCTACTCACCAACCGATTGAGCATCTGGCGGCCCTGCGGGTCATCCCGAACATGGACGTTTGGCGCCCTTGCGATGCAGTGGAGTCTGTCGTGGCATGGACCGCTGCGCTCGAGCGCAGGGACGGCCCCACGAGCCTGGTATTCAGCCGGCAGAATCTACCCGCGCAGAAGCGCTCGACCGAAGCGGCCGAGAACATTCGTCGCGGCGGCTACACGCTGGTCGAACCGGACGGTGCACTGTGCGCGGTGATCATCGCGACTGGGTCCGAGGTTGCGCTGGCAGTCGACGCGCAGAAGCTCCTCGCGAGCGAGGGCATCTACGTGCGAGTCGTCTCCATGCCATCGACTACCGTGTTCGACCGGCAAGACCCGAGCTATCGCGACCAGGTGTTGGCACCGCAGCTCCCTCACGTTGCCGTCGAAGCCGGCGTGTCCGACTTCTGGCGCAAGTACGTGGGCCGCACCGGCGCCGTCGTTGGTATCGATTGCTACGGAGAATCAGCGCCCGCGAGCGCTCTCTTTCGCCATTTCGGCTTCAGCGCCGAACGCGTCGCCGCGGCGGTAAAGGCAGTCCTCGAACTGCGCGCGCCGCAGGCAAGGCTCTAGCGGAACAGCACGAGCGCCTTCTGTACCGTGTTCCAGATTCCCCATGCGAGCGGGACACCCACTAATAGCCAGAAGCATGCGGCTCGCGCATCGAGCCCGCCCTTGCCGATGCCTCCGGAAGCCGTCTCCGCCGTCGGGACGACTGGTTTGTGGCCGGTCTGCGCCGCGGCGACTTCGGCCTCGCTCATGTGCCATCTTGCATCCACCGGCCGCACCAGCAGATTGGCGATCCATCCGATCGCGAGCATCGCTGCCAATACATAGAAGATCGGGCCGTAGATCTGATCGACGGGCACGTGTTCGGCGAGTCGCTTGTCATGCAGATAGTTGACGACTACCGGCCCCAGGATGCCTGCGGTCGACCACGCAGTCAGGAGCCGTCCGTGAATCGCGCCCACGAACGGCGTGCCGAACATGTCGGCGAGGTAGGCGGGTATGGTCGCGAAACCCCCGCCATACATCGAGGCGATGACGCAAAACGAAGCGACGAAAACCCCCAGCATCTTTGCGTCCGCAGCGATCGAGGCCAGCGCATAAAGAGCGGCGCCCAGCGTGAAGAACACGAAATAGGTGCGCTTGCGTCCGAGCTTGTCCGAAGAAGATGCCCAGGCGATTCGGCCGAAAATGTTGAAGAGCGAGATAAGGCCGACGAAACCCGCAGCCACCGCCGCTGCGAGCTTCTTCTGTTCGTCGTTGAATTGATCGAATCCGACCTGGGGAACTCCGAAGAGCGCGCCGCCGAATGTCTCCTGCAGCATTGGCGAGGCTGCGCCGATGATGCCGATCCCCGCCGACACGTTGAGACACAGCACCAGCCACAGGCACCAGAATTGTGGCGTCTTGTGCGCGTTCTGCAGGTGCACGCTCTTGGACGTGATCATGGCGTTGTTGTTGGACGGGGGGGTCCAGCCCTCCGGGCTCCAGCGCGCGGGCGGCAGGCGGTAGCCAAAGGCGCCGATCAGCATGAACAGGAAATAGATCGCCGCCATCGCGAGGAATGTCTGCCACACGCCCGGATCGGTCGCTGTCTTGAAGGAGTTCATGAGCAGGGTCGCGAGTGGCGAACCGATCATCGCACCGCCGCCGAAGCCCATTATGGCCATGCCGGTGGCCATGCCGCGCCGATCCGGGAACCACTTGATGAGCGTCGAGACCGGCGAGATATAGCCGAGCCCCAGACCGATGCCGCCGATGATCCCCGAGCCGAGCCACATCAACCACAGTTGGTGCGTGTATACGCCCACCGACGAGATCAGGAGACCACCGCACCAGCAAAGCGCGGACACCACGCCCGCCTTGCGCGGACCAGCGCGTTCAAGCCACCCACCCCAGGTCGCTGCCGAAAGACCCAACAGCACAAAGAAGAACGTGTACATCCAGCCGAGATCGAACTGACTCCAGTTGCAATCGGTAGCGACAAGCGCGTGCAGCGTTCCTGCCAGCTTTTCGGAAAACGTCGTTGCTCCGGCGGAGCAGGCCGCGATGCTCGCCCCGTCGGCGCCGATCAACGCCGCCTGCAGCGGCTTCCAGAACACCGAGAAGCCGTAGGCCATGCCGATGCACAGGTGAATGCAGAGCGCCGCGGGGGGAACCAGCCAGCGGTTGAAGCCGGGGTTCGCGATGATGCGCTCCCGGTCGAGGAGACCGATACCGCCGGTCGAACGATCCTGCGCAAGCGAACTCGCACCTGTCATGGCGAACTCCCCCCTTTTTGTTGTGGCACGTTGAGGTTGGGGCGTCTACTCGAAAACCGCCAGTTCTTTTCCTTCGGTCGTGTCGAGACCCCGCACGGACCCGAGCCCGGTGGCGCCGGCAAAAGTCGCGTGGTGGATCTCCGCGCCCGACAGCGTCGCCCGGTCGAGCTTGGCACCGGTGAAATCGACACCCGCGAGTTTCGCCTGCGTGAGATTCGCATCGCTCAGGTCCGCGTCGCGCAGATCCGCATAACTCAGATCAGCGCGCGACAGGTCGGCACGATTCAGCTTCGCACCCTTGAGTCGTGCATGCGTGAGGATGAGACGGACCAGCCCCATCGGCTGGTTCCCCATGTCCGAGCCACCCTTGGTGTCGGAGAGATCCGCGCCCTCGAGCACGGCGCGATCCATGTTGCCCATCAAGCGTGCACCGTGCAGATCGGCTCCGGTGGCATCTGCATTGGCGAGCACGCTCGAGTACAGGCTGCTTTCTGCCAGGTCGGCATTGATCAACGTAGCGTCGCGCAGGATTGCTACATCGAGGTTACAGCCGCGCAGTTTTGCCTTGGTGAGATTGGCGCCCTTGAGACTGGCGCCGAACAGGTTCGCGCCACGGAAGTCGATCCCGGAAAGATCTGCGCCAGGGGCTTCGAGATTGCTGAGATCTGCACCTGCAGAAGCCACACGCGCTTCGATCTCCGCACGGCTCAACGGCTCGGCATTGACCTGCGCGACGAGCAGCACTGCTGCAATGCCGAAGAAAAATCGCTGAATTCTCGGGCAAATCATGAGGCGTGTCATTCTTTCGGCCGCCCTAAATGTGACGCCGTCCGCGTTGCAGAAATTGTATAGGAGATGTCGATGCAACTCACAGACCCGTGGCCAGTCAACAGTATGATCTGACCGGGCAGGCAATCCGCAACGGCGTTGTTGGCACGGGATCCGAATATGTTGAGGGCCGACGCAGTCAGGCGCTTCGCTATCAAACCACTGCTTTGCGCGCAGATGGTAATGGTTACGCTGTTGATTGCACCTTGTACTTTCGGATCTAGCGAAGTGGCGCATCTGCAGATGCGAATCGCCGGCCAGGGCCCCCGAACTGTCGTTCTTGCTGCGGGTCTCGGTGACACGCTTGACGTGTGGAACACTGTCCAACCGTTGATCAGCGATCATTGCACGCGCACTATCGCTTACAGTCGCGCAGGTTATCCGGGAAGTGATTCGGCGGGCGGTGCCCGGGACGCTGCGACCATAGTGTCCGAGCTGCGCGCAGAACTGAAGCGAAGAGGGATTCTGCCGCCTTATATCCTCGTCGGGCATTCGCTGGGCGGCCTGTACATGCAATATTTCGCTCGACAATTCCCACAAGAGATCGACGGCCTGGTGCTGGTCGACTCCACACACTGGAATCAGCAGCTGCAGCTCGGCCTGCAGGGAGCCGGTGGCAACGGTCAACATCTCATCGTGCTGAGCATGCCCTGGATAGTGCGTCGCGAACTGAACGACAGCGCGGTTGCGGGCGAACAGGTTCATGACAGTCCCCTTGCCGGCAACGTGCCCACGATCGTGTTATCACGCACCCGTGCGCTGCATGGGGAAACGCCGGCGTCGCGCGTCACGGCTGTTCGTCTGCAGGATGACATCGCCGCAGATTTTCCCGCAGCACGACATGTGAATGTCGATGCCAGCGGTCACTACATCCAGCGCGACCGCCCGGAAGTAGTCGTCGCCGCCGCACGCGAGCTGGCGGGTTGCACTCCGCTGCTCGCGAAACGCTAGTGTGATCGTAGTCGAAACGCCGCGCCTGATTCTGCGCCGGCTCACCCTCGACGATGCCGAATTCATACTCCGGCTCCTGAACGAGCCGTCGTTCCTCGAGTTCATCGGCGACAAGGGCGTCAGGACGCTCGACGATGCGCGTGACTACATGCTGAAGGGACCTATCGGGAGTTACGAAACGTTTGGGTTTGGCCTGTATCGCGTGGAGCTGAAGGAGCGGCAGACGCTCATTGGCATGTGTGGTCTGGTGAAGCGAGAGACCCTACCCAATGTGGACGTCGGCTTCGCGTTCCTGCCGGAGTTCTGGTCAAAAGGATATGCCGTCGAATCGGCAGCAGCGGTGCTCAAGCACGCCAGAACGAACCTTGGCCTTACCCGCGTGGTTGGAATCGCCCGACCGGACAATCACGCTTCGATCAGGGTGCTCGAAAAACTCGGCATGAAATTCGAACAGAGAATAGTGCTGCCGGACGGACCCGAAGACGTCCTGTACGGCATCAACTTGAACGACAACTAGGGGGCGCAGACCCTGGGCGCCGCTCACTGGCCCCAGGTTTCCCGCTGGCCCTGCTTCTCGCGCACCTTTTGAACGGCCGCCTCTTGGCTCTTGATCTGTTCGGCTGTCCAGCAGATCGTCTTGGCGTTGAACCGCGAACCGAGAGTTGTGCTCGCCTTGCAATAGCGCTTCTGGCCGTCGATCGTCTTGGTCTCATAGCCACGGCGTCTCATCTCCACATCCATGGCCGTCTGCTCTTCCTTCGTCATTTCCCCGATCTTTGCGGTCTCCTCGGCAGATGTAGGCGCAGGCACCGCCTGACCGCTTGTCTCGGTTCGGGCTGCGGCGGGACGTTCCGCGGCCGCCGTAGCGTTTGCGTGATCTGTAGTTGCAGGAGCAGCTGTCTCCGCCTCGGCAGGTTCGGGTGTAGTGGCTGCGGGCGTACTGCTGACCACATTCGGATCGGAAGCCGCAGGACTCGGCACTGTTTCGTCGGCGCCCTGTGCCGACGAAGCCAGAAGTACAAATAAGGGCAGTGCAAGGAATGCGGCGCGCATGTTATCTCCGTCTGGGTGCGGTCTGGGTGCGTTCCGGCCGCGAGTATAATTGTTACGAGGTCGTTCGTACATGTCTGCGCCCGGCCGGTCGCAGACATAATTCGACCAACCTGAACCGTCTCGTCACCGCAACCGTACGCTGTCGATCACCCACAGTGGATCGGGGGACTTGCCGGTGAAAAAAATGCAGAGCTCGTGACTCCCCGCGTGGCGCGCGACCCGCGTTTCCAGCGTGCTCAACGTGGGCCGGCCCTGAGCCGGAACGAGCGACATCGAGGCGAGGATCTCCCCGTCACATGAATCGAGTCGCACCTGCAGTTCACCCGCCTCGGTGGCGGGCGCGTGTGTCACGATCCCGGCGGCATCTTTCCAGAGCTGGAAGTTGTACGGGAGCTGCCCGATCGTCACCTCGATGCCGCTCACGTCATCGAGCGATGCGCGCGGGTAAATCCAGCAGGGATCCATGATGTCCACGAGGAACACGGCGCGGTCATCGCCTGGCGGCGCATCGTCCTCGAGGCGCAGGGGCAATTTTGCGCGGCAGAGCTTGAGTTCCTCGTTCTTGCGCTCTCGCAACGTCTGCGCGGTGAACTCTGCTGCCCTGCTCGCCGAAAGACGCCAGTCAGTTTCGAAACTTGCGGCGCGCACGCGCAGGGGTGGCGCTGCTTCGATCGGTGCGCTGTAGAGCGCAGAGGTCGGCGCAGGCTCGCTGCCGTCGAGCGTATAGCGAATCTGGCCGAATCCCGCCTGCGTAGACAGCTTTACCTTGAGCCGGTTGTGGACCGCGTTGAATTCCGGCGCGAAGCGAACTGCGAACGCGCTGTCGGCAAACTGGATGCCCAGTTTGCGGTAGCGTTGCAGCTGAGCAGGCATGCGCGCGATGAAGCGCGCCCAGTCGTGCTGCTGCGGGGTGGACCACGCCACTTCAGCAAGCGCAGCGATTCGCGGGAAGACTGCATGCTGAGCGCGTTTCACGGTGCGAACGTGTTCGGTCCACAGATTCGCCTGCACGCCGATGATGTGCCGGGCTTGATCCGCAGTAAGGTCATCCGGAATCGCGTTGAAGCCATAGACGTCAGCGAGTGATTCAATCCCCGGACGACCGGGCGGCTCGTCGCGCGATTCGCTCTGCAAATGGTCAAGATAGAGGTCCGGCGCGGGTGCCATGACGACGTCGTGACCCAGGCGCGCGGCTTCGCGTCCGCCGGTGATGCCGCGCCAGGACATGACAATGGCGTCGGCGGGAACGCCGCCTTCGAGGATCTCGTCCCATCCCACGAGACGACGCCCGCGCTCGCTCAGGAACCTTCCGATGCGCGCGACGAAGTAACCCTGCAGCTGCGCTTCGTTCGCGATGCCGCGCTCGCGCATCCGCCGTTGCACCTGGGCAGAGCCCTGCCATTGATCTTTCACGGCTTCGTCGCCACCGACATGGACATAGGGACCCGGAAACAGCTCGATCACCTCACTGAGCACGTTTTCGAGGAAGACAAACGTCTGGTCCTCCACGTTGAAGAGATAGGTGTGAATACCCCAGTCGTGTGACACGACTGGATTGTCGCCACGCGAGCCAAGTTCGGGATACGCCGCGATCGCCGCCTGCGCATGACCCGGCATTTCAATTTCCGGCACGATCGTGACGTAGCGTTCCGCGGCATAACGCACGATGTCGCGCACCTCCTCCTGCGTGTAGAAGCCGCCGTAGCGCGTCGGACCTCCAGTTGCGGCATCTATGCCCGCCGCTCCGGCCGGCACGCGCCAGGCACCGACTTGTGTGAGCTTGGGGTACTTGCGGATCTCGAGCCGCCAGCCTTGATCATCGGTAAGGTGCCAATGGAGTGTGTTGAGCTTGTGCAGTGCCATCCAGTCGATCATCTCCTTGATGTTGTCTGGTGGCATGTAGTGACGCGCGACATCGAGCATGAGTCCGCGCCATGCGAAGCGCGGCTGATCCACGATCGACATCGATGCGATCTTGATTGGCGCGTGTCCAACCTCCGCGGTCACGAGTTGCCAAAGAGTGATCGCTCCGTAGAAAAGGCCGCGGGGGCTACCGGCTGAGACGACGATTCGCTGAGGGGAGACAAGTAGCGAATAGCCTTCTGCTTCCTGCGCGCCCCCGGCGGCGCTGAGTTGAAACCTGATCTCAGGGCGATCGGCTGCGGCGGAGGTGGACGAGATGCGAAGGGGCGGCCCATCGGTGCGCGCGACAAGGTCTGCGAAATAGTGCGCAATCGCGTCCACCTGCGGGTTGGCCTCGAAGGTGACTGGCGTGTCTACCTCAACCAGGAAGCTGCCCTTGTTCGCAGTGACACGCACCGGCGCCGGAATGACGGACGCTTCCGGTCCTGGATCAGCGTCCGGGGCGCAACCCTGCAGCATCGCAACCGAGAGGGTGACGAACAGCGCTCGCACCATTAGTGCGCCGCGCTCCCTCGGCCCGGCACTAAACAAGCGTGCGTGAAACGGGCACCATAGCGCGCATCATCTATGCCGCTCCCGCCGCACCAGCTTTTCCCATGACCGATGCACCGCATCCGAGCGTCGTTCGCGGCCGCGACGCGCTTGCGCGCGGGGACTTGCGCGCAGCCATCGCGGCCGCGGACGAACGACTCCGGTCGAACGCGCGCGACACGCAGGCCCTCGAAATCCGCTTTCTTGCCCAGCAACGCCTGGGAGAAGCGGCGCGCGCAATGCAAACGCTGCAAAGTGTCCTCGAGATCGATCCGCGGGCTGACTGGGCCTACAACGATCTTGTCCGACTGTTGTATGCGACGGGCCGGCGCACCGAGGCGGACCAGGTGGCGCGGACGGCACTTCGTATGAACCCACGCAACGCCGAAGCGCACGGTCTCTTCGGCACCTTGCTCTCCGAGTCGAACGATCTGCCTTCTGGCGAATGGCACTTTCGACGTGCGCTCGAGCTCGGCGGTGAGAACGCCGCTTTTCTGACGAATCTTGCGATCAGCCTCATGAACCAGGGCAAGCTCGAGGAAGCCGACGCTTGCTTTGCGCACGCCGACGCGCGCTCGCCGGGGAATCTGCTCACACTCGGGCACTGGTCGAAGCTCTACGAACTGCGCGGCGATCTGAAGCACGCGCAGGAATTGCTCGATCGTGCCGAGGCGGCTTCCTCCATCGACGCCGTGAAGCTGCTGCGCGCCAGCTATTTTTCGCGCCAGGGCCGCGCCGGTGAAGCGCTCGCAATCCTCGAACACGAGCCGACGCTCAACGGCGATGCACTGCTCGAGCGGGGCCGACTCTACGATCGGCTGGGGCGTTTCGAGGAGGCATGGCGCGACTTTGTGGACGGCAAGAAAAAACTTGCTGCCCAGGGTGGTGGGCTCAGCTACAACGCGCCGGCGGTGGAAACCTTCTTCGCGCGCCTCAAGGAATTCTTCGTGCGTTCCCGCTTCGATCTGCTGCCGTCGACTCAAGAACGCAGCGACTCGCCCCAGCCGATCTTCATCGTTGGCTTTCCGCGTTCGGGCACGACCATGATCGAACAGGTGCTGTCGAGCCATTCGCGCGTGCTCGCGGGCGGCGAACTCTCGTTCATGGGGGATATCCGCCGGCTCGCCAACCTCTTGTTCCCGGGCCCCGAACCCTTCCCGGAGAATCTCACCCGCACGTTTACGGCCGACAATCGCTTCGCCGCGACGCTGTTTCGCGATTTCTACCTCGCGCGCGCGGAGCAGTATGGCTTGCTCGAACCTGGCAAGGCGTTTTTCACCGACAAGATGCCGTTCAACGAGATCTGGCTGCCGCTGCTGCGAATGAGCTTCCCGAACGCGCGCATCGTGCACGTCGTGCGTAATCCGCTCGATGTGTGTGTTTCCGTGCTGGCGAATAACCTCACCCACGGATTCAATTGCGGCTACCGCATCGAGGACATCGTGCATCACCTCGCGGCGGTGTTCAGCCTGGTCGAGCACTACCGGCGCGAGCTTCCGGTGCAGGCTCACGTGCTGAAGTACGAATCGTTCGTTGCGAATCAGCGCGAGGAAACGCGCCGCTTGCTCGAGTATGTGGGTCTGCCGTTCGAGGAGTCGTGCGTTGCCTTTCACGACAACCGGCGCCACGCACCGACGCCGAGTTACGCGCAGGTCACTGAGAAACTCAACGACCGTTCGATCAACCGGCATCGACACTACGCGCAACACTTGCAGCCGTTCCTGCCTGCGCTTCGCCGCATCATGGCCGCCTATACCTACGATTGAGCCGCGCTCAGGGCCCGACGACCCGAGCAGCTGAAAGAAGATTCCCCCTCCCCGTTGCTGGGGAGAGGGAATCGAACTTGCACGTTCAGAACTTCACGCGCACACCGGCGTAGTAGGTCCGGCCGTTGTCGTACATGGCACGCGGCTGGTCCGGGGTACCGGCGAACTGCTTGATTTTCTCGTCAGTCATGTTGATCGCGTCAAAGGTCAACGCCAGGCTCGGCATGACATTGACTACGACGGACGTGTCGAGCGAGGACAGGGCATCCTGGTTAAGCGGAGTGGTCCTGTCGAAGGTCACGAAGAACTCGGAACGGTAGGTGTAGGCCAGACGAACGCTCGCCCACTTGTTCTCGAAGTAGCCCGTCAGGTTGAACGTATCCTTAGACGCGCCGGGCAGAGGATCGCCGTTGTCCGCTTCGGCATCGGTAAACGTGTAGTTGCCCTGCACGCCGAATCCACCCCAGATCGGCTGCGTCAGCTGCAGCTCGAACCCTTCCATGGTTCCGCCACCGCCATTGGTGCGCTGATTGATGAGGAACGGGCAGTTGAACACATTCGCGCTCACCGGCGTGCACTGCAGGCTCGGCGAGGTGGCCGATTGCACGTTGAAGAACTCCGTGACCGGCTTGTCCGTGATGAAGGACTTGACGTCCTTGTAGAACAAGGCGGCGCCGAAGATTCTGCCGGCACCCGGATACCACTCGATCGACAGGTCCGCCTGGTTGGCGCGGAAAGGATCGAGCTCGGGATTGCCCGAAGTGCCGCTCAACGAGCCCGGGTTCAGGCTCGTACGCGGTGCGATCTCGTTGTAGTCCGGCCGCGTCATCACACGTCCCAGGGAGAAACGCAGGAGGATGTCGTCGGTCATGTTGTACGCCATGTTGAGGCTGGGGAGCGTATCGGTGTACGAACGATCGACGCTGATCGGAATGTAATTTCCGAACGGGTTCTGGATCGCATTGGGATCGTTGGTGATCAGGTTGCCGTTCGACTCCTGCTCCGTGCGCACGACGCGCACGCCGACGTTTCCACGCCAGCCCCCGCCTTCGAAGTCGCCCATGATGTAACCGCCGTAGGTCTTCTCGTTGACCGAGAAATTCTGCTGCGGGTAGTAGACGCGTCCTGCGCCGGCCGCGGTCGAGATGTCGAGCTGCTGGAACAGGATGCTCTCGACAGCGCTCCTGTTAACCTGCCAGTACTGATCGACCGTCGCGGGACCGCTGACGTTCTCGAGGAAGTCCCCCGGCGTCAGGCCGCCGGCGAAATTCGACGCGGCGCACGGCACCGGCTGGCAAGCCGATGGGATCGGGTTCGCCGCGTTGAGGAACGGATTAAAGAACCCGCCGTAGGTGGTCGCGTTGAAGGTCAGCTCGCGATTGTGATCGGTGTACTTGGCGCCGAACTTCACTCCCTTTAACACGCCCATGTCCAACGCACGCTCAGCGTCGATGTATCCGTAGGTCTCATCATCCTCGTTCAGGATCTGGTGAAGCGATCCGAAGATGAACTGCAGACTGTCTGGATTGGTCGGATCGACGGCGACGCCGTTGCCATTGGCCACGTAGGTCACCGACGGCGAACGACCACGCAGGTCGTAGTCGAATACGGCCGGTGCGCCGAACTCGACGAACGGCTGACTGTCGGTGTTGCCCTCGGCGTCGGTGTATCCCACGCGCAAGCTCAGCTTCCAGTCTTCGCCCGGCGTGAAGTCAGTCAACAGGTCGATGTTGCGCGACTCCGAATGTGCGAACCGATCGATCGCGTCATATACAACACCGAAGTCCTGCGTACCGTTGTTGAGCGAGGAGACCCGCCCCGCGACTGCGACGCCGTCCACCACGGTCGTGTTGGTGAGCGTGCCGCCGTTGTTGATAGCGCGCTGGCCCCACGCGATGAAGTTCTCGTTGATGTTGTCAGCATCGAACTTCGAGTACAGGCCCGTCAGGTTGAACGCGAGGCTATCGCTAGGTTTGAACTGGAAGGCGAAATTGCCGCCGGTGCGCTTGCGCTCCTGTTGGAAGAGCGCCGATCCGATCAGTGTCGGCATCTGCACGCCGCCCACATCCATGTAGCCGAAAGTCTCGACGCCATCTCGACGGATATTGCGGTCCTGGTACACGCCGGCGAGCAGGAACCCGACGGTCTCGGAGCTGTTCTTCCAGCTGAAAAGAGCGCCGGCATTCGGATCGGTCTCGTCGGCGAGATCCGTGTACGCGGCCTCGACGCGCGCGTACATGGTCATCGACTCGAGGTCGAGAGGATTGCGTGTCTTTACATCGACCGTGCCGCCGACGCCGCCTTCTTCGAGATCCGCCTGCGAGGTCTTGTAGACGATCGTCTGCCCGATGATATCTGCGGGCAGCAGCAAGTAGTTGAAGCTGCGCGTCGTATTGAGCTGGTCGAGAATGAACCAGTCGGCAGTCGAGAGCGAATGCCCGTTGAGCAACGTCTTAGTGAGTCGGTAATCGGTGCCGCGGATGTTGATGCGCTCACCCTCACCGAATTCGCGGTTGACCGTGACGCCCGGCACGCGTTGCAGCGCTTCGGCGAGGTTCTTGTCTGGAAACTTGCCGACGTCTTCAGCCGTGATCACATCGATCACGCCATCAGCATCGCGCTTGGTCTCGATGGACTGCTGCAAGCTGTAGCGGATGCCTGTCACTACGACTTCTTCTACAACCGGGGCGGTCTGCGCATGTGCGAAGCCCGCGCTGCCTAGTCCGGCCACCACCGCTGATCCGTAAAGGACCCGCTTGATGTCCCTGGAGATTGATCTGCTGGAACTCATACATGTCCCCCTGTTCATTGATTACCAGTAGCTATGCCGGCCTGCGGGCAACGCTGCCCCGACCGCTCTGTGATTCAGTTCGCCCGCAAGGTATTGCCATTTCTGTTCACTCTCCCGGATGGGTGTCCACGAACCAGCTCGCCGCACCGAGCACGCCGAGTTGGCCGTGCTCGATGAGGTGCACCGGAATCTGTTCCAGGAGGCTGCGCATCGGGCTGGTCCCGACAAAGCGCTCCAAAAAGCTGCTCTTGAGCAGGTAGCTCTTGATCCGTGGCAGCACGCCGCCGGCGAGAAACACCCCGCCATGCGCGCCGTACAAGAGAGTCAGAAGTCCCGCCACGCTCCCCATCGCCCCGCAGAACACGTCGAGTGCCTGCTTGGCCATGGGCTCGCCATCGTCGAGTGCCGCGGACGTGATTTCCGCCGGCGTGCGGTACAGCGTGCGCTCCGAGTTCACGACGCCCAGCGCCGTGTGCAAATTGACGAGTCCGGGGCCGGAGACGATGTTCTCGTTCGACACATGCGGCATGCGCGAGCGCAGGACCTTGAGGATTTCAATCTCGAGATCGGTGGTGGGCGCGAACGCCACCTGCCCTGCTTCGGTGCTGAGCACCATCGGATGGTCTTCGCGAGGAACGAGCACCGCAGCGCCAAGACCGGTCCCTGGCCCCATCACCAGCGTCGGTCCCGCTCCACGTTTGGTGCCAGCACCGCTCAGCAGAGTCGTATCACTGGGTGAGAGGAACTGCGTGCCGTAGGCGATCGCGGCGAAATCGTTGATGAGCGTCAGATCGCGAAATCCGAAACGCTCGCGCAGCTCCTTGAGCGACACCGGCCAGGGAAGGTTCGATTGCAGCATCGTGTCGCCGACCGGAAACCCTGCGCTCGCGATCGTTGCGGACCGCACGGCGGCGCCGTCTGCACCGGAAAGAAAATCACTGAATATTGCGCTGAGACTGGGAAAGTCCGCGCACGCGTACTGCTGAAAGCGGCTCACCGTGGGATGCCGCGCCGCGCGCTCACCTGGCTCGACGAGCGCAAGCCGCGCGTACGTGCCGCCGATGTCGGTCGCCAGAATCGATGCGGATTTGCCCGCCAAGGTGCTCGCTCCAAACACGAATCGAGACCCGTGAGATCAATCTGTGGGGCCGACCGTATGCCAATTTTGACATCGATGTCAAGCTGTCGTAGTTTCGTGTGCCTGTCGCAACGAGTGTAGCCGGCCGGCTCGAAACGGCCTGTTTTCAGCCTGTATAGGCCTTTTCGGTCTTAGCTCACGTTGTTGCTCTGCGATCACGATCGAGCGAGGGGAGCGACTCCACGGCGCGATCCTGAACAGGTTTGACAACGTTGACAGCCGACCGGGCTTAAGCCCTGAAGTACTGCAAAATCAACAGCAAACGGGGAGTATTGAAGTCATGCCGAACACTCCGCTGCCGCCGCCCGACCGCAGGTACGTCGCCTCCATCGTCACGATCGGTGTGCTGTTTTTCGTATTCGGGTTCGTGACCTGGATCAACGGACCGCTGATCACTTTCGTAAAGCTCGCCTTCGACCTCGACACCGACGCGAAGGCGTTCCTCGTCACCACCGCCTTCTACATGGCGTACTTTTTTCTTGCGCTCCCCTCTTCCTGGATTCTCGAACGCACCGGCATGAAGAAGGGCATGGCGCTCGGCCTGCTCGTGATGGCGGTGGGCAGTTACGTGTTTGGCACCTACGCGACGCAGCGGCACTACCCGCTTGCGCTCACGGGCCTCTTCATCATCGGTTCCGGGCTCGCCCTCTTGCAGACCGCATCGAATCCCTACATCAGTATTCTCGGCCCGATCGAGAGCGCGGCGCGGCGCATCAGCATCATGGGGATCTGCAACAAGGTCGCCGGCATCCTGAGCCCGCTGGTGCTGGGTGCGCTGGTGCTTCAGGGCATCGATCATCTCGAAGCCCGCGTGAGCGCGGCTGCAACTCCAGAACTCAAGGACGCGATCCTCAATGAGTTCGCGGCCAAGGTGTACACGCCTTATCTCGTGCTTGCGAGTCTGCTGGTGCTGCTTGCGATCTGGATCCTGAGATCGCCACTGCCCGAGATTCGCGCTGCAGAAGCGAACGCGCAGGGAACGCAGTCCGGCGCATCCAAGACCAGCCTGTTTCAGTTTCCGCACCTGTGGCTTGGCGCGTTGTGCATCTTCGTCTACGTCGGCGTCGAGGTGCTGGCCGGCGATGCGATCGGTACTTACGGCAAGGGATTTCACATCCCGACCGATCAGACGAAATACTTCACCGCACTCACACTCACCGCGATGCTCTTTGGCTACGTGGCCGGCGTGATCGCAATCCCACGCTACGTGTCGCAGCAGCAGGCGCTCAGCATTTCGGCAGTTCTCGGCGTGGTGTTCGCGGTCGCTGCGTTCCTCACTTCGGGATATGTGTCAGTCGGATTCGTCGCGGCACTCGGGCTCGCAAATGCTCTGATGTGGCCGGCGATTTTCCCGCTCTCGATCCGCAGCCTCGGGCGCTTCACCGAAAAGGGCTCGGCGATCCTCATCATGGGAATCGCGGGCGGCGCGATCCTCCCCAACCTGTTCGCGCACTTGAAGGAATACTTCAACTTCCAGGCGGTGTTCCTGGCGATCACGGTGCCCTGCTATCTCTACATCCTGTATTTCGGCCTCCGGGGTCATCGCGCCGGGCTCGGTGCCTCCGCATCGAAAAGCGCTTCCGCCCTCCAGCAGGCCGAAACCTGAGCCGGAAAGGGTCGGAATGGGACGAGAATCACGCTGGCTGTGATAAAAGGTAACGCACCGATTCGCCGAGAAGGGTATTGAGGGTGCGCAAAGCGACGATCACGGACGTTGCCAAGCGATCGAAGGTCTCACCGAAGACCGTCTCCCGGGTCATCAACAACGAGCGATCGGTGCGCGAGCGCACCCGTAACCGCGTGCTCGAAGTCATCTCCGAGCTCAAGTATCACCCCGACATCTCCGCCCGTAATCTGCGCAGCGCCAAGGCTTACGCGATCGGCCTTGCCTACGACAATCCGAACCCCTACTACGTGATCAGCGTGCAAAGCGGCGTGCTCGCGGCGTGCCGCACCACCGGCTTCGGGCTGCAAATTCACCCCTGCAATGCCGCCTCGCCCCAGATCGCGGAGGAGCTGCTCGATCTCGCGCGGCGCTCACGTCTCTCGGGACTGATCCTCGCGCCGCCGATGTCGGAGCGCCCGGAGCTGTTCCAGTACCTGAGCGCGAACGGTGTGCATTTCGTGCGCATTATTTCCGCCGCCGAGGACCCGAAGGACGGTTTTCCGTGCGTGTACGTAGATGACCGGGACGCCGCCTACGCGATCACCGAACACCTGATTCAACTGGGCCACGAACGCATCGGGTTCCTGTGGGGCGGCACGGCGCACCTCTCGAGCTTCGAGCGCTACAAGGGATATCGCCTGGCGCTGGAGCGATATGGGATCGCGCCTGATGACTCGCTCGAACTCCCCGGTGACTATTCGTTCGACGATGGCTTTCGCGGCACACGCAAGCTTCTGTCGTTGCCGCGGCGACCAACGGCGATCTTCGGCTCCAACGATGAAATCGCGGCCGGCGCGCTGGTGGCAGCGCGTTCCATGGGACTCGACGTGCCGAACGAGCTGTCGATTGCCGGCTTTGAGGACAGCCCGTTCTCGCGCCAATCCTGGCCGGCGCTGACGACAGCACGGCAGGCGACGGAAGAGATCGCACGGACGGCGACGCTGCTGTTGATCTCGGAGTTGCGCCCTAACGCAATTGGCTCACACAACTTTACCGGGCGCAGTCACGGCTTCAGTCCCGAGCTCGTGGTTCGCGGCTCCACTGCCCGCGCGCCTGCCTCGAACGGGTAGTCGCGGCGTAGCCAGAACGCTGGCGCCGGCATCCGCTGATTCCAGCCCCAGCAAGTCACTGATATACCACTTAAATGCCACTCTGCATGAGCAGAACTGGCTACTGGCATTATTTTGGCTGTATTTCGCAATCTTATAAATCACGTTAGCACTACTGGTATCTAAGTGGTATTCTTGGGCCACTTCGAGATCGAGATGCCGCAGTTGGAAATCCTGTTCAACGAACTCAAGCAGCTGAACCGGCCACGCAATCCGGACAGCACGCCGCTGTATGAGCGTCTGCAGCGGGTGCTTCACGATGCGATCGAGACCGGATCTCTGCAGCCCGGCCGGGCGCTGCCGAGCGAGCGTGACCTGGCGAAGCTCGCCTCGCTGTCACGCGTTACTGTGCGCAAAGCGATTGCAGCCCTGGTCTCGAAGGGCCTTCTCACTCAACGGCACGGCGCAGGCACCTTCGTGTCGGAGCGGATCGTCAAGTCCTTTTCGACACTCACGAGCTTTACAGACGATCTGCGCGCACGCGGCCTCAATCCTCGCTCGCGTTTTCTCGAACGCAGCGTCGGCGAGGTGACGCCGGATGAAGCGATGGCGCTCGGATTGTCGCCGGGCGCGCTGGTCGCCAGGCTGTACCGCCTGCGCTTCGCGGGAGAGGAACCGCTGGCGATCGAGCGCAGTGCCGTCCCCCATTCCATTCTTGCCGACCCACAGAGCGTGAAGTCCTCGCTCTACGAAGCGCTCGAGCGCGTCGGTTGCCGCCCGAAGCGTGCCCTGCAGCGACTGCGCGCGATCGTGTTCGATGCCGAGCAGAGTCGCCTGTTGTCCATCCCGCGTGGCACTGCGGGCCTGATGATCGAGCGACGCGCGTTTCTCGACGATGGGCGTGCAGTCGAATACACGCGCTCGCTCTATCGAGGCGATGCGTACGATTTCGTCGCCGAGCTGCATAGTGAATAAGGGAGCGCTCGAGATCATGCCCCGACCACCGCGCACGCAGGGTTTGAGACCCGAAGATACCCTGATGTTCAGTGAGGCCGCGCAGAGCGGCGAGGCGGTCGCGCGCCAAATCGAGCACAACAGCGCGTTGGTGCGTGGCCTCGCCGCCGATCTGCGTGCCAGGCCGCCGCGTTTCATCGTGACCAGTGCGCGCGGCAGCTCCGATCACGCTGCCACCTTTGCCAAGTATGTCTTCGAAACCCAGCTCGGTGTCGTTACGGCCTCCGCTGCTCCGTCCGTCAACTCGCTCTATGGCTCGACCCAGGATCTGTCCGACGTGCTGTTCATCGCCATCTCGCAGTCCGGTCGAAGCCCGGACCTGTTGCGCCAGGCGGAAGCGGCCCGGGCTGCGGGCGCGCGCGTGCTCACGCTGGTGAACACGGCAGACTCCCCGCTTGCCGCCTTAGCCGACACAGTGATCGAGTTGCGCGCCGGCCCCGAACGGAGCGTGGCAGCGACCAAGAGTTACATCTGCTCGCTGGCCGCAATCCTTCTGCTCGCCGCCCATTGGAAGGAGGATGCGCGGTTGCTCGATGCCGTGCAGACGCTTCCGGCCAAGCTGACCGAGGCGTGGGCGATGGACTGGTCGGAACTGGTGGATTCGCTTGCTGATGCACGCAATCTGTTCGTGCTGGCGCGTGGCCTGGGGCTCGGTGTGGCACAGGAAGCGGCTCTCAAGCTCAAGGAAACCTGTGGCCTGCATGCGGAGGCTTTCAGCGGCGCCGAGGTGATGCACGGGCCGATGACCCTCGTGGATGATGGGTTCCCGATCGTGTGCTTCACGCAGGACGATGAGACCCGGCCGGGCCTGGTGAGCCTCACCGAAGAGTTCAGTGCACGCGGTGCTCGTGTATTGCTCGCCGCCAGTGGCGCTGTCGGAGCCGGGATGCTTCCCGTCCCGTCGATCGGACATCCGGCCTGTACACCTTTGCTTGAAATCCAGAGCTTCTATCGAGCGGTGAACGCGCTCGCCCTGCGGCGTGGCCGCAATCCCGATGCACCCCCCAGTCTGCGCAAGGTCACGCAGACCGTGTGATGGCTACAGCACTCCACAACGGCAGAATTCTCCTCGCGGATGGATTTGTCGCGGATCGGGTTGTGCTCATCGAAGGCGACCGCATCACCGGCCTTGTCAGCCGCGACGATCCACGGGTCGCCGGCTCGCGCTTGCATGATCTCGAAGGCCGACGACTCGTGCCGGGATTCATCGACTGCCAGGTGAACGGCGGTGGAGGCGTGCTGCTCAACGATGAACCAACGATCGAATCGGTCAGGCGCATCGTGGCTGCGCATCGCAGCTTCGGGACCACGGGCCTGTTGCCGACATTGATCACGACGGATATCGAGGTCATGAGAGCGGCGATCGATGCGGTGCGGGGCGCGATGCTCGCAGGTGACTCCGGTGTGCTCGGCATTCACTTCGAAGGGCCGCTGCTCTCCCCGGCACGCCCAGGCGTCCACGACGCGGCGCGCTTTCGTCCGCTCGACACCGAGCTGGTAGAACTCATCTCCTCGATGGGCGCAGGTCGGACGTTGCTCACCATCGCTCCGGAGCGCGTTCCCCTGGCAGCCATCCGTGAACTCACTGCGCGGGGCATCATTCTCTGCGCCGGGCACACCGGCGCCGACTACGCCACTGCACGTGCGGCCCTCGCAGCCGGTGTTCGGGGCGTCACACACTTGTTCAACGCCATGTCGCCGCTGCAATCACGGGATCCGGGCATGGTAGGCGCGGCGCTCGATGACCCCAATTGCTGGTGCGGTCTCATCGTCGATGGCCATCACGTGCACCCGGCAGCACTGCGGGTCGCAATTGCTGCGAAGCCTCGCGGTCGCATGCTGTTGGTGACGGATGCGATGTCTTCCGTCGGTTCGCCGCAGACTTCTTTCACCCTCGGCGATGAGCTTGTCGATTGCGCCGAGGGTGTCTGCAAGACTGCCTCGGGCGTTCTCGCGGGCTCGGCACTCGACATGGGCATGGCGCTCCGTAATGCCGTGCGTCTGCTCAATCTGCCGGTCGATGAGGCGGCGCGAATGGCGGCGACGTATCCGGCCGAGTTTCTGGACCTGGCGAGCGAGCGGGGTCGCATCGCGATCGGCTTGCGCGCAGATCTGGTGGAGCTCGATGATGACCTCAACGTGCGGCGCGTATGGTTTGCAGGCAAGCCGCAGTCCTAGCAGGCACTACCAATGCAGATTTTCATTGGCCGGGACCCAGCAAACGCCGCCGCGATGGCCGCGGACTGGTTCGCAGCGCGTATCACGGAGGACGTGAGTGCGCGAGGCCGCTGTGTCATCGCGCTGAGCGGCGGTCAGACGCCGTGGAAGATGCTGGAAGAACTGATCACGCGCAACGTGCCGTGGCACGCACTGCAAGTGGCGCAGGTCGATGAGCGTGTCGTCACGATCGACGACCCGCGCCGCAACTTCGCACGCATTCATGACTTGCTGTGCAAGCGCGGACGACTCGAGGAGAAGCAGCTGCACGCAATTCCGGTCGAGCGTCCCGATCCTGACCTAGCCGCGCGGGAGTACGCCAGGATGCTGGATGCACTGGCGGGTTCACCGCCGATCATCGATGTCGTGCAGCTCGGCCTGGGATCAGACGGTCACACAGCGTCCCTCGCCCCCGCTGATGCGACGTTGAGGATCACGGATCGTGACGCTGCGGCAACCGGACTCCAGGCCGGCACCCGGCGCGTTACGCTCACACTGCCGTGCATCAATCGCGCCCGTGCGCGTCTTTGGCTGGTCAACGGCGCAGAAAAAGCCCTGCGCCTGCGCGAGCTGATCAAAGGACAGGGAGATATCCCCGCGACTCGCGTATCGCGCGACGACACGGTGGTGTTCGCCGATGCCGCTGCTGCAACCGCGCCGAGCTCAGGCTGAAGTCGGACCTCCCTTCTTGATCTCATGACCGCCGAATGCATTGCGCATTCCGGCCAGGAGCCGTGCCGCATAGTCGTTTCGGCCCTGGCTCGCGAAGCGCATCATCAGGGCGAGACTCATCACGGGGGCGGGCACACCGAGCTCGACGGCTTCGAGTGCAGTCCAGCGCCCTTCACCCGAGTCCGCGACCACCGGGGCAGCATCCGCCAATCGCGCAGTATCAGTGAGGAGCGGTGCGGTGAGATCGAGAAGCCAGGAGCGGATCACGCTGCCGTGGCGCCAGCACTCGGCAATCGCACCGAGGTCGAGCGCGAATTCCTTCTTCTCCCGCATGAGCGCAAAGCCCTCGGCGTAGGCCTGCATCAGCCCGTACTCGATGCCGTTGTGAATCATCTTCACGAAATGACCTGAGCCCACCGGCCCGCAGTGCACCCAGCCCTCGTCCGGTGCGAGCAACTCGGCGAATGGCCGCACGCGCTCGATGGCCGGCTCCGAACCGCCGAGCATCAGGGCGTAACCATTCTCGAGTCCCCAGACGCCGCCGGAGACGCCCGCATCGACGAACTGGATACCGCGTGATTGCAGTTCGGTGGCGTGTCGCATGCTGTCGCGATAGTAGGCATTGGCGCCATCGACGAGCACATCGCCGGCCTGCATCAAGTCGGCCAGAGCTTTCATGATTCCTTCGCTCGGCGCGCCGGCGGGCAACATCAGCCACACGACGCGCGGCGACTGGAGACGTGCGACGAGCGTGTCGAGTGAATCGGTCGCGGTGATGCCCGCTTCATCGCGGAACGAGGCGTGTTTTGCCGTCGAACGGTCAAAACCGATGACAGTGACTTTGCGGCGCGCGAGGCGGCGCGCCATGTTGCCGCCCATGCGGCCGAGTCCCACGATTCCGATCTGCACGCTCGTTCTCCTGACGCTTCGAAGGCGAGCGTGAATTATGGGCCGGAGATCGCGGCACAGTCACGACGGCTGCGCTGACTTTCAGATCGAAAGTGCGGGATTGCCCTCGACGATCCGCTGCTCGAGCCGGGGGCGCTCACCCTTCTTCCACAGCGCGGCACGGTGGACGACGCGATACAGGAGCGGTCCGCCGTCAGCGCGCTCGCTGCGCTCCAGTGGCCGCGGTATGCACACGAATTCGCATTCCATGGCGTCGCTCGTCACGCGTACCGTCGCATAGCCATGTCCGCCCATGTCGATGAACGACAGGTGCGGCGAGAGATCAGGGTTCGAGAGTTTTCTTGCGCGTTCGATGTCACCACTCGCCTGATATTCGAGGCACGTGCGCACACCATGATGGAGCAGCAGGTTGATTGACGGCTCCCAGGTCGATTGTCCCGGCCTCTGCGTAAGGAACAGCGGGCGCAGCGGATGATCCTTTGGAAAGCGATGCTCGTACGCTTCCGGCAGAGCGGGTGCGGAAACTGAGCCCGTGATGAACGCAATGCCTACGGGCTCGAACTTGTCCGGCGGCAGCGCCTTGGCTGCGAGGCCCGCCCAAAAGCTGTGCCGGTCGCCCGCCACGGTGGCGAAGCCTGTGACGCCGGTATCGCGTACCAGGTCGTAGATCTCGGCGCGCTCGACGTAGGCCGCACTGTGATCGCCACCACCGAAACCGGCATAGCCGGCTCCCGGCCACGGCTTCGTCAGCTGGGGCGGAAGATTCTGTGGGTCGGCGCGAAAGTCGAGGGTACCGAGTGAATTGCCCCAGATCTTCCAGGTCGCTGCGGAAGTCTTGAGGCGATCGAGAAACCAGGTCTTCTGCGCGAGCCCGAGAATTGTCTGTGGCGGTTGATCCTTGCGGAAGTTCGCCACCTCGGCGGCGCCAAAGTGGAGGCTCGCCGGCGGATGACCACCAGCATAGGCGCGGCCTGCATCCAGGATCTCCATCGCCTCTTGTGGAATGAAATCCGGAAAATCATCGCTCGTGAGCGCCGCGGCTTCCGGTCGGCTCGTCGGTTCCTCGGATCGGTAGCTGTGCTGGTCCGTGATCAGGAGATCGACGTTGCGCCCGAAACGAAGCGCGCGATAACCGGTCAGGCTCGCAATCGCGCTCAGGTTGTTCGGCTCATCGCCCAGGCCTTCGGCGTCGAAACGGGTGACCGGCGCATCGACGACTTTCGGCGCATCGAATCGCTCGAGCGAGACGGTCCCGGGTTGGCGCACGCGCGCCGGCTGATACTCGAACCAGGCTTGATTTGCCGCAACCTTGCGCGTCTGCGTAGGCCGCGTCGTGTCACCGAACTTCTGAAATCCCTGCCAGCCGAGCCAGGAGAACTCGTGGTTGTCCCACATTGCGACGAACGGCCAGCGCGCCCGCGCATCCTGCAGGTCCGGATCGTGCAGGTAGGCGCGATACACCGCACGGTAATCGTCGAGTGTGGTCGGAATGTGGAAATCAGAGACTTTCTCGCCGTGCGTGTAGCGCACGATGTCGCGCAGGCGCCGGTCATACATGCCCTGCGGCCGGTCTTCCGGATACCAGACCATTTCGTAGATGAAATCCCCGAGGTGCAGCACGAAGCCGAGCCGCTCGGCGGCCGGAGCACGCTCGTCCTCGAAGATCATCCGCCGGTACGCGTTTTGCGCGCCCTGGCAAACGTTCTGACAGCTGACGAATGCGAAGCGCACTGTGCGTGCATCGTCGTCCGCGGGTGCCGTCAGCGTACGACCAATGCGGCTGCCTGCGCCGCTCTCGTCGGTGAAGCGATACCAGTACTCGCGTGCCGGCTTCAGCCCCCCGACCAGCACGCGGCAGGTCCAATCCGATGCGGGGCTGACCGAGGCTGAAGTCGTTGCAACGACGCGGCGAAAACCAGTGTCCTCCGCGACTTCAACCGTGAGCGACGCAGAGTTCTTGTTGTCCGCGATCGGGCGCCGTGTCCAGAGAATGACGCTGTCCGACTGCGGATCGCCGGACGCTACACCTTCGGGATACAACTCGCGTCGCTCAGTCCATGCGATGCGCGAATTCCGCGCGCGCGTTGTGCCCCAGGCCACTGAGGCGCCGAGGGCGGCGGCATACGCGAGGAATTCACGCCGGCTGAGGTCGTTCATGGATGCTCCCGATGCTCAGCTCTCCACGATGCCAGAACCATCAATCAGCTCAAGCATGGTGGGACCGACCGCTCCCGGGAGGCCGCTGCCGCCTCTGCACTCGGTACGGTGGTCGTCACCGCTGAACGATGCAATCAAAGCGCCTGACAGAAGCCCCGCCGCAACGCTCAATTCATTTGATGTCGCGTCAGTCAGGTGCCGGGCTTGCTGAGCGAACTCTCGGGGGCGGCCGAAACGCGCGTGAATGCGACGCGCCACGCTTCGACCCATTTGCCCGCGGATTCCTGTTCGGTCACGGCCATGTAGCCATCGTCGCCCTTGCGCTCCCACACCGTGCGGTACGTTTGCGCCTTGCCATCTGGAGCTGTGTATTTTTCATCCGGAAACCTGAGCGTCCGATCCTGAACCTCGACCGTGCCGCTGCTCACTCCGCCATCAGAAGCGAAGTACATGTAGTTGATCTGCCGCGTGCTCTTGTCCATCCAGTAGATCGTTTCGCCTGAATAGGCAGGCCGCTCACCAGTGACGACGTGGCGATCCCGGATGAAGCGCCCTTCGAACACCGGCTCGTAGCAATGCTTGTCCCACGATTTGCCATCGGGGAACGCGCCTTGCCAGCAGTGACCGACAAGGAACTCCAGCGGTTGCAGCGGTGTATCGGCAGCCAGGGCTGTTCCCGAAAGAACCAGCAAGAACAGGAATATTCTGCGCATGACCATTCTCCTCAATGCCAGAGCCCAAGCACGAGGCCGAACACCGTGAACTGCACCGTGTGATAGCCGCCGTTGATCAGAAAGAGCCGCGCGTTGCGGCGCTCGAACAGGTAGTTGATGCCGAAGCTGGTCGCCACCCAACACAGTCCCGCCGAAAACCCCGCGCCGAGCGCGAAGCCCAACGCGGGCTTTGGCCCGAGGAACATCGCGAACACGTACGCCGCGATCAACGCGAGCACGAATCCGCCACCGAAAATGAGCGCTGGCTTGCCGGCAGCGACTTGCGCGTCGCTCAATCCCGCCGCACGTTGCCACACCCGGCCGAATATCGGCGGCGCATACCACAATCCGCCGATGACGAATGCGGAAACCGCCGCCGCGATCACCGCCCAATGATTGATCTCACCCATGATGCCTCTCCTCGTTTTACTGTTATTTACCCTTCCGACGTTTTCTAGCTGCTTCGTTTCGGCTGCGCCTTCGCCGCAGCAGCGAGCAGTTCGAAATAGGCGCGTAGCTGGCTCACGGAGCGATCGAAGTAGGCCACATCGCGGAAAGTGCGCGACTGCATCACGGCGCCTTCCATCGTGGTCAACACGAACTCCGCCAGCTCGCGCGAATTGATTCGTGGCAGGCGCTCCCCTGCTTCGACGATGCAGCGCTGCACAGCCTCGGTCCACGCCAGGAAGTTCGCGGCCAGGAGCTCGCGCACCGGCGGGTCGGGCTCGTGCAGCTCGAGCGCAAGAGAGCCGATGGGACAGCCGTAGAAGCACTCGGTCTGCACGACCAGCTCCCGGTAGCGCGCCAGCAGCGCGAAAATGCGCTCGATCGGATCCTTGACGTGGCCCCACGCGGGCTGCAGCAACATCTCATCGATACCGGAGCGGTAAGCCCCCAGCACCGCCAGCAACAGATCCTGCTTGCCGGGAAAGAAGTGATACAGGCTCCCGCTGTTAGCCTCGGAGCGCTTCAGCACATCCGCAATCGACGTCGACGCGTAGCCCTTCTCCCAGAAGAGCTCCATGGCGGCGAAAACGATGCGGCTGCGGGTATCCTCGCTCACGATCTTGACTGAGTTGAATGCTCAATCAAGTTAAAGGCAGCGCGCCGGGCTGTCAAGGACGCGCCGACGACTGGCGACTGGGCTAAGGAATGAGGACTGTCGATCCGGTGGTCTGCCGCGATTCCAGGGCACGATGCGCTGCCGCGGCTTCTTTCAAAGGGAACTCGGCTCCGACTTCAACCGAAAGGACCCCCATGCGCAGAGCCATGAACACCTCAGCTGCCATCTCTTGCCGCTCTCGCTGGTCTTCGAGGTAGTGAAACAGGAGCGGCCGGGAGAGCGTATTGGATTTCTCCGCCAAGCGGCTGACCTCAAATGGCGGTACGGCGCCCGAGGATTGACCGAAGTTGATGAGGTGGCCGCGCACTGCCAGCGATTCCAACGATCCCGAAAACGTATCCTTGCCTACCCCGTCGTACACGACATCCACGCCGCGACCATGAGTGAGTTCGCGCACACGCTGAGGGAAAGGCTCCTCCTTGTAGAGGATCACGTAGTCGCAGCCGTTGTCGAGGGCAATCACTGCCTTGTGGTCATTGCTCACTGTGCCGATGACGTCGGCACCGAGATGATGTGCCCATTGGCACAGCAACCGGCCCACGCCGCCCGCAGCCGCATGCACGAGACAAGTTTCGCCGGACTTGAGAGGCCGCAGCTTCGATAGCAGCATCAAGCACGTGAGCGCCCTGACCAGGGCCGCACCTACCGTTCGATCGTTGAGATCAGGTGGAATCGGAATCACGCGGTCCGCACGCATCAGACGCTGGTCCGCATAGCCGCCATAGGCCGCGGTGACGTAGCCGACGTGATCACCGGGTTTCAACTCGGTGACGCGCTCTCCGACTTCCTCGATGACACCAACAGCCTCGACACCCGGGATGCCTGGGAGGGAGAGCGTCTTGTACAGGCCGCTCCTGACATAGGTGTCGTGGAAGTTGACGCCGATGACAGTCTGGCGCAATCGAATCTCGTCCGGCCCGGGTGCCGAAACAGAAATCTCCTCGAGGCGCAGTACCTCCGGCCCGCCGATCTCTCTCAACATGATCGCAACGGCCACGATCAGGTCTCCTTGCGAAGGTAATCGTCCGTCTTGTTCAACCAGTCCTCGCGAGGCGGAGAAAAGACATCGACATCCAGAGTGTCTTCGAGTGCCAGGGCCGAGTGCGGCAGGTTCGAGGGAATCACCAGCACTTCACCCGCGCGCACGACAAGCTCGTGCTCGCCCTTCTCGCCCAGATGAAAGTGCAAGGCGCCGCTGATGATGTACGTCAGCTGCTCGTTGTGATGAGAATGCTGGGGCACGAAGTCGCCTTCCTTGAGGAAAACCTGCGCAATCATCATCCGATCGCCCGTGATCAGCTTGCGTGTGATCGTGCCCTTCATGGCTTCTTCTGGAATCTCGGTCCAGCGTTGATGTTGAAACGGCTTCTGGTCTGACACCTGGGCCCCTCCTCTTCAGTCCGGGAGGTAGCCTACACCGATGTACGCAGTTCTATGGCATCAAGCTGCCGCCGGCAATGAAGACCGGCCGTGGCTCAGTAGACGTATTCGAGCTGCACCCAGAACTTGTGCGTATCGGTCGCGAAGCCGTCAGCACGATAGTCGGCATACTTGACCACCGCTGACCACCTTTTCCATTTTGCCTGCACCAGCAGGTCGATCTCGGAACCGAAGTCGGCTGAGATGCGCTCAGCCTCGAAGCGGTGGTAGACAGCCGACGCCGATAGCGAGTCGATGCGCCCCAGCGGCTTGCGCGCATAGCCCAACGTGACGTAGCGGTCATCAACACCGTCCGCGGGTGTCGTGAGGAATTTGTCCGCCCACCCTTGAAACTTGTGCAGGGTGGCGAGCGGCGTGCTGAATCCCTTCACGCCGTTGCCTTCCAACACCTCGATGCCGACACCGACATTCCAATGCCACGCCGTTGCGTTCAGCTCGGCGGCGAGGTAGTCATCGCGAAAGCTGAGCGGGTTGTCTCCGCGGTCTTCTTGCCTCGCCAAAGTGGCGGAGCCCGCCAGCTGGACGTCGGAGAGCGTCCACTCGCCGGTATAGCGAAGGCCGATGGTCGTTGACGAGTCCGTGGGCGCCTGCTCGAGATCGAGCAGGTACGCGAACCCGGCAATGCGCCCCGCCGGCGTCTGGTACGCAACGTTGGCCAGATAGTTATCGCCCGTGTAACGCCCTTGCGGCGACTCTTTGCCAAACACGCGATTGACCTGATTCACGTAGCTCAGGTCGATCGTGAGATTGCTCACGGATTGATTCAGGACGCGCACGGCGTCGAACGACTGCTCGTTCTGCCGCCAGTCGGCCGGACTGACAAAGCGCTGGTTGTCTTGCAGGATCAGTTGACGCCCGAAGGTCAGTGTCGTCCCCGGCAACGAGGTGTTCACGAGCGCGAGCCGATTGATCTCGTAGGATTCGGGGTCAGCAACGATCGGAAACTGCGTCTTGCCGTTCACGGTGCTGTTGTAGTCGCTCACCAGCGGCCACAACAATTCCGCCTCAGCCAGCAGCGACCAGTTCCAGGCCTTGCCAGTTTCGAAGCCGAGTCGCGCGCGCAGCGTGAGTGCATCTGCGTCCTCGGGCAAGCCATCCTGTTCGACCTGCTCCGAGCGCAAACGCACGTCGACGATTGGCTTCGTCGCGTGAAAGGCCGTGGTAGCAGGCTCCACCGTGTCCGCGCAGACTGCCGACGTCCATCCGATTGCGCATGCCGCGAGCGTTACGCCGATCGGGCCTGTCCCAGGTTGATGTGGGTGGGCGTAAGCGGGCAGCGTTCTGAATCGGGGATTTGTTCGCCGGACGTGCAAATTATTGGACTCCTTATGCTGCCGAACCGCTCGCGGTTGAGGGACTTCGCGCTTAAGGGCGCGAGGCAATCGCCGCCAGGATTCCTTCGAGGATTCGCGTCGGGTTAGGTGGACAGCCCGGCACCGCGACGTCGACGGGGATCACGTTGGAGATACGTCCGCGACTGGCGTAGCACTCGCCAAATATCCCGCCGGTGCAGCCGCAATCGCCGAGAGCAACCACGAGTTTGGGGCTGGGTGTGGCCTCATACGTTCGACGCAGGGCCACCTCCATGTTTTTTGACACGGGACCCGTGACCAGCAAAAGGTCTGCATGCCGGGGGCTGGCGACGAATCGGATACCGAGACCTTCGAGGTTGTAGAGCGGATTGTTCAGGGCATGAATCTCGAGCTCGCAGCCATTACAGGAACCGGCATCGACATGCCGAATGCAGAGCGCACGGCCCAGGAGCGCACGAACGCGTTCCTGCAGGCCGTCGCGAATACGCAAACTCTCATCCGCCGCTGGCGGTGCCTCGGTAGCGATGCCGATCGATGCGATCTGGCGCAAGGTCTTCAGCATGGGTGTGGACTATGCGTCACGGTTAGCTATAGGTCATGGCCGCTATAGGAAAGGTTGAAGGACTTGTTGACCAGTGGAAAGTCCGGGACGATGTTGTCGATGATTGCGTGCTCGAGAACCGGCCAGTTCTGCCACGATGGATCGTGCGGATGACAGCGACTGATCGCGCCCGCTGCTCCGGCCTCGAGCGCTACGAGTACAGGGCCGCGCCAGCCTTCGATCAATCCGATTCCCACAGTCCCATCGGCTGGCACCGCCACGGGCGCATGGCACGGGCCGGCGGGAAGCGCCTCGATAATCTGCAGGATAAGACGGCAGGACTCCTGCAACTCGTCGAAGCGCACGGCGACGCGCGCAGCTACATCCCCCGTGGTACCGACGATCTTCGCCGGCGCCAACACCGAGTAGGGTTCGCACGGCAAGTCGGCGCGCAGATCGAATGGCCGCGCACTCGCGCGTCCGGCAAGCCCGATGAGTCCCAAGCGCGCGGCGAGCTCCGGGGTGACCGTGCCGGCGCCGACGAACCGATCGCGCACGCCCTCGTGTTCGTCATAGATCGTGCGCAACGTGAGCGTCTCGCGCGCGAGTTCGCGCACGCAGGCTTCAAGCTTCCTGGGGCTGGACTCCGCGAGATCCACGCTCGTGCCACCGGGCACAATCGCATCCATCAGGTAGCGCGCGCCAAGCGCCTCTTCGGTGGCACGCAACAGGTGCTCCTTCAGGCGAGAAAACTGCGCGAGCCCAAATGCAAAACCTGCGTCGTTCCCGAGTGCGCCGAGGTCGCCCAGGTGATTCGCAACGCGTTCGAGCTCGAGGCAGAGTGCGCGCAACCATGCTGCGCGCGCCGGGATGCGCGCGCCCGACAAGCCCTCGAGCGCCTGGCAGTATGCCCAGGAAAATGCGACAGCCGAGTCTCCTGATACGCGTGCCGCCAGGCGATGGCCTTCGAGGATCGGCAGTTCCGTGAAGCGGCGCTCGATGCCCTTGTGCACGTAGCCGAGCCGCTCTTCGAGCCTCAATACTTTTTCGCCCACGACCGAGAAGCGGAAGTGCCCTGGCTCGATGATGCCCGCGTGCACCGGGCCGACGGCGATCTCATGCACGCCTTCACCCTCGACGCGCACGAAGTCATAAGTGTCGCTCGTGGGCCCGGACGGCTCTGCTGGCGGGAGCGGGTCCATCAGCGGGCGAAAACCTCTTGGCCAGGCTCCATGATTCAGCCACGGGCGCTGGTCGGGATCCGTCGACCGGACTCCCGCGAGATCCGCGGTCGCGCGCTGCATCCGGGCTGCGGCAGGAAAGAGATCCGCGATGCCCGGATACCGCGCGTCCGGATCGTCGAGGTGCAGGCTGAGCATGAGTCCGCCTTGCTCGGCGAGAAATGCGGCGCACACCATGCGTGAATCGCGCTCTCCGCCGCCCGCCCACAGGGCCATGAGTGTGCTGCCCGCGGCAGAAAGGTCCTCCGTCACGCGGCGCCACTCCTCGGCAGAGACGTTGAGCATGCGCAGTCCCGGGGCTCCGCGTTGCGGCTCGCTGCGCTCAATCCAGGCTCGCAGTGGCACTTAATTGCCTCCGATCAGGCGGGCGGCCGCACGGTACCAGTCAGCAAGATACGGCGGTACGTAGATCCCGAGCATCAGCACCAGGCCGAGGTGTGCAAAAACCGGCAATAGCGCCGGCGGATGTGGCAAGCGCTTCGCCGTCGTTTCCCCGAACACCATCGGCTGCACGCGCCCGAAGATCGCAGCAAACGCAACGCCGAGCGCAGCGAGCAGAATCGGCGTCGCCCACGGTTGCTCGCGCATGGCGGTGGTGAGGATCAGAAACTCGCTCGCAAAAACCCCGAAGGGCGGCATGCCGAGGATGGCGAGCGAGCCCATCATCAGGCCCCAGCCTACCGTGGGACTCAGCGTGATGAGTCCGCGGATGTTCTCGATGAGCTGCGTCCCCGCCTTCTGTGCGGCGTGCCCGACCGCAAAGAAGATCGCCGATTTCGTCAGCGAGTGCACCGTCATGTGCAGGAGCGCAGCGAAGTTCGCCACCGGGCCGCCCATGCCGAAGGCAAAGGTGATGATGCCCATGTGCTCGATGGAGGAATACGCGAACAGGCGCTTGACGTCGCGCTGCCGCCAAAGGAAAAACGCCGCGAGCACGACCGAGAGCAGGCCAAAACCCATGAGCATGTGCGACGGAAGCGATGACTGGAGCGATCCTTCGACGAGCACTTTGCAACGCACCACGGCGTAGATGGCGACGTTGAGCAGAAGCCCGGACAACACGGCCGAGATGGGCGTGGGACCTTCGGCGTGCGCATCGGGCAACCAGTTGTGTAGGGGCGCCAGCCCAACCTTAGTCCCGTAGCCGACGAGCAGGAAGACGAACGCGAGACTCAGGACGGCGGGTTCGAGCTGGCCCTTCACGCCATTCAGATGCGTCCACAACAGTGCACTCACGCCCGCGGCGCCCAGAACCCTTTCGGCCGCGAAGTACAGCAGGATCGTGCCGAAGAGTGCCTGCGCAATGCCGACGCCGCAGAGAATGAAGTACTTCCAGCCCGCCTCCAGGCTTGCGGGCGTCCGGTACAGCGTGACGAGCAGGACTGTCGATAGAGTCGCCGCTTCCATTGCGACCCACAGCAGACCCATGTTGTTGGTCGTAAGCGCGATCAGCATCGTGGCCATGAAGAGCTGGTACATGCTGTGGTAGAGGCGCAAGCGCGGTGCGCTCACGCGCCCGTGCTCCATCTCCACCCGCATGTACGGGCGCGAGAAGAGCGAGGTGGTCAAGCCCACGAAAGCCGTCAGCGTCACCAGGAACACGTTGAAAGGGTCAATGAAGAACTGCTCGTGTGCCACGACCAGGTCGCCTTCGCCAATGACGCGCGCAGTGAGCGCACAGGCGGCGAGGAAGGTCGCGAAGCTCACGCCTGCATTCAGTTCGGGTGCCCAGCGGCGCGCGCCGAACGCGCCGAGCAGCAGCGCGCCAGCGATCGGACTTCCCAGCAGAAGGAGAAATTCCACGCTAGCCACCGTCGCCTTCGCTCGAACTGCGTGCCCCGAACGGCTTGCCTTCCTTGAGTGACTCCAGATGATGCAGATCCAGGCTGTCGAACTGCTCGCGGATCTGAAAGAAGAAGATGCCGAGGACCAGCACGGCGACGAGTACGTCAAGCGCCACCCCGAGTTCGACGATCATCGGCATGCCGTACGTTGCGCTCATCGCCCCGAAAAACAGCCCGTTCTCCATGGAGAGAAAACCGACGACCTGCGACATGGCCTTGCGGCGCGTGATCATGGTGACGAATGAGAGCAGGACCACTGCAACCGCGATGCCGATCGAGCTGCGCGTCGCGGTGCTGGCCAGGGCCGAGATGGGCTGTGCCAGACCGAAGGCGAATACGACGACCAGGAGGCCGATGAGCATCGTTCCCGGGATGTTGAGCAGCGATTCCGTGTCCCAGTAGACCTGCAGGCGCCGGATCAACCGATGCAGAAGCCACGGCAGGAAGCAGGCCTTGAGCGCGAGCGTAAGGGCGGCGGACAGATACAGATGCGCCTGCCCGGTTCGCCATGCCAGCAGCAACGTGGCCACGGTCAGGAGGGCACCTTGGAACGCGAGCAGGTTCACGAGGTTCACGATGCGTCGTTGCGCGAGCATCGCGAAGGACAGCAGGAGGAGCAGCGCTGCACAGAGGTTCAGCAATTGCAGGGTAAATGGAGTACCGGTCACGGCTTCAGGCTCCGAGCAGCAGGTGCACGAGCAGGCCCAGCACCGCGAACAGGAACGCGACTGCGAGAAACTCCGGGGCGCGGAAAACGCGCAGCTTCGCCGACAGCGTCTCGATGACGGCGAGCGCGGCGCCAGCGACCGCGAGCTTGAGGGCGAGCAGCGGAATCGAGGCCAGGAGTGCGCCCGGACCGCCTTGACCGGTGGAGACACCCCACGGGACGAAGAGCGCAAAGCCGATGCAGGCGTAGTTGAAGAGCTTCAATGCAGCCGCCCATTCGATGAGCGCCAGGTGCCGCGCCGAGTACTCGAGCACCATCGCCTCATGAATCATCGTGAGCTCGAGGTGCGTCGCCGGATTGTCGATGGGGATGCGCGCATTTTCGGCGAGCAACACCATCGTGAAGGCGATCGCCGTGAAGGCGAGGCTGGGATAGAGACCGAGATTCTGCGTGGCGAGATTCTCGGTGATGGCTGGCAGCGATGTGGTCGCCGAGATCAACGAGGCGACGAAGATCACCATGAGTAACGCGGGCTCGGCGAGAAATCCCACCATCATCTCCCGGCGCGCCCCGAGCGTGCCGAACGCGGTTCCGATGTCCATCGCGGCGAGCGACAGGAACACGCGTGCCGTGGCCAGGAGTCCCACGAGCGCGATCGCATCCGCCGCGATCGTAAATGGCAGCCCGGTGCTCATCGAAGGAATGATCATCGCGGCGAGCGCCATCGAGCCGAACACGACGTAGGGTGCCACGCGAAACAGTGGGGACGCGCCGGCGGCGATTACTGCGTCCTTGTGAAAGAGTTTGCGAATGCCGCGATAGGGCAACCACAAGCTGGGGGCGCGACGATTCTGCAGCCATGCCCGGCACTGGTTGACCCAGCCGACGAAAAGCGGTGCGGCGGCAAGTGCTGCGATCAGCTCCAGCGCCTGGGTGAAGATTTCGATCGGCTTCATAGCACGAGCGCCAGCAGCGCGATCAGCGTCACGAAGCTGTACAGCAGATAGGTGGCGATACGCCCCTGCTGCAACCACGCGAACGAGTCCGCCACGCGTTGGATGAGCGGGCCCAGCGGCAGGTACAGACTGGTCCAGATTCGATCGCCGACGGTGACGCGATAGCGTGGAGTGCGGTCGAAAGGCGACGGCAGCTCGCGATTTACCGCAAGGAAGTCTCCGAAGATATGGCGGATCGGCTGACCAAACCCTTCCGCGGTGTCCTGCATGCGCGCGGTCACGCTGCCGAAACCGCAGTCCCAGGGTGGCGCGCGACGGACGCGCCGATGATAGAAAAGGCGCACCGCGAAGGCGGTGAGAAGCACTACCACCGCGATGGCGATGAAAAAGAGCAGCGCGGAATAAGAGACCTGTCGCTCAGGCAGGGGCACGAGGAGCCACCAGGGTGCCTGGACGTCGGAGAGCGTCGCGCCATTGAGCTCCTCGACCACCCTGCGTAACGCGCCGACGACATGTGTGGGGAACAAACCCAACGCGAAGCAACCGAGCGCCAACCAGATGAGGCCGAGGCGTTCGAGCACGTTCGCGTCATGCGCGCGCGCGAGAGCCGCCTCGCGCGGCTGACCGAGAAAGATCACCCCAAAGAACTTGACCATCACATAGGCTGCAAGCGCTGCGGCCAGCGCAACGAGCGCGGCTCCGAGTGGCAGCAGCATGTTGACGAATGAGATGGGCACTTCGTGTGCGAAGAGAAAGGACTGCAACAGAAGCCACTCGGAAACGAAGCCGTTGAGGGGCGGGAGCCCGGCCATCGCCAGTGCTCCGACCAGTGTCAGCCAGGCGACCCATGGCATACGGTGAATCAGGCCACCGAGGCGCCCCAGGTTGCGTTCGCCGGTCGAATGCAGAACCGCACCCGTGCCGAGAAACAGCAGACTCTTCATGAAGGCGTGATTCAGGCTGTGATAGAGCGCCGCGATCAGGGCGAGGGCGGACAGGGAAGGCATGTTGAGGCCGCCGAAAACGATGGCGAGACCGATGCCGGTGAAGATGATGCCGACGTTCTCGATCGACGACCAAGCGAGCAAGCGCTTCATGTCGGTCTGAACCGCCGCGAAGACCACCCCGTACAGCGCGCTGAAGAGCCCGATGGACACCGGCACCAGACCCCACCACCATGTGGCGGCCGGCAGCAGATCGAAAGTGACACGCAGCACGCCGTAGACCGCGGTCTTCAGCATCACTCCGCTCATGAGCGCCGAGACTGGTGAGGGCGCAGCGGGGTGTGCTTCAGGGAGCCAGACGTGCAGCGGTACCAGCCCCGCCTTCGCACCGAAGCCGAACAGTGCGAGCAGAAAGGCGGTGGCCGCCCACTGTGGCGTGAGCTGTGCACCGCGCATGGCATCGAATGTGAACTGCCAGCTCCCGCCTTGCATCACACCGAAGCTCAGCAGGATACCAATGGCCCCGACATGCGCGATCAAGAGATAGAGAAACCCGGCGCGCCGGATTTCTGCGAGGCCGTGCTGAGTGGTAACCAGGAAGTACGATGAGAGCGCCATCGTCTCCCATGCCACCATGAACGCGTAAGCGTCATCGGCCAGCAGCACGAAACCCATGCTGGCGAGGAACAAGTGGTATTGCAGGCATAGCAGGCCCGGCGCAGTGCCCTGGCCGCGGCGAAAGTATCCGGCCGCAAAGATCGAGATGCCCGCGGAAGTGGCCCCCAGCAAAACGAGAAAAACACTCGTCAAGGCGTCGCGACGCACGTGGACCGGGAGATCGGGCAGTCCGATCGGGAGCGTCGCGCTGTCCGTCGGCATCGTGAGCGCAGACCCAGCCACCACAGCCAGCGCTACTCCACAGAGTGCCCCCAACGGAAACAGCGTTCGTGCGACGAAGCCGATGCTTTTCGGACGCAGCAGGCCCGCGACCCCAATGAGGCCCCACAGAGCGATGAGCACCAGGCAGGCGGAAAGCGATGAGTCGATAAGTAGCATCACATAGGGTGCTAAGCCGATACGCGTTTGATTATAATGACAGCGACTGCATTCTGCCGCCAACTTGGAATCACGTGGCTCTCGAAGACCGCACCGCCCGGCTCACGATTCTCATCGACCCACGCAAGAAAGCGCTGTTCGAGCGCCTGTGCGCGGAGGAGGACGCCACGCCCTCCCAAGTCTTGCGACGCCTGATCCGGCGCTACATCGAGGAACGAACGGGTGAGCCCTGGACACCCGGAGAAATCACGAAGCAAACGACGCGGGGCAGCACACGACGCAACTCACGGGGGTGAGTATTCATCGAAGCCGCGGATCTCGTTGGCAGGGATGTGGTGGAACTGGTGAGGGGCACTCTCACATAGTTCAACTACCGGTGGAAGAACAGAACACATAACGGTGCTTCGTCGACCCGGCCAGAGAGCCGTATGAAGCCGAACGACGTGAGTGCTTCTCGTGTTGCAACGCGTCAAGTCGCTTTGTGGAGCGAGAGGGACACATCGCGGAGCGATTGATGATCAGGCCGGCTGGCAGAGGCAAAGCCCATGATTCACGGATCTTCACATCAGGACGCTGCACATTCTCATTGAAGCGAAAGGAACCACTGACCGGGTCGCGATCAGGATGGCAATCGGACAACTTTGCGACTACCGCAGATTCACTCCACCCGAGACTGTCTGCGCCCTGTCGCCCCTGCCATCGCGTGCCGCGCTACGACTGACGGAGCGCTGCGGTCTGTGGTCGCCGCTCGTGGTCACACCGCACGAAGATGAGCCGGATCGGTGTCACGAAACCATGGGACTCGAGCCGAGGCGCGCTGCTCCCTACCAGGCGGATTCGATCGGCGCCTTCAATTTCGATCGCGCCAGGTTTCGTAACGCCCGTATGTCCCCGGGCGCTGCTTTATGATCTTGCGAGTGCGGGATGAACACTAGCTCACAATTTGCTCGGCGGCCGCTTCCTCGAGGCCAGCAGCGGCTTGGGCGGCAAGAGCACGGGCCGCCGCTTGTGAATCTTGAAATTCCTCGAGTGCATAGACTCTGCCCCACCGCAGGGTGAACACGTGGAGACCACGGTTGACGTACGACGCGTCGCCGTTGGGCAGCGTTGCGGTGCCGTCCCACTGCGCAAACACGGTGGTATGCCACGGCCAGCCCTTCACCCAGATGTTGTTGACCGTGAGATGGAGAGTGGGCAGGACGCGGCCGAGGCGCTCAAACCAGCGGCGCAGGGCTTCTTTGTCGTGGCGCTCACCACCAAGCGCGTGGGCGCCGGAAACGCGGTGATGGACATCCGGCGCGACTGCTTTCACCGCCTCATCCCAGCGATGGTTGTTGACGTGATCAAAGCTCTGTCGGATTGATTTTTTGACAAAGTAGCTGTAGAGCATAAGGGTCCCTCCAAACTTGGTTGCATAACGAAGCAGGTGGCCATCAATATCTCCTAAGTCGCCCAACGTCCCGACTCAGCGGCCGGCCGATGTAAATTGGTGCGAACTCATTGACCTGAAGACATCACCCGCAGATGTCTGCGAGATCATGTACGTATCTGTGCCCATCGGGATGACCTCACTGGTCGTACAGGCAGCAGAAAGTGCAGCAATAAGGACCATGGCGGTGGACGTAAAGGTGTGGGGTAGAGTCGCCCAACGTCCGCGTTGAGCGATGCTTCGTTTCAGCCACTCTATCGCTCGGGCTCCCACTCCTCCAGCTCGCTCAACTCCGACTCGAAGCGAACGTGATCGACGGGCCCACGGCCACGCTTGATGTTGCGCACGGTGAAATCGACCTCCGTGAACTCGCTTCGGCTGACAACCTCGTGAGCGCCCCCCGTTCGGCGAGAACGTTGGCGTCCCCGCAAAAGGCACCCCCTCTCGAATAGCAACCTGCAGCAGCAAAAGCGCTTGCGCCGTGCGCCGGATTGCAATATGATGCTCATCATATGAAACGAGCCGCCACCAGGTCCAAGGAAGCTACGCACGATCGCATCGTCGACGCCGCCGCGCGCGCCATCCGGCGCAGCGGCTACAACGGCACCGGCGTCGCCGACATCATGAAGGACGCCGGCCTGACGCACGGCGGCTTCTACGCCCATTTCCCGTCGCGCGAGGCGATGCTCGCCGAGGCCGCCGACCGTGCCGGCAGTGAAACCGTGGCGAGGATGGAACGCATCGCCGCCAGCTCGCCGCCCCAGCAGGCGCTCCCGGCCATGATGCGGGCCTATCTCTCGAATGAGCACCTCGAAGGGATTGAGAGCGGCTGTGCAGCTGCCGCGCTTGGCTCGGAGATGCCACGCCAGGCGCCTGAGGTAAGGCGCGCCGCCACACGCCGCATCAAGGAGATGATCGACCTCGTCGCCCGCCACTCGCCCCACTGGGGGCAGCCGGGCGCACACGAGCGCGCCCTCTTCACCGTCGCGACGATGGTTGGCGCACTGGTACTGGCGCGTGCTGTCGACGAGCCCAGACTTTCCGATGGGCTCCGCAAGGCAGCGCTCAAGCATCTCGCTCCGACCCAGGGCTGACCCCACTTGGAACCCGCGTCTACGCGCGCGATTTGGAATATGACGTTCATCATATCAACGGCATGACTTCTACCCCTCCGACAAAAGGCACTCCCATGAAGATCAAAGGATCCATCGCCCTCGTAACAGGCGCTTCATCAGGTATCGGCGAAGCCACTGCGCAGCGGCTCGCAATGGCGGGCTACAAGGTCTACGGCACCAGCCGACACAGCGTCCAGTCGGGCCAGCGGTCTTTCGCAATGCTGCCGCTCGACGTGACCAGCGATGAATCGGTCGAAGCCGCCGTGAGGGAACTCATTCGGCTGGAAGGCCGCATCGACCTGCTCGTGAACAACGCCGGCTTCGGCGTTGCACCTGCCGGAGCGGAGGAGAGTTCGATCGAGCAGGCCAAGGCGATCTTTGAAACCAACTTCTTCGGGCTAATCCGCATGACCCGTGCCGTCGTGCCTCATATGCGACGCCAGGGAAACGGTCGCATCATCAACATCGGCTCGGTGCTTGGTTTCCTTCCGATGCCTTACGGGGCTCTCTATGCGGCAACCAAGCATGCGGTTGAAGGCTATTCCGAGTCGCTCGATCACGAGCTACGCACAAGAGGCATCCGGGTCTCGGTGATCGAGCCCGCCTACACGAGGACGCAGTTCGGGGCGAACTTTCTGGCCCCCGATTCGAAGCTCGATGAGTATCGCGAAGTTCGCGCGCTCCTGGACAAGGTGCTCAACGACGTAATGGCAACTGCTGACGAGCCGACCGTGGTGGCCGACGTCGTGTTGCAAGCGGCCATCGCCGTCCGGCCAAAACTCCGGTACCCGGCCGGCGGGCTCGCGAATCGCCTGCGATTGCTTCGCAGATTTGCGCCGGCTCGATTGGTGGACGCTGGCATTCGAAAGGATCTGCGGCTCGACGCCCCAACGGCGTCGCTGCCACGCACCCCGGTGCTGGAAAACTAAGCGATCTTCAACAGAAGGACTTCAAGAGGACCTCCCATGAAACTTCAAGTAATCTTTCGACACGCCGCAGCCATCTTCATGATGGCAGTCGCAGGCTCCTCGCTCGCCGCGGAGAGCCCCGGTGCCGAACAGGCCAAAGACCTGCTCAACAAAGCGGTCGCCTACCTCGAGAAAGAGGGATCGGCACGGGCTTTTTGCGCATTCAACGATCCCAGCGGAGAATTCCACAAGGGACCTCTATATGTGTTTGCTATAAACATGGATGGAGTCTATTTCGCAAATAGTGCGGCACCGACGCTGGTAGGAGTCTCGCTACGCGATACGAGAGATGCCGCCGGCCAGCCCTTTGGAAAGGAGATCATGGAAGTCATTGCAACTCAGGGCGAGGGTTCGGTCGACTACATGTGGCTCGACTACGCTACCAATAAGGTTGAAAAGAAACATTCTTTCGTTAAGCGGGTGAACGATTTCGTGCTCGGGGTGGGTTACTACACTCGCTGACGCCCGCGCGGTGCCCCAAGCTTGACATCCGCTTCGGATGACCCAGTGTTGGCACGCATCGAACGCAGCGCGCCATTGTACGAAGGATGCAGGCAAGTTGTTTGCCTTGAGGAGCGCACGTCGTGATGTCGACGTCTGTCCCGCGCGTTGACGCCGCCGTGTGGCGGTGCGCTTGCGGAGGCCGGCTTGTCTAGTCCGGCCGAGGCGACGGCATCGAGCCGTTGGGTACCCTTCGGGTACGGATTTCGGCCATTCTTCTTTGCCGCACTTCTCTACGCGCCTCTGAGCATCGCGGCGTGGCTGTGGATGCGCGTGGCCGGCGCAGCACCGCTGGCCACACTGCCGCCGCAACTTTGGCATGGCCACGAGATGCTTTTTGGCTTTATCGCGGCGGCGATCGCCGGGTTTCTTCTGACCGCGGTTCCCAGCTGGACCGGGGATCGCGGATTTGCCGGCGTGCCATTGATGATAGTCGCAGCGTTGTGGCTTCTCGGCCGTGGCGGGTTCGCGTTCGCGGCGAATCTGCCGCCCGCGGCGCTTGCCGCTCTCGAGCTGGTGTTTCTCCCAGCGCTCGCAATTCTCATCGCACCACCGCTGCTGCGAAGCCGAAGTCGAAACACGGCACTGCTCCTGGTGCTGGCGGCACTTTGGTTCATAGATGCCAGATTTCTCCGTGCGCTGGCACTTGGCGATGTCGTGCTCGCGAGCCAGACGCTCCTGATAGGCATTGACGTCATTCTCCTGCTCATCACCGTAATCGGCGGTCGGGTTGTGCCTGCCTTCACCGCGAACGCCCTGAAGCACCGCGGTCTCACCGCGCGGGTTAGATCCGTCGGTTATCTCGAACTCGTCACGATTCTCTCGATGGTGGTATTGATCGGTATCGACGCGTGGCAACCGACCACCACGTCCGCCGCAATTGTTGCGGGTGTCGCTGCGATCCTTCACCTAGTGAGGCTTGCCGGATGGCAAGGCTGGCGCTCCCTGGGCGAACCGATCGTCTGGGTATTGCATGCTGCGTATCTGTGGCTTCCGACCGGCCTTGCGCTCAAAGCAATCTTCCTTGCAACCGGTGCGCCTTGGGCCTCGCAGTGGCTGCACGCGCTCACGATGGGCGCGGCGGCGATGATGGTGGTGGCAGTCATCACCCGTGCCGCGCTCGGACACACCGGACGGCCGCTGGTCGTGGCATCTTCTGTCGCGCTCGCCTACGGACTGCTCATCGCCGCCGTGCTGGTGCGGGTGTTCCTCACTTCACTGAGCATGTATCGCGAGTGGGCGGTGTGGGTCTCGGGTCTTCTTTGGATCGCAGCCTTTGCGGTAATCGTCACCACTTACGCGCCGATCCTTCTCCGCCCACGAATCGACGGTAAGCCGGGCTGATTGTTTATTCATCGAGCGCGCTCGCCGCGACGCCGTCGAGATCGAGAACGAGGAGCGGAACGTAACTGTGCAGGGCGCGAGCAACCGTTTCCCGATTCGCGCTGAGCTTCATCTTTACTCCTGAAAGCTGGTTCTCACGGTCGCCCGGATTGCGCCCTTCACGAGAAGGAAGGCGGCGATGAGGTCCGCCCGTGGAGTTCTGATGGAGGCCCTTCGGGCATTCGCAGCGACGAACCTGAAGGACGGCACTGTAGGCTCGAGCGCGCGAAATCATATTTTCCTCATGAATCCCTGCGGACACTGAGAGCCGGTGTACGTACTGTGTTCTCCGCGCATCTGGGCGGATTCGGATAACGGGAGAACGACCATGCTCAAATCATTGAACCACCGCCACGCCGCGCGGACGGCGATTCTCGCGACGCCGGGCGGCGACCGTTCAGTACAGTGGCAACTGGCTCGAAGACGAGTCGTGGGCTATTTCCAGAATGTCGAGGGACAACGTATGAGCGCATGGTTATTCAAGCGCTACTGGATTCCAGGCGCGGCGTGTCTGTGCCTCTTGATCGGATCAGCAGGGAGCGCTCAGGTCGTGAACTTGCACGGGCGAGTGATTCACGTCAATACGGTCAAAGAGCTGTATGCGGCCGTCAACAATTCCGCAAATCGCGGTGTCACGGTGCATCTCGCGCCCGGAACGTATTTGTTGTCCACGATGAACGACAGGGACGTGCTACGTCGCAATCGCGGCGCATTACGGTTGCCGCCCGGCATGTCGCTCGTGGGATCCGAGAAGCGTGTCGACACCAATGGAGATGGTGTGCCCGATCCCGTCAGCGCGGCGACGCCGGACGATTTCGCCGTGCCCGGGACGGAGACAATCATTGATGGCTCGGCGCTGGATCTGCCATTCCTGGAACGTAGGGATTGTACGGGCGAGATATTCAACGCTCCAAATCCAGTGATCTACGTCGGCGTCGATAACTTGATATCCCATCTGACCATCTCTGCGGGAACCCATGTCTCGATCGGGGAACCAACGAACGATCCGGTCGATCCCGACGGCAACCTGTCCATGGAGGTCACGTACTCGGTCCTGGAAGGCGGCACAACGTTCGCGAACTGCGAATGCGCGGCGCGCAGAGCGCGCTCGGTGCTGACCTTCTCGCACAATGTCGTGCGGCGGGGCGTGGTTTTGATCCAGAACTTTTTGACCGGAGACGCCACCAACGACCCCTCGGATGGCCCCGCGATCTGGGCGACGGTCACCTCCAATCTCTTCGACGCGGCGGGTCTGCAAGCGAGGGGCGGCGAGAAAGGCACCGATGGCGGCTCGCTCGCGCTCTACATGAGCGGCAATGTGTTCAGGAACAACGGCGGTTTCCTGGGCCTCGGAGCGGTGTCGAGGTTCGATGCTCCGGCGGTCGGAAACCGGCTCAGCGTGAGATCGGAGTCCGACACATTTGGGGAAGCGAATGAAAGCGTGCGCCTCGAGGCGGGTCGCGGCGCGCTCGACGACCCGAGAGGCAGCGAGATCGAGGCCGAGTTCATTCGCAGCCACTTCATTCGCGAGTCGCCGGACACGCCACCCGAGATCTCGATCACCGGTGGGGGCGGCCTTCGCAACCATGTCAAAGTGCTCATCCGTCGCGCAACCGTGAGGACGTCCGCGGGCGCCCGCATTCAGGGTGGGCTCTTGATCCAGGACGAGACCGAGCCCGGCACAGGTAAGAACACCGCGAGGCTCGAAGGGTCCCAACGAGACTTCACTCGCTTCAACCAGGGTCTGCCCGCACCGGACGCGCACTTCTTTCTCGAGCACTAGCCCAACTTCGGCGTCGTGCACCAGGGCGGCGTCGACAACTTCCGCGAGGTGTTCGGCGATCAGACGCCGTTCTCAAGGGACACTACTTCCGACCTTACCCCGATTCACCAGCACCCGAGCCGCAGCGCCTGCCCCAGCGCCCAGGACGCCGCGGTGAACACGCCGGGTTCGTCGTGCCGCAGGCGGCACAGCGCACTGATCTCCTGAGACAAGACAGCGGTTCGACGATCGAGGACGAAGACCGGGAAGCGCCAATTGCAGCGACTGCCGGGTGAGCGTAGCTTCGACGAGAGTCGCTTCCGACGGCAGCACTGCGGGTCCCGATACTGGCGAGGCAGCGAATTGAGTCATTCGCCCGAGCCCGGAAGGCTGCTAAGCACAAAGAGGACCGCGCGACTCGAAGCACTATGTCGCCGGATTCGAGACCAAGGTTTGCGCTTTGATATACGAGTTCGACGAGTTCCAGTTCGAACCTAGAAATGCACGCCTCTCCCGCCGTGGCGTCTTGCTGCACGCGGAGCCGAAGGCGATGCAGGTGCTCGCGGTACTCCTGGACGGCCACGGCTCGCTGGTAGACAGGGATACGCTGCTCAACCTTGTCTGGGGGCGAGTCATCGTCACGCCGGGAACCCTGACGCGGCTCATTGCAGAACTGCGACGGGTGCTCGGCGACGACCCCCTGAAGCCGCGATTCATCGAGACGATCCACACCAAGGGATACCGCTGGATCGCTCCCGTCGCGAGTGCCAAACGCACCGTGAGCTCATCCGGGCCGCCGGAACGAAGTATCGAGCTCGTAGGGCGCGACGAAGATTTGACACATCTGCAAGTCATCGCCACAACGTCACGCCTCCTCACGCTGGCGGGCCCCGGGGGAACCGGTAAAACTCAACTGGCCCTGGAGTTGGCCCGCCGTCGCGAAACCCAACAGTCGCACTCGGTGGTTTGGATCGACCTCACCGCGGCGACCGATGAGCGCGCGCTGCCTGGCTTGATCACCACGCGGCTCGATGTGGAGCTGCCAGACGGCGCGGATTTTGCGTCCGGTGTCGCGCGAGCGGTCGGCGATCGCGCGTTGCTGCTGTTGTTCGACAATTGCGAACACCTCGCCGGACCGCTGGCCGCTGGCGTGCGGACGATACTGGGACGTTGCCCAGGGGTATCCATCGTCTGTACGAGCCAGGCGACCCTCGATGTCCCGGAAGAAACGGTGTTCTGGGTGTCGCCGCTCAAACTGCCGAACTCGACCTGGGAGACATCCGAAGATCCGCTTGCCGTCCTGCTCGAATCAGGTGCAGTGCGTTTGTTGCGAGATCGCGCCCAGGCTGTCACGCCGCACTTCGAGCTGACGCGAGACAACGCGTCGTTCATCGTGGAGATCTGTCGTCGGCTCGACGGACTGCCCCTTGCACTCGAACTTGCCGCCGCCCGCCTGGCCACACTCACACCGCGGCAACTGGTAGCCGCACTCGAAGACCGCTTCACGCTGCTATCGCGCCAGACGGCCGGTGCGAACGTGCGTCATGGTTCGCTGCGTCACACCATCGAGTGGAGTTATGAACTGCTCGAGGAGCGCGAGCGCGATCTGCTCGATTGTTTTGGTGTTTTCGTCGGCACATGGTCATTGGATGCAGCACTCGCCGTCGCCGGCGGTCAATCAAAGGCCGGAGCGACGTTGAATGGATTGCAGAGCCTGGTGCAGAAGTCTCTGGTCATCGTCGAGCGCGCGCCCGGCGGGTTGCGCTATCGATTGCTGGACAGCGTGCGCGCGTTCGCTTGCGCGCGTCTGGATGCGATCGGTCGGGCCGATCAGGTGCGTCTGCTGCATGCCCGCTACTTTGCGCGGCTCGCGGAGGCTGCGGGGAAGCAGCTGCTCGAAGACGACCAGGTCATCTGGATGGATCATCTGGACAGCGAATGGTCGAATCTACGGGCCGCCTGGGAATGGCTGCAGCACAAACCCGCGCATCGCGCCCAGGCGGTTGAACTGCTAGCCGGGCTGCGCTGGCACTTCTGGATACGCGGCCGGTATGCCGAAGCGATGCAGTGGTTTCGTGAAGCCGAGACCCTCATCGAGGAATGCTCACCGGCGGATCAGACGCGCCTGCTCAACGGCTATGCGATTACCCTGCTCCATGCGGCGCGGCTGGAAGACGCCATGCATTTTGCACGCCGCGCGGCCGCCTGTGCAGAAGTATCCGGGCTCGCGTGGGAACACGCCTATGCGTTGGCTGTGCAAACGTGGCTCGCAGTGATGGACGGCCGCGAGGCAGAGGCTGAAACCACTGCCGCGCACGCCGTGCGTGTGTGCAAGTACTTGAATCAGCCATGGATAGAAGGCTTCTGCCGCCTCTGCATCGCCAACAGCCATGTGTACGCATTGCGTCACGAGCAGGCAATGCTGGCCATGGGCGAGCTAATGGAGACGTTCGAACGCGCCAACGATCGCCACATGCGCATTTTCGCCACCATCGCCCTCGGAATCGAGCAATTCCTGACAGGTGACCTGATTGGAGCGCGGCGCAATGTTCTGAGAGGGCTGTATTTCGGGCGGCAGATTGCCAACTTCAGGGTCGTCACAGGCGTGTGCGAATTCACTGGTTTTTTCGCTGCTCGCGAGGGCAATGTGGAACTGGCCGCACGCCTGATGGGCGCTGCAGAAGCGGGCCGAATCATGAGCGGCGCACCGCTGATGCCAAACTTGGTGAAGCCGCACGACGTGGCCTGGGGTGAGGTTTGCGCGCGGCTCGGCGCGACGGCAGCCCAAAAGCTGTTTGCCGCGGGCAAGCTTGCCGGCCCGCGCGAATGCGTGTCACTGGCGGCAATCTATCTCCAGTCCGAGGCGCCTGGCCGCTGAGCGAATCAGCACTGCGCCAATGCGCATCACACAAACATCGCGCTCAGGATCGTATCGGCGCTTCGCCTCGCGCAACCGCACGAGAACGTCGGGGTCAAACGTAACTTCGGCATGATCGGGGTCGGCACCGGAAAAATTGACGTATGCACGGCGCGGATGTCCAAGGGCGATTCCTTCGCTGCATTGGCGCGCCCACTCGATAGGTGCGGCGTCTTGTTGCGGTGACGTCCATGTCGCGAGGACATTGACGACAAACGCATGGCGACGCAGGTCGTCAGCTGCGTCGGCAGCAGGTTCGCGCTTCACTGCGCCTTCCAGATGGTGCACGTGAATCATCGACATCGGCGTCGGCAATTCCAGACAGCGCGCTGCGATCCAGTCGATCGCCGCATCGTCGAGGATCGGCAGACAGGTGCTGCGCCAATAGCTGCGCAGTCCGGGCGGTGCCGTCATGTCCGCGCTCGCCTGCCATACGGGATACGGCAGCATTGCAATCAGATCCAGTTCGGCGCGCAGTCGTGCACGCAACGGCGCCAGCACGCGCTCGCCGGCCTGCTCCTCCCCGCACCAGCAGCACGCGATGACGACGACCGGTCTTCCATGCAGCGCTGGCGGAACGAATGGAGCGGGCGGCGCCACGGTTGCCGCAGCAACCATGGTCAGCTCGTCGGGTATTTGCGCCGAGAAGTCGCGAAAGATGCGCAACACGTCGGCTGCACGCTCCGCTTTGCACCACAGCCCGCCGGCGAGAACCGTCGACACGGGATGCAGTTTGAAATCGAACTGCGTCACCACACCGAGTCCGGCGCCGCCCCCACGCAGTGCACGAAAGAGATCGGCGTGCCGCTCTTCGTCGACGCGCACTGACTCGCCATTCGCCAGTACGACTTCTGCCCCGATCAGGTTGTCACTGGCCAGCCCGTACTTGCGTACCAGCCAACCGATCCCGCCACCCAGCGTCAATCCGCCGACACCCGTTGTCGACATCATGCCGCCCGTCGTGGCGAGGCCAAAGGCGCCGGCGACCGCATCGAAGTCGCGCCACAGGGCGCCGCCGGCCACCGTCGCCCGGCGATGGCGTGCATCCACATCGACCGTACGCATTCCGCCGAGATCGATCAGGAGGGTATCGTCCTGAATCGCGAGGCCACCGACGTTGTGTCCGCCACCGCGCACCGTGACTTTCAGCCCTGTTTCGGCCGCGAAGCGTATGACCGTAGCTACATCCGTGCGATTTGCACACGCGGCAATTGCGGCGGGACGCCGATCGATCATTGCATTCCAGACGCGACGCGCGGTCTCGAAATGGGGCGCGCCCGGCAACATCAGCGCGCCTTGCAGATTCATCGCAAGCGAATCCCAGCCCATCGCGAATCGTGGCATTGAACTGTCCGCCAAGCGTCGTACTGACCGCGCTCGACGAGGCATAGGGTGCAGGATCGCAGAGATTCTGGCCAGCGGCTGACCTGCGAAATCATGTTTTCCTCATGATTCCTTGCGGACACTCAGAGCCAGTGTTCGTAGTGTGTTCTCCACGCAATCCGGGCGGTTTCGGTTACGGGGAGAACGACCATGCTTCAGACATCAATCTACAGCCACGTTGCACGGGCAGCGATTCTGGCGATCTCTATTACAGCAACGGCACAAGGTGCAACGCCGGGCCAGGTGGATCCGACGTTTGGTACAAACGGAAGAACGGTCGTTGCAAACAACGGCAGGGCCATCGGCTTAAGACTGCCCGATGGATCGCTGCTGATTGCCTCGCAAGTAGGCGGGGACTCGAATCTTGGAACTGCGTCGCTTCGACAGCGAAGGACACGCCGGATCCGACCTTCGGCATTGCCGGCGTCGTACATCATGAATTTACGGATTATACCGACGTCACCTATTCGTGGCGCGCGGACGCAGATGGTCGCGTTTATCTCGGTGGCTTCTGTTGGGAGCAGGGCGAAATGGCGGTCTTTGCAATGGATGCACAAGGGAGCGCAGTTGCGACATTCGGCGATGGGGGACTGGCCAGCTTCGATCTAACAAGCTCTGGCAACGCGGGTGATGGCACCAGTGCGCTCGCAGTCATGCCCGACGGTCGCGTCCTCGTCGGCGGCTTCAGTGCGGAGTAATTACTGGGATTACCCATACCCTACCCGCTTGTCACACTTGCTACGGTTGAATGCAGATGGCTCGTTGGATCGCAAGGTGGCCTTCGGTCAGGCCACGAACCACGTCTGCCACGGCATCACAGGGTCTGCTCCTACGCACGGACGGGAGCCTCCTGGTCGGCGACGATACCGGCATTTATGCATTGCTCGGCGACTCCGCGCTGCAGACATTCGGTGTGGACGGTGCCGCGATGAACGCCGAGTTCAAGATTTCCAGCTCTGGTACCAATTGCCTTGGATTGCAGAGTTTCGCCGCTGACCAAAGCGGTAAACTGCTGACGGTTTCGGCAGTGAATCTGCGGGACGGGGAATTTGGATTTGAATTGCGTCGGCTGAACGAAAACGGCACCGAGATTGCCGGATCCGTGCAGCGCACCACCGGTGCCGCTCAGCAAGGCTTGTTCAAAACGACGAGCGATTCGCCGACTCAGCGATCTCGATCTATTTGCCTTCCCAAATGGCACGTCCGATTCAGACTGGCGCGGATGGTCGGCTGTACTTACTTTTTGGCTTCTATTGGGACGACGCGACGTCTGACGCAGATCGTGGCGACGGCTGGGCGATTGCCCGATTTGCTGCCGATGGACACGCTCGACACGGGCTGGGGCGATGGCGGCGTGGTCGTCCTCGAGAAGGGTGGCCTAGGCTATTGGGATAGCATCCCGACACTACTCGAGCCCCTGGCCGACGGTCGCGTCGTCGCCTTGACCCCAAACGGAGTCCTGACTCGACTACTCGGTGGATCAACGGGAGGGTCACGGCGCCATCAATGTCGCTTACGGCCTCGATGTCGTCGAAGACGCGGTTCAGATCTCGATTGAGGTGACCCGTACCGGCGGTTCCGCGGGCGCGGTCAGCGTCGAATATTCCACGACTGGCGATAACGACTTCGGGCCCGCAACGACCGGGAGACGACTTCGCGACCGTCAGTGGCCGGCTGGATTGGGCGGACGGTGACTCGTCTCCGCGGCAAATCGTGGTTCCGATTCTCGAGGACACGCTCGACGAAAGCGTCGAACATTTCAACGTTGAGATCCGTTCGCCGTCGGGCGGCGCCGTGCTCTTGAACACAAGGGCGCTCGTGGCTATCGCCGACGACGACGACGCGCCGCCGCCTCCTCCTCCGCCGCCGCCGCCGCCCTCCGGCGGTGGCGGTGCAGCGGACGCAGCCACGCTGATCCTTTTGAACTCGCTCATCGCGCTGAGTGTGGCTCGACGTCGGCGAATGGACGCATCGGCCTGCCGGACCGCGCGCAATGGTGGGCATTCCGTGCCGGGCGGCGCATCCTAGCTCTACCGTCCAATTGGGGGGTTATCCATGCACGGACCGTGTCGGGAAGCGCTGCGTGACCGCGCGTCCACCGCGCTGTCACTGCTCATGCTGTCGTGGGCGGCTATGACACCCAGTCACGCCGCTTCGGTCAAGTCCGGAGCAGCTGACGTGGTCGAGCCGGTCCTTGGCGAGATCGTCGTCACGGCTCGCAAACGACCACAAGTGCTCGAAGACGTTCCAGCGTCGATATACGCCGTGACGGCGCCGATGATCGCCGCGACTGCGACGCGCGACCTGGTCGACCTTGCGGGCCAGGTTTCGGGGATGGTGTTTTCGCTCGCGGCCGATGACGGGCTTGCGCTTACCGTGCGAGGCGTAGGCACGCCGGCGCGTCCCCAGGCGCTCGATCAATCGATCGCGCTGTTCCTCGACGGGACGTACCTCGCAAAAGGGGCTCTGTATCCGCTCGCGCTGTTCGATGTCGAGCGCGTCGAGGTGGTGCGCGGGCCGCACAGTACTGAGGTCGGCAAGAACGCCAGTGTGGGAGCCCTGAGCGTCGTCTCGCGCGAGCCGGGTGCAACCAATGCGCTGGACGGAGCCGGTTCCTGGGATGCCGAGCGAGGCGGCTACGCGCTCGAGGCAGGGGCCGATCTGCAGCTCGGAGCGGATAGCGCATTACGGCTGGCCGGCGCACATTTTGACCGGCACGGCTGGGTTCGCAACGACGCCACTGGCAACGACGTGCCCGAGGACCAGGACAGCGGCGTGCGCCTCACGCTGCGTACGCAGCCCACGGAACGGCTATCCGGTGTTCTGCGCTTTCAAGTCGACGATCGTGAGCGACTCGGCAACGCGGGGCAGCTCGTCGGCCCACCCGGATCCGTGCCGGCCGGGGCCGGCGATTCCACGCTCGATGATCACTCGTTCGCGTTCACGCCGCGCGGCGACGGGGGCGACTCACACCACGAAACGCGCGCCCACATCGCCAGCGCACACTTCGACTTCAACACGGGCGATCACAGCTGGGTATCGGAAACCGCATGGGTCGACTTCGATGGCTCGACGCTCGACGATGTCGACTTCAACGCGAGCGCAAACGTTGACTTCCTGCGCGACCAGAAATTCCACCAGATCTCTCAGGAACTGCGGGTTGCGTCGCCCGCGGGCGGGACCCTCGAGTACCTGGCGGGGGTGTTCTATCTGAGCAGCAGCTGGCACTCGGTCGAGACCGAGTATTGGAACACACCCGACTTTCCGCCCGACTCGCCGATTGCCGGTCAGCTCTTCAATGGCCCGTACACCAACGACTTCAGCCAGGACACGCGCTCGATCGCGGTGTTTGCCAATGGCACCTGGCGCGCGACCGATCGAATCCGAGTGTTTGCGGGTTTGCGCCTGACGGACGAGCGCAAAGACGTGGTCTATGGCCGTTCCAACAGCGCGCCGCTCACACTCTGGAACACTGTCGCTCAATCCGCCGTTCGCACCGACGCCGCTCGAGTTCGATGGCCACTTTCTCGATGGCAATCTTGCTGTTCAGTTCGACTTGAGCGACCAGGCAACCGTGTACGCGAGCTTTGGTCGCGGCAACAAACTCGGCGGCTTCGTCGAGACAACCAGCGTGCCCAATGCTGATCCGGCGCACGATGCGCGGATCGAGACAGAGACCGCAACCTCGTGGGAGCTGGGAACGCGATTTCGCGCGCTTGCAGATCGGTTTCTTGCCGGCGCCACGCTGTTCTACATGGACGTCGCGGATTTCCAGGATACAACCTTCGACGGAATGGCGTTCGTAACCACGAATTTGCCGGTGCACTCACAGGGCGTCGAGCTCGAGGCGAGTTGGGTTTCTCCCCAGGGCATTGACGCACGGCTCGCGATCACGTGGGCGGATGCCACGGAAGAGATTGGCGGTCGGGACCTGCAACTCACCCAGGCTCCGCGCTGGAGCGGCGTCGCCTCGTTCGGATATTCGCACGCACTCGCTTCTGCCGTGCGCGCCAGCTTCGGGATCGACCTGCGCTATCGCGGCACGATGTTCAGCCAGCGCGGCGAGCTCTATCCATGTGAGCTCTTTCGCGCCTCTGGGCCTGAGATTCGGACTCGAGGACACATCCGGTCACTGGGGCGTCGCGGTCATCGGCCGCAACGTGACGAACCGCGTGTCAGCCAGTTTGGCGCGGGCCGGATCCCGATCCGACCGTCTTACCGGCATTTGTCTCGGGTCCGGAGGCGCTGCGCAGCGTGCTGCTGTCCGGCTGGTTCCGTCGCTGAGAGGTCGACGTCCCCGCTTTCGGAAACGAACCGAGAGGAGCTGGTGGTGAGGGGCGGAATCGAACCGCCGACCTAGGGGTTATGAATCCCTCGCTCTAACCGTCTGAGCTACCTCACCATTGATTCGGCCGGGCGAAAAGGCGGCCGATTCTCGACGCGCCTCCCGGGGCTGTCAAGCCGAAGGCCCAGCGTCATTGTCATTGTCGTTGCCCTCGCGCGGCTTGGCGGATCGAGCTACACGTTGAACCGAAAATGCATCACGTCGCCTTCACGGACGATGTATTCCTTGCCCTCGAGGCGCAGCTTGCCCACATCGCGCGCGCCCGCTTCGCCGCGTCCCGCGATGTAGTCATCGAACGCGATGACTTCGGCACGAATGAAACCGTGCTCGAAGTCGGTATGGATCACGCCTGCGGCCTGCGGTGCAGTCGAGCCCGCACGCACTGTCCAGGCGCGAACTTCCTTGGGCCCCGCAGTGAAAAACGTCTGCAGGCCCAGCAGCCGGTACGCGCCGCGGATCACCCGGTCGAGGCCGGGCTCCTCGAGTCCCAGCTCATCCAGAAAATCCTTGCGGTCCGCGGCCTCGAGCTGCGCGATCTCCGCTTCGATGGCCGCGCACACCGGGACGACCACCGCCTTCTCTTCTTCCGCGCGTTGGCGCACGGCATCGAGGTGCGGGTTGTTCTCGAAGCCATTCTCAGCGACGTTGGCGACATACATCACCGGCTTCGCAGTGAGCAGGTGGTACTCCTTCATTACGACCCGCTCCGCAGCGCTGACTGACAAGGCGCGTGCGGGCAAGCCCGAATCGAGGTGCTTGCGAAGACGTTCGAGCAGATCGCGACGCACGATCGCGTCCTTGTCGTTTGCCTTGGCGCCTTTGACGGCGCGATGCAATGCGCGCTCGACAGTATCGAGATCGGCGAGCGCCAGCTCGGTGTTGATGACGTCGATGTCAAACAGAGGATTGATGCGCCCCGAGACGTGGACCACGTCGTCGTTCTCGAAACACCGCACGACGTGTGCAATCGCATCGACCTCACGGATATGCGCGAGGAACTGGTTGCCGAGCCCCTCGCCTTTCGATGCGCCCGCTACCAGGCCCGCAATGTCGAGGAACTCGACCGTCGTCGGCAGGATCTTCTCGGGCTTGGCGATCGCCGCGAGCTGCTCGAGGCGCGGATCGGGCACCGGTACCACGCCGACGTTCGGATCGATGGTGCAGAAGGGATAGTTCTCGGCCGCGATCTGCGCGCGCGTGAGGGCATTGAAGAGTGTCGACTTGCCGACATTCGGAAGACCGACGATTCCACATTGAATAGGCATGGGGCGATACGGCCTCGAGTCAGGCCTCGGGCTCCTGCTCTTCCGGCTGCGCGGTGGGATTCGATCGGTGCAGCTTGTTCATGGCGTGTTCGGCGCCCTTGTCGAGAAGCACTGGCAGAATCTCAACCGCAGCGCCGACACGCTGGATGATCTGGTCCTCCTCGGCCGCCGGCGCGCGCCGCAGGACGTAATCGAGGACATCGTCCTTGCTGCCGGGATGCCCGACACCGAACCGCACGCGCCAGAACTTGCCGCCGAGATGGGCGATCAGGTCCTTGAGGCCATTGTGTCCGCCCGCGCCGCCGCCGAACTTGAGGCGCACCGTGCCGACCGGCAGATCGAGCTCGTCATGCGCAACCAGCACCTGTGCGAGGTCGATCTCGCGGTAATCGAGGAGGCTCTTCACCGCGAGTCCGCCGCGATTCATGAAAGTCAGCGGCTTGAAAATCTCGATGTCCTGCTCCCCGATGCGAATCTTTGCGAGCTCGCCCTGGAAGCGGCGCTGCGCACGGAAATTCCCGTCGTACTGGCGCACGAGTGCGTCGGCGAACCAGAAGCCGGCGTTGTGACGCGTGAGCGCGTACTCCGGCCCGGGATTGCCAAGACCGACGATGAGTCGAAGCGGGAACGAAGCCATGGTTGAGAAACCGGTCCGAGACTCGCGAAATCAGTGGGCCGCCCGAAGGCGGCCCACACGAAAGACAAGCGGTTCGCGCTAGTCTTTCTTCTTGCCCTTCTTCTCGGGCTCCTTCTTGGCCTCTTCCTTCTTGCCACCCGCCGCTTCGGCAGGCGCTGCTCCGGCAGCAGCAGGCGGTGCTGCACCCGGTGCGCCAGGCGCGGCGCCCGGCACAGCTGCTGCACCTTCGACCGGCACTGCACCTTCCACAGCTGCGGCCACCGCCGTCGGCTCCGGCTCCTCGGCACGCGGCGCGTGCACCGAGACGACCGTCGCGTCGCGCCCGTGCGCGAGCTCGGTGAACGTCACGCCTTCCGGCGCCTTGAGGTCGGACAAGTGCAGGCTCTGGTTGAGTGACAGGCCCGAAACATCCACCTCGATGAATTCCGGCAAGTCCTTCGGCAGGCAGCTCACGTCGATATCGGTCTTCTGGTGCGAAACGATACCGCCCTGCTCCTTCACGCCGCGTGAGATCGATTCGCCATGGAAATGCAGCGGGACGCGGATCCGGATCTTCTCGGTCTCCACTACGCGCTGAAGATCCACGTGCAATATGGCGTTGCGTGCCGGGTGGCGCTGCACGTCCTTCAGAATGGCGGCCTGCGTCTGATCGCCGACCTTCACATTCACGATGGTGCTGTAGAAGCGCTCGTTGTTGAGCAACGCCAGCAGCTTCTGGTGATCGAGCGACAGCCCGCGCGGTTCGCGATGGCCGCCGTACAGAATTCCAGGCACCTTGCCGAGATGACGCAGGCGGCGGCTCGCACCCTTGCCCTGCTCCTCGTCCCGGAACTCGGCGCCGAGTTCGAATGAAATCTTCATTTGCTTCTCTCTCCGTTCAATTCACTTCAAACACACCACGCTCCGCGACCAGAGGTGGCACAACTCATCAATCGCCCACTCTTCAATCAATATACAAACTGCTCACCGACTCCTCGTCCCTGATGCGCCGGATCGTCTCCGCCAGCAGTGCCGACACGCTCAGCTGCCGGATCTTGCGGCAGGCCTGCGCGTCGGCGCGCAGCGGGATCGTGTCGGTGACGACGATCTCGTCGAGCACCGACTTTGAAATCTTCTCCGCCGCGCCGCCCGAGAGCACCGGGTGGGTGATGTACGCGACCACTCGCTTTGCGCCCTCGTCCTTGAGCGCCTGCGCCGCCTGGCACAGCGTGCCCGCGGTATCCACCATGTCGTCGATCATCACGCAGGTCTTGCCCTTGACCTCGCCGATGATGTTCATCACCTTCGATTCGTTCGGCCGCGGACGGCGCTTGTCGATGATGGCAAGTTCTGCATCATCGAGGCGCTTCGCGAGCGCTCGCGCGCGCACCACGCCGCCCACGTCCGGGGATACGACCACCATGTTGTCGTAGCCCTGCTTCCACGCATCGCCGAGCAACACCGGCGAGGCATACACGTTGTCGAACGGGATGTCGAAGAATCCCTGGATCTGCTCCGCGTGCACATCGACGCTCAGCAACCGATCGACGCCCGCGCTCGCGATCATGTTCGCCACGAGTTTGGCCGCGATCGCCATGCGGGCGCCGCGCATGCGCCGGTCCTGCCGTGCATAACCGAAGTATGGTACGACGGCGGTGATGCGCGCGGCGGACGAGCGCCGGCAGGCATCCACGAGGAGCAGCAGCTCCATCAAATTGTCGTTCGCCGGCGGACGAGGTCGGTTGCACGATGAAGACGTCGCGTCCACGCACGTTCTCCATCAGCTCGACGTTCACTTCTCCGTCGCTGAACCGCCCGACTACCGCGCGCCCGAGCGGCACCATCAGGTGACGCGCGATTTCCTGCGCGAGCACCGGGTTGGCGTTGCCCGAAAACAGCGCCATCGACGCTCGTTCTGTTGGTGGTCCCGTGTGGTTCATAGTGGCTGGGGTGGAAGGATTCGAACCTCCGTATGGCGGGATCAAAACCCGCTGCCTTACCGCTTGGCGACACCCCAGCCGAAAACCCGCTCTACAGCGCTGAGGGTGCGCCTGCCCGAACGCAATTTCACTCGTCCGCCGCGATCCGATCCAGCAACGGCGAGCGATTGCGCCCTTGAACCACGAAACCCTGCCAGCGCGCCGGCACCTGGCTCGCCACCGCCTGCGCCTGCTCGCGGTTGGCGAACGGCGCGAAGATGCACGAGCCCGTACCAGTCAATCTCGCCGGAGCAAATCGGCCCAGCCAATCGAGCGCCGCAGCCACCTCGGGGAACCGTGAGCGCACCAGCGGCTCGCAGTCGTTCCGACCCCCCGACTTCAAAAAGGCGCGTATTGTGATGGCGGGGGAATTTCGTGTCAATTCAGGGGCCTGAAACACCTCAGCGGTGCTCACCGCACAGCCCGGGCGAATCACCAGGTACGCAGTTTCCGGTGGCTCGATGGGCTGCAATCGCTCCCCTACTCCCTCCGCCCAGGCGGCATGACCTTGAACAAAAACAGGCACGTCCGCGCCCAACTCAAGGCCGATGCGCGCCAGCTCCTCTGTGCCGAGACCGAGGTTCCAGAGCCGATTGAGGGCGACCAGGACCGTCGCGGCATCGGAGCTCCCGCCGCCCAGTCCGCCCTGCAGCGGAATCCTCTTGCGCAATCGAATCGTGACCCCGCTTCCATTCGCGCCCGCCTGCGCCTGCAGCCGCTCGGCGGCGCGGATGCTGAGATCAGCGCTCGCGGGGATCTCGGCGGGACCTTCGGCGCGCACGATTCTGCCGTCCTCGCGTGGCTCGAAGATGAGCTCGTCGCACAGATCGACAAACTGAAATGCTGTCTGCAGCTCGTGATAGCCGTCGGGCCGGCGGCCGAGGACATGAAGAAAGAGATTGAGCTTCGCCGGTGCCGGCCAGGGCGCCACGCCAGGGAAGCTAGTCCCGGGATTCGAGACTTTGGCGGTCACCTCACAAGCTCCAGTGATCGACAACTACCTTGACGCGAACCGGACCACTTTCGAGTCGTACGCGGCCCGGCAGCCAGGCGCCGTTCTGATATTCGTATCGGTCGTACGCCATCGACCATCCATTCTGCCTGAGTGCCGCGAGGCGTCCCTCCGTGTCCAGTTCCTCCTCAGCGTCGAAACCGGGTGCCGGCACGCCGAGCAACCAGTAGCGCAAGCTTGAAATGGGCAGCGCCACACCGATCACGCGCTCGAGCGCCGCGGCTGCGTCCTGATCCGAAATCTTCTCGCCCTTGCTGGTGTCGATCTCAACCGATTGCCCGTCACTGCGCACGTGCACGCCACCGACGCCGAGCGCACCCTGCAGGTTCAGCTCCGATATCTGCTCAGCCTGATTCCAGGTGACGTTCGCGCTCCAGCCCTGATTTTCCGTCGCCACTGCTGCTCTGCCTGACATTTCCCAGTGCGAGAGCGCCTGGCGCGCGGTCCTCGCCGACGGCCAATCCGTCGCCGGAACTGTGGGCAGCGAAGTGCAGGCGGTGAAGAGCGTGCTGGTCGCGAGCAGCGAGGCGAGCGCGAAGGAAACGGAACGCCGCACGAAAGCGCACCCCACGACTAGTCGGGATAGCGGCGCAGCGTATTGAGCAGATAGCGATGGTTGGGTTCCGCAGCGAGAGCCTGGTCCCAGATGGCGCGCGCCTGCGTGTGCTGCCCCATGGCCCACAGTGTCTCTCCGAGGTGAGCTGCGATCTCAGCGTCCTTCTCGTTCGCGTAAGCGCGAGTGAGCCAACGCATCGATTCCTTATACTGCGCCTGCTTGAACAGCACCCATCCCATGCTGTCCTGGATGGCGGGGCTATCCGGTGTCATCGCCAGTGACTTGGAGATCAGGGAACGGGCTTCCTTCAGATCCAGCGAGTGATCGGCGAGCGTATAGCCCAGGGCATTCATCGCCAACGGATCGCCTGGGCGCTGCTTCACCATCGTGCGCAGGTCGCTGATCGCTTCATCGACGCGATCGACGCGCTCCAGCATCTGGCCGCGCGAGTACTGCAATGCCTGGTTGTCGGGGTAGCGCGCCAGACTTTGCTCGATCAGGTCCAGGGCCGCATCAGCGTCCCCTTCGTCAGCCAGCAGACGCGCTCGGCCGATCGAGATCTGAACGTAGTCCTCCGGGTGTTCTTCGACATAGGAGTCGAGCAGTTCTATTGCCTGATCGCGGGCGCCGGTATTCACGAGCAATCTTGCCGCGCGCAGTTGCGAGTCCGCCGCGAGCGGGCCCGCGGTGACGCGCGTGTAGTAGCGAATCGCCCTGAGCGCATCGCGCCGGCGTTCCTGCACGTTGCCGAGTGAGTAGAACGAGAGGCCGACGTAACGCCCGGTGCTGAGCAGATCGTTGAAGCGCTGCGTGGCGTCGTCGAGCTTGCCCTCGTTCAGGTCTAACGCGCCGAGGCTCCGAAGCGCCTCGGCACGCGCATCCGGCACGTCGAGGAGTTTCGTAAGCTCCTCGCGCGCTTCGGTGTCAAAGCCGGCAGCCGAAAGCAGCAGTACGACCTCCAGCCGTGATTCGACATCGTCGGCGCCTTGCACCTGGGCGCGCGCGATGCCGATTCCTTCGGCAGTATCGCCCTTGACCACCAGCGCGCGCGCGAGCAATCGCTGGGCTTCCAGCAACTTTGGATTGATCGCGACTGCGCGGCGTGCGCTGTCCACGGCAAGCTTGTAGTCATAGGTTCGCAGCGCCGCGGCGCCGACCGCATAGTGAGCTTCTGCCACGCGCGAGTGCGGGGCGGCGAGCGCACGAGTCACCTGCAGGACACCATAGGCGTTGTCCTCGGCGCCCATCGTGTTGGAGAGATCCATAAATCCCTCGCCGGGAGTCGGATAGCTCGCCAGCACTGGCTCGAAATTCTCGGTTGCCTCCTGCAAGCGATACAGGCGCAGGGCCGTCACCGCCAGATAGCGATGCGCGGGTACACTCTTGGGATCCAGCTCCAGCCAACGCCGCGCAGCATCGATGGCAATGCTTTGCTGATCGTTGTCGAAGGCAATCTTCGTAGCCTGCTCGGCGAGGTTCACGTCCGGCGATGCGCGCGTAGCCGCCAGATATTCCGTCGCCGCCGCCAGGGAATCGCCGCGCTGCAGGGCGATCTCAGCGATCACCAGGTGCGTATCGGCATCGGTGGCATTCTTCGTGGCCGTGCGACTGGGCTGTTGGGGTGTTGTCGTGGCGCAGCCGCACGCCAGTGCTGCGAGGCTGCTCAATACGATGACGCGGCGAATCGACGCATGAACTCTGTGCATGGCGTAACTATAGCTCACAGGCACTTCCGTGCGGTCTCGTGTTGCCGTCTTGTGTTGTGGTGGGACCGGCCCCACAATCGCGCGCCGTCATGAAGGCCTCCATCCGTCAGAAACTTGAAAGACTTGCCGAACGCTTCGAAGAGGTCGGCCGTCTGCTCGCGGAACCCACTGCGACCTCCAACCAGAAGAGCTTCCGCGAGCTTTCCATGGAGTACGCGCGACTCGAACCGGTAGCGCAGCGGTTCGCGGGGTTTCGCGGCATCGAGCAGGACCTGAGCGCCGCGCAGGAGATGGCGGCCGACCCGGATCCAGCGACGCGCACACTCGGCGAGGAAGAGATGCAAACGCTCGGCGCTCGGCTCGAAGCCGAGGAGACAGCGCTGCAGCAGCTGCTGGTGCCGAAAGATCCGCGGGATGACAACAACATCTTCCTCGAAGTGCGCGCCGGGACCGGTGGAGACGAGGCTGCATTGTTCGCTGGCGACCTGTTTCGCATGTACGCGCGCTACGCCGAGACGCAGGGCTGGCGCGTTGAAGTCCTGAGCGAGAATCCGGGCGAGCATGGCGGCTACAAGGAGATCATCAGTCGCATCGTGGGGCGTGGCGCGTTTTCCAGGCTCAAGTTCGAATCCGGAACCCATCGCGTGCAGCGCGTACCGCAGACCGAAGCACAGGGTCGCATTCATACCTCGGCAGTCACCGTAGCGATTCTTCCGGAGCTCGAGGAAATCGAGGAGATCGAGCTCAATCCCGCAGAGTTACGCGTCGACACCTATCGCGCGTCGGGTGCCGGCGGACAACACGTCAACAAGACCGACTCCGCGGTGCGCATCACCCACCTGCCGACCGGGATCGTCGTGGAGTGCCAGGACGAACGCTCCCAGCACAAGAATCGATCCCGGGCGCTTTCCTTGCTCAAGGCGCGGCTGCTCGCTGCAGAGCAGGAAAAGCAGCAGCGCGAGCAGGCTCAGACACGCAAGCTCCAGATCGGTTCCGGCGATCGCAGCGAGCGGATCCGTACCTACAACTTCCCGCAGGGGCGCGTCACCGATCATCGCATCGAGCTGACGATCTACCGTTTGCCGGACATCATCGATGGCCGCCTCGATGAGCTGATCGGGCCGTTGACGCAGGAATATCAGGCCGAACAGCTCGCGGCGCAGGAGTGAGTTTCCGTCGAGATGACAAAGCTCGCCTTCACGACCGTGACCTCATGACGGATCGGCCCGGTCGTGTATTCGATCATGCTCCACCGGCGACCACTCGCCTGGCACAGCTCGATCAGAACTCCTTCTCCGCGAGTTTACCGCTCCGGCAACTTGTGGAGCACATCCTCACTTCCGAAGCGGTCGAGGTTCATTACCTTGTTCCAGGCCGCGACAAAGTCATGGACAAACTTCTCCTGGGAATCCGCACATGCATAGACTTCAGCGAGAGCGCGGAGCTGGGAGTTTGAGCCGATTACGAGATCGACACGCGTCGCGGTCCACTTGACTTCACCCGTAGCGCGTTCGCGGCCTTCAAACACGTCGGCGTCCTTCGAGACCGCTTTCCACTCGGTAGCCATGTCGAGCAGGTTCACGAAGAAGTCGTTGGTCAGCGCCCCCGGCCGCTTGGTAAAGACGCCGTGTTTGGTCTGTCCGAAGTTGGTATTGAGGACACGCATGCCGCCAACAAGAACCGCCATCTCAGGCGCAGTCAGCGTCAGCAATTGCGACCGATTGACCAGCAGCGCCTCGGCCGATACAGAGAATTTCGTCTTGAGGTAGTTGCGAAAACCGTCCGCGATCGGTTCCAACACGGCGGCGGACGTCACATCGGTTTGCGCCTGCGAGGCGTCCATGCGTCCCGGCGTGAAGGAAACCGTCACATTGTGGCCGGCGTTCTTCGCAGCTTGCTCGATGCCTGCGCAGCCGGCGAGCACGATCAGGTCGGCGAGTGAAACTTTCTTGCCGCCGGACTGCGCGCCATTGAACGTCTCACGGATGCTCTCCAACGTCAGCAGCACTTTCGCGAGCTGTGCGGGCTGGTTGACTTCCCAATCCTTCTGCGGGGCCAGGCGAATGCGGGCACCGTTTGCACCGCCGCGCTTGTCGGAGCCGCGGAACGTGGACGCGGAAGCCCAGGCGGTCGAAACCAACTCCGAGACCGTCAGTCCGGAGGCCAGCACCGTGCTCTTGAGCGAGGCGATGTCCTCGGCGTCGATCAGCTTGTGATCGACCTTGGGGATCGGGTCCTGCCAGATCAGATCTTCCGCGGGCACTTCCGGGCCGAGATAGCGTGCGCGAGGACCCATGTCGCGGTGGGTCAGCTTGAACCAGGCGCGCGCGAACGCATCTGCGAACTGGTCCGGGTTCTCCATGAAGCGCCGCGAGATCTTTTCGTAAGCAGGGTCGAACCGCAGGGAGAGGTCCGTGGTGAGCATGGAAGGCGCGATACGCTTTGAACGGTCGTGCGCATGCGGGACCGTACCGGCGCCCGCACCACCCTTCGGCCGCCACTGCTGCGCGCCGGCCGGGCTCTTCGTCAGCTCCCATTCGTAGCCGAACAGGTTCCAGAAGAAGTTGTTGCCCCACTTTGTCGGCGTGGTGGTCCACGTGACTTCCAGGCCGCTTGTGATGCAGTCAGTGCCGATGCCCGTGCCGAAGCTGCTCCTCCAGCCGAGGCCTTGCTCTTCGATGCCGGCCGATTCCGGATCCGCCCCCACATGTGTCGCGGGGCCGGCGCCGTGCGTCTTGCCGAAAGTGTGACCACCAGCAATCAGCGCGACGGTTTCTTCGTCATCCATCGCCATGCGGCCGAACGTCTCGCGGATATCTCTCGCGGCAGCGATCGGATCCGGATTGCCGTTCGGGCCTTCCGGATTCACATAGATCAAACCCATCTGCACGGCAGCGAGCGGATTTTCCAGATCGCGCTCGCCGGAGTAGCGCTTGTCGTCCAGCCACTTGTTCTCGGCGCCCCAGTAGACGTCCTGATCCGGCTCCCACACGTCCTCGCGACCGCCACCGAAACCGAAGGTCTTGAATCCCATCGTTTCGAGCGCGACGTTGCCAGCAAGGATCATCAGGTCGGCCCAGGAGATCTTGCGGCCATACTTCTGCTTGATCGGCCAGAGGAGGCGCCGTGCTTTGTCGAGGCTGACGTTGTCAGGCCAGCTGTTGAGAGGCGCGAATCGCTGCTGACCTCTGCCACCGCCGCCGCGGCCATCACCGGTGCGGTAAGTGCCGGCGCTATGCCAGGCCATGCGAATCATTAGAGGCCCGTAGTGGCCGAAGTCCGCGGGCCACCAGTCCTTGGAGTCGGTCATCAGCGCTGCGAGATCTTTCTTGACAGCCGCGAGGTCGAGAGTCTTGAACTCTTTGGCGTAGTCGAACTTCTCCCCCATCGGATTCGACTTGGAAGAATGCTGGTGCAGGATGTCGAGCCGCAATTGGTTCGGCCACCAGTCACGGTTCGTAGTGCCGCCGCCCGCAGTGTGATTGAACGGGCATTCTGCTTCGATCGACATGTGCCTTTCTCCCCAGTCTCTGCGGTCAATTCACCCGGTTCACGCATGCGCAGAATCTAAGCCCTGAGCTATCGTAAGTATCGAATTGATTGTTTCTATCTATCGGATAGGCGTTGGCTATCGATGTACTACCAGCCGCCGCCGATATCGGTGTCGCCGTGCTATCGCTTGTCAAATACCAGCGTATTGCTGACCTGCTCGCCCTTTGCGTTGGTCCCTTTCTGCGTGATTGTCATGACTTTGCCGTCTTTGGAAACTGCGCGGGTGCCACTGGTCACAGACCTTGCCGGCTTTCTTCGTCGTCGCCTCGACTGTGAAGTCGTCGATGCGCTTGAACGAGATCGCGTCCGCGTTGAGGTTGCCGGTGAACAGGTAATCCTTGCCGTCATAGCCGGCCGTATATTCGCTCGAGCGTGGCCTTGCCATCGGCGTCAACTCGCCTTAGCCATCATCCTTACGACTCCTGCGGCTTGTGGCGCGGGATACATTACGGTTGTCGGTCTTCCTTCGGCGTCAACTCCTCTGGCTTTCAACTGTGTCACCTGCGTGGGAACTTCGTAGGTACGCACCTGACTCTTGGGCGCTGGACCGGGCTCAAAGTGCGACTTTGCGAGATTGAGCTCCCATGTTCCGATGGCGGGATCGGCAGCTTCCGCCCACAGACACACGGACAACAAGAGACTTATCAATGCCACGCCTCCGATGAGCGGGGCGGAGCTGAGCTTCTGCGTTCCTGAGGACTTCATCGTGGTCTCCCCTGCTTGAGGCACCATCCTATCGACCACCTGCTCGCTTACGCCATACGTGATTGCCGCAGCGGCGACAGGGACGCGCGAACTCATCCAGCAATCACTGCACGGGTTTTGCCTCCGGAAACTGCCACGTGCCGTCCAGGATCTGCCGGCGCAGCCGATACGGGCGCACCACGTAGCTCCAGCCCGATGGCGTGACGAGGCAGTTCATCGTCTTCGCGGTGCAACCGCCGAACTGCACCCTGAAGGACCCGTCCCTGTTCGGCTTGGCCGTGAGGTTGTTAAGCGAGTAACTGTCGAGCGCGTTCTTCTCAAAAAATCCCTTCGCGTTGTACACGCTGATCGACCAGAAGCCGTCGACTGGCACGCGCGACCCGTCAGGCGATGCATGGTCCTGCCGTCGTTGGACTTCGGAATGACTAGAGGTGGCCGCGCAGGAGTGAACCCTCAGCGTTGCGTCCCTATTTCGAGGGATGCACAATCGTCTGCAGAACGGGATCAGCGCATGTCGCAGCAGTTATCGTCCGAACTCGTGCGGCACGCCCTCGAAGCCGCCCCGGACGCCATGGTAATCGTCGATGAAGCCGGAACGATCCTGTTCGCGAATCAGCAGGTACTCACGGTTTTTGATTATGAGCGCCGTGACCTCATTGGCCGCTGCGTCGACTGCCTGCTGCCGGAGCGCTTTCGCGAGCGGCATGGCCACCATCGCGAGCAGTTTGGCGTCGATGGACGCATGCGCCCGATGGGCGCGGGCCTGGAGTTGTTCGCACGGCGTCGCGATGGTCTGGAGTTCCCCGTCGAGATCAGCCTGAGCCCGATTCAGGACGGCGATCGGGCACTCGTTGCCGCGTCTATTCGTGATGTCACGAGTCGCAAACGCATCCAGGCAGAACTAATGGCGGCACGCGAAGCGGCGGACCAGGCGCGGCGGATTGCCGATGACGCACGCGAAGCAGCGGACCGTGCCAACCTGGCAAAGAGCCGCTTCCTCGCCACGGCGAGTCACGACCTGCGCCAGCCCCTGCAGGCCCTCTCACTGCTGAACGGCACGCTGCGCCGGATGACGGACAGCCCCGACCTCGGCGACGTGCTGGCCCAGCAGGAGCAGGCGATCAGCGCCATGTCGCGGCTGCTCAACGCACTGCTCGACATCAGCAAGCTCGAATCAGGAGCCATCAAGCCGGAGCTCAGCGATTTCACCGTGGCGAGCTTGCTCGAGGAATTGCGCCGGGAATTCGCCGCGCTGGCTGCGACCAAGGGACTGGAGCTGCAGATCGAGCCATGCGTGGACTACGTGCATTGCGACCGCTCGCTGGTGGAGCAGATCCTGCGCAATCTGATGACGAATGCCATCAAGTACACGCGCCAGGGTGTCGTGCACCTGCGCTGCTTGCACGAGGCAGCCACGGTGCGCATCCAGGTGGTTGACACTGGGATCGGCATTCCGGCGGATCAGCTTCGCTATATCTATGATGAGTTTTACCAGGTGGGCGTGCCGACCAATTCGGTGCGCGAAGGTTACGGGCTGGGCCTGAGCATCGTGCAACGCCTGGTGAAGCTCCTCGGTCTGCGGCTCAACGTGCACTCCGAGCCCGGCAAGGGTTCCGCCTTTACACTCGACTTGCCGCAAGGCAGCGGCAGTGACCGGGCTACACCGCCTGCGGCCACGACGTCCTCGACTGCGAACGCGCGCAGCCCGCAGCGATCGCATGTTCTCCTGGTCGAAGATGATCCGGCGGTGCTGGCGGCGACGCGCATGCTGCTCCGGGTCGATGGCTACCGCGTCACCACGGCGACTTCGCTGACGGAGGCCGAGCAGCAGGCTCGCAACAATCCCGATCTCAGCGTGCTGGTCACCGACTATCATTTGGCTGATGAACGAACCGGTACGGAGGTAATCGCGGCGCTGCGAGCCGTGCTCGATCCGAAACTGAAGGCGATTCTGGTAACCGGCGACACCTCGCGCGCGATCAAGGAACTGTCCGCGGACAAAAATCTGCGCATCATCAGCAAGCCTGTGGACGCCGATGAGCTGCTCGTTCTCTTGAGGGCGTTGACTGCCTCCTGAGTTTCGAGCATTGGCATCGGTGTAAATGCGTATGGCGTCGGCGGTCCGCACGTACCAAGATCCATGCGCTACGTACGGGATTCAAACAAACACTGCGAGCAAGCAACCATGAGCGCAAACCGCGAACGCACCCGCGATGCCGAGAAACGCGCCGAGCTGCGCGAGGATTTCGAATATTTCGATGAAGATCACGACGGCCGTATGCAGTTCGACGAGTTCGTGAACTTCCTGGGCGACCTCGAAGCGGGCATGTCGCAGGAAGAGTGCCGCGTCGGCTTCGAGGCGATCGATCGCAACCGCGACGGCGCTATCGAGTTCGATGAGTTTCTGGCCTGGTGGCAGTCGGACTGATTCCTGCTCGCGCCGCGTCCGGTGGCACCGGGACTCGCGGGCGCGAGACTGCTAGGAAGCCCAGGCCCAGTCCCGGATCGCGGGCATGTCGATGCCGTGCTCGACGATGTATCGGCGGTGCTCGGCCAGGGAGCGCTGCATCTGCAGTTTCAGATCCCGTGCGGGCTCGTCTGACCGGTGCAGTCTGTTGATAACGTCCTCAACGAGATGAAACCGGTCGAGGTCATTCAAGACAGCCATGTCGAACGGCGTCGTGATCGCGCCCTCCTCCTTGTAGCCGCGCACGTGCAGGTTGGCGTGATTCGTGCGGCGGTACGCCAGCCGATGGATGAGCCACGGATAACCGTGAAACGCAAAAATGATGGGTTTGTTGGTGGTGAAGATCGCATCGAAATCCGGGTCGGAAAGGCCGTGCGGATGCTCCGACTGAGGCTCGAGCTTCATAAGGTCCACGACGTTCACGACCCGGATCTTCACCTCCGGAAAGGCGCGGCGCAGGATCGAAACGGCTGCCAGCGTCTCGAGAGTGGGAACATCGCCCGCGCAGGCCATGACTACGTCCGGGTCGCCGTGCTCATCGTTGCTCGCCCAGCGCCAGATACCGATACCGGCCGCGACGTGCTGGATCGCCGTCTCCGCCGCCAGCCACTGCGGAGCCTCATGCTTGCCAGCCACGATGACATTTACGCAGTGACGAGAGCGTAGACAGTGATCCATGACGGCCAGCAGGCAATTGGCGTCCGGCGGCAGATATACGCGACCGACCGCCATCTTGTTGACGACGACATCGAGAAAGCCCGGATCCTGGTGAGTGAACCCGTTGTGATCCTGCCGCCAGACGTGAGACGCGAGCAGATAGTTGAGCGCCGCGATCCTCGGCCGCCAATCGAGACCTGCTGATACTTTCAACCATTTGGCATGCTGATTGAACATCGAGTCCACGATGTGAATGAAGGCCTCATAGCTGTTGAAGACCCCATGTCGGCCCGTGAGCAGATATCCCTCGAGCCATCCCTGGCACTGGTGCTCACTCAGCACCTCCAGCACGCGACCCTGCGGCGCAAGATACTCATCCGTCGGTGCGAGCTCTGCATTCCATTGCCGGTTGGTCACGGCGAAGACTTCCGCAAGGCCATTCGAAATCGTTTCATCGGGCCCGAAAATGCGGAAATTGCACCGCTCCTCGTTGAGCGCGATAACCTCGCGCAAGAAACCCGCAAGCACGCGCGTGTCTGCCGCCGATGTGCTCCCGGGCGAAGCTACGTCGATCATGTGCTCGCCGACCTGCGGCATGTGCAGATCTTCAAGCAGCCGACCGCCGTTGGCATGCGGATTGGAGCTCATGCGCCGCTCGCCTATCGGTGCCATCGCGGCGAGCTGCGTGTCCAAGCGACCCCGTGCATCGAAAAGCTCGTGCGCCCGATAACTCTGCAACCAGGACTCGAGCTGGCGCAGATGCGAGGGATTTCCGACGGGATCGGACAAGGGCACCTGATGGGCACGAAAGGTACCCTCCACCGGCAATCCATCAACGACTTGAGGGCCGGTCCAGCCCTTGGGGGTGGCGAGCACGATCATGGGCCACTGCGGTCTTGCGCGGGCACCTTGCGCTCTTGCGGCACGCTGACTTTCGTGGATCTGATCGATGATCTGATCGAGTGTCGCCGCCATTGCCGCATGCATCGGCTGCGGCTGATCCCCCTCGACGAAATACGGTGTCCAGCCGCAACCCTCCAGGAGCTTGCGCAGCTCCGCGCGTGGAATGCGGGCGAGCACGGCCGGGTTCGCGATCTTGTAGCCATTCAAGTGCAGAATCGGCAGCACGGCACCATCGCTCGCCGGGTTGAGAAACTTGTTGGAATGCCATGCCGTCGCGAGGGGCCCGGTCTCCGCCTCACCGTCGCCAATGACGCAGGCGACAATGAGACTCGGGTTGTCGAAGGCTGCGCCGAAAGCATGACTCAGCGAATAGCCAAGCTCTCCGCCCTCGTGAATGGATCCCGGTGTTTCGGGCGCCACGTGACTTGGAATTCCGCCAGGAAAGGAAAACTGCCGGAACAGCTTCTTGAGTCCCGCCTCATCCTGCGAGATGTGCGGATAGATCTCGCTGTAAGTGCCTTCGAGGTAGCAGTTCGCCACCAGGGCGGGACCACCGTGCCCGGGCCCAGCGACGTAGATCATGTCGAGATCGCGTTTGCGGATGATTCGGTTGAGGTGCGCGTAGATGAAATTCTGACCGGGCGTTGTGCCCCAGTGACCGAGAATGCGCCGCTTCACATGTCGCGCGATGAGCGGCTCCCTGAGGAGCGGATTGTCGAGAAGATAGATCTGCCCCACGCTCAGGTAATTTGCCGCGCGCCACCATGCGTCGACGGCCTCGAGCTCCGCGTGTTTCTCAGTCACTGAGACGACGATTGACAACTGCGAGCGTTTGTCGCGCCATCAGGTGTGCGCACTGCACGTCACGCCGGCGGATGCTGCCGGTAGTTGAACCACTCGACACAACCGTAACATTCCCGTGACGACGGCTCAGCGGGCGTACGATGCACTGCTTTGCGCACGCCCTCGGGCCGTACGACCTTCAGCGTGAATCCCACGATCGCAATCTCGTCGTTGCGCGGCAGGGCGGGCACTTTCGCTGCTCGCTTGCGTTCTGTCGGTTGAATCATCCTGTTTTCCTCTCGCGTACGCTCGTTTACTCACCGAAGCATCCAAGGTTACCCCAGCCTAGCCTGCAATGAAGGGCTGCCCAGTTCGTAGATGTACCTATCAACCCTGGCCGTCAACTACCTGGTGCTGACGTCCGGGTCGACACTCCAATGCCGCCGCTCGAGGCTTCCGGCACGAGCGGCAGGAAGGCCGCGTTCAAAGCTTCGAGAGACGCAAGCGTTGAGGTCATGATCGACATCGAGCGGGCGACGCGCGGCCTTTCTCGGCCGAACTGTCGGCTACGTAGTTGCCCGAATGGTCCTGGCCGCCAGATTCGCTAGCTTAAGAACTCTCACTGGAGGTGCGAGGTGATCAGACATTCTGTCCTGGCGACAGGAACCGCGGTTGCGGTCACTGCGGCGCTGTTGAATTCTCTATGTGCCGTAGCAGTCGCATTGTGGCCCGAAGAGTCGATCGGCTTCGTAAATAGCTGGATGCACGGTCTGGATCTGCAGATGATCAAGGCGACGGCACCGCCGATGCTCATGGGCTTCCTTCGCGGCCTGATCGGTATTGCCGTGATCGGTTTCATGACTGGCGTGGTCTACGCATGGGTTTACAACCAGCTGCACGACTTCCGTCGTGCACAACGGTAGCCGCATGCGCGCCTTGCCGTACCACTACGAGTGCAGTCACATCGTTCAGGCGCGTGCGCGTGAACTCTTTGAGCAAGCTGACGATCACACCCGACTGTCCTCTCACATGAGCCGATCCTCTGTAGGTATGGCAGGAGCGCGAATGACAATCGAGGTCGACGAAGGCCGTGGGCGAAGGATCGGCTCTCGGATTCGTCTGATCGGTCGGATCCTTGGAATCCGGCTCTTCGTAGAAGAGGTAGTGATGGAACGCGATCCGCCACACCGCAAGGTCTGGGAAACGGTCGGTCTGCCTCGACTGCTCGTGATCGGGCACTATCGAATGGGTTTCGACATAGCGCCGCAGAGTGGCGGCTCATGCTTCCGTGTGTTCATCGACTACGCCCTGCCCGAGGCGACTCCTGCACGCTGGTTCGGTCGGATGTTCGGTGGGGTCTGCGCACGTTGGTGCACTCGACGGATGGTCAACGACGTCGTGTTACATTTCCTCTCAGCAGCGAAACCCGCCGCAGCGTAGGATTCTATCCTCCATGGCGGTCACGAAGATCCGCCTTGCCAGTCCTAAGTATCTGTCACGATGGCGCTCCCGAACGATCAGTGATCAGCTTCCAGGCTATCCCTGGGCCGATTCGAGAGTTGCGAGGAGGAACGGAAGTGATTCGAGTCACCGCAGCAATCGTTGCCGGATCTGCTCTTGCGCTGGGTGCGACCCGCCTCGATGCGGAGGCCCCGACCTTCGCCGAGAACACGGCCGCGGCCATCGCTGAGTTCCGGGCCGCGCTCGCGCTGACACCCGATCTCAAGCATGGGGCTCAGCTTTTCGAGACCTGCGCCGCCTGCCATGGGGCGGACGGGGCTGGCGCCCGGGACGGGACCGTTCCTGCCATCGCGGGTCAGCACGTCTCGGTGCTCGTCAAGCAGCTGGTGGACTTCCGCCACGACCGCCGCTGGGATGAGCGGATGCAGAACTTCGCGTCGCGCCATAGTCTGGAAGGAGCTCAGGATCTGTTGGACGTCGCATCCCATGCCGAGAGCCTGCCGCGCTGGCCGCCGCTCGAAGGAGGCACCGGCGACGGCAAAGCCCTGCAACGCGGCGCCAATGCCTATTTCATCCAGTGCGAGGGTTGTCACGGACCGCTGGGAGAGGGTGAGCTGCGCCGCATGCGGCCCCGGCTTGCAGGACAGTATTACGAGTACCTGATGCGCGAACTCGGGGAGACCGCGGCCGGCGAGCGGCCGGGCATGGATGCAGAACATGTGAAGCGAATTCGCAAACTGACCCTCGAAGAGCGCCAGGGCATCGCGGATTACCTCTCACGCCTCAGCCCGGACCTGGCTTCGAGGCGCCCGCAGGACCGCTGACCTCGCAGGTACGGATGGTCGAAGTCTGTCAACGAACCAAGGAGCATGACGATGATCTCTGCGCGAAGATTCATGATGCTGGGTATTCTCCTGACGCTGATGCCTTTCACCCTCGCCTCGGCGGAAGAGTTGTCGTCATATGACGGCAAGCAGCTCTACTTCCGCTTCTGCGCGGCGTGCCACGGCGAGCAGGCCGAGGGTAATGGACCCGTCGCCTCCTACTTCAAGATCGCACCCCCTGATCTCACGCGGCTCGCGAAGCGCCGCGGCGGAACCTATCCCGCTGATGAGGTGCGCAAGATCATCGATGGTCGCAGCGATGCCAGCGCGCATGGCTCGCGCCAGATGCCCGTGTGGGGATATGAGTTCTTTTTTGTGGACACAGGGAATCCGGACAAGCAAAGACAAGTCGAGGAGCTGATCGACCGGCTGGTGGAATACCTTCGAACCGTGCAGGTGAAATAGCAGGGTCTGGTGCGGTCGCGCCGCCGCGGCTATTGATGCCGCTCCAGGATCCGGCCCGCCGTCGCGAGGATGCGTTCGCTCCAGGAGCGATGCAGCCAGCGACGGTATTCGAGCGCCACGCTGTTGCCCAGGTCGCGGTCGAAATCTGCGCGTACGGCGAGCGCGAGCTGTGAGTCGAGCACGACCGCATTGACTTCGTCGTTCAGGCCGAACGAGCGATGGTCGATGTTGGTGGAGCCGAGCACCGACCATCGGTCATCCACGACCAGCGCTTTCACGTGCATCATGCGCGGTGCGTACTCGAAGATCTCGACGCCCGCATTCAGGAGCGATCCGTAGCGTCGCCTCCCGGCGCGCCACGCCAGCAGGTGATCGCTGTGCCGGCCACCAGTGAGCACGCGCACCTGCACGCCACGTTTGCGCGCAGCAATGAGTTCGCGCCGGATGCCTGCGTCCGGAATGAAGTAAGGCGAGCACAGCTCGATCGACTGGCGCGCAGACGCCAGCATCAGCTGCATGAGAACGCGAGCGCGCGTTGACAGGCCCGCAGTGGGCGTGCTGCCGACGACCAACGCCGCAGGCGATGAGGGTACGGCTACCTGCCCGGGATAGGAGCCCTCGTCTACGAGCAGTTCACCCGATGCTTCGAGCCAGTTCTCGGCAAAGACCGCCTGCAGGCCTCGGACGATCTCGCCGCTCACGCGCAGCATGGAGTCGCGCCACGGCGAGGCATGCGACGACGACCAGTGATCGGCGATTCCCGCGCCGCCGACAAACGCCAGGCTGCCGTCGACGATCAGAAGGTTACGGTGCGTGCGATTGTTGAGCCTTCGAAACGTCCGCCACGAGAGCGCGTGATAGCGCACGACCTGTCCGCCCGCATGCCGCAACGAAGCGAAGGAGGCGTTGCGCGCGCGCAGACTCCCGAAGGCATCGAGGGTCATACGTACACGCACGCCGCGGCGCGCACATTCGGTCAGGACGTCGAGCAACTCCCGAGCGACCGCGCCCGGATAGAAGATGTATGCCTCCATGTGCACCGAGTGCTGTGCCCGGCGAATGGCGTCGATTTGCGGGTGATAGAGCCCTGTGCCGTCGCTCAGCAGCTCGATCGACTCGACGCGCTGGGGGGTCGAGCCGAGCACGGTCGCAAGCAACTGCATCAGGTCCTCGTCCGTGCGTGAAGACACCGGCCCGCGAATCCGATAGTGAATGCCCGGCTCGAAGAACAGCAAAACCAGCAGGTACGCAGTGAGCGCGATCGCGCCCAGCCCGATTAGATCGAACAGCAGACTCATCTTCTAAGGCAATACTGCTACGGGCAGGTGCGGAGCGCGCGCCGGCACCGGGGTACGGAAGCCGGGAGCCTTGACCACGCACAGGTCACAATTCAGCTCATCGATGACCCGTTCGGCCGTGTTGCCGATGAAGAATCGCTTCAGCCCGGAACGCGACACGGCGCCCATGACCACGATCTGGGCGTGCAGTTGCCGCACGAGTTGCGGCAGCACCTCGTGCGGTTCGCCGGCGACCACGTGCAGATTGCGCTTACTGATTGCAAAACGCCGGGTCTCGGCCGCGACTTGCATCGCGACGCGCTTTGCGTGTTCCCGAGCTTCGGCGCCGGTGACGATGACTGGCAGCGGCTCGGTCATCACTCCGGGCAGATACTCGAACAGCGGTGGGTATGCATGAGCGACATGCAGCTGTCCCCCAAGCGCGCGCGCGAGTTGTGCGCCCACTTTGAGGATGCGCGGATCGAGTGCTGCGGGCTTGGCGCGCACGTGCAGAGGATCCACGGCGCACATGACTTTCGTGCCACGCCACGCGCGTGACGATTTCACCAGCAGCAATGGCACCGGGCACAGGCGAATAAGCTGCCAGTCCGTATTACTCAGGAACGGGCGTGCGAGCGCGCGATGGCGGCGCGTCGCCGCAATGACAAAGTCAGCCTTGTGCCGCAGAGCCTGCCGGATGATGGCCTCGTGCGCTGGATAGTCCCAACGCACGCTGACGCGAACGCGCAGTCCCGAGCGTGCAAGAACCGCGGCGCGCTGCTCGAGCCTAACTCGGGTCGCTTCCACCAGCGACTCGACCTGACGTTCCAACTTGGCGCGCCCATATACAAGCGTGCCCTGGATTCGCGGATCGAAAAGACAATGAAATACGTCGAGCTCGGCGCCCGTGCGGCGGGCGAGCTGCAGCGCCTTCGCCAAGGCGGGCTGACGGCGCGCGCCCGGGTCCGCGATTGCAACCAGGATGCGATTGACTGCGCTCAATGGGCGCAACCGCCTGGCGCAGGCACCGCCAATGTGGCCGCGCTGCTCAAGGCCCTATGCCCTCCAGGACATTCGCCAGGCGCCTGCGCACTTCGATGGCGAAACGGGCGAGAGCCGGATTGCCCGTGCGCTCCATCGCTGCGACCGGATCGACGCTCGCGACCTCGACGCGCCCATCCGCGGTTTCCCGGACAATAACGTTGCAGGGCAAGAGGACGCCGAGCTTGTCCTCCATCTTGAGTGCTTCGTGTGCGAGCTTGGGGTTGCATGCGCCGAGGATCCGATAGCGCGGCAGCTCCGCTCCGATCTTCGACTTCAATGTGGCACTGACGTCGATGTCGGTGAGCACTCCGAAACCCTCGACCTTCAGCCGCTCGATGACCTGCGCGACGACCTGGTCAAAAGGTTGCCGGGCGTCCTTGGCGATGTAGTAGTTCATTCGACCCCCATCGGCGCACGCTCTTCACTCTTTTCCGGCTTTTCGGTCACGGTGGCTTCCGTCAACAACAGCACGCCCGCGACCGAAACCGCGTTCTCGAGCCCCAGGCGCACTACTTTGGCGGGATCGACGATCCCGGCCTCGAACAGGTCGACGAATTGCTTGCGCGCAGCGTCGAAGCCCACGTTCCCCGTGCCATTCAGCATGCGATCGACGACTACGCCGCCATCGGCCGCGGAATTCTCGGCGATCTGACGCGTCGGCGCCTCGAGCGCGCGCCGCAGGATCTGCACGCCCGTGCGCTCATCGCCGCTGGTCTGCGGCTCGAGAGCGGCCACCGCGGGGCATATGCGCAGCAGCGCGAGACCTCCGCCTGCGACAATGCCTTCAGCGACCGCGGCCTTCGTGGAGCTGATGGCGTCATCGAGAGCGTCCTTCTTCGCTTTCATTTCCGACTCGGAGGGTGCGCCCACGCGGATCACAGCCACTCCGCCCGAAAGCTTGGCGAGCCGCTCTTCGAGCTTTTCCCGGTCGTAGTCGCTCGTGGCCTTATCCAGCTCCTTGCGGATCATTTGTATACGACCCTGGATCGCGGCCTTGTCGCCAGCGCCGCCGATGATCGTGGTGTTGTCCTTATCGACGATCACGCGCTTGGCGCGGCCGAGCTGCGTGAGTTTGACATCCTCGAGCTTCAATCCCAGTTCCTCGGCAATCAGCTCGCCGCCCGTCAGTGTCGCGATGTCCTGCAGCATCGCCTTGCGGCGATCGCCAAAGCCCGGCGCTTTCACGGCCGCGTTCTTCAACACGCCGCGGATCTGATTGACGATCAGGGTGGCCAGCGCTTCGCCCTCGATATCCTCGGCGATGATGAGGATGGGGCGGCCGGACTTTGCCACCTGTTCGAGCAGCGGAATGATGTCCTTGAGGATGTTGAGCTTGCGATCGCAGATGAGTACGAAGGCCTCCTCGAGGATCGCCTCCATCGTATTCGTGTCGGTCACGAAGTAGGGTGAAAGGTAACCGCGGTCGAACTGCATGCCTTCGACCACTTCGAGTATCGTTTCAGTGGTCTTCGACTCCTCCACCGTGATCACGCCATCGTCGCCCACCTTCTCCATGGCATCGGCGACCAGCTCACCGATCGTCGGATCGTTGTGTGCGGAGATCGTCGCGACCTGGGCCTTTTCCTTGCGGCTGCCCACCGGTTTCGCAAGCGCGCCCAGCGCCTTCACTGCGGCTTCGAGGGCGCGATCCAGCCCGCGCTTGATGTCGATCGCGCTCGCGCCGGCGGCCACGTTGCGCACGCCATCGGCATAGATGGCGTGTGCAAGGATCGTCGCCGTGCTCGTGCCGTCACCGACAGCATCGCCGGTCTTCTCCGCGGCCTGCCGCAGCATCTGCGCGCCGAGGTTCTCCTCCGGATCCGCGAGCTCCATCTCCTTGGCGATCGTCACGCCGTCGTTGCAGACCACCGGCACGCCCCACTTCTTCTGAATCAGGACCGACTTGGATTTCGGTCCGAGCGTGATACGTACGGCATCGGCGAGCTGCGTCGCACCGCGCAGAACCTTCTCGCGGGCCGCCGAACCGAACAGCACCTGCCTCGCGGTCATCCGAAGCCTCCCCTGTCCACAGGGCTGACACCGGACGTCAGCACCTGATCGATCTCTCGCTCCGCGGCCAAGCGACGCGACTGACGTTTCTTCGCTGTACTCATGACAGTCTCTCGGTTGAGGGCGAGCTTGCGACACTAAAGGTCTGAACCCGCTGTGCATCGGCTGACCATACGCACTTGTCCCGATCCGCCTTGCGGTTCGCTGGTGTCGGCAAGCTCGACTCTTGCCGCACGGGGCAGCGCGTCGCTCCTGCAATCCACTCGCGGGTGAGCAAGGTGACCACGGGGGACGAGCCCATGCGCGCATCGACGATCGTGCCATCGGGAATCTGAGTGTCGCTGTCGACTATCACGCGTCGCAGAAAACAATTCGTACCGATGCGCGCGCCGGGCAGAATCACACTCTCGTCGAGCACGGTATCGCGCCCGACCTGGACGCGGGTTCCAAGCACGCTGTTGGCGATTTCGGCGCCGCGAACCAGCACGCCTCCCGAGAGCATGGAATTGGCGACGAAGCCGCGATGACCGCGGGTGTATATCAGCTTGGCGGGTGGCAGCTGCTCGGGCGCAGTCCAGACCGGCCAGTCGGGGTCATAGAGATCCATCGCCGGTGCGTCGGCGAGCAGTTCCATGTGCGCTTGCCAGTAGGCTTCGAGCGTACCCACGTCGCGCCAGTACCTGGGGTTGCCGGCCGCATCGGTGAAGCGATACGCCGCGACGCGGTCGTCACGCACCGCTGCGGGCAGGACATCGCGGCCAAGGTCGTGTGCCGATTCGACGGCGCGCGCATCCCGCTCGAGTCGCGAGGCGAGGTAGTCCGTATCGAACACGTAGATGCCCATCGAGGCGAGCACTTTGCCGCCGGCGGCATCGAGGGTTGAAGGCGGGGGCTTCTCCTTGAAACTACAGACCGATTGCGCCGCATCGATTCCGAGTATTCCGAAGGCGCTCGCCTCCTCCAGCGGGACGGGCACGCAGGCGATCGTGACGTTCGCGCCACTTTGCGCGTGCTGCTCAAGCATCGGTCGATAGTCCATCTTATAGATGTGATCGCCAGCCAGCAGCAAGGTGTACCGGGCACGCTGCGCGAGGATCAGGTCGAGATTCTGATAGACCGCATCGGCCGTACCCGCGTACCAGGCGGCCTGCAAACGCTGCTGCGCGGGCCACACGTCGACGAACTCGCCCAGCTGACGCGGCAGAAAGTTCCAGCCATTGGTGAGATGCCCGATGAGCGTCTGCGCCTTGTATTGTGTCAGCACGCCGACGCGCCGGATCTGTGAGTTGACGCAGTTCGACAACGTGAAATCGATGTTGCGAAAATGGCCGCCGAAAGGCAGCGCGGGCTTGCACTGCCGGCGCGTGAGATCTCCCAGACGCGTGCCATTACCTCCCGCGAGTACCACGGCGATGGTGTCGCGTGCTATTTCAGGGCGCATGGACGATTTCGCCTCCTGCCATCAACGCAAGGTTCACGCTTCCCATCAGTGGACCGCAATACGTACATGCCCCATGGCTTCTTTATGCGGCGCCCCTGGCGGGCGGAAGTGCGTGCGACTGCGCGCTTCGAGCCAACGCCAGAAGATGCCGGACTTCGACGTCTTCGACCTGATCGAAGTCTTCGTACCACGCGCCAATCGCGTACAAGAACTTTGGCGTCTGCACGATCGCGATCTGATCGGCCTCTGCTCGGACCCGCGCGACGGCTTCATCGGACGCGACAGGGGCCGCAACAACCACGTGATGAGCGCCCGCCTGACGCGCCGCCCGGATGGCAGCCACCATTGTGGCGCCCGTCGCGAGCCCGTCGTCGACGAGCACTACGGTCCGGCCGCGCAGGTCCAGCGGCGGCAAGCCGCCGCGATAGGCACGTTCGCGGCGCTCAACTTCGGCCAGCTCCCGTTGCGCAAGTCGTTCGAAATGAGCATCAAGCCAGTCTCGACCACCACTGCCCGGCTCACGCACGAGGATCCCGCCCGAAGCAATCGCACCGATCGCGAGCTCCGGCTGGCCCGGCATGCCGATCTTGCGCACGACGAGAACATCGACTGGCGCATGCAGGGCATTCGCCACCTCGCAAGCAACCGGAACGCCTCCCCGGGGAAGCGCGAGCACCAGAACCGGCGGCTGCAGCTTCAATTCCAGAACGATGGCCGCCAGAGCACGGCCCGCCTGGGTGCGATCCACGAAGCCATCATTTTCACGTTCCATGTGGCGCACGCTAATCGGCGAATGCACCACGCCGCCATTCGGGAGAATACGTAGAGCCTGCAAGCCAACGTGGTGCTGCCAAGACCCAAGCGGCGCGCCTGCGGTTTCTACGTATGCCAGCGCGGTTGATACGACTTTCCTGACCGACACGCCATGTGTGAGCCTAACGGGCAGGAGATTCGGGAGGGTAGTCGAATGAAGACGCAACAACGAGCTGGCACGCGAACGGAACGGCCGCATCTTCGGTACATGGTCATTGCGTTTATCATCGCCCTCATCCTGCTCGTGATCGCGACGGTCGCCGCCCGGGTCGGTTGAGCCGCGGTCGATTCGCGACGGGCTCGGGCGTACGTCTGCGCAGCTGATTGCCGCGCCGTTCGAGCCGTGACACGAGTTGGGGAGTCGACGGTGGGCGCATTTGACATCCGTGAGCTTTCGCCAGCCGCGTTTCCTCACGCGGTCACAAATTTACGCGTCGTCGAGACTCATATCTCCTGGATCGTCCTTACCGGACACTACGCGTACAAGATCAAGAAACCGGTGCACTACGACTTTCTCGACGCGCGGACACTGGATCAGCGCCGCGAGTTGTGCGCAGAGGAACTGCGGCTCAATCAGCGACTCGCTCCTCACCTCTACCTGGATGTGCTCCCGGTCACGCGCGAGCGCGGTGAACTTCACATCGGAGGCAACGGGCCGGCGATCGAATACGCGGTGCGCATGCACGAATTCGATCCGACACAGGAGCTGTCGAGTCAGCTCGATGCCGGCGTAGTGGCTCCTGAGGACCTGACTTCACTCGCGACTACACTCGCCGACTTCCATCGTGATGCCGCGATTGCCCGCCCGGATAGTGAGTTCGGAGAGGTGGCCGCTGTCAGAGGTCAGATTCTCGACAACCTGCCCGTGTTGGAACAGCACTTCGCGGAGCCCGGGGATCTCGCTTCGATTCGGCGCCTCCATGACTGGCTGCAGCGCTCCCTCACCGAGGCAGCACCGCTCATCGCACAGCGCAAGCGCGCCGGCAAAGTGCGCGAATGCCACGGAGATCTGCACACCCGCAACATCGTCCGCTGGCGACGCAAGTGGTTGCCATTCGACTGCCTCGAATTCAATCCCGATCTGCGCTGGATCGATGTGATGAGCGATGTCGCATTCCTGTTCATGGATCTCGCCGCACACGACCGGCAGGATCTGGCGCACGTTTTCCTCAGCCGTTACATGGAAGAAACTGGCGACTATGAGGGTTTGCGCCTGCTTCCGCTGTATGCCGTCTATCGCGCGCTGGTACGCGCCAAGATCGATGCGCTCGCGGCGCAGTCTGTCTCGGCGGAAAGTGCGCAGGCATTGAACGCACGCGGCCTGCGTCGCATCAGGGTGGCCGCGGAACTCATTTCCGGTCGTCGCCCCGCGCTCCTGATTACTCATGGCGTGACAGCCTGTGGGAAATCGTGGCTCAGCGAGCGCCTCATCCCGACCATTCAGGCGGTGCGAGTACGCTCTGACCTGGAGCGCAAGCGCTTGGCCGGCCTGCAGCCACTCGAGCACAGCGGCTCTGGAGTCGGCGAGAAACTCTATACCGCAGAGCTGACAGATCACGTCTATGGGCGCCTGTGGGAGTGCGCCACGGCGGTGCTGGACTCAGGATTCAACGTCGTCGTCGATGCGTCATTCCTGCGCGCCACCGAGCGCGACCGGTTCCGGGAGCTGGCGCAGGAGCGGGGCATTCCGTTCATCATCCTCGCGTGCCATGCGAACCTGGCTGCGTTGCACGCGCGCCTGGAGACGCGAGCCCGCGTTGGATTCGATCCCTCCGAAGCGACTCGCGCCGTGCTGGAACATCAGGTTGCGACACAGGAGGAGCTGACGCCGCGCGAGCGCGAGCACGCTGTGACAATAGATACCAACTGGCTGATTTCGACGGATGCCGGCATCAAAGCAGTACAAGCGCGACTCGATTCCGCTCCTCAGGACACGGCGGCAGCACCGCCGCATCCTGAAGCGTAATGAGCTCCTACTCGACCTTGATTTGCACGGGCGAAGTTTTTTCCGTCTTCGCCTTCGGCAGGTGCACGTACAGAACGCCATCCTTGCTTTCCGCACGGATCGCCTTCTGATCCACGTTGTCTGGCACGGTGAAGGTGCGGGTAAAGGAGCCGTAGAAGCGCTCGACCCGGTGCAGCTTCTCGTCCTTTTGCTCCTTCTCCTGCCTGCGCTCGCCGGAAATCGTGATCAGGCCATCATCTATAGTGAGCTTGACGTCTTCACGCTTGACGCCTGGCAACTCGGCCTTCACCAGATACTCCTTCTCGCTCTCCGAAATGTCGGCTGCCGGCGCCCACTCGGCGCGGACGCCGCCTTCTGTGGACAACCGCGGCCACCGACCCAGCATCGACGGCCCAAGCCGTTCGAGAAAATCATCAATGCCCGTAAAGGGCTCCCAGCGAATGAGACTCATGATTCAACCTCCTATCGATCGATTCGACACGCTAATCGGGTGTGCCTGACCGCCTGCGTAGGATGCGCCGTGGACACGAGCCGCCCAATACGCACAGACCACATGTGCTCGCGGAAATCCCTTATCGCAGCGCGTCGACTGCGATCCGGCGCTGTCACGCCGCATGCCTCATCCCTGCCGCAAGCGATGGCGATGAGCGCGCAGATATGCGCCGACCGCGACGGCGCCGCCACCAAGAACGACTGCCGCTAGCAGCTCCAGTGCTGGTGGCCGGCTGAAGGCGAACGCGTCGGCTGCCGGCGGCACCGCAATCACGAGGACGAGAGCCGCCGCCGCGACAATGCTGATCCACCAGAAAGCCGCGTTTGGGCGCGAGAGCACCGTCACGAGCGAATCGTCCCGCGAACGATTGACGAGAATCAGCATCAGGTTCCCGGCCACCAGGCCCGCGAATCCCAGCGCGCGCGCCTCCTGTGGGGCTACATAGTGCAGCGCAACGCCGTAGATAAGTGCGACGGCTGCGAGGTTGGCGACGCCGAGCGCCAGGTTCCCGAGGACCATCGCGCCCGTGAACAGGCGCTGACGCGGGTCTCGCGGGGGCCGGCGCATGACCTCCTTGCCGCGTTGCTCAGTTTCGAAGACCAGCGAACACGCGGGATCGATCACGAACTCGAGGAACACGACATGCAACGGGAATAGCAGCAGCGGCCAGCCAGCCAGCACTGGCAACAGGCCGATGCCCGCAAGCGGAACGTGCACCGCCAGTAAGTAGCTCATGGCGTTGCGGATGTTTTCGTAGATGCGGCGGCCCACGCCGACCGCGGTGACGAGCGCCGCAAAGTCGTCGTTGAGCAGGACGAGGGCTGCGGCCTCGCGAGCGACGTCCGAGCCTCGCCCTCCCATGGCGATGCCGATGTGCGCCGCCTTGAGCGCTGGCGCATCGTTCACTCCGTCGCCTGTCATGGCGACGATCTCGCCGCACGCCTTCAGTGCGCGCACCAGCCTCAGCTTCTCGTCGGGGGGCGTGCGTGCGTACACGTTGACGGTGCGTACCCGCTCCACCAATCCGGCCTCGTCAAGCATGGCGAGCTCGGCGCCGGTCAGAATCCCCGCGGAAGTGTCAAGACCGATGGCCCGCGCCACGGAGCGCGCCGTCGCGGCGTGATCTCCCGTGATCATGATGACGCGAATGCCAGCGCGGCGACATTCCTCGAGCGCGGCGGGGACAGCCTCTCGCACCGGATCCGCTAGTCCGATCAGGCCGCGCAATTGCAGCCCCAGATCGCCAGGTGATGCTGGCAGCGCCTCGCCGGATAATTCGGTGCTTGCGACCGCGAGCACTCGCAGGCCGTCAGCGGCGAGTTCCTCCGTCTGCTCAAGCAGCCGTGCCGCAGCACTCGGCTCGAGCCGACACAGCGCGGCGAGCGCCTCCGGTGCGCCCTTGGCGGCAACATAAGTACTGCGGTCATCGCGCCTCCAGACGTGAGTGACCGCCAGGAGCTGAGCGCTGAGCTCGTATTCGCGCACTAGAGTCATCCCGCCAAGCTGTCGCGCCGCGTCGGGCACGTGTCGCTCGGCCGCACGTACGATCGCCCGCTCCATCGGATCAAACGCATCGATCTCACATGCGGCCAGTGCAGCGTTCAACAGTTCATTCATGGGTGCAGGGACTTCGGGCGCCGCGGCGTCGAGGTGCAACCGCTGTGTTCCCTGATGCAACACCGCCACCGTCATGCGGTTTTCCGTGAGCGTGCCAGTCTTGTCCACCGCCAGCACCGTGGCGGCGCCCAGCGTTTCGATCGCCGGCATGCTGCGCGTCAAAACGCTGCGCTTGGACAGACGCCAGGCGCCCAGCGCCAGGAACACCGTGAGCACGACCGGAAACTCTTCCGGCAGGACGCTCATGGCGAGCGTGATTCCGGCGAGAGCTCCCTGGATCCAGTCTCCGCGCGATAGCGCGTACAACACCACCACCGCCAGGCACAGCAGGATTCCGCACACCGCCAGCCATTGAACGATGAGTCGGGTTTCGCGGTAGAGAGGTGTGCGTTGCGGCTGCAGGAGCTCGAGTGCGTGACCGATTCGGCCGATCTCCGTGGCAGCGCCGATCGCTGCGATCTCAGCGATGCCGTGCCCGTGCACTACCAACGTCCCTGAATACACGCAGCCGGGCGACTCGGCATGCGGTCGCGACATTTCCCTGCATTGCGGTTCCGCGTGCTTCGACACCGGCGCGGCCTCCCCGGTGAGCAGCGATTCATCCACCATGAGGTCGGTGGCCTCGAGCAGAAGTCCGTCTGCCGGCACACGGTCACCTTCGCTCAACAGAGCGATGTCGCCACGCACGACCTCACGCCCGGCGATGCGCTGCAGCTCGCCATCGCGCATCACTGCGGCACGCGGACTCGACAACTCGCGCAAGGCCGCCAGCGCCCGTTCGGAGCGGCGCTCCTGCAGCACTGTGATTGTGACGACAACGACCAGTGACGAGGCGAGCACGAGCGCCTCGCGCACGTTGCCCAGCAGCACGTAAAGGCCCACTGCCGCGCACAACAGCAGGAACATGGGCTCGGCGAGCAGAGACAGAATGGCGCGCGCCACACCGGGCGGCTGCGTTGCCGGCAGGTCGTTGTAACCGCCCGCAATCAGCCGCCGCGCGGCCTCGCCTCGGGTCAGCCCGGCGTGTTTAGGCTGCGCCGCGCTGGTTCGCATCCTTCAGCCGCGTTCTCGACTCGGCTGCTGTGCGAGAAGCTGGGCCAGGCCGGCAAGTTCGCGGGCGACTTGCGCAACGAGCTCATCCGTCGATATCACGCCGACGAGCCGGCCATGGGAGCTGACAACCGGAGCGCGGCGGACACCGCGTGCTCGCATTCGCTGGATGGCAGTGTCGACCGAATCCTCTTCGCCAAGCACCAGCGGATCGCGCACCATGATGTCCTCGGCGCGCAGGCGGGAAAAGTCCACGGATCGATCCAGTTGCGCACGCATGAGATCGCGATCGGTGATGATCCCCGTCGCAACGTTTTCGTCCATCGGAGCCTTCGTGATGACGACCATGCCGACGTGCTCATCGCGCATCAATCCGCCGATGGTCGCGAGCGAGGCGCCGGCCGGAGCGCTCACGACGTCCAGACTGCAAAGCTCACCGACATTCATGCTCATTACTCGATCCTCCTCGGCGCGCCCGGGCTTTAGCGTACATCGCTCCACCGCGCACCCCGCCCGGTTAAACGGGTGCTTTCCGCCGTGAATCGTGCAAGGTCGACGCGTTTTCGGCATCCGGAGCAGTGCGTAGCTGCAGGTGGGAACTACGTATCGTCCCGCGGCCGCGCGCCGGGCTACGTACTAGTGCGAATTGTGTGATCTCCAGTCGCTCCATAGCGTGCCCTGATACCAGCGGAGGCACCTGCTCATGCTGACAGACGTGCCCGCATACACCGATTCCTGCCCCCCGGACAGCGGACTCTCGGCAGCCGAGGCTTCGGCCGCGCTTCGCGAGCACGGACCCAACGAAATCACCGCTGGACGCGCCCTATCGCGCAGCCGCGTGTTGTGGAATCAGCTGCGCAGTCCGCTCCAATGGCTACTCCTTTTCGCGGTGGTCACGGCCGCCGTGAGCGGGGACTGGATCGATGCCTGTATCGTGCTCGCGATCGTTGTGTCGAGTGTCGGCATCGGCTACGCGCGCGAGTATCGGGCTCAGCTCGCGCTCGAGGAGCTGAGGTCGCGCGTTGCGGTGAGGGTCCGGGTCCTCCGCGACGGAGCAGAAGCCGAAATTCCGGCACGCGAGGTGGTGCCCGGTGATGTGGTCCTGCTTTCAGCGGGAAGTCTCGTGCCCGCAGATGCCGTGCTCCTGGAAGCCACCGACTTCTTCGTGAACGAGGCAGTGCTGACCGGCGAGAGTTTTCCAGTCGAAAAGAGATCCGGTCCGACGCTCGAGACCGGGCCACTATCCGAGCGAGGAAGCGATGTATTCCTCGGCACCAACGTTCGCAGTGGCACCGCGCGTTGTCGTGTGACTCGCACCGGGAGCACCACGCAATTCGGCGCAATTGCCCGCCGCCTGGCGCTGCGGGCACCGGAGACCGAGTTCGAGCACGGCATCCGGCGTTTCGGCTACCTGCTCATCGGCACCGCGTTGGTCATGGTCGTGCCCGTGTTTGCGATCAACGCACTGTACGGGCGGCCGATCGTCGAAACACTGCTCTTTTCCGTCGCTCTCGCGGTGGGCCTGAGCCCGGAGCTCCTGCCCGCAATCCTCACGGTCAATCTCGCCCGCGGCGCGCAGATGCTGGCTGCCAGCGGTGTGCTGGTTCGCAGGCTTAGTGCCATCGAGAACCTCGGCAGCATCGACATTCTCTGCACCGACAAGACCGGCACGCTGACCGAAGGTATGGTCACCGTCGAGAACGCATATGACGCCGCTGGGGTCGCCTGCGAGCGCGTGCTCGAGCTTGGTGCCCGCAACGCGTCCTTGCAGACCGGGTTCACCAACCCGCTCGACGCCGCGATACTCCAGGCTCGTGCCATGGACCGGGGCAGCTTCATCAAGCTGGGCGAGGTTCCTTACGATTTCGTGCGCAAGCGCATGAGCGTCGTACTGCGCGAGAACGGGTCCGCGCAGCTGATCACGAAGGGTGCGGTCGAGCAGGTTCTCGAAATCTGCACCCGACTTGGCGACGGTACACCGCTCGATTCGCGCTCGCGCACGTTGCTGGACGATCGTTTTCGCGCCTGGAGCGCCTCAGGCATGCGCGTACTCGCCGTCGGCACGCGATCCCTGCCGCTCAAGGGCTCCTACGGTCGCGGGGACGAGCAGGATCTCTCCTTCGCTGGCTTCATCGTGTTCTCCGATCGGCCGAAGTCGGGGGTCGAGCGCGCGCTGCGGGATCTCGCTCAGCTTGGTGTCGGCGTCAAGCTGATCACTGGCGACGTCGAGCTCGTCGCCCGCCACGTCGCCGGCCTCGTCGGACTGCCTGCCCGGCAAGTGCTGAGCGGGCGTGATCTCGACGATCTCAATGATGAAGCGCTGTGGCACGCCGCGGAAAGAACCGATCTGTTCGTCGCCGTCGATCCGAACCAGAAGGAGCGGATCATCCTGGCGCTCAAGAAAATGGGGCACGTCGTCGGCTTCCTCGGTGATGGCGTGAACGATGCGCCGGCAATGCATGCGGCCGATGTCAGCCTGTCGGTCGATGACGCGGTCGACGTCGCGCGCGATGCTGCCGACTTCGTACTGCTCGAACGGGATCTGCACGTGATCCGTCGCGGGATCGAGGCAGGCCGCCGCACGTTCGCCAACACGATCAAGTACGTGCTGACGACGATGAGCGCCAACCTCGGAAACATGATCAGCATGGCGGTCGCATCGCTCGTGCTCGACTTCCTGCCGCTGCTCGCCGGGCAGATCCTGCTCAACAACTTCCTCTCCGACATTCCGGCGATCGGGCTTGCCAACGATGACGTCGATCGCGAACTGATCGAACGGCCGCGGCGCTGGAATATCAGGTTCGTCGGACGCTTCATGGTCGCGTTCGGACTCCTGAGCTCGCTGTTCGACTTCCTCACTTTCGCGGCGCTGCTCGGACTCTTCGCAGCGGGGCCGGCGCTCTTCCGCACGGGTTGGTTCGTCGAGTCGCTGCTGACTGAACTGGCGGTGGCGTTGGTGGTCCGCACCCGCCGTCTGCCGTGGCGCAGCCGACCGAGCACGACCCTGCTCTGGACGACGGCCCCGTTGGCGCCCTCGCTTTCGCGATTCCCTATCTGCCGGCCGCACCGCTCCTCGGTTTCGTGCCACTGCCCTTCGAAGTGCTCGCGACCGTAGTGCTCATCACCGGGCTGTATCTGGTTGCGGCGGAGCTCGCGAAGCATCGGTACTACCCGGCCGCTGCCTGAAGCGACGCTACGGGACTGCGCACCACCCATGATTGACCCAGCCTTTGTTGCCCCTGGCCGAGACCGGATCAGAGCTGCCCTCTGCCGTGTACCATCCAGTGCAGGGATTGCTTGCCGATGCGAGAAACTAGGGGAGCCAAGCGATGGCTATTCGCGGCACGCGGAACGCACTCCGGCGACTGTTCTACCAGCGCTGTTTCCACCTGTTCATCATGTTGGTGGCGCTCGTCTCCGTAGCACCGCTCATCTATTCATTGCCGCGCGGCGCACTCATCACGAACCTGATAAACGCGTTCGTGATCGTCTCTGCGGTGGCGGCAGTCGGGCGCTCGAAACTGTCATTCATAGTCGTGATCCTGCTCGCGGTGCCGGCGCTGGTGTTTCTTTTGCTGTCGACCACGACGCGTCAGAGCGCGTATTACGACATGTCGCTCGGGTTCAACATCGCTCTCTACACCGCCGCGATTACCTTTCTATTGAGGTATGTCTTCGACCGCGAAGTCATGACGGGTGACAGGTTGTCGGGCGCCGCGGCGGCCTATCTCATGATCGGCGTTCTATGGGGCTTCGTGTACACCCTTCTCGATCGCGCGTTCCCAGGCTCCTTTGCGATGCGGGGCACGATCAGTCCGCTCAGCCCCATGGACCTGCTCTATTTCAGCTTCACCACCCTGTCGACCACGGGCCTCGGCGATATCGTCCCGATTACGCCGCAGGCTCGAAGCGCCTGCACCGTCGAGATGATCATCGGACCACTGTTCGCCGCGATATTGATTGCGAGGCTGGTGGGCGTTTACCCACCGCGCGCCAGGTGATCTCAACAGACAGGCGAGAAGCCAAGCTCACGCCTGCCTGACTGCAGACTATTTCTTTGGTGTCTCAGCTGGCGCTGGCTGCATCATCCAGAACTGGTGCTGCATCATCTGGTCCATCATCATCTGCTGCATCGGCATCCACCGGTCCATCATGTATTGACGTTGCTTGAGCTGTTCGGGCGTGAGGTTGCGATAGTCCCCCCAATTCATCATTCGACCGCCCATCATGTGTCCGCCCCCGGGACCCATCATTCCGCCCCCGGGACCCATCATTCCGCTCCATCCTCCGTGCATCAGTGACATGGTGTTCTGCATGGTGGTCCAGTGCTGCTGCAGTAGTCGTTGACGCTCCCGCGGATCCTTGGCCTGACGAATCTTGTCCATCTGCGCCTGCATCGTGGCCATCTGCTCCTGCATCTTCGCAAATTGCTTGTCAACGTCCTGCGGACTCGGCGCGGACTGTGCCGGGGCAGCTTCCTTTGTAGCCGCGGACGGCTGTTGCGCGAAAGCGGGCTGAAATCAGGACCGCGATCGCTGCAGCGAGAGTCATCTGAAGAAGTCTGTTCATGTGAGAGCCCTCGTATAGATACCTGATTCACGTCCGCAACCGCTTGCGAATCATCCCGAATGCTGGCGATCCTTGGAATTCGCGTTATCCGATCGTCTCCACGTAGATCTACCTATGCGTCGTCCCTCTCGCATCGATCCGCAATCTCAGGAAATCCTCAATTTCCGACATGAGCTCGTGTTGATGCCCAACCCACAGATGGCCGCCAGTGGGATAGGCGACCAAGCGTGCACCAGGAATGTGATCTGCGGTGTAACGGGCTGGGTCAAGAGTGCCGAAGAGGTCATCAGCCACACTGACAATGAGCGTAGGCGTCGCGATCCGTTCCAGCTCGTAAGGTTCAAGTTTGGAAATGACCGCCGAATCATTCAGCAGTCCCAGATGTCGCGAACTCACGGGCAGGATTTGCTCCAGCACTTCTGCAACGCGAGCCCGCTCATCGACGCTCGCCTCCTTCACGATTTCCGGCGGCGTTGCGAGAATCGCGCGCGTCATCGTGTCGCGCGCCAGTCGCGTCGCGGTCCAGAAGAGGAAATCTGACCGGAGCACGCTATTGAATAGGAATTCCATTCCCGCGGGCGTTTGCACCGGTGGAGCACCGCCCGGGCGCGGCACGTACAGGGCTGGTACCACGAGGACCAATGCGGTGATCCTATGAGGATACCGGAGAGCGAACTGCACCGACGAGGGCGCCCCGGCGGAGCCGCCGATGACTGCTACACGCCGGATGCCGAGCGCATCAAGCAGACATGCGTACGCATCAGCTTGTGCAGTCGCTGAGCCGTCACGCGGCAGGGGCGTACGCAGGTATCCGAATCTCGAAACAGCGATGATGCGAAAACCGCTGTGCGCGAGTGGCCGGCTGAACTCCAGGCCCTGATCGTAACCCCCGCCGGCACCGTGAACGAACAAGACCGGCGGACCGTCGCCGGCGACCGCGTACTCGATCGGCCCGCAGCGCGTGTGCGCGATTGCACTCCCAACGGAAACCCGTTCGCGCGCACCATTGATAGCCTGTTGATAGGTCGTGTAAGCGGTTACGAATATCCCGAGAGCGAGGAGCCCTGCGCAAACAGCGGCGACCTTCCCAGCGATCTGCGGTTTCGCGCTCATGAGCGTGACGCCAGCCAACGAGCCGACTCAACCCCTCTTCTCGAGACGACTGCCCACACTTACGCGGTCACTCGGATGGACGACGACGCGCTCCCCGCCTTCGAGGCCGCCGAGGATCTGCACGGCAAGACCATTCTGCTGCCCGATTTCGACGGTACGCAGCTCCGCGCGACCGCCGCGCTCGACGTAGACTGCCCAGCGCTCACCGGCGCGAAACAGGGCCGACAGCGGTACCTGCAGGGCGTCGTCGGATTCCCAGAGCACGATGTTCGGCTCCACGCGATAGCCGTGACCGAGGCTGCGCCAGCGCTCCGGCGGCGCCACCAGGTCGATGATCACGTTGACGCGCTGTTCCTCGATCCCAAGCGCGGAGATTTTCGTGAATCCAAAAGGCTCAACGCGCCGCACGGCTCCTTCCAGGGAGCCGGGTCCGCCCCAACCTTCGATCTGCACTCGCTGACCGGGCCGGACTAGAACCGCATCGGTCGAGAGCAGGTCGACGACGATTTCGAGGTTCCGCGGGTCACCTACCTCGAGAAGCGGCGTGCCCGACGCGACCACACCCTCGCTCTCCTTGAGCACCCGCAGGACTTGCCCGGTCACCGGCGAATGCACATTCACACACGCACAGTCGGCATCCGGACGACGCGAGCGTGGATTCAGGAGCCGCGCGCGGGCGCGCGCGAGCTCCGAGGTCTGTACGTTCAATCGCGCTTTGGCCTCGTCGAGGCCTGCGCTGGCGATGCGCTCGCGACGGCGCGCCGCATCGAGATCATTGGCCGAGATGCTACTGTGCTCCGCCAGCCCGCTGAACCGCCGCAGCTCGCTGCGCGCAAAATCGAGCTCCGCCGCCGCGCGAGTCATCTCCGCCTTCGCGTAGGCCTGTGCCGCTTCGGCCGCCTGCACGCCGGCGCGCGCTTCAGCGTCGCTGCGCACGTCGAGGAGCGACGGATCGCCCGGCTCGATCTGCGCAACCACCGTTTCATGCGCCGACACCGGGTCCCCGGGTTCCAGCTCGATGCGGCGCATGAGGCCTGGTACCGGCGCCGATACGACAAACACGTCGCGCACACGGGTCTCGCCCTCGTCGCTGACCGTGACGCGCAGCGGGCCGCGCGCGACTACTGCGAAATCCACCGCCACCGGAGCCGGCCGAAACAGCCAGGCGACCACAAGGGCGAGCGCCAGTGCGGCAGGCAACCACAACAGAAGGCGACGGTGCGACGGCGAGATCAAGCGATCACTCCCGGGTCTTGAGCACGGCGATCAGGTCGAGCCGGTCCAGCTGGCGGCGAACCAGTAACGCAGACGTGATGCTGGCCACCACGCCGACCACGATCGCCCAGCCGTAAGTGGAACTCTCGATGATGAACGGCACACGAAACAATTCCGTCTCGAAAGTGCTGACGACGAGCCTCGCCAACAGGTAACCGGATGCGCACCCAATCGGCAAGGCGGCGAGCGTGAGCAGGCCTGTTTCACCGAGCAGGATGTACGAGATTTCGGCGCGCGTGAAACCGAGAACGCGCAGCGTGGCGAGCTCGCGCCCGCGTTCCGAGAGCGCAATGCGCGCGCCGTTGTACGTAACGCCGAAGGCCAGCGTGCAGGAGAACACGACGAAAAACGAAACGAAGATCAGCAGGGTCCGGGCCATGGTGTCGTAGAACGACTGCACCGCTGCCTCTCGCAGCGTGATCGCACTGACCATCGGAATCTCCTTAAGCTCACGCAGCAACTCGGCGCGTCGACTCGGGTCGATGCGCAGGTGCGCACCTGTAATGCTGCCTGCCTCATGCATGAGCCGGTTGAGGGCGCCAATCTCCATATAGGCGGGCGTCCCGATATAGGTCTCGAACAGCCCGACGACCGGCACCTCGAACGTTGGCCGCCGTCCCTCCAGCACCTCGACCGTGATCCGATCACCCTGCCTCACCTCGAGTAGGCGCGCCAGCATTGTCGAGATCACCAGCCCTTCCGGCGGCAAGTCGACCGCGCGCCCCTTCGCGTCGTACACGCGCTGCAGCTCCTGATGGGCAGGGACACCCTGCACACTCTGACGCTGCTCTCGCGCGCCCGCGTGCAGCTTCGCGCTGACCACACGCGCCGGTTCCGTGGCCAGCACGCCGGGCAGCGAGCGCAGGTTGCGCTGCGCCTCGCGGCCTCTGACTTCCGCAAACCCTACGCTGAGGTCCTGGCCCTGTGCCTGCAGGAAGTACACATCGACGATGTGGTTGATGGCGTCGAGCCACTGCAAGGACAGCACCATTACGGCGACGGCCATGCCGATGCCCACGCTGGTGAGGAGCGAGCGCAGCGGCCAGCGTCCGATCTGGCGCAACACGATCCGTGTGGGCTGTTCGAGCCAGCCAGTTAACGGCAAAGCAGGCACGCGCGCACGATGAAAGCTCGGAGGCGCGGGCGGCCGCATCGCCTCTGCAGGCGCGAGTGCGAGCGCGCGGCGCACTGCTGCGAGAGCGCCGACGAGCCCGGCCCCGAGACTTGCCACTGCCGCTATGACAAAGGGCCGCGGACCGGCCTGAAACAACAGGAACGGGAAATGGTAGTACTCGGCATACGTATGCGTGTTGTAACGGCCGAGCCAGAATCCCGCGAACCACCCGAGCGCCACTCCTATCGCGCCGATCGCCAGAACCAGCTTCACGTAGTGCCAGAGGATCGGTGCGCGGCCGTAGCCGAACGCCTTGAGCAGTCCGATCTCACTGCGCTCCACGGCAATGAGGCGCCCCAGAACCATGTGAGTCAGAAACGCCGAGACCGCCAGGAACACAACGGGCAGGATGTTTGCCAGCGCGCGCTGCTGTGCGATTTCGTTCATGAGAAACCAGTTGGAGAGCTGATCCTTGCGCGCGTACGCTCCCACGCCCCCGTACGCCGCGAGCACCCGATCCAGGCGCGCCACAACCGTTAGCGCGTCCTCGCCGCGCAGCAACTCGAGCGACACGTCATTGAATGCACCCTCGAGATCGAATGCCGCCTGGAGTGATTCCCGGCCCATCCAGAGCACACCGTAGCGCCGATCGTCCGGCATCAGCGCACCGGGCGCGATCGTGTACACGTATTCCGGAGAGAGCGCGATCCCAACGACTGCGAGCTCGCGCCAATGACCATTCAGGACGGCGCGCACCCGGTCCCCCGGCCTGAGCCCGTGAGCAAGCGCGAAGGGCTCCGAAAGGATCACTTCATCGGGTGCGTTGGGTCGTGGATAGCGCCCCTGACGCAACGCAAGCTGGTTCAACAGAGGCATCCCATGCGCCGGAAGCGACACAAGCTCGCCCATGACGGGCTGGTCGAATCCGGCCACATCGAGCACGGCCATGCGCACGATACGCGTCTCAGCGGTGTGCACCCCCGGAATGCGGCGAATGCGCTCGAGCAGATGCTCCGGTGCGCGTTTCACACGCGCGAACACGTGTGCGAAGTGATGCCGCTCGTAGTACGCAGCCGCGGTCTCCGTCAGGGCCTCCATCGCGGTGAGGGACATCACCAGCAGCGCGACACCCGAAGCCATCACGAGTGCGATCGCAACCACCTGTCCGCGAATCTTCCACAGGTCGCGCGCCAGCTTTCGATCGAGCGGCCGCAACCTCACCATGTGAGCTCACGGGCGGGGCGCCGCCGGGTGTTGCGACGCTCCTCCTGGATGCGCCCGTTCCCGAGTTGCAGCACGCGATCCGCCATTTCGGAAATCACGGCGTTGTGCGTGATCAGCACCGTACAGGTGCCGAGCCGCGCGTGAATGCTCTCGATCGCCTCCAGCACGAGAATGCCCGTGCGGCTGTCGAGTGCACCCGTAGGCTCGTCGCAAAGGAGCAGATCGGGCTGCTTGGCGATAGCCCGGGCGATCGCCACCCGTTGCTGTTCGCCGCCCGAGAGCTGTGCCGGAAAGTGATGCACGCGCGACGCAAGCCCCACGAGCTCGAGTGCTTCCCGTGGCACCATCGGTCGCGGCGCGACCTCCGTGACGAGCTCGACGTTCTCGAGCGCCGTCAGGCTCGGGATCAGGTTGTAGAACTGGAACACGAAACCGACGTGCTCGCGCCGATAACGAGTCAAGTCACGTTCGCTTAGGCGAGTGAGCTCATGCTCGCGAAACCATACTTCGCCGCTGGTGGCCGTATCGAGGCCGCCGAGTATGTTGAGAAGCGTCGACTTGCCGCTGCCTGACGGGCCCAGCAACACGACCATTTCCCCAGATCGCAACTCGAGGTCGATGCCTTGCAGCGCGCGCACTTCCACGTCGCCGCTGCCATAGGTCTTCGTGACGCCATGTGCGGCGAGTGTCACGGACCCGGGGGCGCTCCCGGACGTGCCCGCCGTCTCCATCGCCTCACGCTGCCGCGTTCTCTCGCCGCTTGATCTCAATTTCCAGCGTGCGCGTTCCGCACAGCGAATTCGCAATCAGGCATCCATGCTCAGCCTTCTCGAGAAGCTTGCGGGCCTTGGCCTCGTCCGCGCCCTCTGCAACCGTAAGCAGCGCGCGCGTCGTGTAGTGCGAGAATCGGGCCGCGCCATCGATGCGCTCGAGAATGCCTTCGACGTGGCATTCGAGTCGCAGCCAGCCATACGCGGACGCACGGCTCACAGCGCGAAAGGTCAGGACGAAGCAGTCGGCGATCGAAGCCACCAGCAGTGTCTCCGGTGACCAGCAATTGCCGGGGCCGTCGAATTCGGCAGGTGGGGCGGTGTTCAACCTTTCAAGGCGCGGGGACTCGACGGCAACCAGACCCGCCGGGCCACCGCTTGCCGCCACGACGTAAGTGTGCGGATAAGGATGCATCTGGACTCTCCCACCAAGGCTCAGTATCGATGCCTATGCACAGTGTGCTGGGCGCATTTGGGGCCGCCCATCCGTATTAATCGCGCGGTGATCGTGGCAACTGCGCATTGCGCAATCTCCTTATCAGCGATCAGATCGCCACTCAAGACAAATGGACAGCATTTTGCGAACGAATCAGGAAATGGTGCCCGCCCAGGGCGGGAACCCTGCGGGGGCGCTGCACCCGAACGCGGAAATCGCCATGCGTCTCGAGGAAACCGCGCAGGTCCTCGCTGAGCAGGGCGCGAATCCCTACCGGGTCGGTGCATACCGCCGCGCAGCTCGCACCGTGCGCAGTCTTCCGCATCCCATCGACGAGTTCGCTGCTGAACGGGGTATCGCGGGTCTGCGCGAGCTTCCACACGTCGGTGAAAGCATCGCGCGAGCGATCTATCAGCTGGCAACCGCGGGACGCCTGCCGATGCTGGAACGCCTGCGCGGCGAAGCTGATCCCGTGGCTCTGCTGGCCACGGTGCCGGGAATCGGGCGCAAGACGGCTGAGCATCTGCATGACGTGCTCGGCCTGCATACGCTCGAGGACCTTGAAATCGCCGCCCATGACGGTCGACTCGAACGACTCGGGATGGGCGGCAAACGTCTGGCGGGCATCCGCGATGCGCTGGCGGGGCGCCTCGGACGCGTCGGTCGCAGAGCGCTCCCGGAGTCTGCACGGCCCCCGGATGTCGCCGAGGTTCTCGATGTCGATCGGCAATATCGCAGCGAGGCCGCTCAGGGCTCGCTACCGACGATTGCCCCGCGACGCTTCAATCCCGGGCACGAATCCTGGCTGCCGGTCCTTCATACGCGCCGCGGCGACCGGCACTACACAGCGCTTTTCTCTAACACGCCACGGGCCCACGAGCTGGGCCGGACGCGTGACTGGGTGATCCTCTATTTCGACGGACGCCGCGGCGAGGGCCAGTGCACCGTGATCACGGCACAGCGGGGACCGATGCGTGGCCTGCGGATTGTGCGCGGACGCGAGGAAGAGTGCCTGAAGCACTACGAGCGCTATAGCGCGCGCGACCGATGACCTCGGTCAGGTTCGGCTGCATGACCCCCCACTGGGAACACTTTCCGCACGAGGCCGACATGGGCGTCCGAGGGTTTGGAGCAACGCAGGCGGAAGCCTTCGAGCAGGCGGCAATCGCCATGACCGCAGTGGTCACAGACGTCGCGAGTGTAGAGCCGCGCGAGTGCGTGGCCGTGCAGTGCGAAGCGCCCGACCGCGAGCTGTTGTTCGCCGAGTGGCTGAACAATTTGATCTACGAGATGTCGGCACGCAAGATGCTTTTCGTTCGGTTCATCGTCCAGCTCGACGGCATGCACCTGCGAGCGGAGGCTTGGGGCGAACGTGTCGAGCCGAACCGCCACCATCCGGCGGTGGAGATCAAGGGCGCGACTTATACGACCCTGCGCGTCGCCCGCGAGCGCGACGGCTGGGTCGCGCAGACTGTCGTGGACGTCTGACGCATGGACCTTGCGCTCTTCACACGGCGGTCCGAATACGAGTGGGAGATTCCACCGCACGGGGCGATGCGCGTGCCTGCGCTGATTCATGCCAGCGAATCCCTGGTGCGCAGCATGGACAGCAAGGTCTACGAGCAGGCGGTCAACGTCGCGAAGCTTCCGGGCATCGTCAAGGCCTCTTACGTGATGCCGGACGCGCACTGGGGATATGGTTTTCCGATCGGTGGCGTGGCCGCATTCGACCCGGACGCGGGTGGCATCGTGTCCGCGGGCGGCGTCGGCTTCGACATTTCCTGCGGCGTGCGCTGTCTGCAAACGGGACTGGTGCGTGCCGACGTAGTGGCCGTGCAGAAAGTGCTCGCGGACGCCCTCTATCACCGCATCCCGGCCGGCGTCGGCAGTACGGGGCTCGTTCACCTCAGCCCTGAAGACATGGACGCGATGTTGAGTCGGGGGGCGCAGTGGGCGGTCGAGCGCGGTTGGGGTTTCAGGGAAGATCTGGAGCGCATCGAGGAACAGGGGCAGATGCTCGACGCCAAGCCGGGCAACGTCTCCGAGCATGCCAAGAAGCGGCAGCGCGACGAGATGGGGACGCTCGGCAGCGGCAACCACTATCTGGAGGTGCAGGAAGTCACCGCGCTCTTCGACGAGCCCATCGCGCGCGCGTTCGGACTGAAGCAAGGTGACATCGTGGTGATGATCCACTGCGGCTCGCGTGGTCTCGGGCATCAGATCGGCACAGAATTCCTGAAACGCATGGTGATTGGCGCCGCACAGCACGGCATCGTGCTTCCGGACCGCGAGCTCGCGTGCGCGCCCATCAACTCCGAGTTGGGGCAGGAATACCTCGGCGCCATGCGCGCGGCCATCAACTGCGCGCTCGCGAACCGGCAGATCCTCACGCACCTCGTTCGCGGGGTTTTTGCGGACGTCCTGCCGCGCGCGCAGCTCCCCCTCTTCTACGACGTATCACACAACACCTGCAAGGTGGAGGAGCATCGCGTGAACGGCGAAGCGAGAAGGCTGTACGTTCATCGCAAGGGTGCTACGCGTGCATTTGGCCCCGGACACGCGGACATCCCGGAGCCGTTGCGCGCCGCGGGCCAGCCGGTGTTGATCGGCGGGTCGATGGGCACGGGGTCCTATGTGCTGGCGGGTACCCTGCAGTCCGAGGCACTCGCGTTCAGCTCCGCGTGCCACGGGGCTGGGCGGGCGATGAGTCGTCACCAGGCTCTGCGGAACTGGAAGGGCAGGCAGGTGGTAGATGATCTGGCGGCGCGTGGGATCGTGATTCGAAGTCCTTCGATGCGTGGCATCGCCGAGGAGGCGCCCGATGCGTACAAGGATGTCTGTGCGGTGGTCGACTCCGCCGACCAATCCGGCCTGGCACGCAAGGTTGCGCGACTCGAGCCCCTGATCTGTATCAAGGGCTGAGATGGCGACAGTTGCTGAGCCCGCTTAACCTCTGACGGCGGCGGCCGCGTGGAATCGTCGCGTGTGACTTGACTTGATGGCGAAGTTCGCGCTCGTAATCCTGCAGTTTCGGCGGGCTGCTTTGAAAGCGTCCCGCAGCGCGACGTAGGGATCCTCGTGAGCGTGATCAGCCGGATGAGTCCGTCGGATCGCAATCTCCTTCCCGCCCACTGTGATATCGACCCTGATCTCGCACAGGGCTCCCTGGTGCTGGTGCCGGTGGGGCGCCTCGACGATGACATGACAGCGAATGATCCGGGCGCTGAATTTCTCCAGGCGCTCCGCAAGCTCGCGGATGCACGCTTCGAGCGTTGGCGAGGGTTCCATGTGACGGATTGTCACCTGCAGAGCACTTGCATCGATCCGGCACTTCCTATTCAAATGTGATCTACGAGACCCCGAGCACCGGCGTCGCGCGCGCAACTCGCGCAGCAATACACTCGAGCGCCCTTCTCCACTCCGTGACCCAGGATGCGGATGCCGCAGTGCTCGCACTTCGGCGCCAATGCATGAATCGCGCACTCGAACGAATCGTATTGATGCGACTTTCCGTCCAGCGTCACAACGATGGGGCGCGCATAGTCGTTCCCGCAGGTTTCGCAACGCGTCACGTACTCTCCTCTAACGCTTTCACTCGTAACGGCGCCTCCGAAGTTCCTTTGTCGAGCGGATGCTGCTGGTAGTTGAACCACTCCACGCAGCCGTAAGCTTCCCGCGACGACAGCTCCGCGGGTGCCCGACGCACGGCCTTGCGCGCGCCCCCCCGCGTGAATCTGACGATCGTGACCTCGTGTTCGCGCGGCAGGGCGGGCAGTTTCGCTTTCTGGTTGGTTTGCGTCTCTTGAATCATGCTGTCCTCCTCACCTTAGCTCGCTGGCTCACGCTGAGTTCGTGCTCAGCCTACCTTGCAATGCACCGGCGACTAATTCGTAGATGTACCTAGCGCGGCTCGACGAGAACCTATTTACCGCCTGAGCCTATAAGCCAACACTACGCAAGCTGATCTGGGTGCATGCACGCCAGGTAGAGAATAATGCTCGAAGAATTCCTCCATGAGCCCCGGGAGATTGCCGCCGCCTCGGGGATGTTTCTGGCGTTGGACATCCTGCTCATGCGCTTGCGCCATCCAGTGGGTTGACTTCGCGCGGTCGCCCGCTACTCAAACGCGAGGCGTCGCGCCTAAGTGTTCTTCGAGGTACTTCACACAGCGCTCGAGCGTTCCGAGCTCGCGAAAGTCGCGGTCCGGAACATCGATGCATGGCCGGAGTCAGCGCCGCAGCACGCACTTCGAATAAAGATCGGGGAACGCGCCGTCGGGATCGTAGCGGGACTTGAGCGCCGCGTAAGCCGCACGATCGAAGATTTTCCAGAACTCGTCCTCCGTGTAATAGGAGTCCGAGTAGAGTCCCTTCAGGCCGCCCAGCTCAGCCACCTTGCGCTCGATCATCCTATTCCGGTAACCGGGCGGATGCGGTTCGCGGTCGCGAACCACGTCCCAGAAGCCGAAGTTGATGTAGGGCGTTCCGGGGCGCAGCGCATACAGCGTGAACGGCGCGGCGGCCGCCGGCGCCCGAATCGGACAGAGCCAGATCGGCAGGATGCCGATCTCACGATGCAGGAACGCGAGGAACTCCGTGGCGCGGTCGAGCGGGATGTCGACGTCCTGGATTACCGCCTCGGGGTGCAGGCGGGAAAGTCGTGACAGCCCACGGCTCAGGCCCCAACGGCTGTTCCAGCGCATGATTCGCTGGTAGGTGATCGAGTTGAGTCGCCCGCGGCCGAGTAGCCGGCGCACGAGCGGATGCTGTGCGCCGACGTTCTTGGAGCACCAGAACCAGTCGGTATCCCAGCGCCAGAGGTAGTCGCGAACCGTGAGGAAATCCGAATTGCGCTCGCGGACCGAGCGGTAGTAGATGCGCTCAAACGTGTAGTCGCTCGTGTACGGTGCGTCCGCGGCGAAGCGGCCGAGCGTCAGGTAGATTTCGTCGGGCGCGAACACGACGCCGTCGAGGAAATCCAGCTGCGAGTCGTCGCTGTGTCGGGCGACTGCGGCGAAGCAGGCATCAGCCGCCCGGTAGCGAACGTGCTCGAGCGCGACGAATGGCCTGACGGGTGTCGTGCGGGCGGTCACGGCCAGTGCATAACCCAGCGTCCCGTACGAATTCGGAAACCCGAAGAAGAGGTCGCGATATTCGTTCTGCGGTGTGCACACCAGGATGCGCCCGTCACCGGTGAGCACCTCGAGTGCGACGATCGTGTCGTGCACGAGACCGTGCCGGAAGGACGATGACTCGATACCGACGCCGGCCACGGCGCCGCCGAGAGTGATCGATTTCAGCTGTGGCACGACGGCGGGCATCGTCCCATGCGGCAATGTCGCATCGGCGAGCGTGACGTAGGGAGTCATCCCCTCCGCCTCGACGACGCCGGCAGCGGGATCGACGCGGATGACCGCGTTGAAATGCGCGAGATCGATCCTCGGCGGGGATCGCGCCGCGCGGTCACGGAACAGGTTCGACGTGGTCTTGGCGAGCCCGACCGCCGCCCGGCCCTCGGCACGCGCTGCATTGAGAGCGGCGGCGAGCCGCACCTTCTTGTCGGCGTGGGCGCTCACTCGCGGTAGAGAAACGAACGGCTCATGGGATAGTCACCGCCGACACCGTTCTTGCTGACGGTGACCTGGAACAGGTGGAGCATCGGGCTCCTGGTTCGGAACACTTCCGCGCACGACCACAGGTAGGTGCGCCAGACGCGGCGGAAGCGCTCGTCGAAGCGCTTCGGATCGAGCGCGTGGATCGCATCCCAGCTGCGGTCGAAGCGCTCGGCCCAGACGTCGAGCGTCAACGCGTAATGGCGCCGCAGGTTCTCGACGTCGAGAATCTCGAGCCCGCAGCGCTCCATCCAGTCGAGCGCCTGCGACAGACTTGGAATGCAGCCGCCAGGGAAAACGTATTCGCGGATGTAGAAGTCCGTGTCGCGCTGGCCGACATGGCCGATGAAGTGGATGACGCCGAGCCCGCCCGGCTTGAGCGCCGCGGCGTGTGCACGCACGACCTCGGGCAGCTGACCGCGCCCGGCATGCTCGAGTGTGCCGATGGACATCAGCTTGTCGTACTGACCCGGGATCTCGCGGAAGTCACATTCGACGACGCGGATCTTGTCGGAAAGGCCACGGCGCTCAATCTCAACCTGCGTCTCCTGCACCTGCTCGGTCGTCGCGTTGATTCCGGTTCCGAGCGCACCGTAGTGGCTCCACGCGTGGAACAGGAGCCCGCCCCAGCCGGAACCGACGTCGACGAACGTTTCGCCCGCTTTGAGCTGCACCTTGCGGCACACGTGATCCATCTTGTTGCGCTGCGCTTCTTCAAGCGTCTTCGTGCCTTCTTTCCAGTATGCGCAGGTGTACATCATCGACGGATGGTCGAGCCAAGGTTGGTAAAAGGCCTGGCCGTGGCCATAGTGGAAGCGCGCATTCGCCTTTGCGTGCGCCAGAGAGCGGTTCGAGTGCCGGAATTCGTGCCATTGGTTGCGCAGCCAGACCAGTGGCAGCTTCGCCTGGTCGAAGCCACCGTCGAACCCAGCCCGGAAGCCGAGCGCCAGGTCGCCATCGATGTCGACGCTACCGTCGAAATAGGATTCGAGCAGCCCAACGTGGCCGAAGGCGATGACGCGTCGTTCTGCCGCCGCTGTGTGGAACGTCAGCGTGACAGCAGGCGCCCCTGCGTGCGGCTGAATGATCGCGCCGTTCGAAAGGACGATGCGGAACGGAAAGCCGGCGGCATCCGCGACGGTCACTAGCTTGCGGGCGAGTAGTCCGCTCGATAGCCCGAGGCCGCGCTTCTTGATCGACTCTCGACAGAGCGTGTTGGTCATGCTCAGGCGCAGGCGTGCACCGTGCTGGCTTGCGGCCCTCGATCGCCCTGCTCTTCCGCAAAGCGTACTTTCGTACCGATCGTGAGCTGGTCGAAGGGGCGACCGAGCACGCTGTTGCGGTGGAAGTAGACCAGGCGGCCATCGTCGGTCTCGATCCTTCCGAAATCCTCATCCGGATGCAGTTCGCACACGCGCCCGTGCGGTGGCGTGACGCGACCCCTGGAGGTGGCGCGACGTTCGCGCTCGTAGTCCTCCAGCTTGCGTCTCGCAGCCTTGAAGGCATCGCGCAGTGCGACGTAGGCATCTTCGTGCGAGTGGTGGATCGGATGGCTGCGGTGGATTGCGATCTGACTGTCGGGAACCGTGATGTCCACGCGAACTTCGAACAGCCCGCCCTGGTGGTGGTGCTTGTGGGGCGCTTGGACGATGACGTGGCAGTGGATGATCTGGTCGCCGAACTTCTCCAGCCGCGTCGCCAGTTCGCGAATGCGGCTTTCGAGTGCCGGCGAGGGATCCATGTGGCGAAACGTGACTTGCAGCGGCAGTTGCATAGTTGAACTCAGAGGTAATCTGCGACTGCACACGCCGACGCGAGCGTGTGCCTCGCACACTCAAAACTGGTGTAAGCGGCCGCGCTCACCGTCGGCCGAACAATCGGCCGACCAGAAAGGCAAACCCCCCGGTCATGGCGATCGCTCGCCATGGATTTTCATGCACATAGTGATCCGCGGAGCGCGCGCGACCGACCACTTCCCGCTCCGCGGCTACGATGCGATCACGCAGCTCTCGCAGCGACCCTGCCGCGCGTGCGCGCGCGGCGCTGATCTCTCCGCCTGGCGCATCTGCGGTCGCCAACAGCAACTGTTCGGCGTCGGCTGCGAGGGTGCGCAAGTCTTCCCCGAGCTTCCTCAGCGCGGCTCGTTGCAGTTCGCTGGCCTGATCAACCTCCATAGCGGTTCTCGCTCTGACCCGAGCTGAGCGCGCGATCGATCTCAGCCTCCGCGGCGACCCAGTCTTCGAGCTCGCCTCCCGGACAAAATCCGCGGCGCTCCGCCAGAAAGTAGGCCGCTTCGGAAATCATCGCCTGGCGCCGCTCCGGCTCGAGGAAATTGCCGGTCGGCGGAGTACTCGGCGTGATCGGCGCAACACCCTTACTTGGCGCCGCCGGCTCGGTGGCCGGTGGCCTTTGACGCCCACGGGGATGGCTGGTGGTTATGCTGGACATGTGAATCTCCTCGAAAAACACACCTCTGATGCAATGTTGAACGCGGTTCTCGGGGTTGGCCATACGCATTTGCCGCGATCCCTCGATCGCGGCCGCGCCAGGAGCGATAAGTCCGGCGGGGGCTGCGAGGACCTGAGGCGTGTCCCCGTCACCCCGCGCGCCGCAACCGCAGCGCGTTAAAGATATCTATTTACCGCGGCAGCCTATGAGCCAACACTACGCAAGCTGATCCGGGAGCGCCCGCGCGCCAGATAGATGAGTAGAGAAGCATGCTCGAAGAATTCCTCCATGAGCCCCGGGTGGCGTACTTCTCGATGGAGATCGCCCTGCGTAGCGACATCCCGACCTACGCGGGCGGGCTCGGCTTGCTCGCGGGAGACACGATGCGCTCGGCAGCCGACCTCGCGCTGCCACTCGTCGCGGTCAGCCTGGTCAGCCGCGCCGGCTATTTCCACCAGACGTTCGATGCTTCGGGTCGGCAGCTCGAGCAATCTGCTCCTTGGGACCCTGCACGTCATGCGCGACAGCTCGACGCGAAGATCGCCGTGACGCTCGAGGGTCGTTCCGTCTGGATCGGAGCGTGGCTGTTCGTCCTCGACGGTTCCATGGGAGGTCGCCAGCCGGTCGTACTCCTCGATACCGACCTCGCCGAAAACCAGGCTGAGGATCGTGAGCTGACACATTATCTATATGGCGGCGACAAGGCTTACCGTCTGAAACAGGAAGCCGTGCTGGGTATCGGCGGCGCACGCATGCTGCAGGCGCTCGGGTTCGAGATCAGCCAGTACCACATGAATGAGGGTCACTCGGCCCTGCTCGGGCTGGAGCTGCTGCGTCGCTTCAGTCATACGCCCGAGCATGTGCGCGAAGGTGAGAGGCCGTACGACATTCCGCGCGTGCGCGAGCACTGCTGCTTTACGACTCACACACCGATCGAAGCCGGCCACGATCGCTTTTCTTACGATCTCGTGCGGCGCGTGCTCGGATCGACCATCGACTTCGATGGCAGCGCCCGCCGCGGTGGGAGTGACGTCCTGGTCGATTTAGCCACGCTGCAACACCTTGCCGGCCGGGACGAGCTCAACATGACGTGCCTCGCCCTGAATCTCAGCGAGTACATCAACGGCGTCGCGAAACGCCACGCCGAGCTCTCGCAGAAGATGTTTCCAGCCTATCGTGTGCACGCGATCACGAACGGCGTGCATCCGGCCACCTGGACCAGCGAGAGCTTTCGCACGCTCTTTAACAACCACTTCCCTGGTTGGTGTCACGAGCCGGAGTTGCTCGCGCGCGTCGATTGCTGCATCGATGATGCCGCGATCGCAGAAGCACACGCTCAGTGCAAGCGGGCCCTGATCGCGCGCGTGCATGCGCTCACGGGCGTCGAGTTGCAACTCGAGTTGCCGATCCTTGGCTATGCACGACGCATGACGGCTTACAAGCGCCCGGATCTGCTCTTAGGCGATCTGCCGCGTCTGCGGGCAATCGCCCAGAAGCGCCCCTTCCAGATCGTACTGGCCGGCAAGGCCCACCCACAGGACGACACCGGCAAGCGGCTCATTGAGGAACTTCACACGCGGTTGCGCGCGCTCGACGGAGCGATCCGCGCGGTGTACCTGCCGGACTACGATCTCGCGCTCGCGCAGGGTCTGGTTGCAGGCGCCGACGTCTGGGTGAACACGCCACTGCCGCCGCTCGAGGCCTCGGGCACGAGCGGCATGAAGGCTGCGTTCAATGGGGTGCCGAGCCTGTCGGTGCTCGATGGCTGGTGGATCGAAGGTTGCATCGAAGGCGTGACGGGCTGGGCGATCGGATCTGGTGTCGATGACGCGACCGCGGCGTCCCTCTACGACAAGCTCGAGAAGGTGATACTTCCTCTCTACTATGCCGAAGTGACGGGCACTCGAAGCTGGGTGGCGGTCATGAAAGGCGCGATCGCAAAGAACGCGGCCTATTTCAACAGCCACAGGATGATGCGCCGCTACGCGACTGAGGCCTATCTGCACTAACGGGGCATCAGCCGGCGTTCGGCGGTGCTGCTGGTGCATCCGCTTCGACAGCCGCAAGCGTTGGGGTCGTGATGGATATCGAGAGCGCGACGCGCGGCTTCCTGCTGATCGCGGTGGCGAACAGCGTTCCCTGGGCGCTGGGTCGGGTCTGCGGCGATCGTTGGGCGGCGCCGCTGGACTTCGGCGTGATGCTTCGCGATGGCGAGCGGCTGTTCGGGGCTCACAAGACGTGGCGCGGCTTGATCGCGGGAGTGCTGGCCTGCGCCGTTGTCTCCGAGGCCCTCGCATCGGGGTATCTGCTCGGCATGGGGGTTGGTGCCATCGCTCTGCTTGCGGACGCGTTGTCGAGCGCCGCGAAGAGACGCCTGCGGCGCGTGCCGGGCAGCGAAATCCCCGGTCTCGATCAGCTGCCCGAGTCGGTGCTACCGCTGGCAGTGTTCGCATGCCCTCTCGAGCTTGGATTCTGGGAGATCGCCGCCGCCTCGGGAATGTTTCTGGCGTTGGACATCCTGCTCATGCGCCTGCGCCATCCAGTGGGTTGACTTCGCGCACCCCCGCCAGATTCGCGCGGTCGCCCGCTACTCAAACGGGAGGCGTTGCGCCTAAGCGTCCTTCGAGGTACTTCACACAGCGCTCGAGCGTTCCGAGCTCTCGAAAATCGCTGTCCGGGACATCGATGCCGAATTCGCGCTTGAGACCGATTGCGAGCTGCAACGTATCCATGGAATCGAAATCATATTGATCGCGCAGGCTCGCGCTCGGCACGAGGGTTTGCGGATCGATGTCGGGCGCGACTCCGAGCAGGACCTCGAGCACGCGTTCGGAAAGTGAAACGTTCATGGCGTGCCCGGAGCGGCGAGGTGGGTCGCGATCCGCTCGAGAAAGCGCGCCCCGGTGCGCCCGTCGCTGACGCGGTGATCCGCTGCGAGGCTCAGCGTCAACACCGAGCGCGGCACGACTGCTCCGTCCACGACCCACGGGCGTTCGCAGGGGCTACCCACGCCCACGATCGCGACCTGGTCCGGGAAGATGATTGGAAACACCGCCTCGGCACCGCTCTCGCCGAGACTGGTGACCGTAATGGTCGCGAGGGAGAGCTCAGAGCTGCGCAGGTGACCGGCGCGCGCGCGCGCCACCAGATCGGTCAATGCACGCATCAGCTCGGCGAGGTTCTTGTCAGCGGCGCCGAGCAGAGCGGGCGCCACCAGACCACCGCCGCGTTGTGAAATGGCCACGCCGACGTGCACATCGGCAGCCGGCAAGAAGCGTTCGTCGCGATAGTAACCATTGAATCCCGGAATCTCGCGCGCCGCGCGCGCGACCGCCTGCAGGATGGCCGCCGCATAGAGGATGCGCTCCTCGACGGGACGATCGCGATTGAGCGCCTCGAGCCAAGTAAGCAACGGGTTGAAGTCGATCGTCGTCGCGAGGTAGTAGTGAGGAATCTCGCGGTTCGCGCGGCTCATCGCCGCGGCGATGGCGTGGCGCATCGCAGTCCTGTCTTCGCGACGCATCGGCGCACGCGCCGCGGCCCTTTCAACATCCGCCACGGTGACGACGCTGCCCGGGCCCGACCCGCTTACGTCCTGAAGCTGCAGGCCGAGCGCACGTGCTCGAGCACGCGCTGCCGGCGAGACTCGAAGACGCGGCTCGCCCGTGCCGGGCGCCTCTGCTACCCGGCTTCCTGGGAGGAGCACCACGGACGACGCGGCTTCCGGTTGTGTCGGTGCAGGTACTCGCTGACCGGCGCGTTCGGGCGCTGTGGCCGCCGCGCCGGACAGGAGCGCCAGCACTTCGCCGACCGGTACTCGCGCGCCCGGCTCCACGACCAGGCGCTCGACCGTTCCGTCGTGAAACACTTCCACGTCGATGATGCCCTTCTCCGTCTCAACCAGCGCGATCACCTCGCCACGATGGACGATGCTGCCAGGCGACACGCGCCACTCGACGAGCGTACCGGCTTCCATATCCGGCCCCAGCGAGGGCATGCGGAACTCAAGACTCATGAGCCATCGTCTCGTGAACAGCCGCGACGATGCGGGCCGGCTGAGGAAGCGCGGCTTCTTCCAGGTGACGTGGGTAGGGCATCGGCACTTCCGCACTGCAGACACGCTGGACCGGTGCGTCGAGCTCGTAGAAAGCCTGCTCCATGATGCGCGCCGAGACTTCCGCCGCAAGGCTGCCGCTGCGCCAGCCCTCATCCACGATTACTGCGCGCCGCGTGCGGCTTACGGATGCGATGACGCTGGCCTCATCGAGCGGTCGCAACACGCGCAGATCCAGCACCTCGGCGTCGATACCGCTCATGGCGAGCAATTCCGCGGCCGCGAGACTGCGGTGCACGCCTGCTCCATAGGTAATCAGGGAGACATCGCGGCCGGACCGGCGGACGGCGGCGCGATCGAGATCGACGGGCTCGGGCGCGGCGCCGAGCGTCCCCTCCATGTTGTACAGGCCGATGTGCTCGAAAATGAGCACCGGATCCGGGGAGGCGAGCGCAGCCGGCAGCATCCCACGCGCATCGTCGATGGTGGCGGGCGTCACGATGCGCAGCCCTGGAATGTGTGCGTACCAGCCTTCGAGACTGTGCGAATGCTGAGCCGCGAGTTGACGGCCGGCGCCCGTGGCCATGCGAATCACGAGCGGCACGTTGAACTGGCCGCCGGACATGTGGCAGAGCGTCGCCGCGTTGTTGAGGATCTGATCGAGTGCAAGCAGGCTGAAATTGACGGTCATGATCTCGACGATGGGTCGCATGCCGGCGAGCGCCGCGCCGATGCCTGCACCGACGAATGCGGATTCCGAAAGTGGCGTATCGCGGATGCGTTCCTCGCCGAACTCCGCGAGGAGCCCCTTGCTCACAGCGAAGCACCCGCCGTAGCGCCCCACGTCCTCACCCATGAGGAAGACGCGCTGATCTTCTCGCAGCGCAGCGCGCAATGCCTCGCGAATGGCATCGCGATACGTGATCCGCGCCGGGGCGACCGCCGCATTCATCGCGCCGGCACCCCGGCTGGCGCTGCATACACGTGCCGCAACAGATCCTCGACCGGCTCCCACTCGGAGCGCTCGGCGAACTCGACCGCGGCATCGACCTCCTGGTCGGCGGCCTGCTCGAGCCGCTGGAAATCCTCTTCGGTCATCAGGCCCGCCTCCTTGAAACGTCGTGTGAAGGTGACGATCGGGCCGCGCTCCTGCCAGGCCTCCACTTCGGCGCGCGTGCGATAGAGCTGCGCGTCGTACATCGAGTGCGCCCGGAAGCGGTAGGTCATCAGCTCGAGGAACTGCGGGCCCTCCCCCGCGCGGATCGCATCTGCCGCCGTCTGTGCGGCCACCTGAACTGCCAGCACGTCCATGCCATCCACGACGCGTGCAGCCACACGGTAGCTCGCGGCTTTGAGGTGCAGGCTGATCTGCGACTCAGAGCGTTCGAGCGCAGTACCCATCGCGTAGCGGTTGTTCTCGCACAGGAACAGGACCGGTAACCGCCACAAGGCAGCCAGGTTCATGCTCTCGTGGAATTCGCCTTCAGCGACCGCGCCCTCACCGAAGAAACACGCGGTCACCGCGCTTCGCCCCTGCAGGCGCTCGGCGAGCGCGAGCCCGACAGCCACAGGCATGCCGGCGCCGACGATCGCGTGTCCCCCGTACAGGCGCGATGGCTTGTGAAAGATGTGCATCGATCCGCCGCGGCCGCCACTGGCACCGGTCCGCTTGCCATAGAGCTCCGCCATCACCGCGTTCATGGGCACGCCGCGCGCCAATGCATGGCCATGCTCGCGATAGGTGGACACGATCGCATCCTCGGGCGTAAGGACCTGCATCACGCCCACGGCGATTGCCTCTTCGCCGTTGCACAGGTGCAGGAAGCCGCGAATCTTCTCCTGCTGATAGAGCTCCGCGCAGCGATCCTCGAAGCGGCGGATGCGCAGCATCTGCGCGAGCAGATGCAGTACCTGCTCGCGCGTCGGCGATCGGGCCGGTGAGGAGGTCACGCGGGCGGCTCCAGGGTCGACAAATCCCCTTCCGGTAGACCTAGCTCGCGCGCGCGCAGCAGGCGCCGCAGAATCTTGCCGCTGCGCGTCCGCGGTAGCGCGTCCACGAAAGCGATGCTGCGCGGGGCAACGGCGGCACCCAGCAGGCGCCGCGCGTGCCCGAGCAGTGCGTGGGATGTCGCTTCGTCGGGCGCGATGCCCGGCTTGAGCTCGATGAAGGCTTTCACGGCCTGGAAGACGATCGGGTCGGGCACGCCGATGACCGCTGCCTGGGCGACCGCCGGATGCGTCATGAGCGCGCTTTCGACCTCGAATGGACTGATCAGGTGTCCTGCCGACTTGATCACGTCGTCGGCGCGTCCGACGAACCAGTAGTACCCGTCCGTATCGCGTCGTGCGAGGTCGCCGGTGAGATACCAGCCATTGCGGAAACACGCAGCGTAGCGGTCGGGATCGCCGAGATAGGTCCGGAACATCGAGGGCCAGCCCGGCCTCAGCGCGAGCTCGCCGACCTCGTCGGGCAGGAGAGTTTCGGCAACCGATCCGTCCGGCCGATGCGTCACTATGCCCGCCTCGATGCCGGGAAGAGGCCTGCCCATCGAACCTGGTCTGATATCCATGCTGGCGTAGTTCGCGATCATGATGGCGCCGGTCTCCGTCTGCCACCAGTTGTCGTGAAACGGCAGCCCGAACGCGTCGCGGCCCCACATCACGGCTTCGGGATTGAGCGGCTCGCCGACGCTACCGAGAAAGCGCAGCGCGGAGAAATCCCGGCCCGACAGCGGCTCGCGCCCCGCCTTCATGAGCATGCGTATCGCCGTCGGCGCCGTGTACCAGACGGTGACGCGTTCGCGTTCGAGAATCGAATACCAGCGCTGCAAGATCGAATTCCTCGCTGTCGACGATCATGGGCACGCCGCAGGCGAGCGGCGCGATGATGCCGTATGCAGTGCCGGTGACCCATCCGGGATCGGCGGTGCACCAGTAGCTATCGCTCGCATGCAGGTCCAGCGCGAGCCGCGCGCTCAGGTGCTGCACGACAACGGCAGCATGCGCGTGAAGCACTCCCTTCGGCTTGCCGGTTGTGCCGCTCGTGAAGTGCAGCAACGCGCTATCTTCACTCGTAGTGCAGGCCGTGGGCGCTTGCGCGCCCTGAGCATCGAGGAGCGCACGCAGATCGACGGCGTTCGCTGGCAGCTCGAGCGCGGGCGAGGTGCGCACGAGCAGCACGTGACGCAGCGCCGGCAGCTGGGAGCGGATCGGTGCGACCTTGCGGCGATAGATGACATCCGTCGTGACGAGCACGCGCACGTTGCCGATCTGCAGGCGCGTTTTGAGGGGCTCGGGCCCGAATGCGGAGAACAGCGGGCAATAGATGCAGCCGGCGTTGAGCGCGCCGAGCGCTGCGCTATAGAGCTCGGGCAGGCGCCCCATGAACGTGGCGACCACCTCACCGCGCCCGACGCCCAACGCACCGAGCGCATTCGCGAAACGACTCATCTCGGCCGCCAGCTGCCGGAAGGTGATCTCGCGCACGGCAAGATCGACGCCGACGATGCGCAGGGCCACGCAATCCGCCCGCGCGCCGCGCGCGTGACGCCCCACCGCAATATCAGCCATGTTGAGGGGGCCGCCGGGACTGGCGTCGAGCTCGCGCCACGCCGAGAGCCAATCGAACGAGCGTGCTGAACTGGAGTAGTCGGCCAGATTGGCCGCAATCCCTCCGAGTCCCGACGGCTTCGAAAGCACCGGCCATACGGCGGCCTTCGGGCTGGGTGCGCCGTCGTTCTGACCAGCGGCTGCGGACACGTTTGATTCTCCTGCCGGACCGTGTGCGCCAGCGAGGTTGAACGATGCGAGCAGTATGCAGCCCGCTCCATGGTCGGGCCATGCGCATTGGCGCGGATCGAGCTGCGGTTTCTACGTACATGGCGGTTGTTACGTATGGCGCCGGGCCGTCTTCTGGAGTCTGATTGGCGCATTCGAGCCAATGGCGGCATGGAGAGCACACATGAACATCGGTCGCATCTGCAATCGTGAAGTCGTCATCGCGCAAGCGAGCGATCCGCTGTCGCGGGCTGCCCGTGAAATGTGCGATCAGCATGTGGGCATGGTCGTGGTCGTCGAAGAGCGCGACGGTAAGCGCATGCCGATCGGCGTCGTGACAGATCGGGACATCGTCCGTATCCAGCTGAGCCACTCGGCGGACCTGTTCTGCCTGAGCGTCGGGCAAGCCATGACGGGTAAGCCGCTCTCGCTTCTGGAGAGCGAGTCGATCGTCGATGCGATCGACCGCCTGAGGGTGCGTGGCGTGCGCCGGGCGCCGGTGGTCGATGCCGACGGCGTGCTGGTTGGCGTCGTCTCCATGGACGACCTGCTCGCCGCAGTGTCGGAGCAGCTCTCGGGTCTGAGCAGGCTCGCAGACAACCAGCGGAGCCGCGAGCAGCGAGCCGCGCTTTATCCTTGATTCGCCTGGTTTCGCCTGCACCCGTCGTTGGCGGCGCAGACCAGTGCCCGAGTTCGGTTGAGCGCCTCAGGGTGTCGCGTGGTCGCTGCGATCCAATTCCTCCGCGAGCGCGACGATAGCCGGTGCCACCTCGACGGGGACCCTGAAGCGCTGCGTTAGTGAACGGGCCGAGGGCGGAAGCAGCTCGATCTCGCGTCGCGCTCGCTCGCGCGACTCCCGGAGCGTCGGCGGGGCACCGAGGCGTCTTCCGACGCGCATGATTGGTATCAACAGCCTCTCGCCCGCAGCCGCATCGCTATCGAGCACGATCTCATCTGCGCTCAGCCTTCCGCCTGCGTCCCGGTGGCGCAGTATCTGCTTACGACCCGGCCAGGTCGCCTTCCCCGAAGAACGCTTGCGCGTGGCGCGCCCGGCGTACTCTTGCAGCTTGTACGCGCAGTCAAGCGACGGGTGATCCGCCGAAACGTCGAGACGCGTGCCGACACCGAATCCGTCCGCCGGCACGCCATCGGTGAGCAGCCGCTCGATCGTGAGCTCGTCCAGGCTCCCGCTCAGGAATATCCGTGTGTTTCGGCAGCCGCCCTTGTCGAGGATGCGGCGCTTCGGCAATGCGTAGTGGCATACGTACTTGCCACGAGCGCGCGCCGCGAGCGCAATCGTGCACGCTGCGCACATGCCGGCACGCCAGGGAATCGCGCTCTTCGCACCTTTCGCGACCCACGAATTGGGCGTTGCCGTGGCGGCGCAGCTTGGAACAGAGCTTGCCCGTCATGAGGAGCGCCGATTCGTGGACGGGGAGTTCAAGATCCGGCCGCTCGAATCCGTGCGCGGGCGCGAAGCGTGGATCCTGCAGTCCTTGCACAGGACTCCCACCGCCAGTGCATGCGACAAGCTGTGCGAGCTGCTGTTCCTCGCCGGTGCCATCCGCGATGCCGGCGCGGAGCGCCTCGGCCTCGCGATCCCCTATCTCGCCTTCGCACGCAAGGACCGTCGTACGAAAGCGCGCGATCCCGTGACTTCGCGATACATCGCGCAGATGTGCGAAGCCGTCGGTGTCGATCGCGTCATGGCAGTCGAGGTGCATAACCCAGCGGCCTTCGACAATGCGTACCGCATTCCCGCCGAGCATCTCGCGACGACGCGGCTGTTCGCCGAACATTTCGCGCCACGACTGGCCGGTTTGCCCCTGGCGGTCGTGTCACCGGACCTGGGCGGCGCAAAGCGGGCGCAACTGCTGCGCGAAGCCCTGCAACGGCGCACGCCCGATGAAGTCGAATTCGGCTGCGTCGAGAAGCGGCGCACACGCGACGTTGTCAGCGGTCACCGGCTGGTCGGTGACGTGGCGGGAAGGCAGGTCGTCCTGATCGACGACCTGATCAGCAGTGGTGAGACACTACTGCGGGCGGCGCAGGCCTGCCGAGAGGCCGGCGCTCTGACTGTGCATGCCGCCGCGGCGCATGCGCCGCTAACCCCGAATGCCGCGCAGCACCTCGCCGCGCCGGCACTTGACAGTATTACTGTCACCGACACCGTACCCCTGCCGCAAGCATCAACCGCTTCGCTGACGGGAAAGCTGACAGTGCTATCGGTTGCGGAATTGATGGCGCGCGCGATCGAGTGCGTCCACGGAAGCGGGTCGCTGAGCGAATTGTTGGAGCGGGAATAATGCTCGATGCGGCTTGATCAGCCGCTCCAACGGCAGGCTGCTGCGCTTGCACGCTGCAGGTAGTCACGGACCCGTGCGATCAGGATTCCGGAATCCGCCTCCGGCTCCGCCAGCCGCCAAGCCGCCAGACGGGCACGTGTGAACGCCCGATTGCTCGAGTAGAAGTCGAGCACCGGACCTGTCGCAGCCAACGGGCCGGGCGCATGGTGTTGCAGGTCGAGCAAGCCTGGCGGAAGCCCGAGGCGCTGGCATTCGAGGCTGAGGAAGCTCAATTCCTCGAGTGGATCGAGCAGGCGCAGCTCGCGATCGAAATCGAGCCGATCGATGATCAGGATCGGGGGCCCCAGGCAGATGTGCTCGGGCCGCAGGTCCCCGTGACATTCCCGAATGCAGCCGCCCTCCGCGCGACGCGCAAGCTCCGGGCGCAGCCGTTCGAGCAGTTCGTGCTGCCGGGATGCCAGCTCGGAGGCGGCACACGGCTCGAGGCCGGAAACGGCTGTCGTCTCGATTGTGGTTCGGTTGCAGTCGATTCCCGCGCTTAGACGCCGACAGTATTCATCGCCGCTGAGCTCGATCGGCGTGAGACGGGCGTAGAAGCCCCACAGGTGGCACAACAGCGCATCGAAATCGGCCGGGGCCACGTGCGCGGCGCGGACCAGAAAATCGAGCATCCGCTCCGCAGGCAGCCGGCGCATCTGCACCAGCCAGTCGATGGGATCGCCTGCCGCCGGGCCCAGATGCAGTCCACCCGTCGCGAGCGCAACCAACGGTATGACGTCCAGATATACGCCCGGAGCGAGCGTTTGATTGACGAGAAACTCCTCCCGGCACGTCGCGTATCGAGCGGCAAGGCTCAGCGTGTCGATGCCGTGATAGCGAATCGGTTTGCGCAGCTTGTAGGCATGCTGGGGCGTGAGAAAGATCCATGCAAAATGAGTCTCGATCCTCTCGACCGGCGCGCCCGGCTCGCCGAGATTTGCGCCCCCCGACAGGAACTGCACCTTCTGCGCGAGCGAGCAATCCCTTCCGGATTCACCGGCCAGAGTATCGCTCCTCGACGTGCTCGCATCTAAGAGGCTTGCGCGCATTCAACCTTGCCATGCCGGGCGACGGAGTTGCATCGGGCCAACATACGGGCACCGCACTGCGGCGCCATCCGTACTGCCCGCAGATACGCAAAAGTACGGACGCGCCCGTCCGCGAGGCTCGCTAGCATGCACTGGAGAAGTTCTAACGACAAACACAGGAGTTCATTACCATGAATGTCGCCTCAATTTGCGGCAAGAACGTCGTTACCATTCGCGGGTTCGAGGACCTGGGTGCCGCCGCACAACTGATGCGCGAGAAGCACATCGGCTACTTGGTGGTCGTCGAGCCCGACGTTGCGAGCGCTGGCTCCCTGAAGCCCATCGGCGTGCTGACCGACCGGGACATCGTGATCTCCGTGGTGGCGCGCGAGACCGATCCTCGCACACTGCGCGTCAGCGATGTCATGACGCAGAATCCGGTCGTCACCCGGGACTCTGATTCGCTTGAACAGGCGCTCGCGCGCATGCGCGCAATTGGCGTACGCCGTCTGCCCGTGGTCGGGTCGCGGGGAGAATTGGTTGGTGTGCTGTCGCTCGACGAGATTATCGACTCGCTGGCGGCCGCGTTGCAGAACGTGGCAGGCTCGATCCGCAACGAGCGTCGCATCGAAACCGCACTCCGTCCGTAGAGATTGGACCCGGGCGAGCTGCTGGCGCGCGCGCCTACGGGATCGCTGGCGTGATCGACTCAGCGGAAGCGAAGCTGTCGAACTTCATCTGGGACACGCGCTACCGCGATTCCGAGGCGAGGCCGCCTATGCAGATGTAGTTGCGGCCCTAGCCCTCGACGATGCAGCCGAGATTCTCGCGGGGACTCTCGGCACGACGGTGCGGGCAGGATCCCCTCGATCCAGTTTGGTGACTGGAGTCGGCTTACGCCTGCGAGACCGGCATCAGGGCAAATGCGTATGGCGATCCCACCCCCCTCCGTGCAACATTCCAGCGCAAGGCCAAGCGCCCGCAATCTGATCCCAACCGCCGATAGCGGAGATAGCATGCAAGAGACTCCCGACCGCGCGAACCTCGCGCAATCCGAGGGCCAGTTGAGAGCGCGCCGGCAGGTCTTGCGGAATGAGATTCACGACAGCCTGCTGCGTTCGCAGCACGAGGGGCATGCGCAGATCGCCGGCCAGGTGCACAGCCGCGAGGATGAAGCGCTCGCCGACCTGCTGGTGGACATCAACCTGGCCGAAGTCACGCGCGATGTCGGCGAGCTCCGCGATATTGATGCAGCCCTCCAACGTATCTCGTTCGGCACCTACGGAGTGTGCATCGATTGTGGTACGCGGATCGCGAGCGACCGGCTGCAAGCCTACCCCGTCGCAAAGCGTTGCACCGGCTGTCAGCGCCGTCGGGAAAAGCTGCGCGCGACCCCTCCGATCCCCAAGCTCTGAGTTCGAGGAGTAACGAGGTGCGAGTTCGAATCGTGGTAGCCGATCAGGGAGAAGCGCGTTTCTACGACATCACGCGGCCGGACGCGGTGCTGCAACCTGCCGGACGTATTACCGATCCCAAGGCCCACCTGCACGACCGCGACTTCAAATCGGACCGGCCCGGGCGAGTGTTCGATCATGCCCCGGCCGCCACCGGTCGCCGCGGCGCCGTCGCGCACCATGGAACCGGAGGCGAGCGCCGGCCCCGCAAACACGAGGCGGAGCTCTTCGCGCGCCAGATCGCCGAACAACTCGATGCAGCAAGGCCGGGCGAATTCGATCGCCTGGTGCTGATGGCCGGACCGTCGTTCCTTGGTTTATTGCGCGCCGCACTTTCGAAACCGTTGCGTGCCAGCCTGGTCGCCGAGGTGCCGAAGGATCTGGTGCATCAGGGGGAAGACGCCTTGCGCTCCCACCTCACGCCGCAGATCTTCGCGAAGTGAATATTTCTAACGTTCAGAGAATCGACGACATCATCGCCGCGACACGCATGCCGCGTCTGGCGAGGGGCACACGATTCATGAATCCTTGCGGCTTCGTCACCAGCAGGTCACAGGTGAGATCGTCGAGCACGCGTTCGGCCGTGTTGCCAATGAAGGCCCCCTTGAGACCCGAGCGCGAAATCGCACCCATGACAACCATCGAGCTTCGGGTTCGCCGCGCGACCTGCGGAATCGCCTCCAGAGGCAAGACCTCTACGAGATGCCGGCGCGCGGGCGGAATCCGCACAGCGCGCAGGGATCTCTCGAAAGCCGTTCTCGCCCGGGCGGAGGCCCTCGCTTCGATAGGCGCGGCGAGGTTCTTGACAGACCACGGCTCTGCAATATCCATGTCGGCCGGAAGTGGCACATACGCGTGCATGGCGTGTAGTGTCCCGCGCAATGCCTTGGTCACGGCAGCTCCCAGGCGAAGGATCTCCTGATCCAGTTTCGCCGGCTTGGCAAACACGTGCGTGGGATCGACAGCGGCCAGTATCGCGGGCCGATGATACCGACGCGGGCTCTTTACGATCAGCACGGGCACGGAACTCAGCCGCAACAACTCCCAATCCGCCATGTGCAGCAGCGACGGGGCGAAATGACGCCCACCGTGTCGCTCGGCGATGATCAGGTCCGCGTGCGTGCGCCGTGCGCGACGCACCACCGCTTCGTAGGAGGGATAGTCCCAGTCCACTGCCGTCGTGACCTTGAGGCCGCGCTGGCGGATCTCATCGGCAAACCGTTGGAGGCCACGCAGGTGCTGCCCCTGCTTCTGCTTTCTGATCTGCTTCAACTGCCCGCGGCGCGGCATCACTGCGTCGAGGTAGACGGGCGTTTCGATCGCATGGAACAACTCGAGTCGCGCACCGAGGCCTCGCGCGAGTTGGGCCGCCTTGACCGCGGCGGGTGAGGTCCTGGAGTCCGTGTTCTTTATGGCGACGAGGATTCGGCGAATGGACGGCATCGGATCCCTCCTCAGATCGGAAGAATGTCGGCGAAGTCCGGTGGCTTCACGATCAGTGCGTCGCACGGCAGCCGCTCCAACACTACCTCTGCCGTGCTGCCGACAAGGGCACGCTTCATTCCACTGCGCGAGATTGCGCCCATCACTACGAAGTCAGCGTGCAGCTCCTCCGCCAGTGATGGCAGGAGCCCGGCAGGAGAGTCAATCTCGAGGTGAACGTTGCGCTCATCGATCTGGTACTCGCGCGCCAACCTGGAAAGCGCCGCGCGCCGGCGGCGATCTTCCACCATCAGCATTTCGTCGGATACGCTGGTGGCCATTGCCGGCAGCGCTCCCGCCGGCGACCCAAAGATCATCAGCGGCAAGTACGCATGAGCCAGGTGCACGATGCCGTCCACTCGCCGCGCCAGGTCGCAGCTCCACTCCAGGATGAGGTGATCGAGCTGCGCAGGTTTATCGTCGGGATGGAGTGGATCAACGGCGGCGATGAGCACCGGCTGCTCCCGCCAGGCAGCCGGCTTGGCGAGCAGCAGGGGAACCCGGCAGCCTCGAATGAGGTGCCAATCAGTGTTAGTAATGAGCGTGCGCTTCAGCAGCGGGTGATGGTGCGTATCCTTGACAACGAGGTCCGCGCCGATGCTGTGCACATGCTCAAGCACCGCGGTGTGCAACGGATCAGCGCGGCAGGTTTCGATCGTCACCTCAATGTTTCGCGCTCGTACGCTTGCGGCCAGTGACTCCAGCATCGGTTTGAGATCCGCTTCGAAGGGTTGCGCCGAACCGCTGGCGAGGTGTTTCGCCATGCGGATCTCGCGCGAAGACCTGGTGTCGCAGGCAAAGAGTTCCAGGCGCGCGCCGTAGCGTCGAGCCAGCGCCGCACCCTTCTCCAACGCCGGCTGCTGCTCGGCCGTCGGGTCGACGACTACCAGGATGTTTCTGAGATCGCTCACCGGCCTTTCCTCATCGGGCTAATCCACAACCGTGCCATCGGGGCGCATGTGTTTTCGATCAGGCACAGGGCCGCGCAGCCGCGACAGGTAGTCCGCCACGGCTACCAGCTCTTCGCCATCGAGGCTCGCAAGGAAGCGAGCCAGGTCGGGGTCGATGTCCGCCCGATGACCCGCGCCGATCTTGCGCATCTGCTGCAATAGGTATGCATAGTGCTGGTTGCGTAGCGAAGGCACCGAGCCGTCCTCATCGCCGCGTGCATCATCCCCATGGCAGCTCGCGCACTGCGCACGGAACATGCCCTCGCCGAGTTCTGTCATCGAACCATCGCCGGCCTGCGGTCGCTGCAGTACGGGCTGGGCATTGAGATAAGCCGCGACGTCGATGATCGCCTGTGGGGCATCGAGTCCCGCGCCCGCGACTTTCCGGTGCATTTCCGGGGACTCGCGCTCCAGCTCCACGAAGTCCGCAAGCTGTTTGACGAGATAGAGCTGGCGCTGTCCCGCCAGAGACGGAATCACCTTGCTCGCATCGCCTGCAGCCTGCGTACCATGACACTCCTGGCACTGATCGCGGTACATCGTCGCGCCATGCTTCGCGTGCGCATCGAGTGAGAGCGCCGCCTTGATAAGCTCATCGACCCGCGCCGTGGACGCAGGCGCCGATGCGGCAAAGAGCACACAGACGGCTACCAGCAGTTTCCGTCCAGCGCGTCCCTGATGCGAGCGGCTAATGGTGCTATCACGCATGAGTCGCATGCCCCTGGCCTGTCGCAGCCAAACCAGCCGACCGTGTAAAAACCGTGAGGTCGCCGGTATCACCGGGCTGCAAGCCGGCCGCGTTGGCCTCATCCGTGTCGAGGTGCAGCTCGATTTGATAGTCGGGAGCCACGCGCACGACGACATCGGCGAAGCTGAGCTTACGCCCTCCCGTGTCGATCGTGACTTCAACGCAGTCGTGATCGCAGAGCCCGAGGCCAGCAGCGTCTCGGGGACTCATGTGAATGTGCCGACGCGCGCAGATCACGCCGTTCGCCAGCGTGACGCGCCCGGCAGGCCCTTCGATGGTGACGCCGGGAGTATTGGCGATGTCTCCGGAGAGGCGCACCGGCGCATCGACACCAAGCGTAAATTCGTCGCTGCGCGAGATCTCAATCTGGTCGCGAGGGCGCGGCGGCCCCATTACGCGGACATGTTCGATGCGCCCGCGTGGGCCCACGAGCGTCACAGTTTCCTCGGCCGCAAACTGACCGTGTTGCGACATCCAGGTGCGCGGCCGCAGCACATGGCTCTTGCCGAACACGCTGTCGAGCGTGCGCTTCGACAGATGAGCATGTCGCGCGGAGACTGCGATCGGCACGCGCACGGAGCGCGCCGCAGAGGGTGTGTTCATCAGCTCGGCAGCTTCCGCGGCGATAGCAGTCTCCTCATCGGCGTGGACGACGATCAGCCGCACTCGGGAACGCGGCATCGAGATTTCTGCGGTCGAGCGCCTCGCATCAACTTTCGCCGCTCGATTCAGATCCTCATCGAGCACCGCGCCCAGGAATTCCAGGCGCTGCGCAACTCGGTGGCGAATCACGGCGCTGTGTTCGCCGATGCCGCCGGTAAAGGCGATGACGTCGACGCCGCCCATGACGACCGCGTAAGCACCCACGTACTTGCGCACACGATGCGCATACAGGGCGATCGCGAGCCGGCAGCTTTCGTCGCCGGCTGCAGCGCGCGCTTCGATCTCCCGCATATCGTTCGTGCCGGCGAGGCCCTTGAGGCCTGACTCCGAGCTGATGAGGCGCTCCATCGCGTCGAGGTCGTATCCGCCGCTGCGCATCAGGTGCAACAGGATTCCTGGATCGATATCGCCGCAGCGCGTTCCCATCACCAGCCCCTCGAGAGGGGTCATGCCCATGCTGGTCTCGACGCTGCGACCATATTCGATCGCCGTCACGCTCGCCCCGTTGCCGAGGTGACAGGAGACTATGCGCAGATCCTGCGCCACCGTGCCCATGCAGGCGGCGACGCTGCGCATCACGTACGCGTGACTCGTGCCGTGAAAGCCATAACGCCGAATGCCGAGGCGTTTCGCCAACTCCGGTGCGATCGCGTACTCGCGTGCGCGTCTCGGCAAGGTTGCGTGAAACGCAGTATCGAATACGCCGACGTGGGGAATCGAGCTGAGTCGCCGGCGCGCTGCCTCCACCGCTGCAAGCGCCGGAGTGTTGTGCAGGGGCGCGAGGCCGGACACCTTCGTGATGGCGGCGATGCCCGCCTCATCGAGCAATAGCGGACCGGAAAACTCGACACCGCCATGGACGATGCGATGCCCGACCGCCACGAGGCTTGCGCCCCAGGGTGAGCGGTCGATTTCATCGATCGCAAGCCCCATGGCGGCGGCGACGTCATCGCAACGGCAGGCGCGACCGTCCGCTTCACTCACGAAGATTCGGCACTCCGGACTGCCGAGCTCGAGAATGCGCACATCCAGCAGACGCGCCTGCGCATCCACGTCAATGACGGCGCACTTCAGGGAAGAGCTGCCACAGTTCACGGCCAGGATCGGTTTCAAGGTCCTTTCACCACAATGGTCAAAAAGCGCGGTTGGCACTCCATGTTCGCGCAGATCCCGTCGTGCGTCAGTAAGGGATTGTTCGTAGTGGCTCGACGAGGCGATGAATCAGGGCGGACCCATGACGTTCAGCAGCGCGCCGAGCGGATGATGCGCGCGCGCCACGCTCACGATCCCCAGGAACACGGTCAGCGCCGCAATCCAGCACGCGAGGCGCGCGAGCCGGGTCTTGGCGTACTTGAACGCATAGATCCCCAAAGCTACATACACCACCAGCAGTACCACCTTCACCGTCAGCCATGACTGCACGAAAGGATACTGATGCAGGATCGTGGCGAGCATCAGCGCCGCTGTCAGCAGCACCGTGTCGATCGTGTAGCTGAGATAGCGCACCGGCGCGGCCGTCGGCCACGCAGCCTCGAAGGTAAGCGCCAGCCCGCGCAGCGCGAACAGCGCGCCGCTCGCGATGACGGCGGCGACGTGCACCCATTTGATTTCGGGGTAGAACTCGATCATGCGTCGTCAAGAAGAGGGCGGCGGCAAGCCCGCCGCCCAGCGGCCCACATTACTCGTGGACCCGTGTCAGCGGGGTTGCGCCGCCACCGGATCCCTTGCCGGCACCGGCGTCGGTGCGCGCGTTGCCACGCGCTTCGGTCCGACCCACAGGCGCAGTACGAACCACGCCATGGCGAGCGCGCCGATGCTGAAGATTGTGTCGCCCGGCACCCGCAACCAGACCAGCAGGTGGATGATGGGCTGCTGCATCAGCTCGGCCGAGCGTGCGTACCAGTAGCCGTGCTGCAGCGCTGCAGTGAGTTGGATGACCCCGATTGGCAGCAACGTGAACAGCGCCATGCAGGAGAGACCCACGTTCAGCGCGATGAAGCTCGTCCGAAGCGCGCGCTCGTTCCACACGGCCTGGGGTCTCAGTCCACGCAGGCAGAACAGCATCAATCCGAGGCCCAGGAATCCGTAGACACCGAAGAGCGCGGTATGGCCATGGAGCGGTGTCAGGTTGAGACCTTGCATGTAGTAGAGCGGCAGCGGCGGGTTGATCAGGAACCCGAACAGTCCCGCACCGACCAGATTCCAGAATGCAACCGCCGTGAAGAACACGATCGGCCAGCGATAGCGCTGCATCCACGGCACCGCGTGTCCCAGCTTGAAAGTGTGATAGGCCTCGAAGCCGACGAACGCAAGCGGCACCACTTCGAGCGCTGAGAAGCTCGCGCCCACGGCGATCACCGCCGTGGGTGTGCCGGCAAAATAGAGGTGATGCATCGTGCCGAGCACGCCGCCCGCCAGGAACACGATGGTCGCGAACAAGACGGCCACCGTCGCGGAACTGACGCGCAACAGGCCGAGGCGCGTGAAGAGGAAAGCGATGACCGCGGTGGCGAAGACTTCGAAGAAGCCCTCGACCCACAAGTGCACGACCCACCAGCGCCAGTACTCGACCATCGACAGATGTGTGTGTTCGCCCCACATCAGTCCGGCACCGTAGAACAGGCCGATGGAGATCGTGGAGAGGAACAGCAGCGTGATGATTGACTTCGATTCGCCGCCCTTTCGGATCGCCGGCAGCAGCGCGCGGCCGACGAGTACCAGCCACAACGCGAGACCTACGAACAGGAACAACTGCCAGAAGCGACCGAGATCGACGTACTCCCAGCCCTGGTGGCCGAACCAGAAGTTGTGTGCCAAGCCGAGCTTCTGCATGACCGCGAACCACTGGCCGGTGAATGCGCCGACCACGATGACGAGCAGAGACACGAACAGGAAGTTCACGCCGAAACGTTGGAACTTCGGCTCGTAGCCGGACACTGCGGGCGCGATGTACAGCCCCATGCCGAGCCATGCCGTCGCGATCCAGAGCACCGCGAGCTGTGTATGCCAGGTGCGGCTCAGCGAATACGGCAGAAACTCAGCAAGCTTGAAGCCATAGGCCTCCTGCCCTTCAACCTGATAGTGAGCGGTGATCGCACCGAGAAGAACCTGCGTCAGGAACAGTGCGATCACCAGCCAGAAGTACTTGGCGGTCGCCTTCATGGACGGCGTCACCTGGAGCCCTGCGAACGGATCACTCGATGGCAGTGCCGGCGGCGCATCCTCGCGGCGTGTCGCATAGTGCCAGCCGAGCAGCGCGATCCCTGCAATCAGGAATAACACGCTGAATACCGTCCACACCAGCAGATGAGCGGGCGGCACATTACCCACCAGTGGATCGTACGGCCAGTTGCTCGTATAGGTAATGTCCTTGCTCGGCCGTTCGGTGACTGCAGACCAGGCAGTCCACCAGATGAATGCGCTGAGCGCGGCGCGATTGTCGGCACCGCGCACGGTGCCATTCTTCATCGCGTAATCCTTGCGCAGCTCGAGCAGTGCCGGATCATTGCCGAACAGCGCGGTGTAGTGCCCTGCGACTGTCGCCATGGCGGCGGCCCGGTCCCTCGAGACGGTTACCGTATCGGTATCAGCGTCATAGGTGTTGGCGCGGATTCGAGGCCGCAGGCGCGCGCTGAAGGCCGCTTGCTCCTCGGCAGGCAGTTGCGCAAACGTCTTGCTGGCATCGCGCTGCGCCTCAATGTCGAGCCAGGCCACTGCTTCCCGATGCAACCAGTCCGCGCTCCAGTCCGGGGCGACATAGCTGCCGTGTCCCCAGATCGAGCCGAGCTGGTGACCGCCGATCGATTGCCAGACCTGGCGGCCCTTCTCGATGTCTGCGCGCGTAAAGATCGTGGTGCCGTCCGTGGTCACCACGGCGCCGGGAATCGGCGGCATCTGCCGATGGATCTCGCTGCCGATGAACAGGAGCGCGCTGAAGGAAACGAACAACAACCCCCCGAGTCCGATCCACAGCTTGCGGCTAGCGCTCATGATATCTACCTCCCCAGGAACTGCGCGCAGTGTGCTCCAGGGCCGGATTCGTTCCTCTAGGTAGTTTGCGCAATCGCCTCGATGAAAATGCGCATCGAGCGCGACAACAGTTTCGTTATCGTGTGAGGCGATCCACGTCTGCTCAGTTGGAGTGGGTGACCATGAAGAAGCGGATCCTGATCATCGATGGGCACCCCGATTCGAACCAAGCGCGCTATGTGCACGCGCTGGCGCATGCGTATCAGCAGGGCGCGGAAAGCGCGGGCCACGAAGTCCGAACGATCGCCGTCGGGGCACTCGAGTTTCCGCTGCTGCGAACCAGCGAAGAGTTCCAGAGTCAGGCGCCCCCCGACGTGATCCGCGAATGCCAGCAGAATCTCGCGTGGGCGAATCACTGGCTGATTCTCTACCCGTTATGGCTCGGCTCCATGCCCGCGGCGCTCAAGGGCTTCTTTGAGCAGACACTGCGCCCTGGCTTCGCATTCGCGGCGGCGGCCAAGGGTGGTCTGCCGCGCAAACTGCTGCGCGGCAGGAGCGCACGCATCGTCGTGACCATGGGCATGCCCGCGTTCTTCTATCGCTGGTATTTCCGCGCACACAGCCTCAAGAGCCTGGAGCGCAACGTGCTCGCGTTTTGTGGCATTGCGCCGGTGCACGCCAGCATCGTCGGCATGGTGGAAGATCTCGGCGATGCCAGACGCACCGGCTGGTTGAAGCGCATGCAGGAGCTCGGCCGCGCCGCGCGCTGAGTGTCATCTCACGCGTTCACCAGCACAGCCGCGCCCCGCAGGGTTCCGCTCCTGAGGCGCTCGAGCGCCTCGTTCGCGGCGCTGAGTGGCAGAAGTTCGACGTTCAGGCGCAGCCCGATTCGTGCTGCGAGCTCCATGAAGTTCCTGCCGTCGGCGCGCGTCAGATTCGCTACCGAGGCGATCGAACGCTCCCCCCAGAGCAGCGCATAGGGAAACGATGGGACATCGCTCATGTGAATGCCTGCACACACGATGCGCCCTCCTTTGCGGACAGCGGCGAGCGCGGCGGGCACCAGTGAGCCAACCGGAGCAAAGATGATGGCTGCATCGAGCGGCACCGGCGGAACCTGATCGGATCCCCCGGCCCATTCGGATCCGAAAGTCAGTGCAAAGCGTTGCGCCGGCTCATCCCCCGGCCGCGTGAACGCAAATACCCGGCGACCTTCTGCAGCGGCAATCTGCGCCAGCAAGTGCGCGGCGGCGCCAAAGCCGTAGATGCCGAGTACCTCCCCCACGCCGGCGGCGCGATAGGCCCGATAGCCGATGAGCCCCGCGCACAGGAGCGGCGCAGCCTCGGCATCGGCATAGCGCTCGGGTATCGACAGGCAATAGCGCGCATCCGCGATGGCGAATTGCGCATAACCGCCATCCAGCGTGCATCCGGTGAACTTGGCCTGATCGCACAGATTCTCGCTCCCGGACTGGCAATACCTGCACACGCCACACGTCGAGCCAAGCCACGGCACGCCAACACGGTCCCCGGCGAGAACCTCGACCACAGCGGAGCCCTTCGAGACCACCCGCCCGACGACCTCATGTCCCGGTGTGACTGGATAGCGCGCGTTCGAAAGTTCGCCGTCCGCGAGGTGCAGATCCGTCCTGCATACGCCGCAAGCGAGTACTCGCAGCAGCACTTCATGTTCCTGCAAACACGGGAGTTCGTGCTCCTGCAACAGCAAGGGCCGCCGGGGCGCTTGCAAGCGCATGGCAAGAATAGGGCGTCCTCCTCCTGGACCAGTCTAGATCAGCTCAATGGGTGAGGCACCATGAGAACCGGAGTACGCTGCATCCACGGTTAGGGCTGCAAGTGCGAGAGATCTATGCCATCCATTCGCCGAGTTCTGGTTGCCATCAAGAACACAAGTTCCAGTAAGCCGCCCGCAGTGATCAAGGCGGCGCAGCTCGCGCGCGGTCTCGGTGCCCGCCTCGAACTGTTTCACGCCATCGACAGCCCCGTCCATATGGACACGCGAAGCCCTACTGACCGACGAGTGAAATTGATGAAGCAGCGGGTGGAAGCGCAGTACCTGAGGTCCCTCGAACGAATCGCCACAAGCGTTCGGCAGCGTGGTCTCAAAATCACGACGGCAGTGGATTGGGACTATCCGTCTTATGAAGCGATCGTTCGTCGTGCGCGACGAACGCACGCGGACCTGATCGTGGCGGAGCGCCACGGCGGCCGGCACGTTGTCACCTGGCTGCTCCACATGGCGGACTGGGAGCTGTTGCGGCTGAGTCCGGTGCCGGTGCTGATCGTGAAAAACGCTCGCCGCTATCAGCGCCCGGTGGTTCTTGCCGCCGTGGATCCCACTCACGTGTTTGCGAAGCCGGCCAAACTGGACCGGGAAATTCTGCATCTTGGCAAGATGGTGACTCGGGCGTTGCGAGGGACGCTGCACGTGACCCATGCGTACGTTCCGATGCCCATGGACATGCCGGAACCCCCCGTCAGCGAGCACATTACCGCGGATATCGAAGGCAGGGCGTTAGCGCGGGCACGCGCAGCCTTTGAGGCCTGTCTGCAATCGACAGGTATTCCAACCGCCCGGCGGCACCTCGTGGAGGATCGTCCGATGCTCGCTATTCCCCAAGTCGCCCGAGTAACCCGCAGCTCGATAGTGGTGATGGGTGCGATTTCCCGCTCCGGTCTCAAGGCCGCGTTCATCGGCAACACCGCGGAACGCGTGCTCGATGACCTGCCCTGCGACCTGCTCGTGATCAAACCGCAGCGATTCGCGAACCGCGTACCGCGCGCGAAGCGCGGAATGCGCATCGCTTGAATTACGCGGCTGGTCCAACGAACTCGTGGCGCGCGCTAGGTCGAGCCGGCGGGAATGCGTTCCAGCTCGAAGACCATGCGCACCAGGTGCGCCAGTGAATTCGCACCCATCTTCTCCATCACGTGCGCTCGATGGATCTCCACTGTCCGCTGGCTCAGCTGCAGATCACCCGCGATCACCTTGTTCGCCTTGCCCGCGGCGATGAGGTTCAGTACTTCGTGTTCCCGCGGTGTGAGCGCGGCGAAGCGGGCCTGCAGACCGGCGCGATTGCCGAGCAACTCGCGTCCCACGCGGTCTTTCTCGATCGCCTTGTGTATCCGATCCAGCAGGTCTTGATCGCGGAACGGTTTCTGCAGGAAGTCCATGGCACCGTGCTGCATAGCCTCCACTGCCATGGGGACGTCACCGTGTCCGGTGATGAAGATGATCGGCACCAGCGCGCCGCGCGTGTTGAGCTCCTGCTGCAACTCCAGGCCGCTCATGCCCGGCATGCGAATATCAAGCACGAGGCAACCCCTGCGCTTGGGATCGAAGTCGGCCAGGAACTCCTGCCCCGAGCCATAGGTCAGGGCGGGCACGCCCAGTGTCTTTAACAACAGTTTCATGGAGCCGCGTACGGCTTCATCGTCATCCACGATGCATACGGTAGCTGGCTGTTCCTTCATTCCGGCTCTCCCGGTACGACAGGCAACGTGAAATAGAAGCAGGCGCCGCCATCCGGCGCCGGACGGTACGCGAGCTTGCCACCGTGAGCAAGCACGAGGGTGCGGCTGATTGCCAGCCCCAGCCCGGTGCCATGCGCCTTGGTGGTGAAGAAGGGGTTGAAGAGATTTGCTAACGCGCCGGGCTCGACGCCGGGTCCGTAGTCGAGCACTGAGAACTCGACGCCCTCTGCGACCTGGACGACGCGCACCACAATTTCGCGCCGCGCACTGCCGTCTTGCACCGTGGCATCGATCGAGTTGCGGATCAGATTGATCAGCACCTGCTGCAGCTGCACGGGATCGGCCATCAATAGCGGCAGCTGCCCCTCGACGTCCAATACCAGCTGCACGTCGTTCGCTCGCGAGTCGGGGCGCGCGAGAGCGGCAAGGTCCTCGAGCAGACGGTTGCAGTCGACCCGTTCTTGACGCACCTCGCGGTTGCTGACGAACGTACGCAGACGCCGGATCACCTCGCCGGCGCGCAGCGCCTGCTGGCTGATCTGCGCCAGCGCATCGCGAATTTCCTGGGCATCCACTGCGGCACCCTGCGCCAACAGGTATTGGCAGGCCTGAGCGTAGGTAGTAATCGCAGTCAGCGGCTGATTGATCTCGTGCGCAAGGCCTGCCGCCATTTCCCCCATGGTGCTGAGGCGCGCGACATGCGTGAGGCGGTCGCGTGCCTGTATCACCTCATTCTCGGCCGCCACGCGCTCGGACAAGTCGTGTATGAAACCGACGAAGCGCGGCGTCTCGGCGCTGGCTACGCGGCCCACCGACAGTGCGGCCGGAAACGTCGAGCCGTCGCGCCGCCGTGCCCACACTTCACGCCCGATGCCGATGATGTGCGCTTCACCGGTCGCAAGATAACGGCGCAGGTAGTCGTCATGCGCGCTGCGATCCGGCTCCGGCATCAACAGACTGACGTTGCGACCGACCATCTCCTGTTCGGTGAAGCCGAAGAGCTTTTCGGCAGCGGGATTGAAGGTCTCGATCCGGCCCGCTGCATCGATGACGACGATCGCATCGACGGCGGCGTCCAGCAGCGCCCTCAGTTCCTGGGCCGCATGGTCGCGAGGGGCGGCATTGGTCGTTGGCTCGGGCATTTCACGCAAGCCTGTGGGCGGCGTGCCGGACATGCACTACGTATTTTCCGCAATTAGTTACGGTAACTGAGAATTTTGCCAGGCGCGCGTCGCTGACAAGATACACCCGACGCTGCGAGGTACAAGGCCCATGGAAACGCCACGACACATACTCGTCATCATCGACCCTACTGCAACCCAGCAACCGGCTCTGGTGCGGGCGCGAGAGCTCGCTCGTGCCTTTGGCGCCTCGCTCGAGCTGTTCGTCTGCTATACGGATCCGAAGCAGAAGCTGCAGCTCGACGCGCCGACGCTCGAAGGTATGGTGAGGGAACTGCAGCGGGCTGGAATCGAGTGCAGCGCGGATATCGCGAACGAACGAGCGCTGCACACCGGAATCGTGCGCAAGGTCCTGCGCTGCCCACCCTCGCTGGTTGTCAAGGATACACAGCCGCACACGCTGCTGCGCCGCTCGTGGCTGGCGAACACGGATTGGCAGCTGATCAGATTGTGCCCGGCTCCGTTACTGTTCGTGCGGCCTGGACCCTGGGGCACAGCGCCGAAGATCGCGGCCGCCGTGGATGTCGCGCCCCCGGGCGAGAAGCCGGCAGAGCTCGATCACGGATTGCTGTCGGCAGCCGAGACGTTCGCGCTCGCTACTGCCGGTCAGGTTCATGCGGTGCATGCCTACCTGCCGGTCAGCGAACTGGCGGCCCACGCAACAGTGCGCGCAGTCTCCCTCGCTGCCAAGGTAAGTCCGGCTCAGGTGATCGACGATAAAGAAGCGATGGTGCGCTATGACTTCGCCGCATTGCTCGCAACGCACCGCGTGCCGCGCGAACGTCGCCATCTGATCGCTGCGACTCCTGCCAACGCTTTGGCCGGCTTCGTGCGCCAGAACGACATCGATGTCCTGGTCATGGGCGCATATTCTCGCGGGTGGGTCTACAACGTCTTCGTCGGCAGCACCACCGAGCGGATACTCGACCTGCTGCCCTGTGACGTGTTGGTGATCAAGCCGGCAAGCTTCGTGTGCCCGCTGCAAAGTGTGACCGACGACGTCTATGCCAGGCGTGCCGGCTGAGAAGAATGTGATGTCGCTGCCATCTGGACTGCTGGCAGCCACCGTGGCACTGGCATCGTTCTGCGCGCGGCCGGCGGCGGGCGAGAATCTGCAAGGCTACTCGGGTGCGCAGTTGTATCAGCGTTTTTGCGCCGCCTGCCATGGCACCGAGGCCCACGGCGACGGGCCGGTTGCGCCGTTCTTCAAGGTCACGCCGCCGGATCTCACCCGCATCGCCCACCACTATGGCGGCAAATTCCCTGCCGCGGAGGTGCGCAAGACGATAGATGGACGCGCGAACCTGCTGCCGCACGGCGAGCGCACGATGCCGGTCTGGGGGCTGGAGTTCATGTTGGCTGAAGGCAGCACGCAGGAAGCGCGCCAGCGCGCCGAGTCGATCATCAGCCGCCTGGTCGACTACCTCGCCTCGATCCAGGAGCCCTAGTCCAGCGCCTCGTCCGGGTCCGCCGTGCCCCACGACATCCTCGATGCCCACGGAGAGTCGGATGAGCGAATCGTTGATGCCGAGGGCGGCGCGGAGTAAGAAGCCTCCTGCCTCAGCGATTCACCATCTCCATCATCCCCGGCGCATAGCGCTCGCCTGAAGCGACGCCCTTGGGCGCGATAGCGTCGATTGCATCGAGGTCGGCAGCGGACAGATGCACATCGACCGCGCCGGCATTCTCTTCGAGCCGCGCCATGTTGCTCGTGCCCGGAATCGGCACGATGTCTTCGCCTTGCGCCAGTAGCCAGGCGAGAGCCAGCTGCGAGGCCGTGCAGCCCTTGGTGCGCGCCAGCGATGTAACGTGTTCGACCAGGGCAAGGTTCCTGGCGAAATTCTCACCTTGGAAACGCGGCGAGGCGCGGCGCCAGTCGTCCGGCGCCATATCTTCCATGCGCTTGAAACGGCCGGCGAGAAAGCCGCGGCCGAGCGGCGAATACGGGACGAAGCCGATGCCCAGCTCTCGGATGGTGGGCAGAACCTCGTCCTCGGGATCGCGGCTCCACAGTGAATATTCGGACTGCAGTACGCTGAGCGGATGAACCTTGTGTGCGCGCCGAATGGTTGCAGGCGCCGCTTCGGAGAGGCCGAGATAGCGCACTTTGCCCGCGCGCACGAGCCCGGCCATTGCACCCACCGTGTCCTCGATCGGAGTCGCAGGATCGACGCGGTGTAGATAGTAGAGGTCGATATGATCGACTCCGAGGCGCTGAAGCGAAGTCTCGCACGCCTTGCGCACGCTGTCGGGGCGACCGTCGATGCCACCGGTGCGGCTCGTGCTAGAGCTTGCCTCCGTGAAGCCGAACTTGGTCGCCAACTCCACGCCGTGGCGCCGACCCTTGAGTGCCTTGCCGACTTTCAGCTCCGAATCACCATAGACGTTGGCGGTATCGAGAAACGTCACGCCCAGGTCGAGCGCACGATGGATGAGTGAGATGGCATCGTCGTCATCGCGTACGGAGCTGGTGTAGATGTCCGCGATCCCAAGGCTCATGCAGCCCAGGCCGAGTGACGAAACGGAAAGACCCTGGCGGCCAAGCTTGCGTTTTTGCATGGCAGATACTCCGTTCATATCGAGCTTGGAATGTAATGCGCGGACCGAATGCACAGCGCAGATTCCCTAGACTAGGCGCCCCGCTAAATGTTCCCGCCTTGACGGTAAGGCTACGCCAGCGCCTGCTCGAGATCGGCGATGAGATCCTCGACATCTTCGATGCCGACAGAGAGCCGGATGAGCGAGTCGTTGATGCCGAGCGCGGCGCGCTGATCGGCTGGGACCGAAGCGTGCGTCATGATCCCCGGATGATCGACCAGGCTTTCGACGCCGCCGAGACTTTCGGCGATCACGAAAATGCGGCAGCGCTCCAGGCAGCGGCGCGCCGCATCGACTCCGCCGCGAATGAAGAAGCTGACGATGCCGCTGAAGCCGTTCTGCATCTGCGCGCGTGCCAGTGCGTGCTGCGGATGACTCGGCAGCCCGGGATAGAGAACGCGCTCCACTTGCTGGTGACTCTCCAGCCAACCTGCAATTTTTAGCGCGCTCTCACTGCTCTGGCGCATGCGTAGCGGCAGGGTCTTAAGTCCACGCAGGGCGAGGAAGCTGTCGAAGGGACTCCCCACAGCTCCGACAGCGTTTTGCAGGAATGCCATGCGCTCGGCGAGCGCGGCGTCCTTCACTACGACGACACCACCGATCATGTCGGAGTGACCGTTCAAAAACTTTGTCGCGGAATGCACCACGATGTCGCAGCCGAGCTCGAGCGGCCGTTGAATCCACGGCGTCGCGAACGTGTTGTCCACCGCGGTGAGAATGCCGCGAGCGCGCGCGATCATCGCTACGGCCTTCAGATCGACTATTCGCAGCGTCGGATTGGTGGGCGTTTCGATCCAGACGAGTCGCGTTTCGGCGCGCAGACTTTTCGAGAGCACCTGCGGATCGGCGAGATCCACAAAACTGACGTCGAGACCCGCGGAGCGTTTACGCACCTGACTGAAAAGGCGCCGCGTTCCGCCATAGAGATCCTCCATCGCAACCACGTGAGCGCCGCTGTCGAGCAGCTCGAGCACGGTCGCAGTGGCCGCAAGGCCAGAGGCGAAGGCAAATCCCTGCACGCCGCCTTCGAGGTCCGCGATGCAGCGCTCGTAGGCCATGCGGGTCGGATTCTGCGTGCGCGAATATTCATATCCCTTATGCACGCCCGGGCTCGACTGCGCGTAAGTAGAGCTGACATGGATCGGCGACATCACCGCGCCCGTGGTTGGGTCCGGTTGCTGGCCGGCATGGATAGCACGGGTAGCGAAGCCTGCCTTGCGATCTTTCTGCATCGAGTCTCTCCCGACCTTCAGGCGTTAGGTTGCCGGCGCAGGTAATTCAACACGTCGGTGCGCGTGATGATGCCGAGAAATTGTGTGCCGTCGGTAACCGCCGCGTACGGCGCGACCTGCAGGATCGACACCAGGCTGTTGACCGGCATTTCCTTGGGCACGCTGATGAATGCGGTCTGCATGGCATCGCGCACCGGGGCATCGAGCCGCTCCGGAAACCCGAACACGAACCGCATGATGTCCTCTTCCGTGAGCACGCCGATCAGCCGCTCGTTCTCGAGCACCGGCAACTGCGAAAAGCCTGCGTTGCGCAGGCGATTGTGCGCCGTGGCGACGATGTCACTGGGCCCGACCGTCACCGCCGCATGCTCGCTGTGCAGGCGCCCGATGAGATCGCGCAGATCGCCGTAATTCTTGCGCTTGATGAACCCCTCGTCCTCCATCCAGAAATCGTTGTAGAGCTTGGAGAGGTACTTGTTGCCGGTGTCGCAGGCAAAGGTGACGACGCGTTTGGGCGTGGATTGTTCACTACAGTAGCGCAGCGCCGCCGCCAGCAGTGTCCCGGTCGATGAGCCGGCCAGCAATCCTTCCTTGAGCAACAGTGCCCGCGCGGTCGCGAACGACTCCGCATCCGGGATACTGTAAGCGCGCTTGGTGAGCGAAAAGTCCGCGATGTCCGGTATGAAGTCCTCGCCGATGCCCTCCACCAGCCAGCCGCTCTTGCGGGTGATCTGGCCACTGCGCACGTATTCGGCGACGACAGATCCCTGCGGATCGGCGAGCACGATTTCCACCTGCGGTGCGACGCGCTGAAAGAACTTGGTGAGCCCGGCGATCGTGCCGCTGCTCCCGACGCCCACGACGATGGCGTCCAGCTTGTGCTCCATCTGTTCCCAGATCTCGGGCGCCGTCGTGGTCTCGTGAGCCTGCGGGTTGTCAGGGTTGCCGAACTGGTTGATGAAGTAGGCGCCCCGTTCACGCGCGATGCGCGCACCCAGATCCTGGTAGTACTCGGGATGGCCGCGCGCGACGTCCGAGCGTGTGAGCACGACTTCGGCACCCATGGCGCGCAGGTTGAAAATCTTTTCCTGGCTCATCTTGTCGGGCAGTACCAGGATCAGCTTGTAGCCCTTCTGCGCAGCGATCAGTGCGAGACCGAGGCCGGTATTTCCAGCGGTAGCTTCGACCAGCGTGTCGCCGGGATGAATGCGGCCGCGCCGTTCCGCCTCTTCGATCATCGAAACACCGATGCGGTCCTTGATGGAACCGCCCGGATTCATCAGCTCGAGTTTCAGATACAGCTCGCAGGGACCAGTGTCGAGGCGGCTGACCCGAAGCATTGGCGTGCGGCCGATCATTTCGAGCACGCTGGAGTAGACTTGCATGAAAATCCCTGTCATCGAGGCTCACGAATGGTGCGCGATTGTACGTTAACGTCGGGGCTGCGCCCATGAGCACTGGCGCGGCCAGCGACAACCTCTCCACAGTGGGCGACTTGCTCGAAAGCTCGATCAAGGAATTGAAGGCGACGAGCCCAAGCGCGCGTCTCGATGCCGAGCTCCTCGTGTCACATGCTCTTGAGCGCCCGCGCACTTTCGTGCATACCCACGCCGGTGAGATAGTGGCGCCGGTTGTCATCGCGCAGGTGCGTGAGCTCATCGGGCGTCGGCGCGCAGGTGAGCCAGTCGCCTACATCCTCGGCACGCGCGAGTTCTGGTCGCTGGAACTCGAAGTCGATAAAAGCGTGCTGATCCCACGGCCCGAGACTGAGCTATTGGTGGAATTCGCGCTCGAAGTGCTACCCGCCGAAGCGCATTCGCGAGTGCTCGAGCTCGGCACTGGCAGCGGTGCAGTCGCACTCGCGATTGCACGCGAACGTCCGCACGCGCGCGTCACCGCCACGGACGTTTCAGCGCAGGCGCTGGTGCTCGCGTGCCGCAACGCGGAGCAGCTCGAGATCGGTAACGTCACCTTCGTCGCAGGTTCCTGGTACGAACCGGTCGGCGCCATGCACTGCGACCTCATCGTGTCGAATCCGCCCTATGTCGCCGCCGACGATCCGGCACTTACCACGGGCGATACGAGTCGCGAGCCACGAGCGGCGCTTTCACCCGGTCGAACCGGTCTCGAGGCGATCGAACAGATCCTGGCGCGCGCCCGCGAGCACCTGCGTCCAGGCGGATGGCTCGCGGTCGAGCACGGCGCCGAACAGGGTGCGGCCGTTCGCGCGCTGTTTTCGCAGCACGGTTTGAGTACCATACGCACCCGCCAGGACCTGGCCGGACACGAGCGCGTGACCGCCGGACGCAACTAAAACTGCAACACGAGAACCTTTCATGTCACCGACAGTGCTGTTCAAGACTTCGCTCGGCGAATTCACCATCGAGCTCGAACCCGAAGAAGCCCCGATCACCGTGGAGAACTTCCTGCGTTACGTCGACGATGGCTTCTTCGACGGCACGATCTTCCACCGCATCGTGCCTGGATTCGTGATCCAGGGCGGCGGATTGACGCCGGAGTTCGATAACAAGGAAACACGGGCGCCCATCAAGAACGAAGCAGCCAACGGCCTGCGCAATCTGCGCGGCACGCTGTCGATGGCACGCACCAACGCAGTCGACAGTGCCACCTCGCAGTTCTTCGTCAATCTCAAGGACAACGCCTTTCTCGACCATAAGTCCGGCAGTTTCGGCTATGCCGTGTTCGGCCGCGTCACGCGGGCATGGACGTGATCGACCAGATCGCAAAGGTGCGCACCGGCAAGCGTAAGGGCTACGACGATGCGCCACTCGAAAGCGTGACGATCGAGTCGGCGCGCCGAGTTCAGCCCGCAGCTTGAGCACGCCCCGGTCCTGATCGAGCGGCGATGGCGGAGCGCAGCCTCGGCCGGCGAATCACGCGATTCCTGTTCGGGATCGTGCTGCTGTGGTTCGGCGCGACGCTGCTCACGGTACTGGCATTGCGCTGGCTCGACCCGCCGACTTCCACCTTCATGATGACTGCGCAGGTGGACGCGCTGGCGGACGGCGATCGCAAATACCGTACCCGCTACGAATGGGTCGACTACTCACGCATCTCAGCCAACGCCGCGATTGCGGTGATCGCCGCCGAGGATCAACGCTTCGCCGAGCACGTGGGATTCGATCTCAAGTCGATCGATGAGTCGGTCCGCCAGCATCAGCGCGGCAAGCCCCTGCGGGGCGCGAGCACTATCAGCCAGCAGGTCGCCAAGAATCTCTTCCTGTGGAAGAACCCGAGCTTCGTGCGCAAGGGGTTCGAAGCCTATTTCACGATCCTGATCGAAACGCTGTGGCCGAAGCAGCGCATCCTCGAGATGTATCTGAACATCGCGGAGTTCGGTCGCGGCATCTATGGCGTCGGTGCGGCCAGCCGATATTTCTTCGGCAAGCCCGCAGCACACCTCACGCCGTCGGAGGGTGCCCTGCTCGCCGCCGTTTTGCCGAATCCGCGGCGCTTGAGCGTTCACTCGCCGTCCGCGTATGTGCGGCAACGACAAAACTGGATCCTGTGGCAGATGCGCGCGCTCGGCGGACGTTCTTACCTGCTCGCACTCGAATCCGGCTGAGCCCGGGGAGGTTTCAAGGGGTGATTACGTGCACAAGTGGACACAGATCATGAGAGCGCTGGCTTCTTTTCTCGTATCGATCTTCTGGATGTCGTCTGTCTTCGCGACGGAAGCGCCTGCAGACGCTGCGAAGGTCGAGTTTCATTGGGGAGCCAGGATCCCGATGCGTGACGGTGTGCATCTCAACGCCACCATCTACACACCGAAGGACCAGAAGGCCCCCGCACCCTGCATCTTCACGCTCACTCCCTATATCGCTCAGAGCTATCACGACCGCGGCGTCTACTTTGCCGCGCACGGTCTGCCCTTTCTCACGGTTGACGTCCGCGGCCGCGGCAACTCGGAAGGCGAGTTTCATCCTTTTATCCAGGAAGCGCAGGACGGCTACGACATCGTCGAATGGCTGGCACAGCAGCCCTATTGCAACGGCAAGGTTTCGATGTGGGGCGGCTCGTACGCGGGCTACGATCAATGGGCCACCGCCAAGGAAAGCCCGCCGCACCTTGCGACCGTCGTTCCGGTCGCCTCGCCCTACGCCGGTGTCGACTTCCCGATGCAGTACAACATCTTCTACCCCTACGACATGCAGTGGCTGACCCTCACCAGCGGCCACGCCGCGCAGGACCGGATCTTTGGCGACGCGGAGTTCTGGAAATCGACCTATCGCCGCTGGTTCGAGTCGGGCCGACCCCTCAAAGACTTCGACGTCATGCTCGGCAATCCCTCGCCGATCTTCCAGGAATGGCTCGCCCATCCGCATCCCGACGCGTACTGGGACGCCTACAATCCGACCGCCGAGCAATACGCCAAACTCTCCATTCCAATCCTCACCATCACCGGCAGCCATGATGACGATCAGCCCGGAGCGCTGGCCCACTATCGCGAGTACATGAGGAACGCCTCACCCGAAGGTCGAGCGCGACACTATCTCGTCATCGGTCCCTGGGACCATGCCGGCACCCGCACTCCGAAGGCGGAATTCGGTGGACTCTCGCTCGGCGAGGCGAGTCTCGTGGATCTGCCCAAGCTGCATCTCGACTGGTACGCGTGGACCATGCAGAACGGCGCCAGGCCGGCGTTTCTCCAGAAGGCGGTCGCGTACTACGTCATGGGTGCCGATCGCTGGCGTTATGCCGACACGCTCGAGAGCATCACAAGCGAATCACGCGCGTATGCTCTCGATTCTGCAGTCAATGCCACCGATGTCTTCCGCTCAGGAACGCTCGACCCGCGCGCACCCGCTCGTGGTGCGCCGGATCAGTACGTCTTCGATCCCCGCGATGTCAGCATTGCTGCAACTCAGATGCAGATCGATCTGGAGAAACAGTTCGTCGAGCAACAGCTGGTCAGTGCGCGCCGCGGCCAGCAGTTTGTTTACCACAGTGCTCCGTTCGAGCGCGACACCGAGATCAGCGGCACCTTCAGGCTGTCCGCATGGATCGCCATCGATCAACCCGATACTGACTTCACCGTATCCGTCTCCGAGATTGCGCCTGACAGCAGCAGCATCTATCTCACCGGCGATGTCCTGCGCGCCCGCTACCGCGAGAGCCTGAGAGAGCCGAAACTCATCACGACCAGGCAGCCGCTGCGTTATGACTTCACCCATTTCACGTTCGTCTCGCGGATGGTGAAGAAAGGTAGCCGGTTGCGGCTCGTGATCTCACCGCTGCATTCCATGTACGCGGAGAAGAACTACAACGCCGGCGGCGTCGTGTCCGAGGAATCCGTTCAGGACGCACGTTCCGTGACCGTGCGCCTGTTCCATGACGCAAGCCACGTCAGCGCGCTTTACGTGCCGATCGGGCAGCCTTGACGGCGGGCCCTGACGATCGTCCACCGGGCGTCGTCGGCGTCCGGCACTGTGTAGCACCAATGGGCAATTGAAGTTTCACGGAAACGCGGTAACCGTAGTCGTAGTACTAGCCGGACCTCAATCAATTCGAATAGATAAGGAGATGCCCATGATGAAGTTCTTGAGCGCTGCCCTCTTAGCGACGGCGTTCGTCGCTGCGCCGGTCCTCGCGCAGGACACGCCCGCTGACAAGCCTGCTGACAATATGCAGGTGCTTCTAGAAAAGGTGAAGGCCGACAAGAAGTACCTCGTTTCCAACAATATGAATCTGACGGAAGGGGAAGCAAAGGGCTTCTGGCCGATCTACGACGCCTATCAGAAGGATCTGCAGGACATCAATTCTCGAATGCAAAAGACGATCAAGGCATATGCCGATGCCTACAACGCGGGCCCGGTGCCGGATGCCACCGCGCAGAAGCTCATGGACGAGATGCTGGCGATCGAGGACTCCGAGGTGAAACTGAAGCGCAACTACGTGCCGAAGCTGGAGAAGGTACTGTCAGCATCGAAGACCGCGCGCTATCTGCAACTCGAGTCGAAAGTCCGCGCCGCCATCAAGTACGACATGGCAAAGAGCATTCCGCTGGTGCAGTGACCTTGCAGACTTTGGCGCCCCAGCGTGGGCTGGGGCGCGTGCGTGGTGATTGCCCGAGGAGCTGGAACGGCGCGCTGCCGTCCGCAGCACTCAACGTGGTCTGGATGATGATTGGCGTTTATGCGTTGTGGCGGAATCGCCCGGCGCACTGAGGGCGGGCTGAATTCCCCAGCAACAGGGATCTTCTGAGTCGAGAAGCAGCGTGCTGTCGGCGGTGATCCAGGCCCGGCCCGTGACAGTCGGCACGATGCGCCCGGCGTCGATTTCAATCGATCCTTCGAACCGGCTCCCCGTAATACTCTCCTGGGTCCACGTCTTGCCTGGCTGAAGCTTGCCGTCCGCGTGCAGGCAAGCGAGCTTGGCGCTCGTTCCAGTGCCACAGGGCGAACGATCGTAGGCACGGCCCGGGCACAACACGAAATTGCGGCTGTCGGCACCTGCACTCTGAGGCTCCCCGAACAGCTCAACGTGATCGATGACTTCGCCCGCTGCACCTCTGACGCCGGCATTCTCCAACGCCTGGCGAATGCGCCAGGTGTAATCGATCAGCGCATCGGCGTCGCCCAGCTCCAGCCGCCTGCCGTGAGCGCTCACCAGGAAAAACCAGTTCCCGCCCCAGGCCACGTCGCCACGCACGACACCGTGCCCTTCGACCTCGACTTCCACATCCTTAAGGTGTCGATACGAAGGCACATTGCGCACCGACACGCGTCCGTCCGGGTGTAATCGCGTGCGCACGAGTCCCACCGGAGTTTCTATCTGATGCTGGCCCGGGGCGAGACGCTCCAGCCACGCGAGCGTCGTAATCACACCGATCGTGCCGTGACCGCACATGCCGAGGAAGCCGACGTTGTTGAAGAAAATCACCGCGGCCGCGTTCGCGGCATTCACAGGTTCCATGAGCAGTGCGCCGACCAGCACGTCGGAGCCGCGCGGCTCGTTCACCACAGCGGAACGGAAGGAGTCGTGTTGCTGACGAAACTGTGCCAGCCGCTCTGCGAGAGAGCCCGTGAGACGTGGCCCGCCATCGATGACGACACGCGTCGGTTCGCCGCCCGTGTGCGAATCGATGACCCGCACCCGATGCGTGCTCATGACGCCCGGCGCCGCAGCGGAACCTGTGGTCGCGTTTCGATGCCGTGATGAATGATTTCGAGCACGCGCCGCCGCTCATCACCCTCGAGGGGCAAGCGGGGTGCGCGCACCCATTCAGCGCCGAGGCCGGTTTCCTGGATCGCGAGCTTGATGTACTGGACGAACTTGACCGGCGTGTCGAGATGCAGGAGCGGCGTGTACCACGCATACATTTCCCGCGCGGCCTGGTAGTTCCCGGCGATGGCGAGATCCCAGAAGAGCTGGTTCTCCTTCGGAAACGCGAGGCCCATGCCCGCGATCCAGCCGGTCGCGCCGAGCAAGACGCTCTCCAGCACCAGGTCATCGACCCCGCAGAACAACTGGTAGCGATCGCCGACCGCATTCCTGAGATCCGTAATGCGACGGACATCGCCGGAAGATTCCTTGATCGCGACCAGATTCTTGGTCTCGGCCAGTTCGACGAACATTTGCGGCGTGATGTCGACCACGTAAGCAAGCGGATTGTTGTAGCAAATGATCGGCAGACCCGTGCCGCGCGCGACAGCGCGAAAGTGCGCGAGTGTCTCCGCGGCATCGGCGCGGTAGATCATGGCGGGCAGGACCATCAGGCCGTCGAGTCCCATCTTCTCGGCGTCCCGCGCATAGCGAATCGAGGCTGCAGTGCTGGTTTCAACGACCCCGGAGAGCACCGGAACGCGGCCCGCAGCGGTTTCCTTCGCTGCCGCCAGAACGCGCTTCTTCTCATCCGGCTCGAGGGCTGCGTTTTCACCCAGCGAACCCAGCATGATGAGACCGTCGACGCCGGAATCGATCAGCGCTTCGAGGTGCCTGGCAGTCGCTTCGAGATCGAGCGACTGGTCCTTCTTCATCTGCGTTGTGACGGCGGGAAAGACGCCCTGCCAGCGAGACTTGCATCACGCTTCTCCCTGGCTCGGCACCGCAGCCCGAACAGGGCTTGCGCATCGCCGAGCGCAGCATCATGGTCGCCGCCACGATGACCACGATCACGACCAGCCAGCGCAGGAGCTCGAGCGGAAGCGAGCGCACGAGGAAGGCAGCGATGAGCACCGCAGGAATTCCGCCCAAGGTAAGTCCGAGCATGGCAGTAAAATTCACGCGGCCGGCCCTCATGAACGTCAGGCCCGCGGGCAGCATCAGGAACGCGCAGGAGCCCATCATGATCGGGAATGCCGTCACCGGGTTCATGCCGAGCAGGCTCACGAGGATCAGGCACGGCGCATAGAGCCCGATGCCGAGCGTCATCAGCGCGCCGAGCAGGAAATTGACCACGAGACCGATGACGAGCAGGCCATCGGTCAGTCCGCGCGCTTCGCCACCGCCGGGGATCAACTTCAGGTTCGCCAGCACGAAGAGGGTTGCCGCTGCCAGGAGCGCGAGGCCCATCCCGACCTGGATGGCTCGCCGTGGAAGCCGCGCAACGACTCCGGCACCCAGCAAGGCGCCGAGCACCGCCGCAATGATCATCCCGATGAGCGTCGTGACATCGACCTCGACCGTTGCGACGAAAACGAACGTCTGCACCACCGTCGGCAACGCATGGCCGGCATTCAGGGTGCCGGGAATCTGCTCGTCCGGCATGCGGTGGCGAAACTTGAAAATCGCCGTGGTGGTCGCGAAGGACCCGATGCCGAGCGTATCGAAAAAGTTGGTGACAAAGCCCGTGACCGTATCGAGGAACCCCGGGCGTTCGCGCCCGCCGGGCGCGCCGCGCGCAATCGGACCACCAGCGCCAGATAAAGAAGAGTGCCAGTACGACCAGCACACCCAGGAGGATCACGCTCGCAGAATCAGGAAGGCTCACGAATCAGGCCGCGTCTGCATTGGTGTCGGCATCATAGCCGAGATTGGGCGCCAGCCAACGTTGCGCCTCCTCCAGGCTGATACCTTTGCGGACTGCGTAGCTCTGAACCTGATCCAGGTCGATCTTGCCGACCGCGAAATAGCGCGCGTCGGGATGTGAGAAATAAAAACCGCTCACCGCGGCGGTCGGGTACATGGCAAAGGACTCGGTGAGTCGCATCCCGGTCTTTTGCTCAACGTCGAGCAACCGCCAGATCGTCGCCTTTTCGGTATGGTCCGGGCAGGCGGGATAGCCGGGTGCGGGGCGGATGCCGCGATATTCCTCGCGGATCAGCTGTTCGTTGCCGAGCTGCTCGGTCGGCGCGTAGCCCCAGAACTCGCGGCGCACGCGCTCATGCAGACGTTCAGCCAGCGCCTCGGCCAACCGATCCGCCAGCGCCTTGAGCAGGATCGCGTTGTAGTCATCGTGTGCCGCCTCGAAACGCGCGACGTGCGGTTCGATGCCGATACCGGTGGTCACCGCGAAGGCCCCGATGTAGTCGGTGACGCCCTTCGATTTGGGCATGACGAAATCCGCGAGACAGCTGTGGGGCTGACCCTCGGCCTTGCCTTTCTGCTGCCGCAGGAAATGCAAGCGTGCAATTACGTGGGCACGGGAGTCATCCGCGTACACCTCGACATCGTCGTCATCGATCGAGTTCGCCGGGAACAGCCCCAGCACCGCGCGCGCGGTGAGCCACCGCTCCGCGATCAGGGTCCTGAGCATGCGGCGCGCGTCGGCATAGAGATTGCTCGCCGCCTCACCCACCACCGCATCTGTGAGCACGTCTGGGAAGCGGCCGGCAAATTCCCACGCATTGAAGAACGGCATCCAGTCGATGTAGCGCGACAGCTCCGCCAGCGGGTAATCCTCGAATACGGTGACGCCGGGCTTGATCGGTTTCGGCGGCTGATAGCCCTGCCAGTCGATGCGATGACGATTGACGCGCGCCTGCCCGAGCGACAACTGCGGCGCCTTCACGTGCTTGCCGCGATGCTGCTCACGGCGCTTCTCATGCTCGGCCTTGATGCGTGCGATGAAATCGGCGCGATTGCTCGCCGTCACCAGCGACTGGCAGATGCCGACTGATCGCGAGGCATCTTTCACGTAGACCACCGCGCCCTGGTACTGCGGATCGATCTTCACTGCGGTGTGCGCCGGCGATGTGGTGGCGCCGCCGATCAGCAACGGAACCGTGAACTGCTGGCGCTGCATCTCGCGCGCCACGTGCACCATCTCGTCGAGCGAAGGCGTGATCAGTCCCGACAGGCCGATCAGGGTCGCCCCTTCGCGCCGCGCGGTCTCGAGAATCTTCTCGCTCGGAACCATGACGCCGAGATCGATCACTTCGAAGTTGTTGCACTGGAGCACGACGCCGACGATGTTCTTGCCGATGTCGTGCACGTCGCCCTTTACCGTGGCCATCACGATCTTGCCGTTCGATTGCCTGGCACCCTGCTGTTCGCGCTCGATGAACGGCACCAGGTGCGCAACCGCCTTCTTCATCACGCGCGCGGATTTCACCACCTGCGGCAGGAACATCTTGCCGGAACCGAACAGGTCGCCGACGACGTTCATGCCGTCCATCAAAGGGCCTTCGATCACCTTGAGCGGCGCCTCCGCTTCGCGTCGCGCCTGCTCGGTGTCCTCGATGATGAATTCGTCGATTCCCTTGATCAGTGCATGCTCGAGGCGCTTCGAAACCGGCCACCCGCGCCATTCGAGCTCGTCCTGCTTGCGCACGCCTGATTCGCCCTGAAAGCGCGCGGCGATTTCCAGCAACCTCTCCGTTGCATCGGGCCGACGGTTGAGGATCACATCCTCGACGCGTTCGCGCAGGTCCGGCGCGATTTCCTCGTAGATGGCGAGCTGGCCCGCATTGACGATGCCCATGTCGAGCCCGGCGCGGATCGCGTGGTACAGGAACACGGAGTGCATGGCCTCGCGCACCGGATCGTTGCCGCGAAACGAGAACGACACGTTGCTGACTCCGCCGCTGGTGCGCACGCCGGGCATGCGGCGCTTGATCTCGCGCGTGGCTTCAATGAAGTCGTGCGCGTAGTTGTTGTGCGCCTCGATGCCAGTCGCGACGGCGAAGATGTTCGCATCGAAGATGATGTCTTCGGGCGGAAAGCCAACCTGCTGCGTCAGGATGCGAAAGGCGCGCTCGCAGATCGCAACCCGGCGCTCCATGGTATCGCCCTGACCCTGCTCATCGAACGCCATTACCACGACTGCAGCACCGTAGCGACGCACCAGTCGCGCGTGGGCGATGAAGGACTCCTCGCCTTCCTTGAGGCTGATCGAATTGACGACGCCCTTGCCCTGCACACACTTGAGCCCGGACTCGATGACCGACCACTTCGAGGAATCGATCATGATCGGCACGCGCGAGATGTCCGGTTCCGAGGCGACCAGGCGCAGAAAACGCGCCATCGCAGCTTCGGAGTCGAGCATGCCTTCATCCATGTTCACGTCGATCATTTGCGCGCCATTGGCGACCTGCTGGCGTGCAATGTCGACCGCCGTCCCGTAGTCGTTCGCTTCGATCAGCTTGCGGAACTTGGCAGAACCAGTGACGTTAGTGCGCTCGCCGACGTTGACGAACAGGCTCTCGCTATCGAGGTTCAGCGGCTCGAGGCCGCTCAACCGCATCTTGCTCGCCGCCGGTTCCGGCTTGCGCGCCGCGTGGCGCGCCACTGCGGTCGCGATCATGCGGATGTGATCGGGAGTGGTGCCGCAGCATCCGCCGATCAGGTTCACGAAGCCGCTGGCCGCGAATTCTTCCAGGATCGCCGCCGTTTCCTGCGGTGTCTCCTCGTACTCGCCGAAGGCGTTGGGCAGGCCTGCGTTGGGGTACGCGCACACATAGCAATCGGCCAGGTTGGCGAGTTCCTCGATATACGGCCGCAACTGCCTGGCACCAAGAGCGCAGTTCAGGCCGACCGCAAGCGGCCGCGCATGGCGGATCGAGTTCCAGAACGCTTCGGTCGTCTGGCCGGACAACGTGCGGCCCGAAGCATCGGTAATCGTGCCTGAAACGATGATGGGTATGTCTTCGCCCGACGCTTCGATGGCTTCGCTCGCGCCGACCAATGCAGCCTTCGCGTTCAGCGTGTCGAATATGGTCTCGATCAGGATCAGATCCGCGCCGCCCCTGAGGAGCTCCCGCGACGCTTCGCTGTAGGTTGCGACCAGTTCATCGAACGTGATGTTGCGCATGCCCGGGTCGTTGACGTCGGGCGAGAGTGAGGCGGTCCGATTGGTCGGACCCAGCGCGCCGGCCACGAATCGCGGTACGCCGCTCTCGCTCGCGACGCTGTCCGCCGTGTGCCGGGCGATGCGGGCCGCTTCGTAGTTGAGCTCCGCGACCAGCTCCTGCATGCCGTAATCGGATTGCGAGGGCGTGCTCGAATTGAAGGTGTTGGTCTCGATGATGTCGGCGCCCGCTTCGAGGTACGCGCGGTGAATGCCCTCGATGATTGCGGGCTGTGTCAGCGTGAGCAGGTCGTTGTTGCCCTTGACGTCGCGGGGCCAGGTGCGGAAGCGCTCGCCGCGATAGGCAGCCTCGTCGAGCTGATGGCGCTGGATCATCGTGCCCATGGCGCCATCGAGCACGACAATGCGCTGCTCGAGGAGCTTGCGCAGCGCGGCGATGCGAGTGGCGCGTTCTGACATTGGAGCGATCAGCACGCCGCGCGCTGTTCAGGGAGGGGTGGCCGCACGCCCAACGCATGGCAGATGGCGTAGGTGAGCTCGGCGCGATTGAGCGTGTAGAAGTGGAATTCATCGATCCCATGTCGCTGCAACGCGTGGACCTGATCGATGGCGACACTGGCCGCAATCAAACGGCGCGTTTCCGGATCTGAGTCGAGGCCGTCGAAGCGGTGCTGCAACCAGTCCGGAACTGAAGCGCCACAGCGCTCGGCGAACCTGAGCAATTGCGGGAAGCGCGTGATCGGCAGAATCCCGGGCACGATACTCACGCCGATTCCGGCGCGCTGGCAGCGATCGCGAAAGCGCAGGAACAGATCCGGCTCGAAGAAGAACTGCGTGATGGCACGATCGGCGCCGGCGTCGATCTTGCGCTTGAGGTTATCCAGGTCGAAGTCGGTACTCGGCGCCTGGGGATGCCCTTCGGGATAGGCCGCCACGGAGATCTCAAAGTCCGCGACACGTCTCAGCGCCGCGACGAGATCAGCAGCATACGCAAAGCCGTCCGGCTGGGGCTGATAGGGCCCACTGCCCTGCGGCGGATCGCCGCGCAAGGCAACGATATGGCGGATACCGTCGGCCCAATAGGAACGTGCAATCTCGATGAGTTCCTCGCGCGTCGTGCCGATGCAGGTGAGATGCGGCGCCCCGGTGAGCGTCGTTTCGCTCTGAATGCGATGCACGAGGTGGTGTGTGCGCTGGCGAGTCGAGCCATCCGCGCCGTAGGTGACAGAGACGAAGCGTGGATTGAGAGGCGCGAGCCGCTGCACCGAGGCCCACAGCGTCTCGGCCATCTGGGCATCGTTGGGGGGAAAGAACTCGAACGAGACTTCGACCGGCCGCCTGAGCCGCGCGGCGGACTCCTGGACTCGATCGCCTGTGCGGGGATCTGCCATGCGGGCGCTCCTTCTAGGCTGCGGCCTGCACGGCTGCGGACTTGCGCCCGATGGCAATGATGAGATGGTCGCGTGCTGTATCGACTGGTCGCAACCGCTCGCAGCCGAGGTCGCAGCTCGCGAACCATTCACGCAGGATGATGAGCGGATGGCGCGCTGCGCCGCCTTGTATGTCCAGGCGATCGTAGTCTTCGACGATGATCAAGCGGCCCTGGGGGCGTAGCAGACGCGCCGCCTCGGCAAGCGCAGCGCCGGGCGATTTCGCGCGCGACAGGACGCGGTCGATGGTGATCGTGTCGAACGATGCGGGTGGAAAAGCCAGCTCGTACATGTCGCCCTGTTGCAGCATGCAGTGCGTCAAGCCGGCACCGTGCACGTTGGTTCGTGCGACACGCAGCGCATCGCTGGACAGATCCACGCCGATAGCCTGGCGCGCCCGCGAGCCGAGCCAATTCAGGACGCGCCCGGTGCCGGTACCAATGTCGAGCAGATCACCGAGACTGTCCTGCCCCACTTCCCGCAGAAGCGTCTCGCGCAAGTGCGAGTCTTCTTCCGGCGCGCTCACGAGTACATCGCGATTTTTCTCGTGCAGTTGCTCCGCAGCCTGGCGGGCGCGATCGGCTCGCACCTCGGCAGCGCGCTGTTGATCGAGGAGCAAGGACGGATCTTGTGAATCGACCCAGGCGAGGACCTGTGCAGCCTGCTCCGCACCGCGGCCATACGGCGGCACGCGGTAGTAGACCCAGTTCAGCTCGCGGAATCGCTGCAGGAGCCCGGCATCGCAAAGCAGCTTCAGATGCCTTGAGACCCGCGGCTGGCTTTGCCCCAGCACGCGCCCAATCTCTCCAACGGTTAGCTCGCCTTTTCCGCAGATGCTCAGGATGCGCAAGCGGGTCGTTTCGGCGACGGCTCGCAGGCTCTCGACGACTTCGGCAAATGGGCTGCTTGTCATAACGCTTAACGATATAAGGATGTCCTTATATACATGCCGAATCGGTTACTTGGCAAGCGCTCAGATCGCATTTGGATCAGAACCAGGCGAACTGCCAGGTCAGCTGCGTAGCTGTCGAAATTCGACCCGATTCGGGTGGAGGCGCCCCTGCTCGCGCTGAATTTGAGCGACTGCCTGGCCGAGAGGGGCAGCGAGAAGGTTACGCCATAGCGATCGTTGTCCTGCCAATCGGTCTTGCGCACCGAGTTCACCGTGGTTCGCCCGCCGGTGTAGTAAGTCCAACTTGCAGCCAGCCAGAGGCGCCGTCGGAAGGTGTAGCTCACATGGCCTGGACCGTGGTCAGCGGATCCTGCTCACGTACCACGCCGCCAAAGAAATCGTCGTTGTTCCCGAACAGCCAGACTCCGCTCGAGAGCTCGAAGTCCCACTTCCCCAGCGGCCAGGTCACGCCGATCTCCGGCTTGAAGCTCCAGCGATTGGCGCCGATGTTGATCAGCTTGTCGGGGAAGTACTCGCCGGTGGGCGCTACCACCACCACGCTCGCACCCAATGCCGGACGCGGCGTGCGCTGTGCAAATTCGCGCGGAGTAAGGGCAGGACTACCGAGCAATCCGAGTGCGAAGCGCAGCCTCAGGTCACCAAACCCGGTTCGCGTGGCACTCCGCGTGACCTCGGCAACGTCGCCTGTTATCTCGGCATCCACGTACGGGACGACCAGCGCGACGCTCGCCACCCGCCCGAAGAGGCGGAACGTCTGTCCGTAGCCGGCCACCAGTGCGTCGATGGTGCCGGACACATTGTCGATGGGCAGCGATGGATCCACGGAAACCCCACCGCTCGATTCGCCGGCAGCCAACACCACGAAGTGCGTGCCGATAGGATTTGGGGAGTAACTGCGTGGCTCGAGCTCCTGCGCGCAGAGCCGGCTGCTCGCAATCAGCAGGACGGACAGGACGAGGATCCGGCGCACCACTTGACCTTATTGGAGCGTGTTCGGTGGAGCTTCGGAGCCGGTATGAAATATCTGTTCGCTATCGATCGCATCGAAGCGATACGCGCGATTGCAAAACTCGCAGCGCACTTCAACCGACGCCTCGCTCCGCGACGATGCTGCGGATCTCCTCGCGACCGAGCGATCTCAGAATGCCCCTGACGCGCTCGCGCGAACACCGGCAGCGAAAGTACACCGGTGCGGGCTCAAAGAGTCGCACGTCCTCTTCATGGAATAAGCGCCGCAGCAGTTCACGTTGTGGCAGCTCGAGAAGCTCTGCCTCGGTCAGGGTGCTCGCGAGCTGATCGATGCGGTTCCAGGCTTCGGCTGGATCCTCTTCGTCAAACATCACCAGGGAAGGCTTGCTGCTTCGTTCGGGCAGGCGCTGCAGCAGCAGGCCGGCCGCGGAGCGTGAATTCGCCGCCAGCCAGATGCGGGTCGGCAGCTGCTCGGAGTCGCGAAAATAGGCCTCGAGGCAGGCGGCGAGGCCGCCGCTGGCGAGGGGAACCACGCCCTGGTAGCGCGCCCCTTGGTCTGCAGTCTCCACGCTGACCGTGAGCTTGCCATCCCCGGCCATGTCTCGCAGATCGCTCGCCGGCACCTGCGCAGTCCACCGGGCAACACCACGCAATCCAAAGCCGTGGCTGCACTGCGCGACCAGCAAATGCATTGGGCCGGGCCCCTGCAACTGCAGCGTAAGCGTCCCATCGAACTTGCGCGTCGAGGCGATCAACGCTGCTGCCACAGCCGCTTCACCCAGCACCTCACGAACTACCGGCGGATACTCGTGGTGTTCGCACATGGCCTGCCAGGCACTGTCGAGATGCAGGATGTGCCCCCGCAGGGGGCTGTTCTCGAACACGAAGCGACGGATACGATCGCGATCGGCCACGAGTCTCAGCCGCGGAGCTTGCGCTTGAGCAGCTCGTTGAGCTGCGCCGGGTTGGCTTTGCCGCCCGTGGCTTTCATCACCTGGCCGACAAAGAAGCCGAACAGCTTGTCCTTGCCGGCGCGATAGTCGGCGAGCTGTGCGGGATTCGCAGCCATCACCTGCTCGATTGCGCGCTCGATGGCGCCACTGTCCGTGATCTGCTTTAGTCCGCGTGACTCGATGACCGCGTCCGCAGCGGCGGACTCGGTCCACATCACCTCGAACACCTCTTTGGCGATCTTGCCCGAGATGGTCGAATCCGTGATCCGCTTGAGCAGGCCTGCGAGCTGCTGCGGCGAGAGCCGGCTCGAGGTGATCTCGAGTCCGTCGCGATTCAGCGCCGCCGCCAGGTCTCCCATGACCCAATTGGCGGCGAGCTTCGACGCCGCCAATTGTTCTTTGGACCACTCGCGGCGAGCTTGGGCTCACCGCCCAGGGTCGCAACCACCGATTCGTAGTACGCCGCAAGTTCACGGTTGGCCGTGAGCACATCGGCGTCGTACCGCACCAGACCATGCTCGCGCACGAATCGCGCTGCCTTCTCGTCCGGCAGCTCGGGAAGTGTCTTGCGTACTTCCTCGATGAACGCTTCCTCGATCGCAAGCGGCAGCAGGTCCGGATCGGGAAAATAACGGTAGTCGTTGGCCTCTTCCTTGGAGCGCATCGAGCGGGTTTCATTGCGGTCGGCATCGTACAGGCGCGTCTCCTGCACCACGGTGCCGCCACCCTCCAGGATCTCGATCTGCCGCGCCACCTCGTAGTTGATGGCCTTCTCGATGAAGCGGAAGGAATTGAGGTTCTTGAGCTCGGCGCGCGTGCCAAATTTCGCGGCGCCTATGGGCCGGATCGAGACATTGGCATCGCAACGGAACGATCCTTCCTGCATGTTGCCGTCGCAGATCTCCAGGTAGCGCACCAATGTGTGCACCTTCTTCATGTAGGCGACCGCCTCCTTCGCCGAGCGCATGTCGGGCTCGGAGACGATTTCGAGCAGCGGGGTACCGGCGCGGTTGAGGTCGATGCCGGTGTAGCTCTTCAGGCCTTCATGCAGCGACTTGCCGGCATCCTCTTCCAGATGTGCCCGAGTGATACCGACTGTCTTGCGGCTTCCATCCTCGAGGAGCACTTCCAGCGCACCATCTTCAACCACGGGCCGCTCGTACTGGCTGATCTGGTAGCCCTTGGGCAGATCGGGATAGAAATAATTCTTGCGCGCGAACACCGAGCGACGCGCGATATTGGCGCCGACGGCAAGACCGAACTTCACCGCCATCCGCACCGCTTCGCCGTTCAAGACCGGCAGTACGCCCGGATAGCCGAGATCGACTAGATTCGCCTGCGTGTTGGGCGCGGCACCGAACGCCGTGGACGAGCCCGAGAAAATCTTGGAGCCCGTCGCAAGCTGCGCGTGGATCTCCAGCCCTATGACTGTTTCCCACTCACTCATAGCCGCGGGGCACTCGCCGGTGCCAATCGGTTTCCTTCTGGTACTGATGCGCCGCATTCAGGAGCTTTGCTTCGCTGAACACCGGGCCGATGATCTGCAGGCCCACCGGCAGGTCCTCGACAAAGCCGCACGGGATCGACACGGCGGGCAAGCCTGCCAGGTTCGCGCCGATGGTGTAGATGTCGTTGAGATACATCGTGATCGGGTCATCGGTTTTCGCGCCGATCTCAAATGCCGGCGTGGGCGCCGTCGGCCCCATCAGCACATCGACCTGCTCGAATGCGCGCCGGAAATCATCGCTGATGAGCTGGCGGACTTTCTGTGCTTTCAGGTAGTACGCGTCGTAGTAACCCGCCGATAGCACGTATGTGCCGGTCATGATGCGTCGCTTGACCTCGGCGCCAAAGCCCTGGCCGCGGCTGCGCATGTACAGATCAAGGACGTCGCGCGGATTCTCGCAGCGATGCCCGAAGCGTACGCCGTCGAAACGCGACAGATTCGATGAACATTCCGCCGGCGCTACCACGTAGTAGGTGGGCACGGACAGCGGCAAAGCGGGCAGGCTTACCTCACGCGTTTGCGCGCCGAGCGCCTTGAACACCTCGAGCGCACCCCGCACGCGCTCCGCACAACGTCGCTCCAGGCCTTCATCGAAGAACTCCTTGAGCAACCCGATGCGCAGACCCTTGAGCGGTGCGACCAGCGCGGCGACGTAGTCCGGAACTGGCGCATCGACACTGGTGGAATCGTGTGGATCGAAACCCGCAATCGCGCCGAGAAGCAGTGCGGCATCCTGCGCAGACTGCGTCAACACTCCGCCCTGATCGAGACTCGAGGCGAATGCGATCATTCCGTAGCGGGAGACACGCCCGTAGGTCGGCTTGACTCCGACGATGCCGGTAAGCGCAGCAGGCTGACGAATCGAGCCGCCAGTGTCGGTGCCCGTCGCGGCTGGTATCAATCGTGCCGCGACCGCAGCAGCAGAGCCGCCCGACGAGCCGCCGGGAACGCATTTCGGATTCCACGGATTGCGCACCGGACCGTAGTAACTCGTTTCGTTGGATGAGCCCATCGCGAACTCGTCCATGTTCGTCTTCCCGACCAATACGGTGCCGGCTTCCTTGAGCCTCGCGACCACTGTGGCGTCGTAGGGCGAAACGAAATTGTCGAGCATCCTGGAGCCGCAGCTGGTGCGGATGCCCTGGGTGCAGAAAATATCCTTGTGCGCGATGGGCACGCCGGTCAACGGACCGCCGCGGCCGGCCTGCAGCTCCTGGTCGGCGTGACGCGCGGCGGCGAGGGCCTGTTCGGCTGTCACGGTCAGAAACGCGTTGAGCCCCCCGTTCAGGCGCTCGATGCGCTCGAGGAGCGTGCGGGTGAGCTCGACGCTGGAGAAGCGTCGCGCGCGCAGGCCCGCGGAGAGTTCGGCAATCGTCAGCGTATGCATGAAGAGAAAAGACTATTCAATGACTTTGGGCACGAGATACAGACCCGCCTCCACGAGAGGCGCGTTCTTCTGGTATTTCTCGTGCTCGTCCCGCTCGGTCACTTCATCGGCTCGCAGACGCTGGGTCTGCCCGCTCAACGGGTGCGCCATCGGCTCGACCTCGCTCGTCTGGGCGGCATTGAGCTGCTCGACGAAATCGATGATGCGCGACAGCGTGCCGACGTACTGCGCCAGCTCGCTCTCCGTGATCTCGAGACGCGCAAGGCGGGCGATGTTCTCGACGTCAGTGCGGGTGAGGCTCATGGAAAATTAGTGAAGAGCGACACAGAAAAGGCTGAAAAATCACGTGTAATCATACACCTTCGCCTTGCTGAAAGTCCTGCCCGTTGTTAGAGTACCGCAACTTTTTTTCCGCCCTCCCGCGTCAGGTCCAACCCGCAACATGTTCAAGCGCCTCAGAGGTTATTTTTCCAACGACCTCTCGATCGATCTCGGCACAGCCAATACTTTGATCTACGTTCGCGGCCGCGGCATCGTCCTTAACGAGCCGTCAGTGGTCGCCGTGCAGGACGAGCCGACGCGCGGCGGCAAGATCATCGTTGCGGTCGGCGCGGAAGCCAAGAACATGCTGGGTCGCACGCCCGGACACATCACCGCCGTGCGCCCGATGAAGGACGGCGTGATCGCCGACTTCACCTACACCGAGAAGATGCTGCAGTACTTCATCAAGAAGGTGCACGGCAATCGTCTGCTCAATCCGAGTCCGCGCGTGCTGGTGTGCGTACCGTTCGGATCCACGCAAGTGGAAAAACGTGCGATCAAGGAAAGCGCCGAAGGCGCTGGTGCGCGCAGTGTCGATACGGTGTACGAACCGATGGCAGCCGCCGTCGGCGCGGGCCTGCCGGTACACGAGGCGCGCGGCTCAATGGTGCTCGACGTGGGTGGCGGCACTTCCGAAGTCGCCGTCATATCGCTCAACGGCATCGTGTACGCCTCTTCGGTGCGCATCGGTGGCGATCGTTTCGATGAAGCGATCACCAACTATGTGCGCCGCAACTACGGCATCCTGATCGGCGAGGCAACCGCCGAGCGCGTGAAGCTCGAGATCGGTTCTGCCTACCCTGGCCAGCAGGTGCGCGAGATGTCGGTCAAGGGACGCAATCTCTCTGAAGGCGTGCCGCGCAGTTTCACACTCAACAGCAACGAAATTCTTGAGGCACTGCAGGAACCGCTGCAGGGCATTGTCGGAGCCGTCAAGCAGGCGCTGGAGCAGACTCCGCCCGAGCTCGGTGCCGATGTGGCTGACCGCGGTATCGTTCTCACCGGCGGCGGCGCCCTGCTACGCGACATCGACAAGCTGCTCATGGAAGAGACTGGCCTGCCGGTCGTGGTCGCGGACGACCCGCTCACCTGCGTGGCGCGCGGCGGCGGTCGTATTCTCGAGCTCACCGACGAACACGGGCCGGGGATGTTCGGACTGGAGTGAGCCACCGGCTCACCAATGGTCGCGTTCCGCAACGCTGAGTCCCGACCGATCCTGGGGCGCGGCCCGTCGCCCGGATTACGCTTCTTTTTCTTCGCGCTGTTATCGATCGGAATAATGTGGCTCGATCAGCGCCAGGGCTACCTCGAAGCGGCACGCCGCGCCCTGTCGATGGTGACCTACCCGGTGCAGGTGGCGGTCAACTCACCGGCGGCGTTCTGGGACTGGCTGCACGAGGTCTTCGCAACCCGTGAGCGCCTGCAGAAGGAGAATGCGCAACTGACAGTTCGCATGCGCGATGCGGATTTCAAGCTGATGCGCCTCGCCGACCTCGAGCAGGAGAACCTGCGCCTGCGTGGATTGCGCGATGCGACATCGCGCGTCGCCCAGCGTTTCGTCGTCGCCGAGATCCTGCGGGTGGATCTCAATCCTCTTCGTCACCGCGTCATCATCAACAAAGGCACGCGCGATGGCGCCTTCAAGGGCCAGCCACTCCTCGATGCTACCGGGATCTTCGGGCAAATCACCCAGGCAGGGACCTTCTCCTCCGAAGCGATCCTGCTCACCGACTCCGAGCACGCGATTCCCGTCCAGGTGAATCGCAACGGACTGCGCACCATCGCGGTCGGCACCGGCGACCGGGACCTGAGACGCTTGAGCCTGCCATACCTGCCCACCAACGCGGACATCAAGGTGGGAGACCTGCTGGTCTCGTCCGGCCTCGGCGGTGTGTTCCCGCCCGGCTACCCGGTCGCGACTGTGACCAAGGTCGACAAAGGTGTCGCGCAGACGCTGGCGGCCATTTCGGCCGAGCCCGCAGCACGGCTCGATCGCGATCGTGAAGTGTTGCTCATCTGGACCGACGAGCCGCCGATCGATGTCGATGTCGCGCCCACCGAACCCGACGCGCACGGATCCAAACCATGAGCCGCGATGCCCTGAACCGGGTGCCGATGCTGCTGAGCGTGCTGGCCGGCCTGCTGCTCAGCGTCCTGCCACTACCGCACTGGCTCAACATCGCGCGTCCGGATTTCCTGGTCATCGTGGTGCTCTACTGGTCGATCATGGTGCCGCGCGCGGGCGGATTGACGCTGGCATTCCTCGCCGGCCTGCTGCTCGACGCATTCAAGGGCGTGGTGCTCGGACAACACGCTCTCGCGCTGTGCCTGGCGAGCTACCTCGCGATCAAGCTGCACTTGCGCGTGCGCATCTTCCCGATCTGGCACCAGGCCCTCACCGTGTTCTGGTTGCTGGCGCTCTACCAGTTCATGTTGTTCTGGATAGACGGCATGACGGGTCACCCGATCACGAACTACGCGCGCTGGATTCCGGCGTTCACGGGTGCGCTGTTGTGGCCGCTGTTCGCGGGACTTCTCGGCAACGCCTACCAGCGCACCTAGGACACCTAGTCGTGGTCAGCCGCGTCCGCATCAAGGATCACTGGGCCGAGCAGCGCATGTTCCTGCGACGGGCGATCGCGGCGGGCGTGATCATGGCCGTGCTGGTCGTCGCAGTGCTCGTCAAGCTAGTCCAGCTGCAGGTCGTGCGCCACGACTACTACCTCGATCTTTCGCAAGGCAACCGGGTGCGCATCGAGCCGCTGCCGCCGAATCGCGGCCTCATCCTCGATCGCAATGGCGTCGTGCTGGCGGAGAATCTGCCGGCCTACCAGCTCGAGCTCACGCGCGAGCAGGTTCCGGATATCGACGCCACGCTCAAGACGCTGAGCGGCCTTGGCCTGGTGGACCTCGAGGACATCGATCGCCTGAAGCGCCTGATCCGCTCGCGTCCCCTGTTCGAAGGTGTGCCGATCCGCCTGCAGATGACTGATGAAGAAGTAGCGCGGTTCGCAGTGCGCCGCCATGAGTTGCCGGGCGTCGACATTCGCACGCGGCTCACGCGTCACTATCCCTTCGGTGCGATCGCCGTTCACGCGATCGGCTACGTGAGCGCCATCAGCGAGCAGGACGTATCGCGCATCGACGCGAGTGAATACGCGGGGACTACCCTCATCGGCAAGGTCGGCGTGGAATCCTCGTACGAGAAGCAGCTGCACGGTTCGCCGGGATACCGGCAGATCCTGGTGAATGCGCAGGGTCGACCGGTGGACGCCGAGAATCCGCTGCAAGCCGGCCTCTCCAAGAAGTCGGCGATCGCCGGCAGTGACCTGATTCTGAGTCTCGACCTGCGTGCGCAGCGCGCCGCAGAAGAAGCACTCGGCGGCAAGCGCGGCGCGGTCATCGCGATCGATCCGTCCAACGGCGATGTGATCGCGTTCGCGAGCGTGCCGGGCTTCGATCCAAATGGCTTCGCTCGCGGGCTGAGTCGCGCCGACTACGGCGCGCTTGAAAGCGACATCAATCGCCCGCTCTTCAACCGCGTGATGCGTGGCGCCTATCCGCCCGGCTCGACGATCAAGCCGGTGATGGCGCTCGCCGGGCTCGACTATGCTGCGATCGATCCTTCCCAGGTGCGCTATTGCCGCGGTTTCTTCACGCTTCCGGGCAGCAGCCATCGCTATCGCGACTGGAAACCTGCAGGCCATGGCTGGGTGAACCTGCAGGAAGCGGTCGCACAGTCCTGCGACACTTATTTCTACGGCGTGGCGCAAGCCCTTGGCATCGACCGGCTCTCGACCTTTTTTGGCAAGTTCGGCCTGGGCCAGCGCACCGGCATCGACATCGACGGCGAAAAACCCGGCCTCGTCCCTTCGCGCGAGTGGAAGCAGAAAACCTACCCGCGCGAAAGCGTCTGGTTTCCCGGTGACACGGTCATCCTCGGCATCGGTCAGGGCTACCTGCTCGCAACGCCACTGCAGCTCGCACACGTGGCGAGCGTCATTGCGGGGCACGGTACGACCTTCCAGCCGAGGCTGGTAACAGGTGTGCGCAATGCGCATAGCGGCGAAGTACGGCGCTTGCCGCCGCGGCCGTCGCCGCCGGTGGATCCGGATGAGACCGAGCGCTGGCAGCGTGTCGTAGATGCGATGATCGGCGTGATGAGTCCTCCGCATGGAACGGCGCGCGCCACAGCGGTGGGCTCGGCCTATCAGATCGCGGGCAAGACCGGCACGGCGCAGGTGTTCACCGTCGGCCAGAGCGAAAAGTACAATGAAGAGGAAGTCGAGGAACGCATGCGGGATCATGCGCTGTTCATCAGCTTCGCTCCCGCGGAAGCGCCGCGCATCGCAGTCGCGGTTCTGGTCGAGAACGGTGGCCACGGCGCCGGAGTAGCGGCTCCTGTGGCGCGCAAAGTCATGGATGCCTACCTGCTGCCCCCAACTCCACCGCCCTCAGCGCCGTCACCGCCCTCATGATCTACGATGACCTGCAACCTTCCACTGCACGACGCACGCTCACCGCGTCGGCGCGCCTGCTCGGCAAGCTTCGGCTCGACGGTCCCCTGCTGCTCGGCATCTGCGCGACTGCGGTGTTCGGCCTCGTGATTCTCTACAGCGCGTCCGGGGAAAACCTGGTGCTCACGCGCGCACAGCTCCTGCGCATGTGCCTCGGCCTCGTCATGCTGGTCCTGCTCGCGCAGGTGAGCCCCAAGTACCTGCGCATGTTCGCGCCATGGATCTACGCGATCGGCATCCTGCTGCTGGTGATCGTCGCGGTGATTGGCGATATCGGCAAGGGCGCGCAGCGGTGGCTCGATCTCGGAGTGCTGCGCTTCCAGCCGTCGGAGATCATGAAACTCGCCGTGCCGATGGCGGGCGCGTGGTTCCTGCACGAGCGCCCGCTGCCACCAGACTTCAAGCTGGTGGTGGTACTCGGGCTGATGATCCTGTTTCCTGTCGCGCTCATTGCCGAACAGCCTGACCTCGGCACCGCGCTCCTCATCGCTGCGTCGGGCGTATTCGTCGTGCTGCTCGCGGGCCTGCGCCTGCGCGTCATCATCGCCGTGATGGCGCTCCTGCCGGCGCTCGCCTGGGTGGGCTGGGGCATGCTGCACGACTACCAGCGCAAGCGCGTGCTCACCTTTCTCACGCCCGAGAGCGATCCGCTCGGTGCGGGCTATCACATCATCCAGTCGCAGATCGCGCTCGGTTCGGGTGGCGTGTTCGGCAAAGGCTGGATGAACGGCAGCCAGGCGCAACTCGAGTTCCTGCCGGAGCGCTCCACCGATTTCATCTTCGCTGTCGCGGGCGAGGAGTTCGGTCTCATCGGGCTGACGCTGCTGCTCGCGCTGTACCTGTTCATCATCGCGCGTGGCATGTACCTGGCGCTGCAATGCCAGGACACTTTTTCGCGGCTGGTCGCCGGCACCATCAGCCTCACGTTCTTCGTCTACGTGATCGTCAATGCGGGGATGGTGAGCGGTCTCCTGCCGGTGGTAGGCGTGCCGCTGCCGCTGGTGAGTTATGGCGGCACTTCGATGGTGACCCTCATGGCGGGTTTCGGTATCCTCATGTCGCTGCATTCCCATCGCAAACTCGTGGGGTCGTGAACCAGGGGCAGCCCGAGCACGACCCGCATGGACGCCAAAGACCTCTATTGATGATCCCGACTCCAGCGCGCACCGCGCTCCGCGCCTTCATTGCCGGCCTGATCGTCAGCGCAGCAGCCAGCGCCGATGAACCACCGCTGAGCGTGAATATTGACCCGTCGCGTCCCCAGGTGCAGGCGTTCATCGCCCGAATGAGTGCGCAGTACGGCTTTTCAACCGACGAACTGGTGCAGCTTCTCGGTCAGGCGCAGACGCAGCAGGGAATCCTCGATGCCATGTCAAAACCCGCTGAGCGCGCCCTCGCGTGGCATGAATACCGGTCACGCTTTCTGACCGAGCAGCGCATTGCCGACGGAGCGCAGTTCTGGTCCGAGCACCGCGAGCTTCTGGAAGAGACGGCGAACCGCTATGGCGTTGCACCGCAGTACCTGGTCGCGATCCTCGGAATCGAGACCTCGTACGGTCGCATCATGGGACGCTACCGGGTGCTCGACGCGCTCAGCACTCTGGCATTCGACTATCCCGCACGCTCGAGTTACTTCAGCGGTGAGCTCGAACAGTTCCTCCTGCTCACTCATGAGGAACCGGTCGACGCGCTCACCGCGGTCGGCTCGTACGCGGGAGCAATGGGCGCACCGCAGTTCATGCCGGGGAGCCTGCGCCGCTTTGGCGTGGATGCCGACGGCGATGGCAAGCGCGACCTGTGGTCCGATTGGGCGGACATTCTCGCCAGCGTCGCCAACTATTTTCGTGTGCACGGCTGGCAACCCGACGGCGTGGTGCTCACCGATGTCGATATCGATCAGCAGCACGCCAATGGTCTCGACTCTCGCCCCCTGGCGCTCACCGAGACCGTAGGCTCGCTGCGCGCGAAGGGCGTGCAGTTCAGAGAGTCGTTGCCCGACGACGCACCCGCGATGCTGATCGCGGCGGACGAACCCGATCAAGTGCGCTTTCGGGTCGGCCTGAACAATTTCTATGTCATCACCCGTTACAATCGCAGCCCGCTCTACGCGATGGCGGTGCACGATCTTGCCAACCGGATACTCGAGCGTGTGTTCAGCGATGAACCGCTGGGCTGAGGCGAAAGCGAGCGTCGGACACACATCGGGCCGCCTTGCGGTCCTCGTGCTGCTGATCCTGATCGGCGCGTGCAAAGCAACTCCGCCACGCTCCACGCCCGCCCCTACACCGCCAGCGGATGTCACCAAGATCCCGGACGCCGTGCCGCAAGTCGAACCGCGCAGCCGCAGCGGCAATCCGCCGTTCTACGAAGTGGACGGCCGACGCTACTTCATCCTCAACTCGAGCGCAGGCTACCTGGAGCGCGGCGTCGCTTCCTGGTACGGGCGGGATTTTCACGGCGGTCGCACGGCGACCGGCGATACCTATGACATGTACGCGATGACGGCTGCCCACAAGACACTTCCACTGCCGTGCTACGTGCAAGTCACGAACCTGAGGAACGGCCGTAGTGTCGTGGTTCGCGTCAACGATCGCGGACCGTTCGTCGCCAACCGTCTCATCGACTTGTCGTATTCGGCAGCAACCCGGCTTGACATGATCCGCGACGGCACGGCGCTCGTTGAGGTGCGAAGCGTCGATGCCCAGGGCGCCGCAGTTGCACCAACCGCTGCGTCCACTGCACCGGCCCGGATCGATACGCTCTATGTTCAGGCGGGTGCATTCGCGGACGCCGCGAATTCCGAACGGCTGATGCAGAAGTTGCGGGCCGCCGGTATCGGCCCCGCATTCGTGCGCAACGACCAGGTGGGCGGAAAGACCCTGTATCGCGTGCGTGTGGGACCCGTACCCTCGGTCGCGGAGTTCGATCGACTGGTGCAGGAGCTGAAGGGCATCGGCGTCGACGATGCACGCCTCGCGGTCGATTGACCGCATCTGGCCAGCGCCGCCAAACCAGATAAACTGCGCGCTTTCACAGGATTCAAGATGAAACCGAGTGTCGCTTCCCTGGGGCTTGCGGGCCTGCTGCTGATTCAGACTGCCTCGTTCGCGGCTACCGTACCGGTGCCGTCTCCGCCGGCCCTCAAGGCGCGCAGCTACGTCCTCATCGATCACAACAGCGGTCGCACGCTGGCCGAGAGCAATGCCGACGAGCGCCTCGACCCTGCGAGCATCACCAAGCTGATGACCGCGTACGCGGTGTTCCATGCGCTGAAGGATGGCAAGCTGACTCTGAAGGAAACGGTCAATGTCAGTGAGCATGCGTGGAAGGCTGAAGGGTCGCGCACCTTCGTACAGGTGGGCACGCAGGTCCCGGTTGACGTTTTGATCCAGGGCATGATCGTGCAATCAGGCAACGATGCGACGATCGCACTCGCCGAGCGCGTCGGTGGCACCGAAGAGACCTTCGCTGCCTTGATGAACAACTACGCGAAGCAGCTCGGCATGAAAGGCTCGCACTTCGTCAACAGCACGGGGCTGCCCTCGCCGCAGCACTACATGACGGCGCGTGACATGGCGATCCTGGGCTCGGCGGTCGTGCGCGAGTTCCCCGACTACTACCGCTGGTATTCGCAGCGCGAGTTCACCTGGAACAAGATCCGCCAGGAGAACCGCAATGGACTGCTGGACCGCGACCCGACGGTTGATGGCATAAAGACCGGCCACACCGAGGCCGCCGGCTACTGCCTGGTGAGCTCCGCCAAGCGCGGCGACATGCGGTTGATCTCGGTGGTGCTTGGCACCGCCTCGATGAAAGCGCGTGAAGACGCCAGCCAGGCGCTGCTCAACTACGGTTACAACTTCTACGAAAGCCAGAAGCTGCATGCGGCGCGCGAGCCGTTACAGACCGCCCGGGTGTGGAAAGCTGCATTTACTCCCGTGCAGATCGGCCTGCGTCGTGATCTCTACGTCACCGTGCCGCGCGGGCAGGTGAGCAGCATCAAGACCACGCTCAACGTCCAGCCCCAGCTCGTTGCACCGCTTTCAGCGCACAAGCCGGTCGGAACCTTCAGCGTTTCGCTGGGCGACCAGGTCCTCGACAAGGGCAGTGTTTATCCGGTGCGTGATGTGCCGCAGGGCGGCTGGTGGAGGCGCATGGTGGACACGATGCTGCTCTGGTTGGAGTGATGGCCGAACCTTTCCCCATCGCATACCTCAACGGCGAGTTCGTGCCGTTGCGGCAGGCGCGCGTCTCACCACTCGATCGCGCGTTTCTCTACGCCGACAGCGTCTACGAAGTGATGCCCGTGTATGGCGGACGGGTATTTCGCTTTCGCGAGCACTTCGATCGCCTCGACCGGAGCCTGGGCGAATTGCAGATGCGCCCGGTTCGTTCTCGCGAGCAGTGGGCAGAACTGTGTGACGGCCTCATCACTCGCAACGGTGGCGGCGACATGTACCTGTACGTGCAGGTGTCGCGCGGTGCGGAGTTCGGCCGCAATCATGCTCCCCTGCCCGACATCGAGCGTACGGTGTTCGCCTTCGCTTCCGCTCTTCCACCCCTGACGCGGGAACGGCTCGAACGAGGCGTGGCGGCGGTCACGGCTGAAGACACGCGCTGGTCACGCTGTGACATCAAGTCGACGGCGCTGCTCGCCAACGTCCTGCTCAAGCAGCTGGCGGTCGACGCGAACGCGGCCGAGACGATCCTGATTCGCGACGGGCTCATGATGGAAGGCGCCTCGACGACCGTGCACGTGGTACTGGGCGGGGCGATACACACGCCGCCTAAATCGCACAGCATTCTCCCGGGCACGACGCGCGATGTGGTCAGTGAGCTCGCGACCCGAAGTCGCATCCCGTTCCGCGCCGCGCCAGTGACCGCCGCCGAGCTCAAGCAGGCGCCGGAAGTGTTCATTGCTGCCGCGACGATCGGCACACTCGCCGTCACCCGTCTCGACGGGCAAGCCGTGGGCGCTGGCGTGCCGGGGCCGGTGTGGAAGCAGATTCACGCGGCGTTCGAGTCCTACAAGGGCGAGCTCGCAGGCACGCCGGCATATTGAAGGGTTACGTGCCGTGCCTGACGTATTCGAATTCCCGTGTGAATTTCCGATCAAGGTCATGGGGCGTGCAAGCGAGGACTTCCGACGCCTCACGCGCGAGATCGTGGAGCGTCACGCGGGTACGCTCGGCGACAGCCAGGTGGGCGAGCGGCTTAGCCAGGATCAGAACTTCATCGCTCTCACTTTCACGATCCGTGCGTCGAGCCGCGAGCAGCTCGATGCGCTGTATCGCGAGCTCACTGCCTCCGAAGACGTGCTGATCGCGCTGTGAACACGCTGGTGTGCTGGAAGTGTGGCGCCTCCCTCGCGGCCCTGACCTTGCCGCTGCGCCGACTCGAGGAATGCAACGCTTGCCACGCCGAGCTGCACGTGTGCCGCATGTGCGTCGACTACGATACCTCGGTCGCGAAGAGCTGCCGCGAACCGATTGCCGAGGAGGTCAAGGAAAAGGACCGTGCCAATTTTTGCGACTATTTCAAGCCGCGCCCCGATGCTTATCGTCCCCGCGATCAGACCGAGGAGCGCAAGTCGCGCGCGGCGCTCGACACAATATTTGGCGGTCAGGCGGGGGCGGCCGGAGATGGACCTGCGGGCGACAGCTCGCGCTCCAGACTCGAAGACCTGTTCAAGAAGAAATAGAGTCGCCGCACCAGGATCGGCTCCAGCCGCGCGGCCGCACTCTGCGGGTCCTGCAACTGCGACAAGTCGGCGAGCCGCACCACTTCCAGTCCGGCAAAGCCACACGGATTGATGCGCGAAAACGGTTGCAGATCGTTGCAGACGTTGAGGGCGAGACCGTGATAACTGCAGCCGCGCCGCACGCGTAAGCCGATGCTCGCGAGTTTGCGCCCGGAGACGTACACACCCGGTGCGTCTCTGCGTGCCTCGGCACGGATGCCTAGCCCAGCACAGAGCTCGATTACGGACTCCTCGAGACAGGTCACGAGGTCTCGAACATTGAGTCGCGCCCGCTTGAGATCGATCAGCGGGTACACCACGAGCTGGCCCGGCCCGTGATAGGTAACCTGCCCGCCGCGATCCACGTGCACTACCGGAATGTCCCCCGGGGCGAGGACGTGGTCGCGTCGCCCGTTCAGGCCCAGCGTGAAGACCGGCGGATGTTCCAGAAACCAGATCTCGTCCGGCGTCGAGGCATCGCGTAATTCAGTGAAGCGCTGCATCTCGCGCCAGGTGGGTACGTACTCCACTTGCCCGAGTCGCTGTAAGACTGGTCCGGGTGTCTCGACAGTGACGGTGTCGATTGCGGCGACCATCGTTCAGCCTGGAGCGGCCGCCGAGACATCGAGTCCCGCGTTATTGCGCTCCAGGGCGCGCTCGGCGCGATAGCTCGAACGAACCAAGGGCCCGGAAACGACTTCGAGAAACCCGAGAGCCAATCCCGCCTCGCGGTAATTCGCAAATTCCGCCGGCGTCACGAACCGCCCGACCGGAAGATGGTTCAGCGTTGGCCGCAGGTATTGACCGAGCGTAACGATGTCGACGCCCGCGGTGCGCAGGTCCTTGAGCGTGTCGAGAATCTCCGCATCCGATTCGCCGAGACCAAGCATGAGGCTGGTTTTCGTCAGCACCTGCGGCTTGTAGTGCTTCGCATGAGCGAGTACCGCAATGGTCTGCTCATATCCGGCGCGCGGGTCGCGCACCGGGTGCGTCAATCTAAGCACGGTCTCGACGTTCTGTGCGAACACGTCGACGCCGGAATCGATCACCGTTTCGACGTCCCTGAGCACGCCCTGAAAGTCCGGCGTCAGCGCTTCGACCGCCGTGCCTGGATTCATTTCCTTGATGGCGCGCACGCACGCTGCGTAGTGAGCCGCGCCACCGTCAGCGAGATCATCGCGATCGACGGAGGTGAGCACTACATACTTGAGCCTCATCAGGCTCACGGAGCGAGCAACGTTGAAGGGCTCTTCCGCATCCAGCCAACCGCGCGGGTTGCCGGTGTCGACGGAGCAGAATCTGCAGGCGCGGGTACACACCGCACCCATCACCATGATGGTGGCAGTGCCCGCGTTCCAGCACTCACCGATGTTGGGACACTTCGCTTCCTCACACACCGTGCTCAGCCGATGCTCACGCACGATCTGTCGTACGGCATCGAATGCCACACCGCTCGCCAGCGGCGCCTTCAGCCAGCGCGGCTTGCCGCCGAGCGCGTGCCGATCGCTCGCGCCCTGAGACTTCACACCGTCCTTGATCGCGGTGAAGCCCTGCGGCGTGCGGTACTTCTCGCCGCTGCGAACCCGCTCAGTAGGCGGTGTGATGGGAATACCTTTGAACGTGGCCATGGGCTGCCTGGGGAAATGTCAGGCGATTTTACCCGACTGCAGCTGCGCCAACCGCTCCGGCGTGCCTACATCGCTCCAGACACCCTCGTAGAGCTCCCCGCTGAGCGTGCCCGTGTTGATCGCACGTCTGAGGAGGGGCAGCAATGGGAAGCGGCCCGCTGTGCATCCGGCAAAAAACACCGGCCGATACATGGCGATGCCCGAGAACGTGTAAGTCGTGCCACTCGCGTGCATGACGCGCCCATTCTCGAGACTGAAGTCGCCTGGCGCGTGATGCACCGGGTTGGTGACCAGCACGAGATGGGCTGTGGCTTCGGTTGCGAGCGTCAGGCGTGAGAACGGGAAATCCGTCCAGACATCTCCATTGACCACGATGAACGGCTCGGGGCCGAGCAGTGACAGCGCATTGAAGATGCCGCCTCCCGTTTCGAGCGGCTCCGGACCCTCTTCGGTGTAGCGAATCGACACACCCCAGCGTGCGCCGTCATCGAGCGCCGAGCGTATGCGCTCGCCGAGCCAGGAGAGATTTACCACGATGTCGCGAATCCCGGCCGCGCGCAGCGCCTGCAGGTGGTACTCGATCAGCGCGTGCCCGCGAACTTCCAGCAGCGGCTTGGGAGTTTCCTGGGTCAACGGCCGCATGCGCTCGCCGCGTCCCGCGGCAAGGATCATTGCCCTCACGCGCGCGCCTCGGCGGTGCGCTCAGCGAGAATCGGCGCGACCCGCTTATGCAGAAAGCGTCCGAGCGGTTCGAGTTCGGCATGGCGTGCGCAGGTCGACTGGACGTACTTGAGCGTTAGCGGCAGGTTGTCGAGATACTCAGCCTTGCCGTCGCGATGGAACAAACGGGAAAAAATGCCGAGCACCTTGACGTGCCGCTGTACACCCATGAGGTCGAACCAGCGCAGGAATTCGCCCTCGTCTGCGCCCACTTCGACGCCCGATGAATACGCCATGGAGCGATATCGCAGTACCCAGTCCTGCACACGCTCCTGCGGCCATTCGATGTAGCAGTCGCGGAACAATGACACCAGGTCATAGGTGACCGGGCCGTTCACTGCGTCCTGAAAATCGAGCACGCCCGGATTGTCGCCCGAGAACACCATGAGGTTGCGTGAATGGTAGTCCCGGTGCACGAACACCTTCGGCTGCGCCAAGGCCTCGCGACACAGCAGGTCAAAGGTTTGTGCAAGCGTCTGCTGATCCTCGGCGCTCAGGTCGAGCTTCAGGTGCCGGCCACAGAACCACTCGGGCATCAATTTCATCTCGCGCTCGAATACCGCACGGTCGTACGCCGGCAGATGGCGCGCATGCTCCGCGCCTCGCGACTGGATGCGATTCAATGTCATCATCGCGTCGAGATAGTGCGAGTCGACGTTGTGGTTCGCGCTGAGATCTTCCAGGTAATGGCGCGTGCCGAGATCGGTGACCAGCAGAAAACCATCTGCGCGCTGCTCGGCAAGGATACGGGGCACATGCACACCGACCTCTGCGAGCATCCGGGCGATCATCAGGTAGGGCCTGACATCCTCGCGTGCGGGTGGCGCGTCCATGGCGATGAATGTTTCGCCGTCGCGCCAAACACGGAAATAGCGCCGAAAGCTGGCGTCGCCCGATGCCGGCGCGATGCGATCCGCGCCAAAAGTCAGCTCGTTGTCCAGCCAGTCACGCAGCAGCTCGAGTCGCGCGTCACTAATGAGTGGATCTCCGTGGGGAAACAAACGTCATTATAATGTGTCCGAACGCAACACCCCGGTAAAAATCAAGTACTTGATCACCTTGTCACGTCGCTCCCGCTTCCCGGCACTCGCCTTCCTGTTAGTGCTGGCCTGTAGCTGCGCAGCGGCCGATGAGCCCTGCTGCGCGAACGGAGACAGCAGCGACCAGGGGCAACTTTGCGGGCCCGTTGCCGCGCCATTACCGCCGGCGACATCCACCACCAACCCTGCCGATGAAGACATCGAGGTGAGCAGCCAAGGCGCCGAGCTCAGCCGCACGGGCGATGCGCTATTGAAAGGCAAAGTGGACGTGCGACAGGGTGACCGACATCTCAGTGCTGAAGATGTGCAGTACGACGACGCGACGCAGAGCCTGAGCATGGAAGGCAACGTCGAGTACCAGGACCCGCTGGTGCGTGTGCGTGGCGACACCGGCAAGTACGACGCTGCTGGCGGCGCTTCGTTCGGCGGTGCGGAATTCGAGCTGCCGTCGCGGCCCGCCCGAGGCTCCGCCAAGGAGATCGTGGTCAAGCGCGACGGGCAGGTGAGTCTCGACGACGTCAGGTACACGACCTGCCCGGTAGGCAATGAAGACTGGGTGCTCAAGGCCGGAGACATCGATCTCGATACGGCCGAGCGCGATGGCACTGGACGCCGCATCCGCCTGGACTTCAAGGGTGTACCGATTCTGTACACACCGTACATTTCCTTCCCGCTGGGAAATGAGCGCAAGTCCGGGTTCCTGTTTCCCGAGTTCGGTGTCTCGGACCGCAACGGAGTCGAGCTGGGCGCGCCGTACTATTTCAATCTCGCCCCCAACTACGACCTGCTGATGACGCCCAGGATCTGGACCAATCGCGGCCTGGCGCTCGAGAACGAGTTCCGCTACCTCGGTCACGGCGATCGCGGCGAGATCTACGCGTTCGCGCTGCCCAACGACAAGGTGCGCGACGACGATAACCGCAGTTATGTGCACTGGACAAACCTCAGCGATTTCTGGGAGCGCTGGCGCTTTGTTGCCGATGCCGCCAACGCCAGCGACAACAACTATTTCGAGGATTTCGGCCAGGGCTCCGAGATCACGAGCACCCTGTACGTTAAGCGCGACGCGCAGTTGCGCTACTACGGAGAGCACTGGACGTTCCTCGGCCAAGCCGAGAATTTTCAGACGATCGACCAGACGATTCCGCAGGAAGCGAGGCCGTACACGAGATTGCCACGCGTCCTGGCGCGGGGCCTGTGGGAAAACGCGCCGCTCGGTCTCGAGTACCAGCTCGACGGTGAGATGGTGTACTTCACGCGCGATGAAGGCGTGACTGGCGGGCGTGTGGACGTCGAACCGCAGATCCGCTGGCCACTGCGCAGACCCGGCTACTACATCGTGCCCGGGGCCGCCTATCGGTATACGGCTTACGAGCTCGATGACGTCGTGACCGGCGCGCCGACGTCGCCATCGCGCTCGGCGCCGATTTACAGCCTGGACAGCGGCCTCACCTTCGAGCGCATCACTCCGAAGAGCATAACGACACTCGAGCCGCGTCTGTTGTACCTGTATGTGCCATTTCGCGATCAGACCGATCTGCCGGTGTTCGACACGGGGATTCCGGACCTGAACCTCGTGGAACTGTTCCGCCGCAATCGTTACGTCGGCGCCGACCGGTTGAGCGATGCCAATCAGCTGAGCGGCGGTGTGACTGCGCGGCTCATCGATACCGCAAGCGGACAGCAGTTTCTGAGCGCGACCCTCGGCGAGACGTGGTACTTCGAGAGCCCGCGAGTGCTGCTGCCCGACGAGGTGCCCTCGAACCGCCAGTATTCGAACTTCGTCGGCGAGCTTGAGCTCAGCGCGTATCGGCACTGGAACATGCGCCTGGGAGTGGAGTGGAATCCGGAGGCCACCCAGAGCGAGAAGGGACAGATCAGCTTGCAGTACAAGCCCGCGGCGCAGTCTGTCGTGAACCTGGGATACCGGTACCGGCGCGACCTGATCGAGCAGGTCGACGGGTCGATCGCCTGGCCAATTGCGCGCCGCTGGAACATTTACACGGGAGCGGTCTATTCGCTGCGTGACGAGGCGCTCATCGACCAGTTTGCAGGTTTCGAATATGCGAGCTGTTGCTGGCGCGTGCGACTGGTGCAGCGGCGCTATGTCAGCAGCCGTACCGGCCAGCGCGATAGTTCCCTGGCCCTGCAGCTGGAACTCACCGGCCTCAGCAGTGTCGGAGTGCCCGCGGACGCTTTCCTCGAGAACGCAATTCGAGGATACTCGCGCACCCGTTCAGAGCCCTAAATTACCGCGGATTCCTCGTATGCCCCAGTGCAGATCCCTTGTTCCCGTGCTGTTCATTCTGCTGAGCGCCGATGCGCTGGCGCAAAGCCGCGAGCTCGCCACCAGTGGCGTCCTGCTTGACCGTGTGGCCGCGGTGGTCAACGACGGCGTGGTACTCAAGAGCGAAGTCGACGACCAGGTCCTGATGGTGACCGAGCGCCTGAAACAGCAACGGACCGAGCTCCCGGCGGCCAACGTGTTGCGTCAGCAGATCCTCGAGCGTCTCGTCGTGCAGGAGATTCAGCTCCAGCGTGCCGACCGCGGCGGCGTCCAGGTTTCGGACGAGATGCTCAACAACTCTCTGCGCGATGTGGCGGAACGGAACAAAATGACGCTGGATCAACTGCCACGTGCCCTGGAGTCACAGGGCATCAACTACGCCGCCTATCGCGATTCGATGCGCAAGGAGATGACGATTTCGCTGCTGCGTCGGCGCGACGTGCTGGAGAAGATCATCGTCACGCCACGCGAGATCGACCAATATCTCGCCAAGCAGAGCGGCTCCATCGATAGCCAGGAATTCAACATCTCGCACATCCTGCTGGCCCTGCCCCAGGCGGCGACACCGGGACAGCTCGAGGAAGTGAGTGCTCATGCCCAGGATGTCTACGAGCGCGCACGCAAAGGCGAGGATTTTGCGCAGCTGGCAGTGACCTACTCGAACAGCCAGACGGCCCTCGACGGTGGTTCGCTTGGCTGGCGCAAGGGGCCGCAACTGCCAACTTTCATTGCCGATCTCGTTGGTCACATGCAACCCGGGGACGTCGCTCAGCCGGTCCGCACTCCGAGCGGCTTTCACATCATCAAGCTGAATGAGCGGCGCGGCGCTGAAGAGCAGGTCATGGTCAACCAGGTGCATGCGCGGCACATCCTCATGCGTACCAACGAGCTGCAGGACGATGCCACCGTGAAGCAGAAACTCGAGGCGCTGCGCAAGCGCATTCTCGACGGCGAGGATTTCGGCGGACTGGCGTCGGTGACATCCGAAGATCCGGGTTCCGCTGCGCAGGGAGGCGATCTCGGATGGGAGACGCCGAGCAGTTTCGCGCCTGAATTCACGAAAGTGCTCGAAGGACTGCAGGAGAACGAAATCAGTGAGCCCTTCCAGACCCAGTTCGGCTGGCACATCGTCCAGCTGCTGGGTACGCGCACGCATGACAATACCGACGAGGTGCGCAGACAACGTGCATTTGCGGCGCTGCGCGAGAGTAAAGCCGACGAAGAAACCGAGCTCTGGTTGCGCCGGCTGCGGGACGAGGCATACGTCGAGTACAAGATGTAGCGCGCTCGGCGGGCCCGAACACGTCAATCCCCAGAATCATCCTGACTTCGGGCGAGCCGGCCGGGATCGGTCCGGACCTGTGCCTGAAGCTCGCCGAGCGGGACTGGCCCTGCGAGCTGGTCATCGCGGCGGATCCCGCGCTGCTGCACGCGCGCGCAGAGCTTCTCAATCTTGATCCGCAAATCGAGGAATTCTCACCGCTGGCCGAACGAACGGCGCACCGCGCGCGAAGGGTGCGCGTCATTGCCATTGCGCTGGCGACTCCTGCCGAAGCGGGCCGGCTCAACGTTGGCAACGCCCGCTATGTGCTCGCGCTTCTCGACCGTGCCATCGACGGCTGCCTCGCCGACGAGTTCGACGCGATGGTCACGGCGCCGGTGCAGAAGAGCGTTCTCAATGAATCCGGCGCGGCATTCACCGGGCACACCGAGTACATCGCAGCACGTACGAATACGTCTCGCCCCGTGATGATGCTGGTGGCGGAGCGCCTGCGTGTGGCACTGGCGACTACCCACCTGCCCTTGCGTTCCGTCAGCGACGCGCTGAGCAGCGCGCTGCTGCAGGAAGTGATGGCCGTCATCGACACGGATCTGCGCAAGCGCTTCGGCTTCGCGCGACCCCGCATCCTGGTATGCGGACTGAACCCACACGCCGGCGAGAGTGGTCACCTCGGCCGTGAAGAGATCGAGATCATCGCACCCGCGGTTGCCGCCGCACGCAGCAACGGCATCAATGCGAGCGGGCCGGTGCCGGCGGACACCGCGTTCACGCCGCGATCGCTCGCGGGCGCTGACGTAGTGCTTGCGATGTATCACGATCAGGGATTGCCCGTGCTCAAGTTTGCGGGCTTTGGCGGCGCTGTAAACGTAACGCTCGGCCTGCCGTTCATTCGCACTTCCGTCGATCATGGCACCGCGCTGGATCTGGCCGGCACCGGGCAAGCCGACGTCGGCAGCCTGGCGGCGGCCTTACAGCAGGCGATCGACCTGGCGCAGGACGGCGCATGACGAGGGAAGCAGTGCGCGCAAGCGCTTCGGTCAGCATTTTCTTCACGATCCGAAGGTCATCGAGCGCATCGTTGCAGCGATCGATCCGCGCCCCGGCGAGGCGCTGATCGAAATCGGTCCGGGCCGCGGCGCCCTGACCGCACCCCTGCTGCAGCGCGCCGGCGAGCTGACGGCAATTGAAATCGATCGCGACCTGGCGAGTGCCTTGCAGGCACGGTTCGGTGCGCCGCTCAACCTGATCGTTGCCGATGTGCTGGATGTGGACTTCACGACCCTGCGCGCCGACCGTAAGCCGCTGCGCGTAATCGGCAACCTGCCCTACAACATCTCAACTCCGCTCCTGTTTTATCTGCTGGCGCAGCGTGAGGCGATTTCCGACATGCACTTCATGCTGCAACGAGAGGTCGTCGAGCGCATGGTCGCGGCGCCTGGATCGAAGGCTTACGGCCGTCTGACGGTGATGCTCGCACCGTGGGTGAGCGTGCGGTCGGTCCTGGACGTGGGAGCGGGAGCGTTTCGGCCGGCGCCAAAGGTCACCTCGGCCGTGGTGCGCATCACACCGCTTCCCGGCCCGGCATTCCCGATCCTTTCCATCGAACGCTTCGAACGAATCGTGCGCGCCGCCTTTTCGCAGCGGCGCAAGACACTCCGTAACGCCCTCAAGGGACTGGTGAGCGAAGAACAGCTGCGCCGGCTGGGAATCGACCCCGGCTTGCGTCCGGAGAGGCTCGAGCCGCAGCAGTTCGCGCTGATCGCCGCTTCGTTGGACGCCTGAGAAACTGCCAGCGGGTCCCCGCTATAATCGGCCCGGCCCAGTGCCGGAGACCGTCATGCACGAATACCGCAAGATTCTCCTTGTCGTGGATCTCACTGAGGACAGCGAAGTCGTCGGCGAGCGGGCGAAGGCTATCGCGGCCTGTTATCAATCCACCATCCACTTGCTGCACGTGGTCGAGTACGTTCCGGTGGAGCCGATGGGCGAGACGCTGTTGCCCGCGGTACAGATCGAAGAGGAGCTCATCGAACGTGCCCGCGTCCGCCTCAAGGAGCTCGCCGGATCCCTCGGGCTGGGTGGCAGCGAGTGCTTCGTTGAGGCAGGTAACATAAAGGCGGAAATCATCCGCGTGGCGCAGGAGCAGAAGGTAAATCTGATCGTGCTCGGCAGCCGCGAGCGCCACGGGCTCGCAATCCTGCTGAATTTCACCGAGGACACGATATTGCACGCATCCCCATGCGATGTCCTCGCGGTTCGCCTGCACTAGCCTGGAGCCATTTCCGGTACACTGATGCCATGACCGCTACCGGCTCCAGCCGCGAAAAGGCACGTCACGCGATCCGGGTCGACGTCGAGACAAATTTTGTCGATGAACAGTCCGATCCGCGCGAGCGGCGCTTCGTATTCGCTTACACCATCACGATTCGCAATGAAGGACTCGTCCCGGCGCGCCTGATGACCCGGCACTGGGTCATCACCGATGCCAACGGCAAGGTGCAGGAAGTCCGCGGCGACGGCGTGGTGGGCGAGCAACCGTATCTGAAACCCGGCCAGGGCTTCCGATACTCCAGCGGCGCAATCATCGAGACGCCGGTGGGCGCCATGCAGGGTACCTACCAGATGGTCGCGGACGATGGGCAGCAGTTCGACGCGCCCATCGCGCCGTTCACGCTAGCGATGCCCGGAGTGCTCCACTAGGAGACAAACTCCTAATGGCTGTTTACGCCATCGGCGACGTCCAGGGATGTGACGAGGAGCTGGGCGAACTTCTGCAGCGTATCCGCTTCCGCCCCGATCGCGATCGTCTGTGGTTCGTGGGCGACATCGTCAATCGCGGGCCGCGCTCGCTGTCAGCTCTGCGACGCGTGCATGCTCTGCGCGACAATGCGGTCGCTGTCCTCGGCAACCACGATCTTCACCTGCTGGCCGTGGCTCACACCCGCACGCGGAACTTGCGTGACGGCGACACGCTCGACGCATTACTTCAGGCGCGCGATCGCGATCGACTACTGGACTGGCTGATTGCGCGCCCCCTGTTTCATTACGATGCAGACCTGGACCTTGCAATGGTGCACGCGGGTCTGCCACCGCAATGGGACCTGGCTCGCACCCGCGCTGCGGCGGCTGAAGTACACAGAGCCCTCCGCAGTAATGCGGTCCGCCTGTTCGCCCACATGTACGGCAACGAGCCTGATCGATGGGACGAAAGGCTCTCCGGCTACGATCGGCTGCGCTTCATGGTCAATTGCTTTACGCGCTTGCGCTACTGCGATGCCAGGGGCCGAATCAATCTGAAGCTCAAGGACGCGCCATCAGAGGTACGCGGACCTTGGATGCCCTGGTTCAAGGTGCCGGGTCGCGCGAGCAAGGACGTACGTATCGTCTGTGGCCACTGGTCGACGCTCGGCTATTACCACCACTACAACGTCCACGCGATCGATACTGGCTGTGTATGGGGTGGCAGCCTTTGCGCGATTCGCCTCGATGAGGCTCGCGACCCTGTACGCCTCCGCTGCCGCACGCACCAGAAGGCCGACACCGACTAGAGGGCGCGCCGCACCGGTTGCGGCGACGGCGTGTCTATAATGTCGGCATTCCTAGGCACGCCATGCTCGATCTACGCAACTATGTCGGTGGTCGCAATCAACCGTCCCGATCGGGACGCTGGTTCGACGTGTATGAACCGGCGACCGGCGAGGTGTACGCACGCGCACCTGAATCGGATGCGAGCGACGTGCAGCAGGCCGTGGAAGCCGCACGCAGCGCGTTTCCCGGCTGGCGCGAGCTGCCGGGCGCCGAGCGCGCTGCCTGGCTCAACCGGATCGCGGATCTCATCGAACGCGATTTCGACGACTTTGCCCGCGCGGAATCGCAGGACACCGGCAAGCCACTGAGCCTGGCGCGTTCGCTCGACATTCCTCGCGCCATCGCCAACCTGCGCTTTTTCGCCGGCGCTGCCACACAGTTCGCGAGCGAAGCACACGCCATGGAAGTCGGCGCAATCAACTACACACTGCGCCAGCCGCACGGCGTCGTCGCCGGAATCTCGCCGTGGAACCTGCCGCTCTATTTGCTGACGTGGAAGATCGCTCCCGCGCTCGCGGCGGGCAATTGCGTTATCGCCAAGCCTTCCGAAGTCACGCCACTCACCGCTGCACTGCTGGCGGACCGCTGCATCGAAGCGCAACTGCCCGACGGCGTCCTCAATGTGCTCAATGGTGCAGGCCGTGAAGTGGGCCAGGCGATCGTGGCGCACCAGGAGGTGCGTGCCATCTCCTTCACGGGTGGGACTGCGACCGGCCGCGCCATTGCAGCGGCGGGCGCCCCGCAGTTCAAGAAGCTCGCCCTGGAGCTCGGCGGCAAGAATCCGACACTGGTCTTCGGCGACTGCGATTTCGAGCGCGCGGTGGAAGGTGCGGTGCGTGCCGCATTTGCGAACCAGGGCGAGATTTGCCTGTGCGGTTCGCGGGTGTTGATCGAGCACACGATCTACGCGCGCTTTCGTGAGGCCTTCGTCGAGCGGGTGAAGCGCTTGCGTCTCGGCGATCCTATGGACTCCGACACGGACCAGGGGGCCATCGTTTCCGAAGTTCACCTGCAGAAGGTCGCCGCGGCAGTCGAACAGGCGCGTTCCGATGGCGGCCAGATACTGTGCGGTGGCAAACGCGTTACCGTGGATACGGCCCGCTGCCGCAAGGGCTGGTTCCACGAGCCGACGGTCATCGATGGCCTGAAACCGGAATGCGCCGCGAACCAGGAGGAGATCTTCGGCCCGGTCGCGACGCTGCAGTCCTTTGGCGATGAGAACGATGCGCTGCACATCGCCAACGGCACGCCCTACGGACTCGCCGCTTCGATCTGGAGCCGCGATATCGAGCGCTGCCACCGCGTTGCGGCACACTTGGAATCCGGACTCGTGTGGGTGAACACCTGGATGCTGCGCGACCTGCGCACACCGATGGGCGGCGTCAAGCATTCCGGCCTCGGTCGCGAAGGCGGCTTCGAAGCCATGCGTTTCTTCACCGAACCTCGCAACGTCTGCGTCAAGTACTGAAAGCCCCTGCCATGACATCGGACATCGTCCTTTCATCGCGCGCGCCTGAGGCGCTCGGCCCCTACCCGCACGCGCGGCGCGTAGGGAATCTGCTCTTCATCTCTGGAATGGGGCCACGCAAGCGCGGCGAGAAGGGAGTCGCTGGTGTCGAGCTGGACGCGTCCGGACGCGTCGTCCGATATGACATCGAAGCGCAGTGCCGCGCAGTGTTCGACAACGTGCGCATCATTCTCGAGGACGCGGGCTCGAGCTGGGAACGGCTCGTCGACGTGACGGTCTTCCTCACCGACCTGGAACGGGATTTCCAGACCTACAATCGAATCTACAGCGAGTACTTCGGCAGCGTTCGCCCCTGCCGAACGACCATCGGCGTTGCGCGACTGCCGGGGCCGATCGCGATCGAGCTCAAGTGCATCGCTACGCTCCCGGAGTGATCCGTCATGCGACCCATTCAAACCTTCAACCTGCGCCGCTGGATTGATGAGAACCGTCACCTGCTCAAGCCGCCGGTCGGCAACAAGCAGGTGTTCAAGGATGCTGAGTTCATCATCATGGCGATCGGCGGGCCGAACTCACGCAAGGATTTTCACGATGACCCTGGCGAGGAGTTCTTCTACCAGCTCGAAGGCGACATGGTGCTGAAGACCATGCAGGACGGGAAGGCGGTCGACGTCAAAATCCGCGAAGGCGACGTCCTGTTGTTGCCACCGCACGTGCCTCATTCGCCGCAGCGCTTCGCCAACACGGTCGGACTTGTCGTGGAACGCCAGCGCCGCCCCGGCGAACAGGACGGCTTCCTCTGGTACTGCGAGACCTGCAGCCACGAGCTCTACTCCGAGTACTTCGAGCTCAAGAACATCGAGACGGAACTTCCGCCGGTGTTCGAGCGCTTCTTCGCCAGCCTCGACAAACGCACCTGCAAGCACTGCGGCGCAGTGATGCAGCCGCCAAAGCGCGCGTAGCTCATGCTCAAGATCGACATGCACACCCACGTGGTGCCGGAGAACTGGCCCAACCTGCAGGAGCGTTACGGTTATGGCGGCTGGGTGCAGATCGAGCACACCGGGCCGGGCTGCGCGCGCATGGTCCAGGAAGGCAAGCTCTTCCGCCACATCGAAGCCAACAGCTGGGATGCCGACAAGCGCTTCGAGGATTGCGCACGCACGGGCGTGAGCGTGCAGGTGCTATCGACCGTACCGGTGATGTTCAACTACTGGGCGCGCGGACCGGACACGCTCGACCTGAGTCGCTTCCTCAACGATCATATCGCGGGCCTCGTCGATCGTTACCCGACTCGCTTCATCGGACTCGGCACGGTGCCGATGCAGGAGCCGGATCTCGCGATCCAGGAACTCGAGCGTTGCGTGAAGAGCCTCAAGCTCCCGGGGATCGAGATCGGATCGCACGTCAACGGACGCAATCTCGATGACCCGCGCGTGGTGGAAATACTGACGGCCGCGCAGGATCTCGAGGCCGCAGTATTCGTGCATCCATGGGACATGCTCGGCCGGGAGCGGATGTCACGCTACTGGCTGCCGTGGCTCGTCGGGATGCCTGCGGAAACCTCGCTTTCGATCTGCTGCATGATCTTTGGCGGCGTGTTCGCGAAGCTGCCGCGCCTGCGCGTGGCCTTTGCACACGGCGGCGGCGCCTTTCCGGCGACGCTCGGTCGCATCGAGCATGGATTTCACGCGCGCCCGGACCTGGTCGCCGTCGCCAATCAGACCAATCCGCGCGAATACCTCGGTCGTTTCTATGTCGATTCACTGGTCCACGATCCGGACCTGCTGCTCTACATGATGAAGCTGATGGGCGCGCGCAGCGTTGCGCTCGGCAGCGACTACCCGTTTCCGCTCGGCGAGGATCACCCCGGCAGGATGATCGAGTCCATGCAGCTCGACGACGATACAGTCGCACGCCTCCTGCACGGCACCGCGCTCGAATGGCTGAATCTCGATCGGAAGCGATTCGAATGACGCGCCTGACGATCGCAACCGCCGAAGGCTCGCTGCACGCTGACTTCGAGGAACCACTCGATATCTCGATTCCGTACGATTTTGCGGGCGAACAGCCGTCTCATTTCGATGCGGCACCGGCGAGTGCTGCGCCTTTACGAGCGGGCTCGTTCGTGGGCGATGTGCGTCTTGGCGGTAGCTGCAATTGCGAAGAACTGCACCTCGTGCCCCACTGCAACGGCACTCATACTGAATGTGTGGGCCACGTGACAGCCGAGCGAGTCAGCGTGCATCAGCAGGTCCCCGGCGGGCTTGCGCTGGCGTTGTTGCTCTCCCCCAGCACGGTGCCGATCGAGGAGAGCGACGAATCCGCAGATCCGGCGCCGCAGAGCGGCGATCGCTTCATCACGGCACGCGTAATCGAGAACCTGTGGGAGCAACACGCTTCGTCAGGCGTCACGGCACTCGTGCTCAGAACTCTTCCCAACCATCCCGAAAAACGCACGCGCCGTTATGCCTCGGAGACACCCCCACCCTTCCTCTCGAACGAAGCCGCAGCGCTGTGTGTCGCGCGCGACATCGAGCATCTGCTTGTCGACCTGCCGTCGATTGACCGGACCCACGACGAGGGACGACTGAGCGCGCACCGCATCTTCTGGGGACTGCCGCCTGGCAGCACGAGTTACACGCTCGCGCAAAGACCACGAGCCAGCGTGACGGAACTGATTTTCGTTCCCGATTCGATTGTCGACGGCCGCTACCTGCTTGATCTGCAGATCGCTCCGTTCGTGAGCGATGCGGCACCCAGTCGGCCGGTGTTGTACCGGTTGCAACCCGCATGAGTTTCGAGGTGTCGCGCGAGCATGCGGAAACGCGGGATCGCAATGACCCGCTGGCCGAGTTTCGCTCACGCTTTCATTTGCCCCCCGGCCGCGCACGATCGACCGCGATCTACTTTTGCGGCAACTCGCTGGGTCTGCAGCCGAAGGGGGTGCGTAACCTGATCGACGAGGAACTGGAAGACTGGGCCCGCTACGCGGTCCTGGGCCATCTCGAAGCACGCCGCCCCTGGCTGCCCTATCACGAGCAGCTCACGAACGACACCGCGCTCCTCGTTGGCGCGAGGGCCGCGGAAGTCGTGAACATGAATACGCTCACCGTCAATCTGCATCTCATGATGGTGAGCTTCTACCGGCCGACCGCCGACCGGCACTGCATTCTGATCGAACAAGGTGCCTTTCCTTCCGACCGTTACGCGGTCGTGTCACACCTCGGTCATCATGGGTATTCGGCCCAACAGGCATTGATCGAAGCCGCCCCTCGCGCCGGTGAGGATTGCGTGCGCCACGAGGATCTCGAGGCGTTGCTGGCACGCGAAGGTCATCGGATCGCGCTCGTGATGCTGCCAGGCGTGCAGTATCGGACCGGCCAGAATTTCGATATCGCGCGGATTACGCGAGCGGCGCATGCGCAGGGTGCAAGAGTCGGGTTCGATCTCGCGCACGCCGCCGGCAATGTCGAGCTGCGCATGCATGACTGGGGTGCCGACTTCGCGTGCTGGTGCACTTACAAATATCTCAACGCCGGACCGGGAGCCGTGGCCGGCTGCTTCGTGCATCAACGGCACGCAGAAGCGTCCAACCTGCCGCGGTTCGCCGGCTGGTGGGGCCACGACAAGGCCAAGCGCTTCCTCATGCAGCCAGACTTCGAAGTGCTGTCGGGCGCCGAGGGCTGGCAGATCAGTAATCCGCCGATTTTGTCGATGGCACCGCTGGTGATTTCGCTGGCAATGTTCCGCGAAGCCGGCATGGGACGCGTAGTCGAAAAGTCCCGGCGGCTCACTGGATTTCTTGAATTCCTGGTGAGTGAGCGACTGCCCCGGGAGATCGAGATCGTGACACCCCGAGATCCAACCGATCGCGGCTGCCAGCTCTCGCTACGCTTGCGCTCGGGCGTGCGATCCGGAAAGCGCGTGTTCGCCGCGCTGGAGCAACGTGACGTCGTCTGCGACTGGCGCGAGCCCGACATCATTCGCGTCGCGCCGGTGCCGCTCTACAACACTTTCACCGAGGTCTGGGAGTTCGTCGACGCGCTGGCCGCAAGCCTTGCCGAGTGAGCACCGTGAAGTTCTCCCCCGCCACGATTGTTGGAGCCGGTCCCGCCGGCTCGCTGCTGGGAATCTTCCTCGCGCGCCGCGGCGTGCCTGTGACTGTGTACGAACGTCGCCCTGACATGCGCCGCGAATCGATCAGCGCCGGACGCTCGATCAACCTCGCGCTTGCAGATCGGGGAATGCATGCATTGGAGCGCGCTGGCGTCCTCGATGCGGTGCGGCCACTGATGATACCGATGCGCGGACGCATGATTCACGACGAACACGGGCGCACCACGCTGCAGCGCTACGGGCAGAACGACAGCGAGGTCATCCATTCCGTGTCGCGAGCCGAGCTCAACAAACTGCTTCTGACGGAGCTCGAACGCATCGCATCGATCACTGTTCAGTTTCATCACAACTGCCAGGGTCTCGATTTCCGTGCGGGGCGGCTGCGCCTGTTCGATGAGAACAGCGGCCGCCCCAAGGAAGTCGCGGCTGCGGCTGTCATCGGTGCCGACGGCGCAAGCTCGGCGGTCCGCGCCGCGATGCTTGTGGACGGTCGCACCAACGCGAGCGAGGAAGTGCTCTCGCATCGCTACAAGGAGCTGACGATTCCGGCCGGCCCCGGTGGCAAGCACCGGATGGAAACGAACGCCTTGCACATCTGGCCGCGCGGCGGCTACATGCTGATCGCATTGCCAAACATCGACGGCAGTTTCACGGTGACGCTGTTCCTGCCGGCTGAAGGTCCGGAGAGTTTCGCCACACTCGCGAGCCGCGATGCCGTGCAGAAGTTCTTTGCACGTCGGTTCGCGGATGCTCAGCCGCTGATCACCGACCTCACCGAGGAATTCTTCGCCCACCCCACCGGGGTCATGGTGACGGTGCGCGCTGCACCCTGGAAATTCGCCGATCGCGCGCTGCTCATCGGCGATGCCGCGCACGCCATCGTGCCTTTTCACGGCCAGGGCATGAATTGTGCGTTCGAGGACTGCGTGGCGCTCGATGCTGCGCTCGACAGATATGAAGACTGGGGACGGGTATTCGCGCGCGTCGATCGCGTGCGCAAGCCCAACGCCGATGCGATCGCGCAGATGGCGCTAGAGAACTACGTCGAGATGCGAGACTCGGTGCGCGATCCGAAGTTCGTGCTGCAGAAGGAACTTTCGCTGCGCTGGAGCAGCGCTTCCCGGAGCAGTTCATTCCCCGTTACTCGATGGTGATGTTTCACCACGAGATTCCGTACGTACAGGCACTCGAGCGCGGTCGCATTCAGCAGGAAATTCTCGATGAGCTGACTACCAGGGCGACTGCGGTCGAACAGATCGACTGGAAGCTCGCGGCCAGGCTGGTGGAGACGCGGCTGCCGGCGCTTTAGATCGTCAGCTTCAGGCTGCGCCTGCGGAACTTTGCTTCATCGGCGCGTATCTCTGCGCTGGGTGAGGATGCGACAGATGGGCATCCCGTCCGGCGGCGACGAATGCGAGTTCTTCAAGGCAACTTCGCAACTGAGCGTGCCCGCTGCGACGCCTGTCGTGCTACCCCGCGCGTGTTGTCGCTGTCCGTGCTCGCAAGTGCTGCGCATGAGCTGTCCGCGATCAAGGCCGCGAGCGCGCCACACGCATTGATCGAATCGACCGGCCCGGCCTCGCTCGCAATCGTTTCGGTCGTTTTCGAGAGCAGTTGATCGAAATCAGCGGCGGAAGCGTCGGGTCGCCGCGCGCGCATCAGTGCCAGAACACCCGTGACGTGAGCCGCCGCCAGTGAGCTCCCGGATGCGAAATCATATTGTCCGCCCGGAGCGAGCGTGAGCACATTGTTACCCGGCGCGTACAGAACACTTGCGGGTCGTGCGGCTGGAGCGGAGGAATCCGCGGCGATTACGCCGGCGATCCCGACAGGAAAACCGTCACGCCGCCCGTCCGGCGGAACACTGCCGACAAAGATCGTTCCGTGCACCAGACCTCGGGTCACCAGCTGTGTGAGCAGCGGATCTGCAGGTCCGGTGAGACTCAGATTCACGATGTCGACACCGGATTCGTCGGCCGCGACCAGTGCCTGAGCGAGCGAAAAAGAATTGCAGCGGGCGCCGGACACCCCTGCACTGTGCCAGCAGGCCTTGAAGGCGAGCAGTTGCGCGCGCGGCGCGATGCCGACGATGCCCTCGCGGTTGTTCGCGAGCGCCGCGATGACGCCGGCAACCTGAGTTCCGTGCAAGTCGCGCTCGAAGCCGCGCATGTCGTTGTCGACGAAATTGCGGCGCGCGACAACGCGCCCCTTGAGATCCGGATGCTCCGAATCGATGCCGGTGTCGATGACAGCGATGCGTATGCCTTCGCCCACCGACCAACGATGCGCTTCGACAACGCCGAGCACATCGAGGCTCTGTTGCAACTTTGCGTAGGGGTCGTTGAAAGTCGCGGAGGAAGTCTGAAACGTGTTGAGCGGCTGTGCGAATTCGACGCGCGGGTCGTGCGCCAGGCGAGTGAGAAGGTCGCCGCTCGTTTCGCCTTGCGGCCGGTGGAACACGACGCAGTGAACACGAAGCGCCGCGATGGGCCAACCCGCAATCTCGTTCAGATCGTAATCGCGAGCGATCGCACCGACCAGCGCCGTCGCCGCGCTTGATACCCAGTTGGACCCCGCGCCGTTGTACTGGCGCGGCGTGGAACCCGCGCGCGTCGCGACGGGGATCGGGTCGTTGCGCACGGCGACGACAATGAAATCCTGCGGATTGGTTTGCGCCTCACTCGGCAGCATCGCGGCGTGCCGCGAGCCGAATCCCGTAGCGCAGCCGCCAAGCGAGAACAGCAGCAGGACCAGCAGCGCGCGCTTCACCGATTAGTCTCCGCCGCCGCAACCGGCTCGACGAACGTGATGCGAGAATCGGAGCGCAGATTGCGGATGAGGGCCGCGAACTGTGGCGTGTCGGTGGAGTACGGTACTCCCAGGGTCCAGACGTGCGCGGCAGACGGACCGGCGAGGACTCGCGCGTGTATCAATTCGAGCAGCGACTGGAACTCAGTGACTGTCACCGCGGGCGCAAGCACCACGTGAAGATTGCCGCCCGCCGCCGCGGCGGGCTCGCGCGCGCTGAGAGTCTGATAGTTAGGGGCAAAGAATCGCTCAGTGGTCTGCCAGCCAACTAAGATCGCGATCGCCGCTACCACCGCACACTGCGCGCCCAGAGTATAGATCAACCACCGCGGCAGCCTGCTCGCAGGAGCGACTGTCGGCTGGCGGCGCAGCACTGCTGACACGGCGGACGGCTCACTTGAAATCGGATCACCCGGGGAAGGGTGATCGATTTCCTCAATGCGCGCGACCAGCTTCTGAAACGACGCTTGCGGCGTGTACTCGACGCGCGCCTCGCCGATGAGTGCGCGGCGAATGTCGCTTTGTATTTCGATCTCGCGTCGGCACTCTGCGCACTCATCCAGATGCCGACCGACCCAGGGCTGATCGTCGCGCACGAGGCGGCCGTTGACGATCCAGGGTAAAAGCTCCCAGGCCCGGTCATGGAGTTCATCTGGCGGCACGTGATTGCTCATTGATCGAGCTCCGGCTGGCCGGCCAACTGCGGCAGCGTGACCCGCAGCTTCTGCCTGGCGTGGAACATGCGCGTCTTCACTGTGTTCACCGGACAATCCATGATTTGCGCGATCTCCTCGCAGGAGTGGCCGAGAAAGTACGTCAGCTCGAGGACCAGGCGCTGCTCGAGTGGCAAGGTCTCGAGCGCCTGACCGAGCCACTCACGCAACTCGTTGGTGCGTTGAGGCTCTTCAGTCGTGAGTTCCGGAACCGAAGTGCCAGGGTTCTCGTTCGATGTGACGGCACGCACACGTTGTAGAGTTTTAAGGGCACGGCGATAGGCAATTCCCATGATCCACGTCGAGACTCGCGAGGCATCCCGGAAGTCGCAAGCTTTGGACCACACGACCCACATCGTGTCGTTGATGACTTCCTCGGCGATGTCATAGCGATGCACGAAACGCGTGAGAAACCGCGCTAAGCGCCGGTGGTAGATGAAATAGAGTTCCTGGAACGCCGCGCTTTCGCGCAACGCGACGCGCGCGAGCAGCGCGCGCTCGTGGTCGGACGCCGAGGGCGTGTGGTACGCGGTGCTGCGGTCGGGGTCGCGTCGACTCATGCTGGTGAGTTCCCGTAAGCACCGCTTCGGTTCAATATCGATCGCCCTAAAAATGCCAAGTCAGAGTCAACGCCCAACTGGCGCGCTGACTATCGCCGTAAACCTGCGGTCTCGCCGCCGCATCGTTGCCGAAATAGGACAGATCCACCTGATAGTGTCTAAGGCCGTAGCCGACACCCGCGTTCCAGTACCAGTAGCTGGGATCGACGAATTGGCCCAAATCGTAGTAGCCCACACCGCCGGACAAGTACCAGTCGCGCGCAAAGGGCAGATGCGTCGCGACTTCGTACGACGCCGCCGAGTGCCGGGATGAGTCATTGGAAATGGAGTAACGCCAAGTGTTTGGCGACCATGCGACGGTGGCGAACAGAAGGCCACGGTAGCCGAGCGACGCCAGGATCTCATCGTAGTCCTTCGGTCCCCACTGCGACGTATCGAGATACGCGTAGTGGACGGCGGTGAGGCTCAGCAGCAAGTCATCGGCAAGCAGCCACGACTTACCGAGGTATGCGTCGAGCTCGAGCGTCTGCGTATCGCTCGTCGGCTGCACGGTCGAGGCCCACATTCCGACGACCGTACTCGCCGCAGTTTCGTAGTGGACCTCACCCTGCAGTGCCGGCTGGTTATTGGTTTGAGAGACACCGCGATAGACATAATCGGTCGTCGCGGCGAGAAATCCGCTCCAGCGGCCGCCGGCCGCTGCCGGACCTGCGCCGAGCAGCGCGCTTACCATGAGCAGTGAGATCCGTCCGGCTCGCACGCGAAGTTAGTTGTATCCGTCCCCCCGGTAGTTCAATCCACGAGCGAGGTTCTCGCCGAGCCGGCCGATTCAACGCTTCATGGTGCAGCGCCCGCCTGAATCCACGCACGGACCTGATCGATGGTCGCCTGACTGAGGAACGGCCCTCCCAAGGGCATGCGCGAGCCGACGCTCTGTGTGCCCTCGAGCTTGTGAATGATGTAGCTGTTGTTCGGGTCGTTAGGCAGCACGCGCTTGAACGCGGGTTCATCGATGCTCGTCACGTTGACGAGCGAGGCGTGCGTCGCGGACGCGCTGCTCAGATTCATCGAACCGGGCAGAGATGCCCCCACGCCCGTGTGACATACGGAACAAATCGGCGTGAAGATGTTGGCCTGCAGTTGCGCCAGCGTCGGTGCCACCGGAGCAGCATTGGAAACCGTGACTGCCACCAGGGCAGAAGTGGTCGTATTGCCGGCCGCGTCGTGCGCCACGGCGGTCACGTTCACATCGCCATTGGCCGTGGTGGTCGTATCCCAGTTAACCGAGAAGGGTGCCGTCGTAGCGACGCCGAGTGACGTCGTGCCCGCCGTCGTGCGCGCGAAGAATTCCACCTGCGTTACGCCGACGTTATCCGCCGCATTCGCGCTCACTGCTACCGTGCCGCTCACTGTACCGGCGGCAGGCGCCGTGAGGGAAACCGTCGGAGCAACGATATCGGGGGGAGTCGCCCCGAGATCGATTCGCGCGTACAGACCATCCACTTCGTCCGCGATTCCGGCAGCGATATAGAGCGTCGTCGTCGGTTGATTGCGCGCGCCGTTGCCGAACGCCATGCCCCAAAGACCGGGCGTTGCAATCACATTGCCAGCGCCATCGTGCAGCGCTCCCAGGAACGCACCCGTGACCGGGTCGTAGGCGTTGATCACGCCGTCGGCGAAGTTGCCGATCAGCAGCGCATTACTCATCGTGCCGAAGCCGTCGGGCGCCAGCGCCACGCCCCAGGGAGCATTCAACTCGTGGCCGACCGGGACCAGGTGCGTCACGAGCGTACCGCTGGTGTCGAACACGTTGACGAGGCCAAAGCCAGCCCCCGCGACTTCGTCGTTCGACTGCGGATCCTTCTGCGCGTATGTGACGACGATGCGTGTTTGACCGCCAATCTGCAGCGCCTGAATGCCAAAGGGTGCATAACCCGCGGGCAGGGTCGAATCCGTGAAGCCGCCCGTCACAGTGACCTTGGCGAAGGTGGCGTCGAAGACGTCGACCTTGCCGTTGTGGAAGTCGGTCGCGTACAGGTGGTTCGCCGTGCCATCGTTCGCGATCGCGAGCCCCTTGTAGACTGCGCCGCCGGCGCCATCGTCGTACCCGATGATCGCGTGTGTGGCATCGGCCGCAGGCGACCAGCCCATGATCGTCCCGCCCTCGCCATCGAAGATGAAAGGGGCGACGCCTGAGGCGGTACCCTGCGTTACGACGAAGTCGGTCGAGCTGCCGTTGAAGACGATACCCGTGGCGTCGGCACTGCCGTTCAATCCCGCAGGCAGGCTTACGGTCAGCGCCTGCTTGGTGCCAGTGCCGTCGTAGAGCGTCGATGTTCCGGTCCCATTGTTCGCGATCCACACCGGCGTGGTGGGCCCGAACACGATACCCCACGGGTTCTTGAGGTTGGCATCCGTGGTGGCGGCCGTGACGGCGCCATCGGACACGAGACTGCTCATTGAAAAGGCGCTCGGTTCATTGACGGTGAGCGTTGCCGACTGGCTGGTGCTCGCACTGTATATGCCGCCGGAGCACACGAGGGTGTAGGTCTGCGCGCCCGTGGCAGTCGGCGTGACGACGAGCGTCCCGCTCGCGGCCTGATCACCGCTCCACGCGCCGCTCGCGGTGCAGGAAGTCCCATTCGTACTCCAGGTGAGTGTCGCGCTCTGACCCAGCGCGATCGTTGCGGGCGTCACCGCAATCGTCGCCGTGGCCGGCGCCATATTGGAACCGCCGCCACCGCCACCGCACGCGACCAGGACCATCGCGAACACCGAATAGATGAAATGTCTTACGCCACGCATGCTCGCGCCCCTTACCCGGAGTGACCAAAGGTATTTCCAATCCGTGAGTACCCGCCCGCGAGCTTTCGGTTGCCCCGCGCAGAAAATTTCGAATGGTGAAGAGTTATTTGCCTGCGAATTGAACTGCGGGCGGACTCGGCGGGCACATACCGAAAGACACCGTGCCGTAGTGGGCCATTCATGCTGCAACGAATCGTGGAGGTGGGGCTGATGCTGCCGCTGCTCGCCGCCTGCGCCGGCAACGGCGAGGGCCTGGATGCCAACGGCCGGCCGATCTCGGGTGAACCGCAACCCTTGCTGCCCGAGCTGCAGTCGATTCAGGCTCAGGTGTTCACGCCGATCTGCACGACGTGCCACGCCGGCGCTGCCGCCCCGCTCGGCTTCCGGCTCGACGCCAACTCGTCATACGCGATGCTCGTCGGTCAGCCGAGCGTCGAGGTTCCCTCGCTCATGCGTGTCGCGGCGGGTCAACCAGATTCCAGCTACATCATTCAGAAACTCGAAGGGCACGCGGCTGTCGGCGGACAAATGCCGCTCGGCGGACCATACCTTCCTCAGTCCACCATCGACGTGATTCGCCAGTGGATCCTCGACGGCGCTCAGCCGAGCGCGGCCGCGCTCGGCGCCTCGACGGCGCCGCAGATCGGTGCGCTTGCGCCACTTCCTGGCGAGCGACTGACGCAACCGCCGCGCGAGCTGCTGGTTGCCGTGGACGATGAGCTCGACGTAACGCAGCTCGAGGCGGGTGCCGTCACGCTGACTCGCAGTGGCGGCGACGGCAGCTTCGACGAAGGTAATGAACAGGCGATCACGCAATTGCGAATCACGGTGCGATCACTCGCGCCGACAGTACTGGCGATTGAAATACCTGAAGACAGTTGGTCAGCCGATCGCTATCGGCTACGGATTGCAGGGCCAAGGCGGCGTTGCCCTCACCAGTCGCGCGGGCAAGGTCATCGACGATTTCGTCCTCGAATTCGACGTGGAGCCCGCGCGATGAGATTCATCGGTCTTCAGAATCTACTCCTGCCTACGCTGCTAACGCTCGCCGCATTCGCACCGCAACGGGCACTCGCCGAACCGTACTTCGCCGTGCGAGAGGGATTGAAGTGCAACGTCTGTCACGTCAATCCAACCGGCGGCGGCATGCGCACCACCTTCGGCCAAGTCTGGGGGCAGACCGCTCTGCCGGCGCATCGAATCGATAGCGGCGACGCGACGCCGTGGACCGGCGAGATCAATCGATTTCTGGCGATCGGCGGGAACCTGCGAGCCGATGCGAACGTTACGCGCATTCCCAACGAGAAAACGCAATCGGACTTCGAAATCGAGGAGATGCGAGTCTATCTCGACGCGCGCGTGATTCCAGACCGACTCTCTATATACGTCGATCAACGCCTCGCACCCGGCGCGAGCACCAACGCGGAAGCCTATGGACGCCTGTGGCTCGGGGGCCACCGCTACTACATCAAGGCAGGACAGATGTTCCTGCCCTACGGTCTTCGCCTGCAGGATGATTCGGCCTTCGTCCGTCAGGTGCCAGGCATCAACTTCGCCACACCCGACCATGGAGTCGAGCTCGGATTCGAAGGTACCGCGTGGGGTGCTGAGCTCGCCGTGTCAAACGGCGCTGGCGGCGGACCGGAGACAGACAGTGGCAAGCAGCTCAGTTTCCGCGCCGAGCGCGTGACGTCACGCTGGCGCGGTGGCGCAAGCTTCAACATGAACCATACCGATGTCGGCGATCGCCGCATGCAGAATATTTTCGCCGGGTTGCGCACCGGGCCCATCGCCTGGCTGGCGGAAGCGGACTACATCGACGATGGCAGCCTTGAACCTCGCCGCAAGCAATGGGCCGGACTCATTGAGGCTAACTGGAAACTCTTGCCCGGACAGAATCTGAAGCTCACCGCCGAAGAATTCGACCCCGATACCGATGTCCGCGAAGATCAGCAAGTGCGGTACAGCCTCGTCTGGGAATACGTGCCGATCCAGTTCGCGCAGTTGCGCGCGGGCGTGCGCTACTACGACGGCATTCCACAGAACGATCGGCAGAATCGTCAGCAGCTCTTCCTGCAGCTCAACGGCTATTTCTAACGCCGTCCGCAAGCGGCACAAGCGCTTTGCGTGCACCGCCGCTCACACGCGCAAGCCCAATGCCGATGCGATCGCGCAAATGGCGCTCGAGAACTACATCGAGATGCGCGACTCGGTACGCGACCCTAAGTTCGTGCTGCAGAAGGAACTTTCGCTGCGCCTGGAACAGCGCTTCCCTGAGCAGTTCATTCCCCGTTACTCGATGGTGATGTTTCACCACGAGATCCCGTATACGCTGGCTCTCGAGCGCGGCCGCATTCAGCAGGAAATCCTCGACGAGCTCACCGTCAAGGCGAGCGACGTCGATCAGGTCGACTGGTCGCTGGCGACGAAGCTGGTGGAAACAAGATTGTCGGCTCTCTAGGTTACCGAAGCCGTTTACGTGGCGTTAACAATGGTAGCTACTCAGTTGGGACTGAGAGCTATCGACCTGTAGAATTGCACTCATGCCCGGCGATGCAGAACTGACTCAGACCGACACACCCGCGGCACATCCTCACCAGGAGATCGAGTGGCAGCTCGCCGCTCGCGACCTGACCCAGGTGCGTCAATGGTTGAGCGACCATAGCGGGTTTGGCGGCTTCACGATCGAGCCGCGCCCCAGCCGCACGATCTACGACACGTACCTTGACACGGAGGACTGGCGCTTCCACCGCGCCGGGTTCGCGTTGCGCCTGCGGGACGTTCCAGGTCAGGCGGAAGCGACTCTGAAGGACCTCGCGCCCGGGTCCGATGGGCTCAGGATCAGGCGCGAGATCAATGAGGCACTTCCGTCAGCTGAACAGGCTTCCTTTACGCAAAGCAATGGGCCGGTCGGCGTGCGGGTGCAGGCGGTGGCCGGCACGCAGCCGCTGCGGACGTTGTTTCGCGTGCGCACAGAGCGCCAGTGCTTCGCTGTCATGAAGGACGAGGGCGAGCAGGCTGCAGAGATCGCCCTGGATGAAACGATAGTTGCGAGTGCCGACGGAGGGTCCAGGGCGCGCCTGAAACGGGTCGACGTGGAAGCCTTGACTGAACCCGCAGAATCGCTCGAGGGTCTGGTGGATCAGCTGCGCGTCGAGTGCCAACTCGAGGCCGCGACAGACAGCAAATACGAAGTGGGGTTGAAATCCACCGGGCTCGCCGCACCGGTATCGGCGGATCTCGGCTCGATGCTGATTGATCCGACACTGAGTATCGGCGAGGTCGCGCGCGCGAATCTGCGCCGCCATTTGTGGACCTGGCTCACCTGCGAGCCCGCTGCGCGGCTCGGCGAGAATGAGGAGCGCCTGCACGAATTGCGGGTCGCAGCGCGTCGACTGGATACGAGCCTGGGACTGTTCGAGGCCTATCTGCCGAAGGCGATCTCAAGGCAGCGTCCTGCCTGGAAGGCGCTCGTGCGTACGCTCGGCGCGGTGCGCGATCTTGATGTCCAGCTCGGCGAGCTGGATCGATTTGCGGCGGAGCTGAGTGAAATCGATCGCCAGCGGCTGAGTCCGTTACGCAGCCGACTCGATGCGGAACGGCAACATGCCCGGGCCAGCATGTTGGCCGCTCTCGATCGAGATTCGACGCGGCGACTGGTGGAGCGACTGCGCAGCGCACTCTTCAAGCCGAACCGGATGGCCGTCAAACGCAACAACCCGATTGCCGCGCTGGTTGCGCCAAGGCTGATTCGCCGAACTTTCAAAAAACTCCGGCGCTCGGCTGAGGAGGCGGACAAGCACATGAACTCGGCTGCCTACCACGATGTCCGGCGGCGCACGAAACGATTGCGCTATGCGCTCGAGTCATTCGAAGGCTTTTATGGCGAGAGCGCGGGCGAGTTGCTGCACTCCATCCGACGCCTGCAGAACAGGCTCGGTTCTCACCAGGACGCAAGCGTCGCGGCCGACAGGTTCCGGGCCATGGTCGGCACTCGAACGTGCAAGATGCCGGGGGAAACCGTTTTCCTGATGGGCGTCTTCACCGAGCGTCAGCGTCTGACCGCTGACGACATGCGGCGGCGTTTCACCAAGTCCTATCGTCGAGTGCGCGGAAGGCGTTGGAAGGCGTTGCGGCGCTCGATGACCGAGCTCGCGACTGCCCATGGCGGCGGCACCGTCGACCCAACGCCCGCACTCCATCCTTAGCTCCTCACATCACTCCGTCGGCAGCGCGAACGCCATCAGGTAGTCGCCCGGGGGAACCATTCCGCTCAGCGCGAAGTGACCACCCGCCGCGACGACCACGAACTGGCGGCCGTTGTCGTCGAGCCGGTAACTCATGGGTACGGAGTTTGCCGTGGTTGGCAACGCGCTCTTCCATAGCTCCTTCCCGGTGCTGAGATCATAAGCCCGGAATGCGGGATCGGTGCCCGCGCCGATGAAGATCAGGCCCGTCGCGGTGATGAGCGGACCGCCGATCGAGAAGGCTGCACCGTCCATCTTCGACAGCGGCCATTTGGCGGCTGGCCCCAGCTCACCGAGCGGACGCGTCCAGGCAATCTTGCCGGACGACAGATCGACGGCGTCGAGCGTTGCCCATGGCGGCTTGGTGCAGGGCGCGCCCCACGGCGAGAGCACCGGCACGACAACTGCGCAATATGCAGAGCCCGCTTGCGGCAAGTCCGGATTGAGCGGGCCGCATTGCGCCCGCGGCACGAGTTTCACCGACAGCGCGACGTGGGTCGTGGCCACCACCATCCGCTTGCTGACGGGGTCGATCGCAGGTGATCCCCAATCGTTGCCGCCGAACGTCGAAGGATTGATCACCGAGCCCTGCAGCGACGGCGGTTGATAGATATCGCCGGTACGCAAACCCCTGAGGGTCTCGCGACACTTGCCCTTGTCCCAGAATGTGAATCCCCACGCATCCTCCGGAGTCAGCCTGGTTCGAGCCAGCGTTGCGGGGAGCGAAGGTACGGGCTGCGTTGCGCTCAGATGTTCCTCAGGCACCGCGCCGTCTTGCGGCGCAGGCTTCTCCTCGACCGGAAAGAGCGGCTCGCCCGTCTCGCGATTGAGCACGAACGTGTAGCTCATCTTGGTGACTTCGACCAGCGCGGGAACGCTCACGCCGTTGATCGTGAGATCGATCAATGTCGGCTGAGACGGCATGTCGTAGTCCCAGAGATCGTGGTGCACGGCCTGGAAGTGCCACACGACCTTGCCGGTCGCGCCGTCCAGGGCGACCACAGAGCTCGAGTAGTAGTCGAGGCCTTCGCGATCGGCACCGAAGTAGTCGTTGCCGGCGTTGCCGGTCGGCAGGAAGACGAGATTGCGCGCGGGATCTACCGAGATGATCGACCATACATTGGGCGTGCCGGCGCGATAGGTTCCGTCAGGATTCATCTCGGCTTCACCCGGCGGGACGGCATTCCACGCCCACTTGAGTGCACCGCTGCGAGTATCGAATGCGCGCACTACGCCAGCAGGGACGCCCTTGCGGAAACTGTCGGAAACGAGCGCGCCGACAATGACCGTATCGCCCAGGATGGCCGGCGGACTGGTGACGCTGTATTCCTTCGAGCCGTGCGGCGTCAGCCCGATGTTGAGATCCACCTCGCCGTTCTGGCCAAAATCCACACACGCGCCGCCACTCTCCGCGTCAAGCGCGATCAACCTCGCATCAAGCGTCCCGGTGAATATCCGTTTGCCGCACTTCTCCTGCACATCGGCGCCCATCCAGAGCGAGACACCACGACAGGCGGGCGCGTTCTCCTGGGTCATGTCGACATGCGGATCGAACACCCAGCGTTCCTTGCCCGTCGCCGCGTCGAGTGCGAACACCCGGTTGTAAGGCGTGCAATAGTAAAGCGTGTCGCCGGAGACGATCGGTGTGGCGCCGAAACCGGTCTGCTGCAGAGGGCCGTTGATCGCGCCGGCGCCTTCCGCGGGCGGCCCGCGCACATCGCCCGAGCGATGAACCCACGCGACCTTCAGTGCATGGACATTCGCCGGTGTGATTTCATTCGCTGGCGAATAGTGGCCGCCGCCGGGGCCGCCGCCGAAGCTCGTCCATTCCGCGCCCGGGCCGTTCGGACGATCAATCTTGCCGCCGTCGCCGCAGGACGCGAGCAGCGTGCAGATGATGACGCATGCGCGCCAAGCCTGATTCAACGTCATCGCCGCTCCGTTCTTCTTCTTGAGGGCGGCAGTGTAGCGGATGGTGCGCGAAAGTAGTGTCGAGTCGCAGCCGCCCGGATCATAGCCAGCGTCGCACGCGCTGCTTGTACGCAAGATAGCGCTCGCCGAAGATTTCCTCGAGGAAGCGCTCTTCCCCTTTTATGAATTGCGTGTGCAGTATCCACGCGAATACCGGAACGGGCACAAACGCGCCCAGGCTACCGAGCAGAATTGCGGCGCCGAGCAGCGCTAGTACGAGTCCGAGATACATCGGATTGCGCGTGAACCGGTAAAGTCCATCGGTCACGAGTGTGGTGGAAGGCTCGAAAGGTACGACCGGCGTGCCCACACGCTTGAACGCGCCAGCACCCGTGGCGCTGATCGCAACGCCGAGTACCACGAGCAGCGCGCCAGAGTACGACCACGGCGCGGGAACGACCCGCGTGATTGGCATCACGTAGTGCAAGCCGATCGTAAGCAGCACTGCGAGCAGAAACCAGACCGGTGGAAGAATCCTGCGTCGGTGTTCCATGCATGCCTCCAGGCCGGGAGCTGATTGTAATGGGTCCAGTCGAGCGTTTGCCGACCGCTTCCCCCCGGCGTACCCTCCTCGCCCGTTCGCCCCGTGGTCGGCGGCGTCGCTGCCTCGGGCGGATGACAACATCAACAAACCGAGGGGATAGCCATGGGTGGAATCAACATTCCGCGCTGGATCGGCGGCGGGGTTGTCGCCGCGCTCGTCATCTACGTGATCGAAGGATTCATGGCCGTCAAGGTGTGGGGAGCACCGGTGACGGCACGCCTCAATGAGCTGGGACTTGCGGCGGACATGGGTTCGGGTGCCTACCTGGCTTACGCGGTACTGTGCCTGCTGGTTGGACTGGTCCTCATCTTCTTCTACGCCGCGGCGCGCACGCGCCTCGGACCGGGCGTTCGCACTGCGGTCATCGTATCGATCGCGATGTTCCTCGGCGGCTACGTGCCGGGACTCATCGACCATCACGTCATCGGCCTGTACCCGGACGACTTGCTGGTGAAATGGGGCTTGCAGGGTCTGATCGAGACCGTCATCGCTGGTATCGCCGGCGCCTGGGTCTACAAAGAGTGAGGGACATCGGGGTCGCCGCGCGACGGCGACCCCCGCTCCAGCGTCAGAAACGTCATCGCGTAAGCGTTCCGGACATCGGCCGGCTGAGTGCTTCGCTGCACTCTGTGCCACTCATTCCAGTCGATGGCGGGAAAGCGCGTGTCCCCGGGAATTGGTGCGTGCACCCGCGTGAGGTAAATGCGCTGCGCGCGCGGCAGACACAATCGAAAGATCTCTGCTCCACCAATCACCATGAGCTCCGCAGCGTCCTGAGTTGCCGCAAGTGCCGCCTCGAGATTCGCGACCGTTTCGATGCCAGGCACATCGATCGGACCGCCGCGTGTCATCACCAGATTGCGTCTGCCTGGCAGCGCCTTGCCGATCGATTCGAAGGTCTTGCGGCCCATCAGCATCGGCTTGCCCATCGTCACACCTTTGAAGTGCTTCAGGTCCGCAGGCAGGTGCCACGGCAGGCGATTTGCGTTGCCGATCACACCGTTCTCTGCCATCGCCACCATGAGCGACAGAACGGGGTTCGATTGGAGGCGATTTGTGCGCTCGATCACGGTTGACATAAAGGCCCTGTGAGCGGCTCCACGCGCTTGGAACTCAAAGACTTATACAGTGAGCGAGCCGATTTGCGCAGGGTGTTCCGCAGTGACAGCGGAGCGGCGCGGCGGCTATCACGATTGCAAGGGTAATCCTGAGTGTTGCAATGAGGCGAACACTGGCGTGGCTGGCCTTGGTGGGGCTGCTCCTTGGCCCCGCCACGGCCTTTTCACAAACCATCACCCGCTATGCGCGCTTCGTCGGCAACATCAATTTCGTTGCCACCGGCGGATCGCTCCGTACGCAGCCGAATACCGGTGACGCTTGTGCCGTTGGCGCCAGTAGCACGGCTGCCGTGGCTGGCATTCCAGCGGGCTCAACAATACTCGCCGCCTATCTGTACTGGGGTGGCTCGCAAACGGGAACCACGATTGACTCGTCCGTGACGTTCGCCGGCTCGGCAATCACGGCCACCCGTACCTTTACGACCACGTTCAACAACGCCGGCACGCTGTTCCCGTACTTCGGCGGCTTCGCCGACGTGACAACGCGCGTCACCGGGAACGGCAACTACACTTTCAGCGGACTCACCGTCAACACCGGCACGCCTCACTGCGGAAGCCAGGCGGTGGTTGCGGGCTGGGGGCTGGTCGTGATCTACCAGCGCGCCGCGGAGGATTTGCGCGCTATCAACGTATTCGACGGCCTGCAATATTTCCGCGGCAGCTCGATCACGCTGACACCTGATGGCTTTCGCGTGCCGGTCGCTCCGATCAACGGCAAAATGGCGATCGTCGCCTGGGAAGGCGATCCGCAGAACTCGACGGCGTTGAACGGGTTCAACGAACAGTTGAGCTTCAACGGCAACGTGCTTGACGACGGCATCGTCGTCCCCGCCAGCGACCCGACCACTCAGCCCTACGACGGCACAGTCAACACGCTCGGCGTGGCGACGAGCTACGGCGTTGACGTCGATACTTTCACCGTAGATCCGTACATCTCAGCCGGGCAAACGTCGGCTACCACCGTGTTCTCGGCCGGCGGCGACCTCGTCCTGTTGACTGCGCAGGTCGTGAGTGTCGCGAGCGAGCCGAGTGTCGATCTCGGCATCACCAAGACGCACGTCGGGAATTTCTCCGCCGGAACCAATGGCGTCTACACGATCCGCGTCAGCAATGGCACCGGCGTCGGGCTCGAGCAGGAAGACAACATCATCACGGTGACGGACACATTGCCCACCGGATTTTCGTACGTATCGGGCACTGGCACCGGATGGAGCTGTAGCGCCGCGGCCCAGGTCGTCACCTGCAATCACCCGCCGCCTCTCGCGATGGGCGCGACTCTGCCCGATCTGTCGCTCACGGTCCTGCCCGGCCAGGCGGCAGCACCGTCCAAGACGAACACCGCCGTGGTGTCGAGCGCGAGCCTGGACTTCAACGCGGCGAACGACACCGCGACCGATTTGACCAACGTCGTGTTGCCGAATCTTTCGACCTCGACCAAGACCGTCTCGGATCTCAACGCCGGCGATGCGAATCCCGGCGACACGCTGCGCTACACGATCACGTTGCGCGAAACAACCGGCGTAGCCGCGCCCGGCGTGCGTGTCACCGACGACATCCCGGCCAACGTCAGCAATTTCAGCGTCGTGACCCTGCCTGCGGGCGCGGTGAACAGTTCGACTGGTGCTGGCACAGGGGCCGATGGCACGGGCTTTCTCGACGTTTCCAACATCACGGTGCCCGCCAATGGCAGCGTGACCGTCGTGTTCGACGTGCGGGTCGCGAGCGGCACGCCGCCCGGCGCGACCATCGACAACACCGCAACAGTCACCAATACATTCGGTCCAGGCGCGACGCCCGCGGCGCCGCAGATCATCGTCTCGCAGTCACAGATCCCGTCCAGCGGCAACAAGGTGCTGTATCTGAGGTCCGCACTGCAGTTGTCACGCACGCCGGCGCCGACTGCGCCGCCCTCAATCACCGTTGCGGAAGGCAGCAGCCAGACTTGGGTCTTGACACCGGGGCTGGCGACCACTGTCTCGTTGCCTGCCGGCAATGTGCCCGTGCAGTTGTATTTCACGCGCTCTGGAAGCGGCACATCGCGCATTGTCCGGGTCACGCTAACGGCAAGCGGTGGCATCACGCTCGGCACGCAGCAACTGACTTTCACACCAAGTGACACGACTCCCACGCTGCAGACGTTTACGGTCCCGATTGTCGCGGCGGCGCTCCCGGTCGGCGCAACGATCTCCTTGCAGGTGACCAACAACACCACCGGCAGCGGCAGTCGCGACGTACTCGTGTACCCGGCCAATTCCGCGGCACAGCGCTCAAATGTCAGCTTCAACAGCAACACCGTGATCAGCGTCAGCAGCGTGCTGAGCTATAACGCTGCGTATGCGGGTGGTGTCGCCACGGCGTCGTTTTTCCCCGCTAACACAGTGTTCATGCGTGCCGTCGTGAGCGATCCGTTCGGCAGTTTCGATATCTCGGGCGCCTCGGTGACGCTCCTGAATCCGAGCGGCACCGCTGTACTCACCAACTCGGCGATGACGCAAGTCAACGACTCGGGGAGCGCGACGAAAACCTACGAGCTGAGCTACGCGCTCCCCGGCGCTGCGCCCGCGGGTTCGTGGACCATGAGAGTCACGGCTGCCGAAGGCACGGAAGGCACAGTGACCGACCTTGGCATCGGCACCTTCGCCGTTGTGATTCCGCAGCCGACGCTCATCATCACGCGCACTTCGCAGGTGATTTCCGATCCGTACAACAACGCCACCAACCCGAAGCGCATACCGGGCAGCGTGCAGCTGTACTCGCTCACGATCACCAACCAGGGTCCGGGCACGGTGGATGCGAGCACGCTGGTGATCAGCGAATTCGTACCGCCGAATTCGGATCTGTACGTGTCGACGGCGAGCGGCGATCCAGTCGCCTTCGTGAACGGAACGCCCGTGAGCGGACTGAGTTACGTGTACGCGTCGAGCGTGACCTATTCGAATCAACCGGGTGGTATAGCGCCCTACAGCTATACGCCCGTGCCCGATGCAGCAGGCTTCGATCCCAACGTGACGGGACTTCGAATCGCGCCGACCGGCGCGATGAGCGCCGCCGGTCCGGGCGGCAATCCGTCCTTCACGATCCGCTTCCGCGTCCGGTTACGCTGACTCAATGCGACCATTGCGTCGGGGAGCGATCCCAGCGATGAGCACGTAGCGCGCGACGGAGCTCCTCGGGCAATTGCCCGCCGTCAGACACTGCGATGTTCGAGGCGACGTGCGCGACGCTGCGCATCCCCGGGATCACGGTGCAGACACGCGGATCAGAGATTGCAAAGTTCAATGCCAGTTCCGCCATCGACATGCCTTGCGGCACGACCGGTCGCAATGCTTCGACGCGCTTGACGGTCGGCGCGAGGTTCGCGGGGCCAAAGTAGATATTGCGGAAATCGCCGTCAGGCCACTTCGAATCGAGCGTGAGATTCCCGGCGAGCGAACCCTCGTCGAAGGGCACACGCGCGATCACTGCGATATCGAGCTCCTTGCACACCGGGAACAGCTCGTCTTCGGGCGACTGGTCGAAGATGTTGTAGATCACCTGCACCGCATCGATGAGCCCGGTGTGGAGCGTCTGCAGGACATTCGCCGGCTCCCAGCGATTCACGCTGACGCCCGCTGCTGCAATCAGTCCCTGCCGCTTCAGATCGTCGATGACGCGTGCCCAGCGCTCATCGCGTGCCCACGCGTCTTCCCAGACGTGAAACTGCAGCAGGTCCAGCCTCGCAAGCCCGGTGTTCTCGAGTGAACGCTCGGCGTATTCGCGGATGTGCTCCGGGGGAAAGACGTCGTCGAGTCGCATGCCACGACGCGAAGGCCAGGTGAGATTCTTCGGCGGGATCTTGCTGGCTGAATACAGCCGCTGGTCGGGATGGGCGCGAAACAGATCGCCGAGCATGCCCTCGCTGTGCCCCTCGCCATAGGCCCAGGCGGTATCGAAGAAATTGCACCCCAGGCGCACCGCTTCGTTGAGTGCAGCACGGGTACGCGTGTCATCGGAGCCGGTCCAGCCACTGAGGCCCCACATGCCGTAGCCGACTTCACTGACTTGCCAGCCGAGTCGGCCGAAGCGCCGGTAACGCATGCTGGGGCAGCTAGATCCAGACGTCGGACGGTGCCGTCATGGCGCCGCCCGCCTCTCCCGTATTCACCGTGCCGACCGGTTCGATCAGCATCAAGTGACATTCTTTCGCGGCCTCCGGCTTGTGCTCCACACCCTTCGGCACTACGAACAGCTCGCCTTTGCGCAGCACCACGTCCCGATCGCGCAGATGGATCGTCAATTCCCCATCAAGGACGATGAAGGCTTCGTCGGTATTCTTGTGGTCGTGCCACACGAACTCGCCTTGCAGCTTCACCAGCTTGAAATCGTAGTCATTCATCCGCGCGATGATCTTCGGTGACCATTGCTCGGAAATCTTTGCAAGTTTTTCCGCGAAATTGACCGTACTCATGATTTCGGGCTCCAGCCCCAAAGCCGGCAGTTAGTAGAGCCGTGCACGCCGGACACAGTCAAGACGGTGGGAGCCACCTCCAAACGAGGCGACCATGGTATTGCATTGACGACCCAATCGGCGCAGCCTCTGGGTTGTGGAAGTCACGGGTTACTCAACGTGGTACACCCAAGACACCGCACAGAGGGCCGTTCGCGACGGCCCTTTCTAATTTCTGAATCCGCACATTCCCGTCGGATATTCACAGGCGCCCCTCTACGGCATGATTTGAAGCTCGCCGTGTCGGCACCAAAAAAAGAAAGCCGGGCATCAAGCCCGGCTTCCCGTATCGCATCGAGCGTCGCGTTTTACTTCAGCTCGAGCACCTGCATCGTCGACGAACCGAGAACGCGCCGGATCTTGGCGCGATCGAACTGTGCCTGGTTGGACGCCTCGACCGAGCCCTCGACCTGCTTCGCGATCGCATCGTTCTTCGCGAGCGCGCCGTCCAGCGACGCCCAGTTCTTGTACGTGGTAACCAGCAGCAGGTCCGCATCATCGAGCGTACGCGGCTCGACCGAGATCACCTGGTAGCTCACGATGTAGCCGGCCTTCTTCCCGGCTTCCTGTTGCTGCTTCCAGGTGGTGCCGAGCCACTTCATGTAGTCGTCGAACTTGCCGTCGACCGTGCGGATTCTCGCCACGTTGACAACGGCCCCTTCGGTGTAAGCGTGGTCATCGGCGAATGCGCTGACACTCACGCACGCAATACTCACGAACGCCGCACAAGCGGCGATCCGATTCCTGATTGACATGTGATTTTCCTTGAAGGCTGGAATTTTCGTTCTGGAAGGTGCGCACCTGGAAAGCGCTCGTCAGATGCACGCCCGGCCTTCAGGAGGCGGGCGGAGTGTACGCGCTTTTCAGCGGCGCCAGCGGTTTATCTGACAGGCGCGCTCAGGCCGCGTAGACCCAGGCGCAAAAGGGCCGCTTGGAGGCGACCATTTTTGGTGTCGACGGGTACCGAGAGCACCCGTCAAATTTGTGTGGTAGCGGGGGCTCGCTTGTTGTGTTGTTTATCACCACGGTTGGTCTCGGCCGGAGAAGGCTCCTCGCCGCGCACTCGAGATCATCACACGGTCACCTTGAGCACCTGATACAGCCCGCCGAACATCGTCGACTTGTCGATGCGGAGGAATCTGCGCGTAGCAGGAAACCACTCCGTCACCTCGTGCCGCCACAGATCGAGTGCGAAGGGCTCGAGCGCGCTGAGGATTCCCGTCATCGGCAGGCCGAAGGGATTCAATGGATGCGGACGATGATAGTCGACGATTACCAATCGTCCCCCCGGCTTCACGACCCGCAGTGCCTCGGCAATCGTGGCGCGGCGCACGTCCTCAGGCTGTTCGTGCAGCAGGAAAAAGAGTAGCGCACGATCGTACGACGCAGACTCGAACTCGAGTGCGGCGCTGTTACCGTGAACGTGTCTCACGCCACCACCGGGCGGCAGCTTGCGGGCGAGATTCTGAAGTTGAATCGGCAGGATATCGACGATATCGAGGCTCGCATCGGCGCCCAGGCGCGCGAATAACCGCCGCGTCAGGTCGCCGTAGACGCAAGCGATTTGCAGGGTGCGCCCGTCCAGTCGCTCCCCGAGCGCATCGAGCGCAGCATCCCTAAGACGCCCAAAGTTTCCCCAAAGGATGAGATTTACCAACCACTGGCGCTCGAACAGGCACACCGACCGCGGATGCACATAGGCCCACCAGTAGACCCTCATCAGGTAGTCGGGTACGACTGCGTCCTGCGGCGACAAGCCTGGCACGTCGACTTGCACGGTGTTCAGTGGGCCGGTGCGAGCGCGGGCGGACTGCCGCGCGCATCTGCACCCGTCGTTGCCGGAGCAGGAGGGGCGCAGATAGCCGCGGGTAGCGGGGCCGGATTCGCTAATTTCCGACGTCGCTTAAGGCGCACCCCGGGACGCATAGGCTAAGGCTGCACAGCCGTTGGTTGCGATCCCGAGATACGGCCGCAGGGCCTACGGTATTTTGCCGATGACCTTCTTGATCTCGTCTACAGAGAAGCCGCGCAACGTCTGCGTTCGCACGTTGCCAAGCGAGCTCACTTTCAGCAGTGCGGCCATAGCCGCTTCATCAGTGCCCTCTGTGACTATCACAATGTCGTAATTCCCGACGGTGTAATACGCGCCCTTCACCGCTACGTCGAGCTTTTCAGCCATCGCCCTGAACGCTTCGAGCCGAGCCGGCGAGTCCTTGACGTTCCGGATCCCCTGATCCGTAAAGTTTAGAAGGCTTATAAACGTTGCCATGGTCCACCTCCGTTAATGAGTGACGCCTTTTTGGCCGTCGACTGATCACTGCTCCCGCAGTGAACGCGATAATTGAAGCACCGTCCTGAGCCGTGTGCCATTAGGGCTTGTTCGTATTAGCCACGGTTGCATGAGCGACTCCGCTGTCGCGGATGCGGCCATCGTAGGGCGCATTAAAGACACGCCCCGCGTCCGCTGCACGCCAGGGTTAGGCGGCACTGCACGTCGAAACACGCGGGATTGGCATTGAAACTACTCTCATTCAGGTGCCGCTAACACGTAGGCGCGACGTGTTGCCGGGCACAAGCCTCTCATAGCCTGCCGAAACTGCTCGGTCACGTCCGGCTTGTTTAGCTCTATAAAGCGCCCAATCAACGGATTGCAGGAGTTCTACTCGCGTATCGCCCTGGCTAGGAGACTCAGCTACTCCCAGTGAAAGCGTGATACCTGCCAATCGCTCACCTTGAAATTCCCACTGGAGATGTCTGACTCGTTCGCGTAATTCTTCAGCCCTCTGCAAGCCCATAGTTAGCGATGATTCAGGTAAAACGAGTAAGAATTCGTCGCCGCCATAACGACAGGCCACATCTCCCTTGCGAATACTCGATAAGGCCAGTCGGCCTATTTCACGTAGGACCGTATCACCTGCTTCATGACCGAACCCATCGTTGACTTCCTTGAAATGGTCAACATCGAACATGATAACCCCCACTTTGTATTGCGATCGCCTGGCGCGGTTGATCTCATGCTCGAGGAATTCTTCCAAAAACCGACGATTAAATAGATTGGTGAGAGGATCGCGAATGGCTTGTTGGCGCAGCTCTTGGCGCAGCCCTTCCCCCTCCTCTAGCGCGTACCGGAGTTTGGCGACGCTGTCCTCGAGTTCTGCCGTGCGTTCGCGGACCCGCTGCTCCAGCCGCTGGTTGTCGCTGAGGAGGGACGCTTGTTCCTTAACAAGATCGGTAATATCAGCGCCCGTAGTGATGAAGTAGTCTCCATAGGGCACGCTAGTGAAGCGAAAGTACTTATCCAGATTTGGAAAATAGTCTTGGAAATAGTGTGGGCGATTTTCGGCTATGATTTTTTCAACCACTGGCAAGTAGTGTTCGGTGGCGCCAGGGCCGAATATCTCATCAGTAGTCTTGCCTGCAATCTCATCGAGGGAGGTGTGGCCCCAGGTCTTCAGCGTCGGTGGATTCACATAAATCAGACGCCAGGTTTTTATCCGCCCAGTTTCGTCCCGGACGATCTGCCAGAAATGCACTTCCTCGGCTAAATGCTCGAATAGAATTCGATATTGATCATCGTTCAAAAGGCGCATTTCATTCATTTCAGGCTAACCCAAGTTGCGGCGTAGCGTCGCCCATCATTCAACCTCCTCCCCTGAAGCACACCTTGAAGACTTTTGCACAAAGTTGCCCCACTTACTGTACGTACTTTCCCGTGCCTGCTAAGCGAAGCTCCACGTATGAAGCGTAGCGCGCGAATGCGGGCTCACGCGCTTGGACGGCGACGGAGTCACCCGCGCAGATCGAGCGGTGTCGATGGCACCGTTGGGGGCGCTTGGCAAACGTTTCGACGATGATTTCGCGGCCCGCGCGCGGCGCCTCCGAGGCCGGGCTCCGCTGCGCGGTATTCAGGTCCCGCGGGGCGCTCAGGGGCCTCGGTGGCGTGCTGTTGCTGCCGGGGCCCGTTCCCAACTCGTGCGGCTGACACATGAGCGCCGACGAAATCCTTGGCAGCGCGCCGCTACGTTATCGCAGCGAACAGCGCACCGACTGTTGCGGTGATACCCATTACGATTGCTCCCCAGACCAGGACGCGCATCGCCCCGCGGAGAATCGGCGCCCCGCCCGCGTGTGCGGCGAGTGCGCCCAGCGTGGCGAGGGAAACGAGGGACACGGATGCGATGGCTGGAATAACGATGCGCCCGGGCGCAACCACGCCCACCAGAAACGGGACAAGGCCGCCCAGCGCGAAACAGGCCGTCGACGCTACAGCCGCCTGCAACGGTCGAGCCGTCAGCGCTTCGGTGATGCCGATATCGTCTCGCGCGTGGGCCCCAAGCGCATCGTGCGCCATCAGCTGCCGGGACACCTGCGCCGCGAGTTCGCTATCGAGTCCCCGCCCGACATAGATGTCGCGCAGTTCTGCGTGCTCCGAGTCGTAGTCTTGCTTCAGCGAACGCATTTCGATATCCAGATCGGCGCGTTCGGTATCAGCCTGGGAGCTTACCGATATGTACTCGCCAGCGCCCATCGAGAGCGCGCCGGCGACTAGGCCAGCGAGGCCCGTGACCACGATTGTGCCGGAAGTCGTCTGGGCCGCTGCAACACCGAGCATCAGGCTGGAGATCGACAACAAGCCATCGTTCGCGCCCAGAACGCCTGCGCGCAGCCATCCCGAGCGGTGAGTGCGGTGTCTATGTGAGGCCATCGCCATTCCCAACCGGCTCGGAAACCTGTTTTGCCGGCGACCAAAATAACACATGCCTCCCGCCTTCCGGCCTCGATCCGCCGAGCGCTTGGGCTACTGCGCGCCAGATTTGTTGCCGCGCGCGCTGTCACGACGCCGGGCCGACTCACTCGGGCGGTCGAACTTTCCTCCACTTAGTGTCGGCACCAAATCGGCATAGGCGCGCTGGGTGATCCCAAGCGACCCCTGCCACACCACCCCCAGTCGCTGAGTGCGCCCTTAACGAAACGCCCCTCGCTGCAGCAGCAGGAGGGGGCGCATATAGGCTTGGTAGCGGGGGCCCGATTCGCTAATTTCCGCAGGCGACGCCAGCTTGTGCGTGCGGGGTGATTTGAAGCGCGCCGCCAAACGGTAAACCGAGATCTCTGGGACCGACGCGGCGCAAAAGTCACGCATCTGGCGCGGCGGGGCAACCCTGGCTTTCGGAAAGTTCCTGATGGCGCTTCGAGCGGACCCGGGCGATCATAGGGCAGACGGAATCGAGCATGAAACCCATACCGCAGATCGTCGCGTTCATGACGCCATTTCCCTATTCGATCGACATCGATGCCCCGCTGTCGCAAGCGCGAGTGTTCATGCAGCGTCGCCGCATTCGCCACCTGCCAGTGACGTCGCAGGGAGCGATCGTGGGAATGCTTACCGACCGTGATATCAAGCTGGTGCTGGGTCCGGACTTTGCCTACCCGCCCGAGAAGGAGCTCAAGGTCAGCGACGTGTGTGTAAAGGATCCCTACATCGTGCCTGCCTCGACGCCGGTCGCGGCCGTAGCGGACGAGATGGCAGAGCGACACATTGGTTCTGCAATCATCACGAAGAATGGAAAACTGGTAGGCGTGTTCACGTCCACCGATGCCTGCCGAGCTCTCGCGCAGCTGCTCAAGCCCCCGAGTAAGAGGCCCCCGTCAGCCAGGCTGAAGAAGGCCACTCGCGCCAGTTGATCGGTCAAGCCCGCAGTTACCCGCCAGGTCACAGCAATGCAATCGTGATCCCGATCTTGCATGTAGGCGAAGTGAACCGTAACGCCCAGCACCTGGCTCATGCCGTAGCAAAAGAGCGCTGCTTGCCGCCACTCATGAAATGGCCGCAATTGGCGCGTGCGAAGTGTCGCTGCCTTATCGTCCAGCGCCGAGAGATCCGTTTCACTCGCGATCTTTGTCCGGCGCATGTCAACCGGTCGGACAGCCATGGAAGTCGACCAATAGCGGACGCTCGTCTTTCCGAGCTAGACTGCTTTATTCCGATTTCATCGAACGGGTTGATCTATCTCAATACGCGTTGCTTGATTAGCATCAATCCGTCGCGAAGCAGGCCCTTCCCCAACTCCATGGAGTTCCGTTATGGTCTCCAAACTGATTGCTGAGTTCTTAGGAACGCTTTGGCTGGTATTGGGCGGGTGCGGCAGTGCCGTGCTTGCTGCCACTTTTCCCGATGTCGGAATCGGCCTCACCGGGGTCTCCCTCGCGTTCGGTCTCACCGTGTTGACGATGGCATATGCCCTCGGTCCGATTTCCGGCGGGCACTTCAACCCGGCAGTCTCGTGTGGCTTGTGGGCCGCGGGCCGCTTTCCGGCGAACCAGCTCGCACCCTACATCGTTGCGCAGGTTGCCGGAGCAGTGGCAGGGGCCGCTATTCTCTTCGTCATCGCCAGCGGCCAGACCGGCTTCGACGTGAGCGCGGGGTTCGCGGCGAACGGCTACGGCGAGCACTCGCCTGGGAAATACTCCCTCGCGTCGGCGCTGGTAACGGAGGTAGTCATGACCTTCGGCTTCCTGATTGTCATCCTCGGAGCGGTTCACCGCCGCGCGCCCGTGGAATTTGCGGGCATTGCGATCGGGTTGGCGCTCACTCTCATCCACCTGGTGAGCATTCCGGTGACCAACACGTCGGTCAATCCGGCCCGCAGCACGGGCCCCGCGTTGTTCGTCGGTGACTGGGCGCTGAGGCAGCTGTGGCTCTTCTGGGTTGCCCCGATCGTCGGCGCGCTGCTGGCCGGCTGGGTTTCCCGGACACTGCGGAAACATCTCCACGCCGAGTTAGAGCCGCCCGTGGACGGCGGCTAAGCCCGACGCGCCTGGGGCTCCTAACTCTGCCCAAGCCTTACGAGGTGCGAGTGAGAAACCAGCCGGTGATGCTGAGCCTCTCACGCGTGGTGAGCATGACTTCGTGCTCGAATCTTTCGCTCAGGAACAGCACTAGTCGGCCCGCCTGCGGCGCAAAGTCGATCGCGCATTCCCTGTTGCCGAGATAAAGGCGCAGCGCGCCACCATGCTCGGCTCGCCATCCCTCGTTGAGATAGAGCACGACTGAAAGCACTCGCCGCGTGCTGCCCGCGAATCGATCCAGATGTCGGCCATAGGCGGCGCCCGGACGATAACGTGCGAACTGCAGCTCCAGGTCGAACAAACCGAGCTGCAACCCGGCATTGATTTCGCGGCGCAACTCTTCGAGGCGCTCCATCAACACCGTGACGGACGGAGAATAGGGAGCATCCAACCAACGGGTTTCATCACCCCTGATGTCGGAGTGCAGAGTGCGCCTGGGGCCGATCGCCGCTGGGCGCAATTCACCGCTCGCGGCGAGCTGCCGCGCTTCAGCGCGTAAACGGGCAATCAGCTTCGCAGGCAGGAAATTCTCGCAGCAGCTCCAGCCCTGCGAGACGAGCTGCGCGACAATCCCCGGGAAGTCATGCTCTCGCAGCAGCGCCGGGAGGCTCATTTGGATTTCAGCGACCGTTGGCCCGGCGACGACGCTTGGGCAGCTCGTGCGGCGCGAGCATCGTGCCGCGGCACGCCGGCGCACCGCAGCGACAGCCATAGATCGCGTCGATGTTGGGGGGATCGCCGTGCTCGCGTTGGATCTGGTAATCGTAGGCGAGCTCTTCGCCCGGCTCGATGGTGCGCGTCGCGTAGATGTAGATGCGGTTGTTCTCGATCACCGACTCGCAGTTTGGCTCACAGGAATGATTGATGAAGCGCGCCTCGTTGCCCGCGACACCAGCATCGATGACCGTGCGCCCATCGAGGATGAAGAGAAATGTGTGATTGTCGTGGGGATCATTGGTCTCGTAACGACGATCCGCCTCCTTATGGCTCACACGCTCGCCGGTGTACTCGATGACTCGTGTGCCTTTGCGAATGCGCCTGAGTGCGAACACGCCATTACCATGCACGCGCGAGCGTCGTACCTGCACAAGCGGCAGTTTCTTGCCGTCAGCCAGTCTCAGCATCGCGACTCCTAGACCGCCACCGGCGCTTTGATTGCCGGCTCGTGCTGATAGTTCACGATTTCGAAGTCCTCGAATCTGTAGTCGAATAGCGTGGGTGCCAGGCGCTTGATTACGAGCTGCGGCAGCGGATGGGGCGTGCGCGAGAGCTGCAAGTCAGCCTGCTCCAGGTGGTTAACGTACAGGTGACAATCGCCCCCGGTCCAGATCAGATCGCCCGCGACCAGGTGCGCCTGCTGCGCAAGCATGTGCGTCAGCAGCGCGTAGGCGGCGATATTGAACGGTACGCCGAGAAAGATATCGGCGCTGCGCTGGTAGACCTGCGCGGAGAGTCTCCCCTGCGCTACATAGAACTGGAAGAAGGCATGACAGGGCGCCAGTGCCATGCGATCGAGCTCGCCCACGTTCCAGGCGCTGACAATGATGCGCCGGGAATTCGGATTGCTGCGCAGCTGCTCGACCACCTGCGCCATCTGATCGATGTGCCGGCCGTCGGGCGCCACCCAGTCACGCCATTGCTTGCCGTAGATCGGGCCAAGCTCGCCGTGTTCGTCCGCCCATTCATCCCAGATCGTGACTCCATGCTGGTGCAGGTACTCAAGGCTGGTTTCTCCACGCAGGAACCACAGTAGCTCGTGGATGACCGAACGGGTGTGGACCTTCTTGGTGGTCACGAGCGGGAAGCCCTGCGCCAGGTCGAAGCGCATCTGGTAGCCGAATACGCTGAGCGTGCCGGTGCCGGTGCGATCGGCCTTACCGACCCCGTGCTCGCGCACGTGGCGCATGAAGTCGAGATAGGCTTTCATCGATAGTTGCCGGAAGGCTTGCGCTTGCTATAGGCCCAGATGAGGAGCGCGACGCCGATCAGGATCATCGGGAACGACAGCACCTGCCCGGTCGTCAGCCAGCCCCACGCAAGATAGCCAGCTTCGCCCATGTTCTCGTCCGGGATGCGCACGAACTCGATGGCGAATCGAAATACTCCATACAGCACCAGGAACAGCCCTGTCGGCGCGAGTCGTGGCCGTGGCTTCGCAGTGAAGAGCCACAGGATGGTAAACAGCACCAGGCCCTCGAGCGCCGCCTCGTAGAGTTGCGAGGCGTGGCGCACCTCGCCGTTGACGATGAACCCCCACGGAACGTCCGTGATCTTCCCCCACAGCTCGCCATTGATGAAATTGCCAAAGCGTCCCGCGAACAGTCCGAGGCCGGGAAGTGGCGCCATGAAATCAAACACGTCCGCAATCGCGCGCCCGCGTCGCTTCGCGAAGATCGCGATCCCGATCAAGACGCCGGCGAGGCCGCCGTGGAACGACATGCCACCCTGCCAGACCTTTAGAATAGCGAGCGGGTTTTCCGCCACGATGTCGTGCCCGTATACGATCACCCAACCGAGGCGGCCGCCAAGAATCACCCCGAGCGCCGCAAAGAAAATGAGGTCATCGACATCGTTGGGCTTCCAGGTGGACCCGGGTTGCGCGGCGCGCCGGCGCCCCAGCCACCACCCGGCAATGAACCCGATGAGGTACATGATTCCGTACCAGTGGACCTGGATCGGGCCGAAGCCGAAGAAGGGCCCGATGGAGAACGCCACGGGATCGAACGCGGGATACGGAATCATTACGCCTCAGTCCTGCACAGCACGGCAGAAGTATGCTTTGAGATAGCGGGTCTCCGGAATTGCGGGATGCACCGGATGATCGGGTGCCTGTCCTCCGGACTCGATCACCTGCACGAAGCGATTCACGTGGCGGGCCGCCTTCTGGATCGCACCCAGCAGCTCCTCGCCCGAGAGGTGATAGGAACACGAGCAGGATACCAGCATGCCGTCGCGTGACAGGAGCTGCAGACCGAGCTGATTGAGCCGACGGTAGGCCGCCTGCCCTTTCGCTGCGTCCTTGCGCCGCTTGATGAAGGCCGGTGGATCGAGCACTACGACGTCGAAACGCTCACGTGCCGCATGCAGCGCTTCGAGCAATTCGAACGCATCACCCTTGCGCACGTCCAGCTTGACGCCGTTGCTCATCGCGTTCGCCTGCAGCCACTCGACTGCGTGAGGCGAAGATTCGATACAGGTGACATCGGTGGCCCCATGCCGGGCCGCGGCGACAGCCCAGGCACCAAGGTAGCTGAAGACATCCAGCACGCGCGCACCGGGCACGTACTTGAGGAACGTTGCGCGATTGAGTGCCTGGTCGAAAAACCAGCCGGTCTTCTGTCCCTGCGCCAGCGGTACGGAAAACTGTAGCCCATTTTCCACCACAGTTACCCTCTCAGGCACGGTGCCGAACGCGGTTTCCACGTACACCGACAGGCCTTCGAGATCGCGTGCGCCGCTGTCGTTCTTCCACAGCAAGCCTGCAGGATGGATCACTTTCTCGAGCGCCGCGACGATCTCCCCTTTCAGGCGTTCCATGCCGGCGGTGCCGATCTGCGCCACGCACACATCGTCGTAGCGATCAATGACCAGGCCGGGGAGCTCATCCGATTCGCCGTACACGAGACGATAGTAGGGCTGCTCGTACAGCCGCCTCCGCAGGCTCAATGCCACCTGCAGCCGGTGCACCAGCAACGACTTGCCGATCACATGCGCAGCATCGCGACTGACGATGCGCGCACAGATGAGCGAGCGTGGATTCACATACGCGTAGCCGAGAAAGCGATCGCGATCGCTCACGATGCGCACCTGATCCCCGGGAGCGAAACTGGTCAGCGGCGTCGCATCGGTGTCGACTTCATTGCTGAACACCCAAAGGTGACCCGCGGTCAGCCGCCGATCCTCGCCGCGCTTCAGGCGCAACTCGGGAATCGCGGCTGCCGCGACGGCAGGTTCCGCGCGCATGACGGGTGGGAAGGACATCGGCTCCGGCAGATCGGGATCGCGTATAGTGGCGCGCATTCTAGCCGAAGCGTTGCGACATGCAGCCGCCCTCCGCAGCTCCTCAAAACCGTCTGGCCGGCGAGACCAGCCCTTACCTCAAGCAACACGCCGCGAATCCCGTGGACTGGTATCCGTGGGGCGCAGAAGCCTTGGAGCGCGCACGCCGGGAAAACAAGCCGATCCTGCTTTCGATCGGCTACTCAGCCTGTCACTGGTGCCACGTGATGGCACACGAGTCGTTTGAGGATCCGGCCACCGCTGTCCTCATGAACCGCCTGTTCGTGAACATCAAGGTCGACCGCGAGGAGCGACCGGACCTGGATCGCGTCTATCAGCTTGCACACCAGATGCTGGCGCGCCGCGCGGGCGGCTGGCCGCTCACCATGTTTCTCACGCCGGACGACCAGCGACCATTCTTCGGCGGAACGTACTTTCCCAAGGAAGCGCGCTACGGCATGCCGGCGTTCGGGGATCTTCTGCAGCGCGTGGATCGCTACTATCGCGAGCATGGCGAGGAAGTGCGCACGCAGAATACGGCGCTCGTCGAAGCCTTCGAGACTCTCTACCCCGCCGCGCCGGACGCAGGTCAGCAACTCACTGCCGAGCCGCTGAGGAAGGCGCGCACGCTCCTCGAGGATGAGTTCGATAGCCGTTACGGTGGCTTCGGCGGCGCGCCCAAATTCCCGCACGCGACCAGCATCGAACGACTGCTGCGCCACTGGCATTTCACCGCATCTGATCGCGAGCCCGATCTCAAGGCGCTCTACATGGTGACGCTCACCCTCAAGCGGATGGGCGAAGGCGGCATCTACGACCAGGTGGGCGGTGGCTTCAGCCGCTATTCCGTCGATCAGTACTGGATGATCCCGCACTTCGAAAAGATGCTGTACGACAACGGTCCGCTGCTCGCCCTTTACGCGCAGACAGCGAGCGCGACAGGTGACGGCTTCTTCGCGGACATCGCCGGCGGCATTGCGAACTGGGTACTGCGCGAGATGCAGTCACCGGAAGGCGGCTACTACTCGAGCCTCGATGCCGACTCGGAAGGTCACGAGGGGCGTTTCTACGTGTGGGACAAGCAGCAGATCCAGAGCCTGCTGGATCGGAACGAGTACCGGATCGTAGAGCGGCGTTACGGGCTCGACGAGGCGCCCAACTTCGAAGGTAATTGGCACCTGCACGCGCGCGAGTCGCTGGAGAAGATCGCCAGTCGCGAAAAACGCGAGCCCGCCGAAATCGAAGCGGTCCTGCAAGGCGCGATGAAAAAGCTGCGGCGCGCACGCGATGAACGCGTGCGGCCCGGCCGCGACGAGAAGATCCTAACCAGCTGGAACGGTCTCATGATCCAGGGCATGGCGGTCGCGGCGCGCGTGCTCAGACGTGCGGATCTCGAGACTTCCGCGACGCGCGCGCTCGATTTCGCCCGGTCCGCGCTGTGGGGCGACGGTCGGCTGCTGGCGACGTTCAAAGATGGTCGCGCGCATGTTCGCGCCTACCTCGACGACTATGTCTTCCTCGCGGATGCGATCGTCGAGCTGCTGCAGTGTCGCTGGCGAAGCGCCGACCTGCAATTGGCCATCGCACTTCTGGACGTGGTGCTGGAGCACTTCGCGGATGCCGAGCGCGGCGCCTTTTTCTTCACGGCCGACGACCACGAAGCATTGATGCATCGATCGAAGACCTTCAACGACGAGTCGCTGCCGAATGGCAACGCGGTGGCCGCACGCGTATTCGGGCGCCTCGGGCACCTGCTCGGAGACTCCCGCTACCTGCGGGCAGCCGAAAGCACGCTCCGCTCCGGTTGGGCGGCGATGGAGCAGCATCCGCAAGGCCACGCAGCATTGCTCAACGCGCTCGAAGAACATCTGCAGCCGGTGGAGATCGTCATCATTCGTGGTACACAGAGCAGCGTACGACGCTGGCGCGACGAGCTCGCCGCCGTCTATGCGCCGCGTCGCCTGGTGTTTCCGATTCCAGACGATACGGCCGACCTGCCACCAGCGATTGCCGACAAGCGCGCAACGGGTAATGACGTCGCATACATCTGTCGCGGCATGACCTGCAGCCCTCCGATCAACTCACTGCCGGAGCTTCTCTTGCAACTCGGAAAAGCGGCTTGAATACGCGCCCCGCGGACCAGGCGCGCTGGTGGATCCTGGTTTTTACGAGCGTCGCGCTCTTCGGCAACTACTACGTCTACGACTCGATCGCACCAGTCGCCGACCTGTTGCAGCGCCAGCTCGGCTTCACCTCGACTCAGCTCGGCACGCTGAATGCGATCTACAGCGCACCGAATATTGTGCTGGTGCTGGTGGGAGGCGTGCTCACCGATCGGTTCGGCGCTGCGCGCGTCACTTTCTGGACCGCTTTGATCTGCGTCGTCGGTGCGATGTTGACGGCGGTCGGCAGTCACTTCGTCGTGATGGCGACCGGCCGGCTGCTGTTCGGCATCGGCGCAGAAACCATGATCGTCGCCACGCTGGCGGCGCTCGGGCAATGGTTCGCCGGCAGGAGCGTGGCCTTCGCGATGGGGCTCGGGCTCAGTATGGCGCGGCTGGGCTCGTACGCCGCTGATTTGTCACCCACCTATGCGGCACAGCTCTACGAGCGGGGCTGGCAGCCGCCACTGTGGTTTGCCGCCACGATCATGGCGCTGGGCCTGGTGGGCGCTGCCGCCTATTGGTGGGTCGACGCGCATGCGCGCGCGCGCGGCACGCAGCTCGCCGCGACGAGTACCGATCGATTCGCCTGGTCGGACGTTTGGCGTTTCAATCGCTCGTACTGGTACCTCGTCGCGCTCTGTGTGCTGTTCTACTCGGTGATCTTCCCGTTCCGCAGCACATTTGCGATCGCCTACTTTCAGCATGCGCACGGGCTGCCGCTCGATACCGCAGGGCAGATGAACAGCTACGTGTTTCTGGCCGCGGTCTTTGCCACGCCAATCTTCGGCTGGATCGCTGACCGGTTCGGCCGCAGAGGCGTGCTGATGATGTTTGGATCGCTCCTGCTGCCACTCAGCTTCGTGATTCTCGCCGAGACCTCGTGGAGCTTGTGGGTCACGACGGTGCTCATCGGCGTGAGTTTCTCGCTGGTCCCCGCAGTGCTCTGGCCTTCGGTCTCGATCCTGGTGGAACCGAAGCGGCTGGGCACGGCATTCGGCCTGATGACGATGCTGCAAAACATCGGCCTCACCGTCTGCAATGTCGTCGTCGGCGCGATCAACGATGCTTCGCATGCCGGCGCGGACAATCCCGCCGGGTACTTGCCCATGCTCGCGTTCTTCGGCGTGCTGAGCCTGCTCGGATTCTTCTACGCATGGTTACTGCGCCGGCGGGAGCGCGGCCCGCAAGGTCACGGACTGGAGCAGCCCGCAACCAGCCTCTGAGCTCTATTTTCCGCGCTTCGCGCGCGTCGTCCGCGCAGCTTTCCTCTTGCTGATGCGACGTTTGGCCGGCCTTCTTGGAGGTCGCGCTTCGTCCCGCGAGGTCAGCGCGACCGCACAGGACTTGCGTGCCCATTGCGCCAACAGCTCAGCTTCTTCAAGCACCTCCGCCGGCACCTGGAAGTACGTCATCGAATAGAGCGGCTTGTCCTTGAAGGGCCTAAAGGCGTCCATGCCGCGCGAGGTGTAGTCGGCACGGTTCGAGTCGTCGACCTTGAGATACAGGACATCGTCGTCGATCAGCCCGAAGAACAACCCCTCCCAATACAGTCCCACGCCGCCGAACATGCGGCGCGGCCTTACTTCGCGCAGCGCCGCGAACTGCTCGAGCACATAGCTGCAAAAATCTGCACTGACTGACATTGCGCTTGGCTTAGAGGAAGCCTGGGCCTCGACGTCCACCTCAGCCCAGGCGGCGGTAGAGCTTCACGAGGACCCCTTCGGCCACGAGCATCACCACAACGACCACGATCAAGGCCACGATCCCATGGAAGGGTCCGCCGAAACGCAGGCGGTCGCCGAACGCGAGGGCGAGCGCTTCGAGAATGACGAACTTGGACCCGAACAGCACCACCCAAGCGCTGAAGAAGCGCATGAATTTCGCAAAGCCTCCCGGCCACTTCTTAAAGTAGGCGGCGACCCGATGCTCCAGGGCGATCGTGAGCTTCAGAAGGACCTGCAACAGCACCGCGGCGAGTAGGGTGATGGTGAACGAGTCGGCGGAAACGTCCTTCCAGTATTCGATGAACAGGTTCAGCACCACGAGATCCACCAGAGTTGCGGTCAAGTAGCGCAGGGCCTCCCTTTGCCTGCTTGAGGGCGTGTGCTCCAGGGTCTCCCACATCGAGCCGCTAGCCGTTGTCGTCATTCGCTTTCTCCCAAGTTGGACGCGCCGCTATTGGACCATGCCAAGCTATGCCGGGAATACATACAGACATGAGTCAGATTGCGGCAGGATTGATGTGTAGTAATTTGTGTCTGACCAGGCGGACAGTGTCAATTCTCGCGTGAAGGCGCACCGGTCATGCGATGATTGGCAGGCCAACCCGACCCGGAAACGCCAGCAATGCCCTCATTCTTTGAGGAACTGAAGCGCCGCAACGTGGTGCGGGTCGCGATCCTGTACGCGATCGTGGGCTGGCTCATATTGCAGGTCGCCACCAGCGTGATGCCGGCGCTCGGCATTCCGCCCTGGGGCGTTTCACTCGTCGTCATTCTGGTCATCGTCGGATTCCCGATCGCTCTCATGCTCGCTTGGGCGTACGAGCTCACGCCCGAAGGAATCAAGCGCACCCACGAGGTCGAGCATCACGAATCGATCACGCCGCTCACGGGACGCAAGCTCGATTTCCTGATCATCGGTGTGTTGGCCGCGGCGCTCGTGTTCGTGATCGTCAATGCCTACGTCCTCAGGCGCGCGCCGGTCAATGATAACCGCACGGAGACGGCTGCCAAGAGCAGTGCCATCACCATCGCCGTGCTGCCGTTCATCGACATGAGCGCGGCCAAGGACCAGGAGTACTTCACCGACGGTATCTCGGAGGAGCTGCTCAACCTGCTCGCCAACGTGAACGAATTCAAGGTTGCCGGTCGTACCTCGTCGTTCGCGTTCAAGGGGCGCAACGAGGACCTGCGCGAGATCGGGCGAAAGCTGGGTGTCGCCAACGTGCTCGAAGGGAGCGTACGCAAGCAGGGCGATCAACTGCGCATCACGGCGCAGCTCGTGAAAGCGGCGGACGGCTATCACCTGTGGTCCGAGACCTACGATCGCAAGCTCAACGACGTGTTCGCGATCCAGAGCGAGATTGCGGGGGAAGTCTCCTCCGCACTCAAGCGCACGCTGCTGCCTGCTGTGGCCAATGCCACGACGACGCCGGTGACCCAACGGGCGCCGACGGACAACGTGGAGGCGTATACGCATTACTTGCGTGGCCAGTATCTGCAACGCACACGCCAGGGGCCGAATCTCGATCAGGCGCTCGCCGAATTCACGCGGGCGACCGAGCTCGATCCCAAATTTGCGCGTGCCTATTCGGGCCGGGCACTGACCCTGGCGCTGCTTGCCAGCTACGGCCAACGCAATGCTCTCGACGTCGAGCCGGCCGTCAACGCGGCCATCGATCGTGCCATGGCTCTCGACCCGACCCTGGCAGAGCCCTACGCGGTGAAGTCTCTGATGCTGGATACCGAAGGCAAAGCGGCGCCCAGCGATCGTATCGCGCTGCTGGAGAAGGCCGTCGCCCTCAACGACAAGGATTCTCAGACCCTGATGTGGCTCGCGGCAGCCTACGGAGACGCCGGCCGACGCGAAGACCAAGTGCGGGCTTTCGAGCGCGCGTATGCGCTCGATCCGCTGATGCCGGTGTTGTTGTCGAACTTCGCGGGCACACTGGCGGCGTATGGCGAGCGCGAACGCGCCGAGCGGCTCGTTGCAGAGCTGCAGACCCTCGGGCCCGATTCCCCGATGTACTACAACGCCCGTGCCAACCTGGCGTCTGCCGACGGGCGCATCGATAACCGCGTGCGTGCCTATGCGGCGGCGGCCAGGCTGCATCCCGAGGACGCGGCGACGCACACATCGCTCCATTTCGCCTATCTCGAGCTGGGCAACTACGCGGCGAGTCTGCGGGAAGCGCAGGAGATCGCCCGGATCAACCCGGGCAGTTCGGGCATTTCGCAGATTCCGCTGGCGCAAGCACTTGGAGGCGACGTGCCCGGGGCGCGGGCCATGCTCGAGAAGGCCCTCGCAAAGGAGCCTGGCAGCTTCGATTTGCGACTCGTCTACAGCTATGTGCTGATGTTGCAGCGTGATCCGCGCGCCAAGGACGAGTTGCTGGGCTGCTTCCCCTGGTTCCTCAAGTCGCCGCCCGAGATCGATGGCGGGCCAGGGTCGTTTTTTGCGCCTGAGGCGATCTATCTGCTGCGCCAATCCGGGGATGAAGCGCACGCTGACGCACTCGCGCGTGCGTACCGCGAATGGCTGGACGTCAACTTGAAGCCGGCGAAGGGAACGGAGCGCGGTGCCGTGCTCGGTTTTCGCGCCTATTTGGCCGCGGCCAACAACGATCGCGACGATATCGTTCGCCAGCTGACCGCGCTCTACGACACCGGTGGGCTGGTCGCGGCCTACTATGCGCGCGAACCCATGGTGCAACCGCACCTGGCCGATCCGCGGGTGGCGGAGCTGATGAAGAAGTTCGACGCGCGTCGCGCCGAGTGGATGAAGCAGCTCGCCGCAGAAGGGCTCTGAGCCAGCTTCGACTGGGCATCCATTATGAGTGCCAGCGACGGCCGACGTGCGTGATCGTCAAGTAGCAAGGAGCCATGCGCGCATTTCCTCTGTGGCTTGTCGCCGGTCTCGCGATCGGCGCAGGCACGTTGGGTCTGCGAGCGCAGACCAAGCCACTCGATTGGAAGCTATACGGTCTTACGAAAGTCAGCTCCGACCAAATGGAATTGTTTTATGAGCGCAGTCAGATCAAGCACGTTCAGACAGGGTACGTCCTGGTGTGGACAATGAAGCTGAGCGCGAAGGAAATCGAGGCGGCGCGCAGAGCGATGGGCAAGGACCTCATTGACCGGGTTGAACGCAAGGTTGCCGCGAATTACGTGCCGCCTTACGGGCGAATCAAGGAGCTCAGCCGAGATGAAATGATCGCCGTTATTTCCTCGGAGGAAATCGCAAACGACGCAGAAATTCAGCTTCACGCTCGAATTCTGTACGAATTGGACTGTCCCGGTCGGATGTATCGGGAGCGGAGCATCTACACCGCAAGCGATGGGACAACTCGTACGCACGACATCACGAGCCGGTGGCAACTCCTCGCGCCGCAGACTGACGCGGCCTCGCTCACTACGCTGCTTTGCCCTCCCTAGCACCGTCCTCCGCATGCCCACCGAGCGAACTTGCCGAAGAACAACGGCTCGGGAGCCCCAGCCCTCCGTTAGCCACCCGTTTCCCTGCACGAGAAAGTCCTCCTGCTGAGTTGTGAGGTGTCCGGGCGCGAGTTAGGATTTGTCGCCTCGCCGGACGGGCAACGCTCGCAGGATTAGGAGCACGTTGTGGCAGCAGACATCTTCGCGAAAATCGGCGGCATCAAGGGTGAATCGCTCGACGCCAAGCACAAGGACGAGGTCGAAGTGCTCTCCTGGTCCTGGGGCGTGACGCAGAGCGGGTCGATCACCGGGGGCGGCGGAGGTGGTGCAGGCAAGGCGACGTTCAACGACTTCACCTTCACGCATCGCCTCGACAAGGCCTCGCCGAAACTACTGAGGGCATGCGCGACCGGGGAGCACATCAAGGAAGCGACCATCACGGTGCGCAAGGCCGGCAAGGGCCAACAGGAGTTCCTGATCATCAAGATGAACGACATCATCATCACCGGCGTGCATCCTAGCGGTACCGGTGAGGGAAGCGTCGCCACCGCCGAACACGTCGCGCTGCAGTTCGCCAAGGTCGATCTGGTATACAAGCCGCAGAAGGCTGACGGGTCACTCGATGCCGGCATCCATTTCAAGTACGACATCAAGGGGAACAAGGAAGGGTAGCGACCGCGCCATCAGCCTGGACGAAGCGATCGCGATCGCGATCCAGCTGCAGCAGAGCGATCAGTGGGTGGCTGCGGGCGAGATGTACCGCAGCATCCTGGCGGCCGCGCCCGACCATCCCGACGCGGTGCACTACTCGGGCGTGCTCGCCCACCAGGAAGGGCGCAGCGATCAGGCTCTCGCGCTGATCAAACGCAGTCTCGAGCTCGCACCCGATCGCGCCGACTGGCACAGTAATCTGGGGATCGTCCTCCGGGATCGGCTCGACCTGGACGAGGCGGTTGCCGCCTGTCAGCGCGCCATTGCACTCGATCCGAATCACGCCAACGCGCACAACAATCTCGGGGTCGTCCTGAGAGCGCAAGGTCGGCTCGTCGAAGCGGAAGCGGCCTATCGCACCGCCATTCAAGTAAGTCCCGAGCACTCCAACGCCTATACGAACCTGGGCATCCTCCTGAACGCCCAGAAGCGAACCAGCGAAGCCGCCGTCTGCTTCTTCAAGGTCATCACGTTAAGGCCGAAGCACCCCGAAGCCAGGCGGCTGCTGGCTCTTGCTTACTGCGCGCTGGGCAAAGTGGACCAAGCGGTGGCCATCTTCGAGGAATGGCTCCAGGAGGAACCGGATCATCCCATTCCCCGCCACATGGTCGCGGCGTGCTCGGGCCGCGAGGTCCCGCCGCGGGCCTCGGACGCGTACATCGAAATGACGTTCGATAGCTTCGCCGGCAGCTTCGACGCCAAGCTCGCCAGGCTCATGTACCGCGCGCCCGACCTGGTCGCGACGATGCTGGCGGACTCGGAGGCCGTGGCCTCGAAGCGCTTCGACGTGCTCGATGCCGGCTGCGGCACCGGCCTGTGCGGTCCCCTCATCGCTCCGTACGCGCGCCGGCTGGTGGGCGTCGATCTGTCCGCGCGCATGCTGGCTCAGGCGAAGGCCAGGACGGTCTACGACGACCTGGTCAAGGGTGAATTGACCGCCTATCTGCGCGATTCCCCCGGCGCGTTCGACGTGATCGTGTCGGCCGACACGCTCGTCTATTTCGGGCCGCTCCAGGAAGTGGTCGCCGTCGTCGCGAACGCGCTGCGTCCCAGCGGTCGGTTTGTCTTCACCGTGGAGGAATTGAGCGGCACGGACGTCGACGCGGGGTACGCGATCCGCACCCACGGGCGCTACGGCCACACGCGTCAGTACCTCGAACGCGTGCTGACGGATGCGATGCTGCGACCCGAGATCGTGCCGGCGGAACTGCGGCTCGAAGCTGGCGAACCCGTCGCGGGGCTGGTCGTGCGGGCGACCAAAGCCGGCGCTTCCTGACAGCAGAAAAGCGCGGAACGGGGCGGCAAGGACACAGGAGAGCGTAGCGTGGGAACTACTGGCAGCTCGCGTTCATCGCATTGATCCAGCTCTGGATCAGCGTGACGCCGGAGGTGTCCACGAGATTACTGGCAAGTGGCGGCATCTGGTGCAGATCACGCCGACTCATCCGCACATAGATGAGCGAGTTCGCGGAGTTGCCCGGGGCGATCAGGCGTGCCCCTGAGATGCCGAGGTCACCACTGTTCGGAGCAACGTTGCACGTGTTAGTCGAACCGATCGCCGTGCCGAAACGCAGATCCATGTTGGATGGCGTGCCACCCGACGGTCGATGGCACTGCGCGCAATTCGTGTGCAGGTACGCGCGTGCCCGCTCCGACACTGTCCCGCTCGATCCGTACGGATTCTGATATGCGGGTAATTCACTCGGTGCCGGCGCAAGTGGAGTCGTGAACATGCCAATCGCGTTCAACGTGGCGAGCTGATTCGCGACGCGCCCCGTCGTCGGATACGTGATATCGCTGTTGAGCTGTGCGGTCTCGAGGCCCAGGCTGCGGCCAGCCGCATTGGTGTGACACTGCAGGCACTGCGCCTCGCTCGGATAGATCCAGTCCTGGCTGGGTGGCGCTGGGAGGTGTGTGACGAGTCCGCCCTTGATGAGCGTCGCGACTGTCTGCGCGGCGTTCCATTGATAGGTGTAGCCGCCCCAGTTTCCGGTATCCATATGGCGCACGAACAGGCGAGTTTCGATGAGCTGGCTCCCGAGCTTGAAGTGCTTCACCAGCACGGTGCCGTTCGGGAATGACCAGTCGCCATCCGCCCCAATCGTGATCTTTCCAGTGTCGGGTAGTGCCATCCAACGTTGCTTGTCCGCGCCGTCGGACCAGAATGCAGCATTCGGCGCATACGGAATCAGGCCGATCGCAGGCTGCTTCGGATCCGCCATGCTCACGCAACCTGTATCGAGCAGGTTCGCGGGTATCGTGTCATTGATCGTGCCGCTGCCGGGCACGATCTGATAGATCCCCCCGCCATAGTAGTCCGTGATGTAGAGCTCGCCCTTCGAGTCTTCCGCAAACGAAACGATGCTCAACCCCGTCGATCCGATGAGATCACGCAGGTCGTAACCGCCCGAAGCGTCGGGAGCGAGATACATCAGCCGCCCAAAAAGATCACCGAACACATACCGGCCGCGCAGCGATGCAATCGCACTGCCCCGATACACGTAGCCGCCCGTGATCGACTGACCAATGCTGTGATCGTATTCGGCGATCGGATCAATCAGCGGCGCGCCATTCGCGGTGAGCGGGCAATCAGCAGAAGGTCTGAAGCAATGACGGCCCTCGCGAATCCTCCAGCCGTAGTTGCCACCGCTGATGACCCGGTCCACCTCTTCAAAACTGCCATGACCGACGTCACCAAGCCACAGATCGGGCTCTGTCGCCGCCCGATCGAAACTCCAGCGCCAGGGATTGCGGAATCCATACGCATAGATTTCCGGGCAGGGCGCCGGGCCCGAACCGGCCGCGCACATTGGATTGCCGGCGTAGGGATTGTCCGCGGGAATCGTGTATGGATCGGCGCCGTCGACGTTGATGCGCAGGATCTTGCCGAACAGGAGATTGCGGTTCTGCGCGCGATTGCCGGGATCTCCGCTGCCACCGCCATCGCCGAAGCCGACATACAGGTTCCCGTCCGGTCCAAACAGGATGTTACCGCCGCTGTGAATGGTGAACGGCTGATCGAGCCTCAGAAGGATGCGCTCGGTCGTCGGATCCAGCAGACCGTTCGGGCCGCGACGGAACTCCGAAATGTGTGGCTGGATGGGGTTTGGGCTTGCTCCCGCACCTGTATAGAAGAGGAACACTCTGCCGTTCGCGGCGTAGTTGGGGTGGAATGCCATGCCAAGCAACCCAGCATCGGCTCCGGCCACATCCACTATGCCCCGCAGATCGGCCCACAGCGTCTTGGCTGTTGGATTCGCGCCCTCGAAGCGCTGAATCGTGCCGAGCTGCTCAAATACATACCAGCGATCGGTCGGCTCACCCGGCGCCTGAGTCATTCCAATCGGGCTGGTGAATGACAGGTTCGGAAACACACGTTGGGTCGCAACGGAAGCGTTGGTCGTCGGCTGATTGGGAGCGATGCACGTGGTGTTGCTCGGCCGTGCGTCGAGTCCCGATTGCGACATAGCCGTGCGGCGTCGCGGTCACGGAATTCGAATCCGGAGAAACGTTGCCAGCGTTGTCGACCGCGCGCACCGTGTAGGTGTAGCTCGTGCCCGCGACCACTGTTGTGTCGGTAAAGGACGCGACCACCGGCGTACCGATCTGCGTGCCGTTACGGAATACGCGATAGCCAGCCGTGTCGCTATCAGGCGATGCGGTCCACTGCAGCAGCACATGCGTCGGATCCGGCGCCGTAGCCTGTAAAGCCGTTGGCGCAGCGGGTGGGGTGTTGTCGTCGATATTCCTTTCGCCACTGGTCCCGCCACACGCCGAAACGAGGCAGACTGCGGCGAGCGCGCCAAGTCGCGAAACCGAGACTTTGAGGATCAACGCTCCACCCTGAATCTGTGCAAACAAACAGCCGTCCGGTGCCATCGTTCAGAATCGTGTCACGACTGCCGAGAACACGTCGTCGGTCACCGCATACCGGGTTTCCGGGATCAGCCCGGTAGTCTCCGCCCTGTGTTACCCGGTGAGCAAGCAATTGCCATAGATAAACCTTAGTACGCCGTCAGCGGCACGCCACTCTTCGGAGTCACGGGCTTGCCCGCCGGTCCCGCAAACTCGATCGGCAACGACTCATGCATGAGGCCCGCATTGCGTTGAATGGCGAAGTGCAGGTGGGGTCCTGAGCTGACGCCGGTGTTGCCCGAATCGGCAATGTATTCGCCACGCTTGACGATCTGGCCGGGCCGCACGCGGATCGAGTCCCAGTTCAGATGCGCGTAGATCGCCATGGTGCCGTCCGGGTGCAGCACACGGATGAGGTTCGCCTCCATGACCTTGTCCGGATCGCTGGTCGCTTCGAAGAACTGACTCGCGATATCAATGACCGTGCCCGCGCGCGCGGCATAGATCTGGGTTCCCACCGGCATCGCAATGTCCACTGCGTAGAAGCTCGCCGGATCGCGATGCGTCACCTGATCCGGATAGGCCTGCGTCACCATGAACTTCTGCGACACGGCAAAAGGTGCCCGATACGGTTCGGTCGGCGCGTGCTTCACACCCCGCTCACCGAGAAACGCACGATACTCGTACCCGAACGTCATCACGGCGGTCCGATCTGCGGGCTTGAGTGTCGCGATGACAGCCGGCTCGCGGGCCGCGAGCGCAGCGACTTTCACGTCCTCGTCGAAGCCTGCCACGTTCGCGGGCAGGAGGAGCCGCACGGCTACCTCGGCCGGACAGAAGCAGGCGTTGTCGGCCACCAGCTCGACACGATCATCGACGGTTCTGCTTAGCACCGTGATGAGATCAGGAGGCGTTGCAGCTTCGGCTGCCAGCGGCAGCTGCTCCACCTGCGCGTCGCTGACTGTGTCGGGCTTTCGGTCCGTGTACACCCAGTTCCCCTCCGCATCGCGGTATCGGTACAGGCTCTGCGCAATGGCCGTGCCGGTGATCAGCAGCATGAGGGCGAGCAGCAGCCGGCGTGAATACATCATCGGCCGCGCTTCTCCCCGCTCACGAGATCACCCCTCGCTGCGCGAGCGCCGTGCGAATGCGTTCGATCAGCGACGCATGCACTGCCGCGTCGAACCGCGGTGCGTGTTCCCAGTCATGCGCCCATGGCTGCTGCGTACGCACCGACTCCGGCTCGTCCACGTAGCGTGGAAACACGTGCGCATGCAGTGCTGGATCGAGATTTCCGAAGATCGCGTAGTTGATACGCACGGCACCCGTGACTTCCAGCAGCGCATCGCCCAACGTGCTCATGTCCGCGAGAAACTGCGTGCGCGCTGTGCCCTGCAACGCGTTCAGATGTGGGACCACGGGATCGGGCAGTAGCAATGAATAGCCCGCCAGAACCTGCGTCGATGCGAGGATCGCCCAGCCCGAGCACACGCGGGCAATCACTGCAGGCTCCTGGCCAGCGCGCAGTGCCTCTACCCGCCGATGAATGACGGTGCTCACGCGGGATTGCGGAACATGAAGTGCACCGGGCAAGGTTTACTCCTGGATTAAGACGCCGAGAGCTGCCAATGCTTCGACTGTCGCGTCGTGATTGCGGTGTTCGATGCCGTGCCAGCCGCGCGAGCGGGCCGCGCTCACGTTGTCCGGCAGGTCGTCGATGAAAACCGTCGACGCAGGCTCGAGGCCAAAACGGCGCTCGGCCTCCGCGTAGATGCGTGTATGAGGTTTCATGACCCCGGCCGCGTACGAGGTCAACGCACCGTGTCCGATGCGATCCAACCCGTACTCCTGTGACATGTAGTCCCAATGCAGTTCGCCAACATTGCTCAGCAGGTGCACGCGGTAGCGAGCGGCGAGAGCGCGCGCGAGCGCCAGCATGGGTTCCTGCGGCTCGAACATGTTGAGCCAGCGCTGGCGCAACTCCGGCAGGCTCATCGGCCTGCTGCCGAGCCGGGCCAGGTTCGCGAGCAGTTCCTCACCCGCCAGCATTCCCGTTTCGTGGCGCTCGAGCCCGATCCTCGAAGTCACGTCGCGCATGCTGCTGATGTCCGCGCCATGCTCCTTCAGATATGTGGTGAGAGGCGAGTAATCGAGGTGGACCAGGACCCATCCGATGTCGAAGACGATCGAGTTGATGTCAGGGCAGCTCTGCACAGGTTTCATGAGGCGCTGATTGTACGGGGGCCGCGGCGGTGCGACACCCGCTGCTGCGGGCTCGCATCCACCTGCACGACAGTAGAGAATCCCGCCCTCGCCCACTGTTCAGTAATCGCCATGCCGCGGGAGGGGACATGACCGGCACCGGTGCGCTTCGATTGCTAGCCGCAGCAACGTTCGCAGTCGCGTGCTCGACGGCGAGTGCTCAGGCTCCAACCGGGCCTGTCGGGCCGGTGCTCATGAACATCCTCGCCGAAGGCCAGCATCCGTATCTGACCGCGCTCGATCTGCCCGATCAGCGTGCCGCTCTCGAAGATCTTTATGCCGCGCAAGGTGGTCAGTTCCTGTGGAGCCACGATCATGTGTTGACGCGATCTGCGATCGACGTGATGAGTGAGCTGCGTGCGGCCGAGGGAGTAGGGTTAAGGGCCGACGACTACGAAGCAAATCGGCTTACTTATCTCGCCATCGACCTGGCGACTTCGGGCAGCGCCGGCGATGAGCAATGGGCTCTGTTCGATGTGGGTTTGAGCGCCGCGGTCATGGCCTATGCGCACGACCTGCACTTCGGGCGCATCGATCCACAGGCGGCCGGGTTCAAGCTCGACGTCGAGCACTCCAGACTCGAGCTGGTTCCACTGCTGCAGAAAATCAGTGGCGCCAAGGATGTCGGCAAAGCGTTGCACGATATCGAGCCGCCATTCATTCACTACGACCTGCTGAAGAAAGCGTTGGTTCACTATCGCGAGCTTGCGCTCGAACCCGAGCTGACCAGGTTGCCGCCGTTGCCCGCAAAGTCCGTGAAGCCGGGTGAGCCCTATGCCGGCGCCGCGGAACTGCGCCGTCTACTGACGGTACTCGGCGATCTACCTTCAGCGACCGCACCGGCCGAACGGAGCGACTCGACCCTCGACGCAGAGCTCCAGCAGGGGCTAAAGAATTTTCAGATGCGTCACGAGCTGGACATGGACGGAGCGCTCGGTGCCGGCACGTTTGCCGCCCTCACGAAGCCGCTGCTCGAACGTGTGCAACAGATCGAGCTGACGTTGGAGCGCTGGCGCTGGCTGCCACCGCGTCTCGACAGCCCATCTATCTTTGTCAATATCCCGCGCTTCCGGCTACTGGCGTTCAAGACCGTCGAGGACCAGGAAACCGAGATGCTTGCGATGAACGTTATCGTCGGTAAGAGCTATCCCTCGAGCCGCACGCCTGTGTTCTCGGCCGACATGAAGTACATCATCTTCAGGCCGTACTGGGACGTGCCCTACAGCATCACGGTACGCGAGATGCTGCCATCGATCCGCAACAACCCTGGGTATTTGTCGCGTCAACGGCTGGAGATAGTGGGGGGCTACGGGGACAGCACCCCGACGCTGCCTCCGACACCGGAGAACCTCGACGCGCTGGCGAGGGGCAAGTTGCGCCTGCGCCAGCAACCAGGTCCCGACAACGCGCTCGGTCTGGTGAAGTTCATGCTGCCGAATCCCTACAACGTCTACCTGCACAGTACTCCGGCACAGGCGTTGTTCGAGCGCAGCACTCGTGCGTTCAGCCACGGCTGCGTGCGGGTCGTCGACCCGGTGGGGTTGGCCGAGCACATCCTGCGCGAGGATCCGACCTGGACGCGGGAGAAAATCCTGCAGGCGATGAATGGCACCCGTCCCACACAGGTCAATCTCAAGAAACCGCTCCGCGTCTTCATCGTGTATGGCACGGCGATCGCGGACGAGAAGGGAGAGGTGTATTTCTCCCCGGACATTTACGGCCACGATGAGAAGCTGGCGGAACTGCTGCGGGCCAGCCGCAAGAAAGCCGGGGACTAGGCGCCCCAGTGCCGCACGCGGCCGGTATCGAGATGCGCGAAGTCGGACTTGCCGTAGTAGCCGCAGCCGCCACGGCCGAGTTTGAGCGCGGTGTCGAACAGGTCGCGTGTCTTCACACCCGCCAGGCGCACGTCGATCGCTTTTCCGTCCATGTGCAGGCTGTGACTCGCGACGCCTGAGCTGCGCTCGTGGAGCAAGGCGTTAGTTTCGGGAGAACGATATCCCGAGATCACTTCGAAATGCGGATCGACGCCGAGCCGCGACGCGACCTCATGCAGAATGTCGAACAGTGGCGGATGGATCGCCTTCACTGTTCCGTCGCGATGATCGCGCAGCAGCTGGCTGAAACGCGCCAAGGCGTCCGTGTCGAGCTGCGAACCGACACGATAGGTTGCACACAACGACTCGCGTGTGTGCGTGCTGTAGAGCGTCAATGAGCAGGCCTTATCGCGCGAGGGCACCGCGCCTGCGACTGCGCGCAACGGCAGGGGCGCGAGCACAGCCAGCGGGGCCACGCGCACCGCGTGCACGAGAAATTGACGGCGGCCGAGGTCGCAAATTCCGCTCTCGACACGCTCCTGCGCAAGTATCTCTTTGATTCTCAACATTGCTCCGCTCGCCAGACGGCCGCGATCATACCGATGACCGCGCAAAAGCCAAGCGGTTCAGCGTGGCATCGTGATGACGGTCCCGGTTTCGCCGGGTTGAGCATTAACGACGACCACCCTGGGCTTGGGGAAGAAATTGAACTCGCACGCCGTGGCCCACGTGTAGGCACCCATGACGTGCGCCACTACGAGATCGCCATTCCGCAGCCGCGGGAGGTCGACCTGATCGTCGATCACATCGATGCTGTCGCAGGTCGGACCGGCGAGCACTGCGGGCTCAGTGGGACCAGCCCGTCCGAGACTCGTGATCGGGTAGGACGCGTGCTCGTAGTGTTGTCCGCTGAACAGGCCATATACGCCGTCGTCCAGGTAATACCACCAGCGTCCCTGTCGACGCGCATGGCCCATCACACTCGCGACACCCACACCGGCGGGCGCGACGATGAAACGGCCAGGCTCGGCAATGATTCGCACTGAGGACGGTACCGCTTCCAGTGCCTGATTGATCGGGCCACAGAACGCTTCGATCTCAGGGACAGGTGTGCGATACGGAACAGGAAATCCGCCGCCGATATCGAGCGTATCGAACGGACCATGTCCGGCAGCTTCACCCTCTTTCATCAGTCGCGCGCATACCCGGATCGCTTCGGCATACTTGGCAGGATCAGTCGCCTGCGATCCGACGTGAAACGAAAATCCCCGCACGCGCACTCCCAGCTCTCGGGCCTTGCGCAACAACGTCGGTACATCCTTGGGATCGCAGCCGAATTTTCGCGACAGGTCCACGACCGCATCGGGACTACGAAACGACACACGCAGCAGCAGCGAAGCGCGATGCCGGTATTTCGCGAACTTGGCGATCTCGTCCACGCTGGCGGCGACGAAAGTCTGCAGTCCAAAATCGAGGGCGGCACGAATATCACCGTCGCGCTTGACCGGATGAGTGTGGATGCAGCGCTCGGCGCTGATGCCGAGCTCCTTGACTACTCCGATCTCCCCTGTCGTAGCGAGATCGAAGTGCGCGCCAAGCTCTGCCAGCGCTTGCACGACCGCTGGATGCGGTAGGGGTTTCAGCGCGTAGTACAGGACAACGCGCGGTAAGGCGGCAGCAAGGCGACGGTACTGTGTGCGCACGCGCTCGCAGTCGAGGATCAGCAGTGGCGAGCCAAAGGTGGCCACCAGCCGCTCGATTTCGGCCGGAATGAACGGATCAATCGGCGCCTCGTTCAAGGCAGTCCGACGCGTGGCACGCTGCTGCAGAGTTCTCATCGCTTTCCTCGCCGTCAAAAGCCGAAAGGGCCAGATCCCAACGACCTGACCCCTCTGAAGGCGCGGATTGTAGGGCAACGGCGCGCGCATTCAAGAGCGCCGCACCGGCGTCTCAACTGAAACGGTGCAGAGAGTATGGCGCGAGATCGATCTCCGGCGTGCGCCCGACCATCAGATCCGCAAGTGCACGGCCGGAGCCGACAGCCATCGTCCAGCCGAGCGGTCCGTGGCCGGTATTGAGAAACAGGTTTTCGCACGCCGTGCGGCCGATGATGGGCACGCCGTCGCAGGACATTGGGCGCAGGCCCGCCCAGGACGAAGTGCGCTCCGGCGTGGCCGTTTGCGCGATGCTCGGATAGGTGCGAGCCAGGAGATAGCGAAGGTTTTCGATGCGCGCCGGTGTGACCGTGCGGTCGAAGCCGGTGAACTCCGCCGTGCCCGCCACGCGCATGCGATCCGCCAGCGGCACGGCAACGGCGTGCAATTCATCGTCAAGAATCGGAATTCTTGGGGCGGGCTGCGCGCCATCCATCGGCACCGTGATCGAATAGCCCTTCACCGGTTGGATGGGCACCTTTATGCCCACACTCTCGACGAGCTTCGGGCTGTAGCTGCCAGCGGCGAGCACTACGGCATCAGCCTCCCAACTCTGGGAATTACCGGCTACGCTCGTGATGCGTGCGCCCTCGCGCCGCAGGCCAGCCACGGTCGCGCCGTAGCAAAAACGCACGCCCCGTGCCTGCGCCTCTCGTGCGAGACCCTCGCAAAAGCGCAAGGCATCGCCGTGCTCGTCGTCGGGATAGTAAATGGCACCGGCGAGTTCCTGCCCGATGGGAGCCAGTGCCGGCTCCATCGCTATAGTCGCCGCGCGATCCAGCGTGCGTGAACGCACGCCGTGCTGCCCAAGCCAATCGACCATTTCCAGCGCGTTCTCGAGCTCGGTGCCATGACGAAACAGGCGTAGCGTGCCGAGTGTCGCCCCTGCGTACTCAATGCGCGTTCCGGACCGCAACTCCTGCAATGATTGCAGGGAATAGAGTGCGAGACGCGCGTTGTTGAGCGTGTTGTTCCGGTAGTGACGCGGGTTGGAGTATCTGATGAATTGCAGTCCCCAGCCGATCAGCGAGGGAAGCGCGCGCGGTCGCAGGAGCATCGGCGAATCTTCGCGCCCCAACCAGCGCAGCAGCTTCCAGAACACTCCAGGGGAGTTCCACGGATCTGCCATGCTCGGCGTCAGTAGCGCGCCATTGGCGAACGAAGTTTCTCGCGCGGGACCCTCGGCCCGGTCGAGAACCGTGACGTCTGCGCCACGCTCCTTGAGCGCCCACGCGGTGCTTACGCCCAGGAGCCCACTGCCGATCACGATGACTTTCATGACGGCCTACATTGCCAAACTGCTGCGGACAGGGAAACCGAAAAGAAGGCCGCCGGCCGGTTCGCGCAAGAGAGGGGGAGTATTGCGCTGAACCGGATTGCCCGGCGGCGTGAGATCAAAGATCAGGAGGCGCGACGCAGCTGCTCGGCAGTCCGATCGTGTGCCGCCGCGATGCGGCTCATGGCCATGGCATCGGCCACTTCATTCGTCGGCCGCTGCTCGCGCAGCGCCTGGATGAGGATCAACCGCGTGGTCTCATAGATCCCACTGACGCGTGCCCAAACATCCTTTTCTTCATGTCCGCCTTCATATTCGAACGCAGCGCTGATGATTCCCCCCGCGTTCACCACGTAGTCAGGGGCATAGACGATGCCACGGCGCAGCAGATCGGCGCCGACCGCATCCGTCGCGAGCTGGTTGTTGGCCGCGCCTACCACGAATGGAGCATGGATCCGCGCCACGTTCTCGCTGGTGAGCACGGCGCCAAGCGCACAGGGCGCGATGATGTCGACGGCCTCGAACAGGACGCTCTCAGGCGTGGTTACTTGCGCACCAAATTCGGCGGCGGCGCGTCGCACATTGTCCGGGTTGACGTCCGCAACCACGAGCGACGCACCGGCGCTGTGCAGGAGCTTGCAGAGGTGGTAGCCAACCTGGCCGACACCCTGGATGGCCACGCTGAGTCCCTTGAAGTCGCTACGGTCGAGCTTGAGCTCGATTGCAGCGCGCATGGCGAGGTACACACCGAATGCAGTCTTAGGCGCCGGATTGCCGCCGGCGCCGGCGCCGCGCTGCTTGCGTCCGCTGACGTGACGCGTGTGCCGGGCGAAGACCTCGATATCGGCTTCCGTGATTCCGACGTCCTCGGCCGTGATGTATCGACCGCCGAGACTCCCGACGGCGCGACCAAATGCATCCAGCAGGCCTTCGGTCTTGCCGACCTTCGGGTCAGCGATGATGACTGACTTGCCACCGCCAAACGGCAGCCCAGCGAGCGCATTCTTGAAGCTCATGCCGCGCGAAAGTCGCAGCACATCTTCGAGTGCCTGCTCCTCGGTGGCGTATGGCCATACGCGGCATCCGCCAAAAGCAGGACCGAGCGCGGTGCTGTGAATGGCGATGATGGCTTTGAGGCCACTTTGCTGATCGTGAAAGAAGGCGACGTTCTCGTGGCCGCGAAAGCTCTGAGCGCCGAACACCATGTCGATCACCTGCCGCAAGGCTGAGCCTAAGTTCAGATACGATATTTCATGGCCATCGGCATTACGTACCAATTTAGAGGCAATTTTGCGATGATTGTGGAAGAATCATCTACTATAGCCTCATATAGGGATTTCCTATTCCAATGCCACCAATGGACAAGACGGACCTCAAAATTCTGGATCTGCTCCAGAACGACGCTTCGCGCTCTACAAATGAGATCGCCGAGCAGGTCGGGCTATCGGCCTCGCCCTGCTGGCGTCGGATTTCGCTTCTGGAGCAGCAAGGCGTCATCCGCCGCCGCGTGGCGCTGCTCGACCGCGAGAAACTCGGACTTGGCGTCACGGTTGTCGTGCAGGTGCGCCTCACTACTCACGGCCGGCAATCCCTGGTGGCGTTCGAAGAACGCGTGCGCGAACTCCCCGAGGTGACCCAGTGTTTCACCGTGATGGGTGCGATCGATTTCGTGCTGATTGTTGTGACAAGGGACATACGTGCCTACGAGCGCTTCATGCGAGAAGGGCTGGCGCAATTGCCTGGAGTGCAGGCCATCGAATCGAATATCGTCATGTCTGCGATCAAGGACACGACCGCCCTGCCCCTCGAGCTGGCTGAGCCCCCGACAGAGAGCCAGGACACGCGCCGTCCACGCGCATCGGATGTACGCCCGTGAGCGCGCCTGAAGTGCCAAGGTTGCAGGCCGACGCGAGCCACGACCTCGAAGTCCTGCTCCGCTCCCGGATTCCTCTTCTAATCATCGAGACTCGCGATGAGACGCGCGTACTCAAGATGCTCGGGTCTCTTTCCGTGCGGCTGACACGCAACGCCCACACGCCGGTGTTCGAGTGGACCGCGACCGATGGCCTGAAGCGCATCGATGTCGATCTCGGTCCACCACAACGTCACAACGCGGAGCCGATCGAGATCCTCAGACACATACGTGCAACCACTACGGCAGGCGTGTACGTACTCGTAGACTTTCATCCCTACCTGGCCGAACCGATTCACGTGCGGCTCCTGAAGGACATCTGCCTGGCTTACGAGCAGGTGGCGCGTACCGTCGTGCTGCTGAGCGCTGAGATCTCCCTGCCCTCCGAGCTGGAACAGTTCAGCGCACGCTGCGAGCTCGCAGTACCCGATCGGGACGAGCGCCGCGCGTTAGTGCAGGAAGTCGCGCGGGAGTGGGTGAAAACCAATCCTGGTGGCCAGTTTCAGGCCGATCGGACCGCCCTCGACTTACTGGTCGAAAACCTCAACGGTCTCACGACGAGCGATACACGGCGTCTGGCACGCAAGGCGATCTTCGACGATGGCGCGCTCTCGACAGTCGACCTGCCGGGCATCATGCAGGCCAAGTACGAGCTCCTCAATCGCAGCGGCGTTCTCAGCTACGTGCACGACACGGCGAAATTTGCCGATGTGGGCGGACTGGAGCGGCTCAAGGCGTGGCTCGAGCAGCGCAAGCCCGCATTCGACGGCAGCGCGCCGAACCTCGATCCACCAAAAGGATTGCTGCTCCTGGGTGTGCAGGGCTGCGGCAAGAGTCTTGCCGCTCGGGCGGCAGCAGGAATCTTCGCCACACCGCTCCTGCGCCTGGATTTCGGCGCCGTGTACAACAAGTGGCACGGCGAGTCCGAGCGCAACCTGCGCGACACGTTGCGCACTGCCGAGTTGATGGCGCCGTGTGTGCTCTGGATCGACGAAATCGAGAAAGGAGTCGCTACCGGTGAAGGAGACAGCGGCACCTCGCGTCGCGCGCTCGGCACCTTCCTCACCTGGTTGGCGGAGAAGAGATCTCCGGCCTTCGTCGTGGCAACCGCGAACGATATCTCTGCGCTGCCACCCGAGCTGATCCGCAAGGGACGCTTCGACGAGATCTTCTTCATCGATCTGCCATCGAGCGCCGTGCGCCAGGAAATCCTGTCGATTCACGCCAGTCGGCGTGGGCTGAGCGCCTCACCAGCAGAGCTTGAGCGCCTCGCGACAGCCAGCGACGGATTTTCTGGCGCTGAGCTCGAACAGGCCGTGGTTTCCGCGCTGTACAACGCCAACGGCACGCAGCAGCGACCGTCGGCGGCGCACGTACTCAGGGAGCTCCAGGCGACACGTCCGCTATCTCGCGTAATGGCCGAGCGAATCGACGAGCTGCGCGAGTGGGCGGCGGATCGAACCGTCGCGGCTGACTAGCCAAGGCAGGAGGATTCGGACATTGGCGTCGGGGGGATTGTGCCAACTCGGGCGTGCAATGTTTGCGGGCATGCATCTTCGGATGGCACCCGCATCGAACGTGGTCAGCCCGGAGTTGGCACAACCCCCCACCCAATGGCCGGATCGGACTGCTCTAGCTCACCGCGCCGGATGCGTTCGATTCTGATTCGGGAATGGCAGCTTTGGCGGCAGCCTTTCGCAGCCGGTCTTTCACCGCTTCCCAACGCTCATCATCCGGCAGCTCCTGCACCAGGATTCTCACGCAACCCGCTTTGTCGAGCGTGCGCAGGTGCGCGTACAAGTCGTGCGCGTACTGCTGTGGCCGGCGTCCCGCATTGATCCAGGTCGCGAGCTTCAGCGTCTTCAGCGGCAGGCGTTGCGCCAGCACCGCGACGCGCTCGCCGCGATCGTTGTATTGACCCGCAAGAGTCTCCAGTGCATCGCCTGTCACGATCTCCAGCGCCGTGGCGGGAGCGTAGTGCGAGACAGTGCTACCCGGCACGCGCGGCTCCTCGGCCGCCTGGTCCGCTGAGATCTCCCCGACCACACTGCGCAACTCGCTCAGCGTGATGGACCCTGGCCGGAGCAAGCGAATACCACCCGGCGTACAGGCTACGATCGTCGATTCGATTCCAACCGTGCATTCGCCCCCATCGAGCACCACGCGCACGGCGTCACCCAGCTCATCGCGTACGTGATCGGCACGCGTGGGGCTCACGTGCCCGTAACGGTTGGCGGACGGAGCGGCGAGGCCGCCGCCGAAGGCCGTAAGAAGTTGCTGCGCCATTGGGTGCGCGGGAACGCGAATCGCCACGGTGTCCTGTCCACCCGTAACCACGTTTAGAACGCTTGCTGCCTTCGGCAGTACCAGAGTGAGCGCACCCGGCCAGAACCGCGCCGCGAGCTTCTCGGCGGCTTCGGGAATGTCCCTGACCCAGCGATGAAGATAACGGATGCTGTCCAGATGAACGATCAAGGGGTGATTAGCGGGCCGTCCCTTTACAGCAAAGATCTTGCGCACTGCCGCTGGGTTCGAGGCATTCGCCGCCAAGCCATAAACGGTTTCGGTGGGGAAGGCAACCAAGTCGCCCGCCCGCAACGCCTCGACCGCCGCCTCGATTTCGCTTTGGCTCGCTCTCATGAGCGAAATGATAGCTTTACTTGTTACCAGCGCGCTTGTCGGGTCTCTCAGGCGCAGGCGTTGCGAGGGCGCGACGGATATCGGACTCGGTCGTAGCCAGCATCGGGGCAAGACGCGAATCGGAAAGATCGGCTCGGGCGCGCAGGATTTCACTCAGGGCGGCTTGGGGCTCACCCTTATCCAGCAGGACCTGAGCGAGGTTGTTGCGCGCCACCGCGTTATGTTCGGCTACTGCGAGCGCCGCGCGGTACGCATCTTCGGCCTCTGGCAGGCGATGGGCGGCGTAACTGATATTGCCGATCCCAAGCAGCGCCGTGACATCTCCTGGCCAGCGTTCATGTGCGACACGATACGCAGTCAAGGCTGCCTCACTCCGGTGTGCTGCTTCGAGTCCCGCCGCTGCGGCAACGAACGCATCGGGCGTCGCCGTGACTGGAATCGTGTCGGGACGCACGACCACGACGGCCCAGTTACGGGCCAGTGACCAGCTGTATGCGAAGCGACGCGCCGAGATCCGCTTCCGGTCGTCCTCGCCCGACCGCAGGATAAGCGCATCGCGACTCGAATCGAAACCCACGACCACCGCGTAATGCCACAGCGGCAGCGAGTCGACACCAAGGTTTTGCAGCACGAGAACCGGATTCCCCGCGCTGACTTCGCGTAAGACGACATCCAGACTGGAATCGAGAACGACCGCGAGCCGGTCATAGGCGCGGGTCGCCGCAATCATTTCCGGCTGCAGGCTCCCGCGTCGTTCCGGAATGTACACCCGCGCGGTGAGATCGTCGGGCGTGACCGCTACGCCGGAAGCGGCAAGAACGGTGGCGAGCGCGGCCGGCCCGCACTGATACTCGCGTTGGGGGAAGAACGGCGTTGCTTCGAGCTCGATCTGCCGCGGCGCAGCCGCATCCAGGTGCGGCTCAATGACCGGGCCGCGGACCGCACATCCCTGGATAGCCGCCACCAGCGCGACGACCGCCGCGGCGGACGTCCATCGAGCCTGCGAGCACAATCAGGTCTTCTTGAAGATATCGATGACGCCGACCAGCTCGAGAATGATCAGGATGACGAACACGACCCCGATCACGGCAAGGATGTCGCCGCCCGCAGGGAGCTGCTCGAACTGAGTCGAGAGGTCACGCAGTTCCGAGTCCGTCAGGGTGTTGAGGCGCGCCTCGATCCGCGCCGGATCGACGCCCATGGCCACCAACCGGTCGCGAACCTCGGCTCGATCCAGCGCGGCGGTGACGGTGCTCAGATCCGCATCGCGTTGCGTGGCCTCGAGGTAGGTCTGGGTACCGATGACTGCGGCGTGACCAACGGCGGGTGTGCCCATGTTGATCAAGGCCACGCTCAGGATCAGGACGCCGATGTGTCTGCAACTGCGATCGCTCATGCCCGTACCTCCCGGCCAAAGAACTGAGAGACATCTAACCAGAGGCCGTCCTGGGGCGATGCCGGATTCCGTCTGACGTCGGCGGTTGGCGACAGGTTCACTCCAATTCGGTGCGCGTCCACCCGGTTTCGCTGCGTCGCAGCTCGTATGCCGGCCAATAATGCTGATCGAGCTTGAGCGTGATGACTTCGACGGCGTTGTTCCAGGTAATCGTGTTGAGTCGCAGCGAAGCACGATCCTCGCGTCCGGCGACAGCCTTTACGAAACTATCGAGATCCGGCGTTGCCTGCCCGTCTACGGCGACGATGCGCCGACCGGCATACAGCCCGTACCGCGTCGCCGGCGAGCCGTAATAGAAATACGCAACGAATACGCCCTTCGGTGCTATGCCGCGTTGCGCAGCCATGGCCCGGTGCGGCGCCTGCAGAGTCGCACCCGCCCAGATCAGCACCCGGTCGAGATCCTTTCCGTCCAGCGCCACGGTGTCTATTGTTACGGTGCGCTCCTGGTCGTCGCGCCAGATGGTCGCGTTGACCTGATCCTTCTGCACCGCGCGCTCGACTTCACGGAAGCGATTCACGGGCTTGCCGTCCACCGCCAGGAGCAGGTCACCCGGCTGCAATGCCTTAGCTGCCGGAGAGCCGGCCACCAGCCGCGTAATTGCCAAGGCCTGGCGGCGAGTCGGGTCGTGCTTTTCGAGGCTTTCGATCCACTGAGGGCTCAGTCCCAGCTTGCTGGCTGCGGCGAGCGGTATCGGCAGGAATTCCGCCTCGAACGAATACAGCGGGTGTCCTTGGGTCACAGCTGGAATCATTTCAGCGACCAACTCCGCCGGGATGCCCTTGTTCTCCTGCTGCAATTCGCGACCAGCCTCGAATGCGAAGCTGGACCATAGCGAAACGACGTCGCCCGCCTTGTTCACGAGCACACCGTCGAAATCAGTGGGCGGATTTACCAGGCTGACAGTCTCGAGGTTGGTGTCGCGGAATTGCAGCGTGCGGGACAACGGATAAGCCGTCGCGTCAACCGACGCCACCTTGCTCCCCTGTGACATCACCTTATGATCGGACCGCAGCCCAATCACCCACACGTCATCGCCCGGCTTGAGTGCGATCGTATTGAGCTTGGCGCTGCGCACTGGCGTTTCCCCGATCAGTTTCGGGTCATAGGACACGACCGCAAGATTGTGCAGCGGGTGGATGAACTCGACCTTACCCGGCACTTCGACCGTCCCGGCAAACGTCAGGCGAACGTCCCCAATCGCTACTGGTACGGTGTTGCGGTCGGTCACCACCAGGCCGCGCTCGGCATCGATGACGAGTCCGGTGCCATGATAGTTGCGCTCGGTGACCCCGGAGACCGAATACGGCATGTCGAAATTGACCAGCACCAGTGAGGGAGCGAGGCGGTCCATGCGTGAATCGCCTTGTGGCGCGAAAAAGGTCGAAGCCGGCTCTGGTGCAGGCGCCGGAGGAGCTGGCGGCAGGTCCTGGCAGGGCCACGTTCCGATCTTGTCGTCACGCTGGCACCTGCGTGCCGGGAACCAGTCGCGATCCATACGGATCACGCGCCATTGCTGACCGCGCGGATCGTCCAGCGTAAAGAAGCGCACCGTCGCGCGTTCTCCCTCACCGAGCGCAGTGATCACTCGTTCGAAGTCGGGGAGTGACTCCATTGGCTTGCCGTTGACGCTCTGGATGACTGCACCGCGCGGTACCGCAACCGAGCCAAATACGTAGCCGGGATTGGCGATGTAGACGCCGCGTACCGGCATGTTGAAGTGTCGCGCCTGCTGATAGGAAAGCTCGTGGACGACGGCCTCGCCGAATTCGACGTAGGCTGCTGGCGTGATCGAATGCAGATCCTGCACTTGCAGCTCCATCTTGATCGGTATGCCACCACGCTGCGCTTCCATCTCCACTTTGTTGCCGACGTTTTCGTCCAGTACCTGCTCGAGCGGGTTGAATTCGGCGACCGGCCGGCCATTCAGACGCACGATGACATCACCAGGCTCGAGCACGCCTTCGGACGGCGAGCCCGGCTGCACTTCAGTCACGACCAGCATTCCGGTCAGATTGGGAAACGCCGAGCGCATTTGAGCTTCCGTCTCGGGTTTCAAGCCGAGCCGTCGCACTTCATCGTACGGCGTGTACTGAAAAACAGCCTGGAGCGTCCCGCGCGTGACCGATTTCCCGTCCTGGATCAGCTTCAAGGCACGCTGCACGCGCGCGAGCGGCAGGTAGAAGCTCGACGCTGCGCCAGAACTGCCACCAGCATTGAGTGCGACGACGCGGCCATTGACATCCACAACTGGCGAGCCAGAGGACCCTCCGGAAGTGCTCGAGGCTGCCTGCAGGTAGAAAGTATTGAAGTCGTTGTACTTGCCGATGCCATAGTTGGGCGCATCGCGATCCAGGCGCGCGAGCGTGCCCGCGAGGATGGAAATCTGCTCGCCGGCATCATTGCCGATGACGCGGATCTCGCGCCCGACCTGTGCCCCCTCAGGATAGAGCGGCAGCTCCGTCGGCTTGATGAAACGCAGCTTCTGCGGGTCGTAGCGATACAGACCAAAGTCATGCACCGGATCGCGGTATACAGGGTAGAGCGGCACTTCCTCGCGATTGAGGAAGGTCGCCTGCGAGGTCACTGGACCAGGCGTCACCACATGCCGATTGGTCAGGATAAGACCTCGTTTCGCGTCCACGACGAAACCGGTGGCTTGGGCGGACGCGTTCCATTCAGTGTCGAAGGCGCGGACCTCGTCGACCTGGATTGACACAACGCCGCTTGCGATACGCTCCAACGTTCTTGCCCACGCGGGACTTTCCTCACTTTCGATCGTCTGCAGAGGCCCGGGCGCCGCATTTGGCGTCGTACCCGGTGGTACCTGACCAGGTACCTCTTCGGGCGGGATCTGTTCTGGCCCGGCTTCAGGCGAAGGTTCGGCCGGCTGCACCTGCGGCGGTGCGGTGCCTTGGGGCGCGGCAGTGGGCGGAGTCTGGCCCGCGACCATGCCACAGACGAAGTACAGAGCGAGCGTGACAAGCGAGGATTTTCGTCTCATGAAAAGCCTTGTTGTGAGTACCCTTCGTGCGAAAAACGATAGTCGAATTGCTGCTGGAACCTCCGCGCGAATTCTGCACGCGTGAAGTGGTGCATTTGCGTGCCCTGGTGCGCAATCCGTTGATTGCGCCCATCAAGAATACCCGCAGCCGCGAACTGCTCAGCGTGCTGCAGCATTCCTTCACGCCCGTCATTCAAGATCACACCGCGTTGAATGCTGCCCTCTGCCGGCACGCGATTCGCGTGCGAGTGATTCATCGCACCGGGACGGAAGGCCGTGATCTGGTTGGCATCCAGATCGGTGGCGATATAGGCCTGCGCGGTGAACTCGGATTCCACCCGGGCGACGTGCTTGAGGCTCAGACCACAACTTTGCATCCAGGTTTCATACGGACCGAAGTCGTGTCCTATGGCCGCCATCGGCAGCCCTTAGTCGCCCAGTAGCGCCAGATTGTAGGCAATGTTGGCGGCACAGCCACCGAAAATTGCGCCGCGACGGGAACCGCTACTCCACAAAAACCAGCAGCCACACCGCTGCCAGGAGAACAATCGCCAGAAACACTGCTGCCGAGCCAATATCCTTCGCTAGTCCGGACAGCTCGTGATGCTCCGGCCCGATGCGATCGATCGCCGCTTCCACTGCGCTATTGAGCAACTCCACGATCAGGACCACCAGCATCGGAGCGACGAGCAACGCGCGCTCGATGCCAGTGCGGCCGAACCAGAGTCCCGCCGGCACCACGACCAGCGCCAGCGCCAGCTCCTGGCGAAATGCGGCCTCCTCGCGAAATGCGCCGATAAACCCGCGCAGGCTGTTACCAAATGCCCGAATCAGCCGCGTCAGGCCGCGCGGCTTGTTGCGTTCAATCACGCTGCGGGCTTCCACACCAGATCGAGCTGCTTGGCGGCACGCACGTCATCGAGGCGCCGGACTGGCAGATCATGCGGCGCCTCGCGCAGCGTCTGTGGCTGGTCGTCGGCCTCGGCACGAATGGCGATCAGGGCATCGATGAATGCATCGAGATCTTCCAGGGCTTCGGTCTCGGTTGGTTCGATGAGGAGACACTCCGGGACCAGTAGGGGGAAATAGGTCGTAGGCGCATGGAAGCCGTAGTCGAGGAGTCGCTTTGCGACATCCATCGCACTGACACCCTGCTCCCTGGCCAACCGACGCAGTGTCAGGATGAACTCGTGGCTGGCGCGGCGCTGCGGGTAAGCGGCATCGAACCCTGCCGCTTTCAGTCTTGTCAGCATGTAATTGGCATTGAGTGCGGCAAACTCCGCGACGCGCGTCATGCCCGCACGACCGAGCATGCGCATGTACACGTACGCGCGCAGCAGCACACCTGCATTGCCCATGAAGGCTGACAGTCGGCCAATCGATTGCGGCAGATCTTTCTCCGTCAGCCACCGGTAGCGCTCTGCCTCTCGCCCGACGACGGGCACGGGCAGGAACGGCAGCAAGCGTTTGCCCACCCCGACGGCCCCGGACCCCGGCCCGCCACCGCCATGCGGCGTCGAGAACGTCTTGTGCAGGTTCATGTGGATCACGTCGAAACCCATGTCACCCGGTCGCACCTTACCGAGAATCGCGTTGAGATTCGCGCCATCGTAATACAGCAGCCCGCCGGCATCGTGCACGAGGCGCGACACTTGCGCGATGCGACGCTCGAACACGCCGAGCGTGGATGGATTGGTGAGCATGATGCCCGCGGTCTTTGGGCCGACAGCGCCCTGCAGAGCCTCAAGATCCACATCGCCATCGGCACTGCTGGGAATCTCGCGCACCTTGCAGCCGCACATCGTGGCAGTGGCCGGATTGGTGCCGTGCGCCGCCTCCGGGACGATGATTTCATCGCGCTCGAGATTTCCGCGCGCGCGGTGGTAAGCCATGATCATGGCGACTCCTGCCAGCTCCCCCTGGGCGCCCGCCATTGGAGTCAGCGACACGGCCTGCATGCCCGTCACTTCCTTGAGCATCTCCTGCAGCTCGTACATGCAGGTGAGAAATCCCTGACTGAGCGTTTCGGGCGCGAGCGGATGATGACCCAGGAACTCCGGCAGCATGGCCAGGCTGTTGCACGCCCTGGGGTTGTATTTCATCGTGCACGAGCCCAGCGGATAGAAATGCGTGTCGATGGAGAAGTTGAGTTGCGAAAGGCGTGTGAAATGGCGCACCGCCTGCAGCTCCGAAACCTCCGGAAGCATGGGGCGAGTCTTTCGCATCAGGTGGCCCGGCAGGTCGGCCGCTTTTGAATCGGGCGGTAATTGTGCGGTGGCCGTGCGGCCGCTACGCGAATGCTCGAAGATGACTTTCTCGGGCTCGACGACCTTTTTCACCAACTGGCTCATGTCCTTGTCCTTGCGTAGTCAAGCCGCGCGGGCCGACTTGATCACGTCGGCGAGCTCACGCGCGAAGGTCTCGATGTCCGCTCCAGTGCGCGCCTCGGTCGCGCATACCAGCATGCAGCGGTCCAGCTCCGGATACTCGGAGCCGAGATCAAAACCACCCAGGATAGAGCGCTCGGCGAGTGCCGCGAGTACCGGCGCGGCGGGACGATCGAGCTCGACCACCGCTTCGTGAAAGCGAGGCCTCGCAAACTTGGGTCGCACGCCGGGAACACGCGCCAAAGCCTGCAACAGCTCTTCTGTGCGGGCGTGACTGGTCGCTGCGACACGCTCGAGACCTTGCGGACCGAGCAGCGTGAGATAGATCGTGGCAGCGGTTACGAGCAGGCCCTGATTGGTGCAGATGTTCGAGGTCGCCTTGCCGCGCCGAATGTGCTGTTCGCGCGCCTGCAGCGTCAGCGTGAAACCGGGCCGTCCGTCGAGATCCACGGTGCGCCCCACGATACGTCCCGGCATCTGGCGCACGAATTCCAGTCGCGTCGCCATGAAACCGAAGTATGGGCCGCCGGCAGAAAGCGGCACACCGAGCGGCTGGCCTTCGCCACATGCGATGTCGGCACCGGTCTGGCCCCACTGCCCGGGCGGTTTCAGCAATGCGAGCGAGGTTGGATTCACGACGCCAATCACCAGTGTGCCGTTGCGATGCGCCCAGTCCACCAGCTCGTCAACCTCCTCGAGCACGCCGAAGAAATTGGGTTGCTGGATGACGAGTGCGGTGACGTCCTGTCCCTCGTAGGCACGCAGGCTCTCCAGCGACAGGTTCCCGCCCGACGTTTCGTAAGGAAGATCCTCGAAAGTGAAGTCCTGCAAGCCCGCGATGCTGCGCGCGACTCTGCGGTAGGTTGGATTGAGCGTGGCGGGCACGAGAATGCGTGCGGAGTTCGACCTGCGATGCGCGCGCACCGCCATCAGACACGCCTCGGCCAGGGCAGAAGCGCCGTCGTACAGCGATGCATTCGAGACATCGAGCGCCGTCAGGTTCGCCATCATCGTCTGGTATTCATAAATGAGCTGCAGCGTGCCCTGGCTGGCCTCGGCCTGGTATGGCGTATAGGCGCTGTAGAACTCGCCGCGGGTTGTGATCGCCCAAACCGCAGCCGGGATGTGATGCTCGTACGCGCCGGCCCCGAGGAAGCACAGCGCCTTGCCATCGCGCGTCGCGAAGGCCTGCATGATGCGCGTTATTTCCATCTCGTTGACGCCCGCCGGCACGCCCTGCAGGCCACGCGCCTTGAGCTCGGGCGGGATTTCATCGAAGAGATCGTCGATGCTGCGAACGCCGATCACATCGAGCATCGCGCGAATGTCAGCTTCGGTGTGGGGAATGAAAGGCATGTCGGAAGACTCCTGGCCGGAATTGTGGGTCGCGACCTGAGGCCGGAAGATCAGCTCGCTTCGCTCTCGAGATGCTTTGCGTACGCATCGGCATCCATGAGTGCGCCGATGTCGGAGGCGCGCTTCGGGCGCAGCCGCATCAACCAGCCCGCGCCGTAAGGGTCCTGATTCACGAGCTCGGGCGCATTGGCAAGCGCCCCATTGCCCTCGGTGACCTCGCCACTGATCGGCGCGTACACATCTGAGGCTGCTTTCACCGACTCGACCACCGCGCAGGCGTCCTCGGCATCGATCTGACGACCTGCTTCCGGCACCTCGACAAAGACGAGGTCGCCGAGCGCGGATTGAGCGTGATCGGTAATTCCGACCTCCACCGTGCCGTTAGCCAGCGTGCGCACCCACTCGTGGGCCTTCGTGTATCGCAAATCTGCAGGAATGTTGCTCATGACACCAGAGATCTCCCATTTCTTACGAACGGTGGCTTGACTACCCGAGCTGCGAGCAGCTTGCCGCGAATATCGACCTGCACTCTCTCGCCGGTCGCGACGGGCACGCGGGCGAGGCCGATCGAGCGTTCGAGCGTCGGCGAAAACGTGCCGCTCGTAACCTCACCCTCGCCGGAAGCGCCGACGATGACTTTCTGATGTGAACGAAGCACCCCGCGATCCTCCAGCAGCAACCCGACGAGCTTGCGGGCAGTGCCGGCCGCCTTCACCTTCTGCAGGGCTGCGCGTCCAATGAAGTCACGCTCCGCCGGCTCCCACGCGATCGTCCACCCGAGTCCGGATTCGAGCGGATGCGTGGACTCGTCCATGTCCGAGGAATACAGATTCATGCCAGCTTCGAGCCGCAGAGTGTCACGCGCGCCGAGTCCGCAAGGCCGGACACCCGCCGCGCTCCACGAATTCCAGATCGAAACGGCGCGAGCGGCCGGCACCATCACCTCCCAGCCATCTTCGCCGGTGTAACCGGTCCGTGCGACGAAAAGGTCGGCACATTCGGCGCCGACAAAGGTGCCAAGTGCGAGCGCGGTACTTCGATGCTCAGCTGGGATCACCTGCGCCGCTTTTTCGCGAGCATTCGGTCCCTGCACGGCAATCATCGCGAGGTCCTTGCGCTCGGTTACCTCGACGCCGTGGGCCGCTGCGCGCGAGCGGATCCAGGCGAGATCCTTGTCGCGTGTTCCGGCGTTGACCACCATGCGAAACCAGGACTCGGTGAGAAAGTAGACGATGAGGTCATCGAGGATGCCGGCATCTTCTCGCAGCATGCAGCTATAGAGCGCTTTGCCAGGGGTCTGCAGCCGCGCGACGTCGTTGGCAAGCAGATTGCGAAGGAACGGACGCACCCGCGCGCCCTTGAGGTCCGCGATACACATGTGCGAGACGTCGAACATTCCCGCGTCGCGGCGTACGGCGTGGTGCTCTTCGATCTGCGAGCCGTAGTTGACGGGCATGTCCCAACCGCCGAAATCGACGATGCGGGCGCCGAGCTCCACGTGACGCTGATAAAGAGATGTCCTAAGGCCCATCGATCCCCCGACCAAAAAAAAGGGCGGCAGGCCTAGATGGCCGGCCGCCCCTCTGTCCTGTGACCTGAGAGATCAGGCGCACTCTGCGCCGCACCCCTTCGGTGGGTTGTGTCATCCCGCGCGCATTGGCGGGGAAGGACAACCGCTCTCCAGAGCTCGTCTTCGAGCCTGCCGTTCTGGTGCCTGAGCGTTTCCGGGCGGGTTGCGCCTTCGGCGATCCGGGCCAAGGGCCGGATTCTCTCCGGACGGGCTGCGACGAGTGGCCGGCATGATAGCCAAATCAACCGCTGCCCGCACCTGCGCAGCTGCCGCGAGTACCGAAGGCCGAGTCGCCGCGCAGCACAGCGCTGCTGCAACGGCAACGAGGTATCCCACCAGGCCGTCGAAGCGACTGACCAGAAATGACCAGGTGCCATCGAACATGGGCGTGGTCACTTCGCGGAACAGTGCAATCACCGCGACGAAGCCCGCATGCAGCCCGATGCAGCCGCCGATGTGACCAGTCAGGCGACGTATCAACGCCAGGAGCATGCCCACCAGGAAGAGCGCCAGCGCCGCATCGCCGATCCGCGCCGGATCGGCGAAGGCGCTGAAGTAACGCTGCAGGATCACCCAGCCGCTCGCGAGGTTCACATCTTCAGGCGCGATGCGAACCTTCTCGCCGACGAAATGCACCAGGGAATACAGCATCGAGGTGAGCACCGCGGCAGTGATCCAATGGCCCTGCCGCGCGAGAGCACTGAACATCGCGCCGCGAAAGAAGGTCTCTTCGATCAACGCGACGGTGAAACCGGCCAGCAGCGCGCGCCGGAATTGCCGACAAGCATTCCTGACAGGGAATCGGAGTATTCCGACTCGCACGATACGCACCTGAAGGATGCCACAAGCACTGCGCAGACGGCGATCATGAGGATGCCAGCCCCGCGCGCGAAACCCACGGCTACACTGCCCAGGAACACGCGCGGCGGTGCGCCATAGCCCAGCGCCTCGCGATTCGCCAGATCCTCCCGCCTGAACAGGAGCCAAGCGCCGACCAGGAACGCGAGCATGGCGATGCGGTTGAATACGCGGTGCAGGGGGAATACCTGCAGCGCCGACAACCCTTTCTGGACCAGGGGACTGAGGGCCGCCGCGAGCAGCAATGAAGCCCCGATCAGAAGTACAAAGAGCGTCAACACCCAGGTCACTGATTGATTTCGCTTCACTGCAGTCTCATGATCCGATCGGGTGGCGTTCGTCTGAACGCGGGGTAAGTCATGGCGGCGAAGATCGAAACGGACGAAGTGTACCGGGACGCGCGCTCGGCGGTGTCGGACTTCAAATTCGACCAGGCCGTTGCCACCGTCTTCGACGACATGGTGACCCGGTCCGTGCCCTTCTATGTCGAGATCCAGCGCATGATCGCGGAGATGGCACGGGATTTCGTGACACCCGAGAGCAACGTCTACGACCTCGGCTGCTCGACCGGCACCACCTTCATCAACATGCATCGCAGCCTCGATCCCAGCGTCCGCTTCGTCGGCATCGACAACGCTGCCGAGATGCTCGACCGCTGTCGCAGCAAGATGAGCCAGCACGGCGTTGACCGGCAGGTCGAGCTGCGGTGCGCCGATCTCAACGAGGGCATCGAGATCGAGAACGCCTCGCTCGCGATGCTGATACTGACACTGCAATTCATCCGGCCATTGCGCCGTAACCGACTGCTCGCCGACATCTACCGCGGCCTCAACCCGCAGGGTTGCGTGATCGTCGTCGAGAAGGTGCTGGGGGAGGAATCGCTCCTCAATCGGCTCTTCATCGACTACTACTACGAGATGAAGCGCCGCCACGGCTACAGCGAGCTCGAGATCAGCCAGAAGCGCGAGGCGCTCGAGAACGTGCTGGTTCCCTACAAGCTGCTCGAGAATCGCGAGCTGTTGCTGGAGACCGGCTTCAGCAGCGTCGACGTGTTCTTCAAGTGGTACAACTTCTGCGGTCTCGTAGCGGTGAAGTAAATGGTGGCGCTCGGCCGGTTCCTGTTTCGCTACCGAAACATCATCTTTCCGTTCTTGTGCCTGCTGGTCCTGCTGCCGGGGCCGCGCCTGTTCGAGAATCCGCTGACGGCTGCGTGCGTGGGGGCAGCGTTTGCGATCCTGGGTCAGCTGGTGCGCGCCGGAACGATCGGGCTGCGCTATATCGTGCGGGGCGGACGTGGCGGCCGAGTCTATGCTGATGATCTCGTCACCGAGGGGATCTACTCCCACTGCCGCAACCCGATGTACGTCGGCAATATCCTGATCGTCATCGGTGTGGCGCTCGCATCGAACTCGCTGACGACACTGCTGGTCGCGTTGCCGCTCGTGGTGCTCGCCTACGCCGCCATCATCGCCGCCGAGGAACAATTCCTGCGCGACAAGTTCGGCGCCGGGTTCGAAGACTATTGCCGCGACGTGCCGCGCTGGCTGCCCCGGTTCAAGGGGCTCGGCACGACACTCTCGCAGTCGCAGTTTCATTGGCGCCGGCTCCTCGTAAAGGAGTACGGCACACCCTTCGGCTGGATCGGCGTCCTGATCCTCGCGACGCTCTACAACCTCAGCCGTGATGGCTGGACTCCCGAGGAGCTCGCGCATCGCAACGTCATTGCTGCAGGTCCTCGCGGCCGCGGCGGCGCTCTGGCTCACTGTCTGGGTCCTCAAGAAGACCCGCATCGTGGTGGCAGACTGATGCGCGGCCAACGCAAGATCGCACGGCCCGTGCCAATCGCCAGAGTGGAGCCCGCCGCGCCGGTACTTTCCGCAGCTGCAGCCCTCGACCTGGGCTGCTTACGTGAGGAACTGGATACGATCAACCAGGAGCTTCTCGCACTGCTTGAAAGACGCGGCCGCATCGTGCACCAGGTGATGCAGATCAAGCGGGAGTGCGCGCTGCCGGCGCATGATCCGGAACGCGAGCGTCGCATGGTGGAAGCGCTCCTCAGCTCCGCATCCGACGTGTATCCCCGCGCCGCGCTCGAACGCGTGTTTGCCACCATCTTCGAGGTTTCGCGGGCGCTCATCAGCAGCCCCACCGCGAAATAGTGCGGCGCGTCAGTGCGCCGGCATGGAGCGAGCGCACCTTCCTAAGGTATCTTTGCGCCCCTTTGAGCCAGCCCGCGCGTTGACCGCGCGGCACAGGGGATCCCATCAGATTTCTTGGAGCCAAGACCGACGTCTGCTCTGAGCTGCGAGGGACAGTTCCGCCATGAAACATCTGACAGAAGCCTTTGTTGCGTTGTTCGCATTGCCGCTTCTCGCGGCGTGTGCATCTTCCGGCGATACGCGCGGCGGCAATGGCACGATCGAACAGGTGCAGCAGGTCGAACGACAGCGTTTCGCCGCCCTGACCGCACAAGATCTCGCCGCCCTCGATCCGCTGTTGGCGGACGAGCTTCTGTACTGCCACTCCACCGGCCAGGTCGAGAACAAGCAGCAATTTCTCGAGACCATCCGCTCGGGGCGCATTCGCTACGAGTCGATCGACGTGCATGAATTCCAGGCGCGCCTGTATGGAACAGTCGCCATCGGCACGGGCTACATCACCGTGCGAGGCCAGCTCGGTGGCCAACCGATGACGCTCGAGATTCGATACACGGACGCGTACGCCTGGCGCGCCGGGCACTGGCAGCTCATCAACTGGCAGTCCACGCGGCTGCCGCCAGCCCCACGCTGAATCTACGTTCGGCCTGCGAGCGGGCTGCCGCTAGCCTGGTGCGCTAGAATTCGCGCCTCCTCCCGGAACGCCTGCTGATGCCCCTCAATCGCCGTCACTCCATCGCCGTCCACGTCGGCCGAGTCCAGATCGGAGGCGGCGCGCCGATCGTCGTGCAGTCGATGACCAATACCGACACCGCCGATGCGGAGGGCACCGCCCGGCAGGTGAAATCACTCGCCCTCGCCGGTTCCGAGCTGGTGCGCATCACCGTCAACACTACCGAGGCCGCGGCGCAGGTAGCTGCGATTCGCGAACGACTGGATCAGGCCGGTGTACACGTGCCGCTCATCGGTGACTTTCATTTCAACGGTCACAAGCTTCTCAAGGAGCACCCGGCCTGTGCGCAGGCCCTGCACAAGTACCGCATCAATCCCGGCAATGTCGGACGCGGCAGCAAACGCGACCCGCAATTCGCCGAGATGATCGAAGTCGCCTGTCGCTACGACAAGCCAGTGCGCATCGGCGTGAATTGGGGCAGCCTCGACCAGGACCTGTTGACGCGACTGATGGACGAGAACTCGAAGCGCGCCGAGCCGCTGGATGCCGTCGAAGTGATGCGTGAAGCCATCGTCCTGTCGGGACTTGAAAGCGCGCGCCGCGCCGAGGAACTTGGGCTCAGGCACGATCGCATCATCATCAGCGCGAAGGTGAGCGGCGTGCAGGACCTGATCGCCGTGTACCGCAACCTCGCATCGCGCTGCGACTACCCGCTGCATCTCGGCCTTACGGAAGCGGGCATGGGCTCAAAGGGCATCGTCGCGTCGACGGCGGCGATGGCAGTGCTGCTGCAGGAAGGGATCGGCGACACGATTCGTGTCTCACTCACTCCGGAGCCGGGCGGCGATCGCACCAACGAAGTTATCGTCGCGCAGGAGATCTTGCAGACCATGGGCCTGCGCTCATTCATGCCGATGGTCGTGGCGTGTCCCGGCTGTGGGCGCACTACCAGCACGTATTTCCAGGAACTGGCGCAGAAGATCCAGGGTCACATCCGTCAGCGCATGCCGGAATGGCGCAAACGCCACGCGGGCGTGGAAGACATGACGGTCGCGGTGATGGGTTGTGTGGTGAATGGACCCGGCGAGAGCAAGCACGCGAGCATTGGCATCAGTTTGCCGGGCACTGGCGAGCGCCCGGTCGCACCGGTCTATGTCGATGGCGAGAAGACCGTGACGCTCAAAGGCGAGCGCATCGCGGAGGAATTTCAGCAGCTCGTGGAAGAGTACGTGGAGCGTAAGTACCCCGAGGAGCCTTCACCATGACTGAGCTCGTCGATCGCAAATGCGTGCCCTGCGAGGGCGGTGTTCCTGCCCTGACAGCAGCTGAAGCGCGGAAATATCTGGCCAAGCTCGATGCCGCTTGGAGGCTTTCCGACGACGCACGCCAGATCCGGCGCGAATTTCGCTTCAAGGATTTCTTCCGCACCATGAGTTTCGTCAACGCGCTGGCGCATGTCGCCAATGTCGAGGACCATCATCCTGACCTGGAAGTCGGTTACAACCAGTGCAACGTGCGTTTCACGACGCATGCAATCCAGGGCCTGTCCGAAAACGACTTCATCTGCGCCGCGAAGATCGACCGCCTCGCTCGCTGATTATTTGCAGAGCAGTCCGGTCTGGCCGCCGGGTGGGTGAGCCTCGAGCTCGTGGAGCCAATGCGCAGCGACGACACTTGAGCGAGGAACGCTCAAGGTCGCGCGCGAACCCTCAGTCCGGGCGGCGATCAGACGCCGATAGGTCAGCTTGCCAGCAGTGAATCCGGTCTGATCGCTGATCGCCCGGACAGAGGGCATTAGCTACACGAGCTCGAGGCACACCCACCCAGCGACCAGATCGTCCTGCTTTGATCCAAAGAGGCGCAGCCGCCAGATCTTTGCTCTCAACTTCGGACGAGACGGACATTGCGGTCGGGGGGATTGTGCCAACTCGGGCGAGCAATGTTTGCGGGGATACATCTTCAGATAGCACCGTCATCGGGCGTGATCAGCCCGGAGTTGGCACAACCCCCCACCCAATGGCCGGCTCGGACTACTCTGTCCTTCGCGTCGCAGCAAGTTCCTGTCGGCGATGAGAGACAGCTCGCAATTCGACAATTTCGCGCCCGAAACTTGCCGTCAAACAACATTCCTTTCCCGAACCAGCGCTAGCGTGTCCGGGCCCATTTTGAAGGTACCGTATGCGCAACCCGAATCTGGCTTTACAGAATCTGGCAGGTGAAAAGCAGCGCCCTGCTTCGTCCACTGGCGTGCGCTTCCGCGAGACCGAGCGCATGTTGTCGCCGTTCGAAGTGGACGCGTTGCTCACCAGTTCCGGACTGTTCGGCGGTCGCGAGCGCCGCATGCTCAGCGACTTCCAGGACAACCATTCCGGCGACTTTCACCTGTTCCGGATCTTCTGATCGGGCATCAGCCCTTGCAATGCGGCGCGCGATTCCGCGAGCGGCGCGCCGTCGATGCCTGACAGCGGCACCGAACTGAAGCGCCGCGCGAGCGCGATTCCTGCTTCATCCCTTTCCTTCTCCCAGGACCATTGCGCCTGCTCGATGAGCAGTGCGAGTTGCAGGCTGCGGCCCAGCACCAGTGCGAAACGACGCGCCGCCGCCTGAGTGGCATCGCGCTCACGGTCGAGCGAAATCCAGCGCACCGCACGCTCCAGCAGATGGCGTGCAACTTCGGTGGGATCTTCGAGGCGTGGCTCCTGCGCGCTGCCAAGTGCCCGCGCAAGGCGCGCACTGACAGCCTTCAAGCCTTGCTGCAGATCCGTGCGCAGCAACACATCGAGCGACAGGACATTCGTCGTGCCCTCCCAGATCGGCAGGACCTGACTGTCGCGCAGGAGGACCGGCAGACCGGTGTCCTCGACGTAGCCGGCGCCCCCCAAGGACTCCAGTGCCTCGCTGACAGAGCCGACGACCTGTTTGCCTGTAATGAGCTTGGTAATTGGCAGGAGCAGCCGCAACAGGTGGCGTCCATCATCGTCGAGCTCGCGTGATTCATCTGCACCCAGCAGCTCGACCAGCTCGAACGTGAGCTGCAGTGCCCCGGCAAGCTCGGCCTGCATTCCCGCGAGTGTGTCAGCGTGCAACGGTAATTCGATCAGCCGCGCACCAAATGCAGCGCGTTTGTGCGCATAGTCAGCAGCAAGCGCTGTTGCGCGCCGCATGAAGGCGCAAGCACAAACGCTGTTCCAGACCCGCGTGATCTTGAGCATGGGCTCGATGTGCCGGGTACCGTGCGTCGTACCGGCGACTGGTATCGCGAGGGTGCCCTGCAGTGTCAATTCAGCAGTCGGCACCTTGCGTGTGCCGAGCTTGTCTTTGAGCCGCTCGATGCGAATGCCCTGCAGCCGTCCTGACCCGTCGCGCGTTTCGACATAGAACAGTGCCAGCCCGCTGCCTCCCGGTCCGTTGCCCACCGGCCGCGCGAGCGTGAGCGCCATCTGCGAGGTCGCTGCGGAGGTGAACCACTTGCGACCGTCGAGTCGCCACGCACCCTGTGCATCGCAGATGGCTGTGGTGAGTGAGGCACCCACATCGGAACCGCCCGTCGACTCGGTCATCCATTGGCCGCTGGTCCAGAAAGTTCCAGGGTCTCTGCTGGTAAGGCGTGGCACGGCGCGCGCCACGAGCTCGTCATTTCCAGACTCGAGCAGTGTGCGCGCGGCGCCATCCGTCATCGCGAGCGGGCAGGTATACACATCTGTCGAGGGGTGAAAGAGGTACACGAGAGCGAACTGATGCACGCGCGAGAAGCGGCCGTGACGCCGCTCGTACGGAATCGCCGTGAGTCCGAGCTCGACGGAGAGCGTCTCAGCCCGACGCCACAGCGGCGTGAGCTCGATCTGATCGATGCGGTTACCCCAAGCGTCCCAGTGCGTCAGCCGCGGCTCATTGAGGCGATCCGCAAGCTGCATGGCGTACAGCTCACCACCCGCCAGCGCGCCGGTGCGTCCGAGCTCCGGCTCGATGGCCGCCAGTACTTCCTCAGGCAGACGGCGCCTGAGAATCGAACGCAACAGCGTGTCGTCCAGGTACTGGTTCGCAAGGGCCGGCGGGCTCTGAATGAACGGCTCCATCAGCGCACCTCGCGGTAACCTCCGGTCACACCAGAGGGCGAGAGCACGATCTGCCAGAGCTGATTACGCCGCGCGCGAAACGCAGCTGCGGAACCGAGTAGCCAGAAGTGCCACATACGCCGGAAGCGCTCGCCGTACTGCGGCGCGATCTCGTTCCAGTGCCGCTCGAAATTTTCGTACCAGGCCATGAGCGTGCGGTCGTAGTCTTGGCCGAAACTGTGCCAGTCCTCGATCACCCACAGGCCCTCGGCGGCCTGCGTAATCTGAGCCATCGAGGGCAGCATCGAATTTGGAAAGATATAGCGCTCGATCCAGGGATCATTGGCCTGCACCGAAGTGTTTCCCCCGATCGTGTGCAGCAGGAACAGGCCATCGGATTCGAGCAGGTTACGCGCGGTTGAAAAGTAGGTCCGATAGTTGCGCACGCCGACGTGCTCGAACATGCCGAGCGAGCAGATCCGGTCGAATCGCCCTGAAAGACTACGATAGTCCTCGAGCACGATGTTCACTGGCAACCCGCGACACCGCTCGATCGCGGCGTTGGCCTGACGACGCGAGACGGTGATGCCGGTGACTTTCACGCCGTAACGTTCGGCGGCGAACTGCGCCGCGCCACCCCAGCCGCAACCGATATCGAGCACGCGCATGCCGCGTTGCAGCCCGAGCTTACGGCACACCAGGTCGAGCTTCGCTTCCTGGGCCTGGTTGAGATCGGCTGCCGCACGCCAATAGCCGCAGCTGTAGATCATGCGACGGTCCAGCATGCGCTCGTAGAGGTCGTCACCGATATCGTAGTGGCGCTCACCGACCGCAAAAGCACGGTGGAGCGCCTGGGGGTTGGACAGACGCGCGCGAAGCTCGGCGATTACTTGACGCCAGGTGGGCAACTGCTCGTCGACGCCAGAGCTGAAGACCCGCCGCAACATCTCGTCGAGCCGGGCGCAATCCCACCAGCCATCCATATAGGACTCGCCGGCCCCGACCGAGCCATCCGCAAGCACGCGGCGGAACATGCGCGGGTCGAGCACCCGAATATCCCAGGGTTGCTGGCCATCGACAGCGATGCCGGCGCCCGCCAGGAGCTCAGTCAATGCCCTTCTGTAGCCGTCGGTGCCCAACTTTGCGGTCCGCTCAGTTGTCCACGAGTGCGATCTGCGGCAGATCTCCCGCGAGGCCCAGCGCGCGTCGCATGAACAGCGCCTTGGCAGGTGCTACGCGGTTCACCGCTGATAGGCCAGAGCGTCGCAGAGCCCCGAGCAAGGGGTTGTCGTTGGAGAAGAGCCCATTCAGCCCATCGAGAGCGCTCAGCATGAGGAGATTCTCGCCCTTGCGCCAACGCTCGTACTTGCGCAGCGAGCGCAGGTCTCCCGGATCGGCGCCGTCTGTCAGTGCCGCCTCGATGATCTGCGCCAGCGCCGCGCAGTCGAGGAATCCCAGGTTGACTCCCTGCCCCGCCAGCGGGTGTACCGCATGTGCCGCATCGCCGATCAAAGCAAAGCGCGGCTGAACGTAGCACTCCGCGTGCACGCTGCGCAGCGGAAAATGAGCCCGCTCGCTCACCGACTCGACCCGACCCAGAACACCATCCACAGCTGCCTCGATGGAACGGCAGAACTCAGCTTCGGACTGAGCGACGAGCCCGCTGGCGTCGTCAGGTGTCGTTGTCCACACGATTGAACAGCGCCCATCATGCAAGGGGAGAAGTGCAATCGGGCCGCTGCGCAGGAAGCGCTGCCACGCCGTGTTCTGGTGCGAGCCCGCGGTGCGAACATGGCAGACGATCGCGCGCTGCTGGCTCTCGCTCTCGCGTACTGCAATGCGCATCATCTTGCGCGCGGGCGACTTGGCACCGTCGGCGGCGATCGCGAGCGTGCTCGCAATACGAGTCCCACCCTCGAGCTCCACGGTAATCGAATCTGCAGCGCTCGAGAGGCCCGAGGCACGCGCCTGGATGGTCTGTACGCCGGCCAATCGCGCCTGCTCCAGCAAGGCCCATTGCAGCCGGCGGTTCTCTACGATGTAACCGAGGTTCGGCTGCCCGATCTCGGCGCAGTCGAATTCGATCGATCCTGCTTCTCCCGCCCGCCCAGCTTCATCCCACACGATCATGCGCTCGTAGGCGCAGATCGGTCCCGCTGCAATGCTCTCCCAGGCGCCGCACACTGTCAGGATGCGCTGCGTGGCACGCGAAATCGCAGAGACGCGCAGATCTACGGCCCCGCCGGCTTGTGGCCGGTCGGGCAATCTCGCCTCGACCAACGTGATCGCGGATGCCGGAACGGCCCCTCGCCTGGCAAGCAAGCTGGCGAGGCAGGCGCCCGCCATGCCGCCGCCGAGAATGACGACATTTGACTTCGCCTTCATGACAACCCAATGCCGCGCGACAGCTTGGGCAGGCGCCCCGCAACGCCCATGCTGAGCAGCGCAAGTGCACTCTTCGCCGGCGGCAGCACGTCGAAAAGCAGCAATCCCACATCACGAAGCGCCTTGACGGGTCCCAGCGGGCTGCCGAACAGACGCACCAGCCCGTCGGTGAAGGCGATGACGCTGCGACGATCGGCGCGCCGCCACTCGTCGTAGCGTGCCAGCATTTCGGAAGCGCCTGGATCCTCTCGCGCGTCGGCGATCGCCTCGGCGAGCGCCGCGACGTCGCGCAACCCAAGGTTGAAGCCCTGCCCGGCGATGGGGTGAAGCCCCTGCGCGGCATTGCCGATGATTACGAGGCGTTCGCCGATACGTTCGTCGGCGCGCGTGAGCGTGAGCGGATACGCATGCCTGCGTCCTACGCGGGTGAAGCGGCCGAGCCTGAAACCGAATCGCTCCTGCAGGGCCGCGAGAAAAGCATCATCACCGAGCCGCAGCGTTGTTTCAGCAAATTCAGGAGCCAACGTCCATACGACTGTGCAGCGGCCATCCACCAAGGGAAGTATCGCGAGAGGTCCGGTCGGTGTGAACCGCTCGTAAGCCACGTGGTCGTGATACCGCTGCGTCGCGATGTTGGTAATGATCGCGGTCTGGCCGTAGTCCCACGACGTCACTTCTATGCCGGCGTGCCTGCGCACGACCGACTGCGCGCCATCGGCTGCGACCACCAGGCGCGCCTGCAGCTCGGTCGTTCCTTGCTGCGCATTTATGAGCAGCTTCACTCCATTGGCGTACGGCTCGATATGCTCGAGACTCGCCGGGCACAACAGCTGCACGTTGGGACTGGATTGCAGCTCACGCCACAATACAGCGCCGATACTTCGGTTGGCCGCAACATAGCCGAGCGCTGCGACGCCCTCCTCGCGAGCGTCGATGCGCGCGAACCCGAAGCGGCCCTGGTCGGAAATGTGGATGCGCCGGATGGCGGAAGCATCGCGCTCGAGCCCTTCCCAGATTCCCATGCTGCCGAGAATCCGCCGGCTGCCGTTGGAAAGCGCCGTGGTGCGGTCGTCGAAGCTCGGCTGCATTTCGGCCTGCAGCGGTACGGACTCGATCAGGGCCACGCGCAAGCCAAGCGGGCGCAGCGCCGCGGCGAGGCTCGCCCCCACCATGCCGCCGCCCACGATCGCGATGTCGAATGATTCAGCGCTCATTGAAGTACTTGCAGGAAACTTGCGCCGCGGCTGGTCGAAGCACGGCCGACGCCACGGTCGCTGGACCTCATCGGGAGGTGTTCTGTTCGCAATCTTAACCGCCGACGGCCGCTCGCGGCGGCGCGCCGACACCGTTTTCTACGCCGCCTGCATCAGTCGTTCGATCTCGTCAGGATCCTTGGGAAGCTGCCGGGTGAGCACCTCACAGCCATCCCGGGTTACGGCGACGTCGTCCTCGATGCGCACGCCGATGTTCCACCAGCGTCGGGGCGCCCCCTTGCTCCCGCCTGGCACGTAAATACCCGGCTCCACGGTCATCGCCATGCCCGGTTCGAAGACGCGCCATTGCCCGTCGATCTTGTAATCGCCGACATCGTGCACGTCCATGCCCAGCCAGTGTCCGGTACGGTGCATGAAGTACTGCCGATACGCCTCGCTACGAATCAGCGCGGGCACCTTACCCTTCAGCAGCCCGAGTTTGACCAGCCCCTGGGTGATGGCTCGCACGGCGGCATCGTGCGGCTCATTCCAATGATTGCCGGGACGGATCTTCGTGAGCGCCGCGCGCTGCGCCTGCAGCACCACTTCGTAGATTGCCCGCTGCTCCGGGCTGAAGCGGCCGTTCACCGGAAAAGTGCGAGTGATGTCGGAAGCGTAGGAGTCGTATTCGCAGCCGGCGTCGATCAGGAGCAGATCTCCATCCTTCAATTCACAGTCATTGGCGCGGTAGTGCAGGACGCAGCTGTTACGCCCGGCGCCAACGATCGGCAGGTACGAGGTATCGGCGCGATTGCGACGGAATTCATGCACGATCTCGGCCTCGACCTGGTATTCCATCAGGCCAGGCTTGCAGAAGCGCATCGCGCGAACGTGTGCACGGCTGGCGATCTGCGCGGCACGGCGCATCGTGTCGAGCTCGCTACGACTCTTGAACAGTCTCATGTCGTGCAACAGGTGATCGAGCGCGACGAATTCGTGCGGCGTCTGTGCACTCTGGCGAACCTGCGTTCTCAAGCTGTTAACCCATCCCACCACGCGCTGATCGAAGTCGTGATGCACGCCCATGGCGTAGTACACACGGCTGCGACGCTCGAGCAGACCGGGCAGAATTTCGTCGACGTCAGCGATCGGAAATGAATCGTCGGCGCCATAGTGACGTGTTGCGCCCTCGGGCCCGGCGCGGCTGCCGTCCCACACTTCACGCGACGGATCGCGATCGCGGACAAACAACACGTACTCGGCCTGGGCGCGGCCGGGAATGAGCACTGCGACCGCTTCCGGCTCGGGAAAGCCAGTGAGGTAGAAAAAGTCGCTGTCCTGGCGATACGCGTATTCGACGTCGCTGTTGCGATGACGTACGGTTGCCGCGGGCAGTATGGCGATGGCGTCCTTGCCCATCATGCGCATCAGCTGCCGGCGTCGACGTGCGAACTCGTCCCGCTGCATATGCGCTCAGTGCAGCCGCGGCGATCCGGGCTCGGCGGCCGTGCGCCGAGGCTCGAGCTCATCGTAGATGAGCTGCACTCCGACCCGCACGAATTCAACCAGCTCAGCGTAGGCTTGCTCATCTGTCTCAGTGGGTTCATCGGTGCTGAAACTGGCGTGACTGATCTCGGTGAGGTCCTGCACGATCTCACCGACTTCGCCAGGTAGTTCCTCGACGGAATGCACGCCACTGGTGCCCAGGCCATATAGAAAGCCCTGGCACCACGAGGCGAGCGCCAGCGTGCGGCCAGACAGTGGCTGATCGTCATCGGGCAGGAGCGGCTCGAATTGCATGGCATCGCCACCCAGCGCCTGCCGTGTTTCGCTGTACACGGTTTCGAACACACCGCGCCACGCGTTCACCTGCGTCGGATCCTTCACCAGCTCGTCCAACCAGCTTTCGAGCGAGAATCGTGCCTCCCCACACAGCGCCCCGCACAGGCTTCCATGTGCCTCGGCGGCCTCAGCGAGCGATCCCGTCTCGGCGAGAGTATCCTCGAGCTCCGGAAACCCGACGCTCAGCATCAACTTCGATCCTCCGGTGGGGGGTTTAATGGTAGCACTCGCTTGCACAGTTCACAGAATGCACCCGCCGCTCGATTGACCGGCGTGAACCCACAGTTCTATATTTGCGCGCATGAATGATGCGACTTCGAAGACCTCGGTCGATTCCGAGCTCAAGCGACTCGAAAAGCGCATCGACGACCTGGTGGGTGCGGTCAGCCAGCTGAAGGACGAGAATCGCGCCTTGCGCCAGCGCCAGGACGCGCTCACTGCGGAGCGCGCCACACTCCTGCAGAAGAATGAGCAGGTACGCGCCAGGGTCGAAGCCATGATTGGTCGCCTCAAGGCGATGGAGCACGGGACATGAGCGAACACCCGGCGCGCATCAGCGTTCGGATACTGGAGAAGGACTATTTTGTCGCCTGTGGACACGAGGAGCGCGCGGATCTGCTCGATTCCGCCGAGTACCTTAGTGTCAAGATGCGCGAGATCCGCGACAGTGGCAAGGTCGTGGGCCTCGATCGCATCGCCGTGATGGCGGCTCTCAACATGGCCAATGAGTTGCTGAAGAGGGGTCGCGAACAGACGGTCTCTGGCGAGCTGGGTGCTCGTTTGCGGCGCCTGACCGAGCGCGTTGATTCGGTCCTCGGCAAAGGAAAACAGTTCGAGCTTTAGCGCCCCCAACGGGGCTCTTTAAAAGTTTGGCGCCGCCTGCGGTGTTCGATAGGGACCGGGAATACCTCTCGACCCTAATTTTGAAACCCTTGGGGCCATGGCTTGCAGACAGCATTGTGCATGTCCGCCCGGTGCGGAAAGCCTTAAGTGTCCGCAGTCGCCCCACTTGTTGCTCTGGTTCGAGAGCAACGGTAACTAACGGCACAGGCGGGTGGCGCCACCCCTTCCACTGCAGCGCGTCAGGTTCCTCTTGAAGGATCCATTCCGCGAGCAGATTCGCCGTTCCATGCGGCAGCGGCGTCGTGCTCTCACGGCGAAGCAGCGTCACGAGGCTGCCATGGCGGCCTGCAACGCTCTCGCATCATCGAGGCTGCTGCGACAGGGATCGCGCGTCGGTGTCTACCTCTCGGTGCGTGGCGAGCTCGACACGGCGCCCATCATCGCGCTTGCGCGCAAGCGTGGCTGTAAATTGTACGTGCCGGTCATCGATCGACCCCGCCGTGGCGACATGAAGTTTGCTTCGCTCAACGCATCGCTGCAGGAAAACCGCGTCGGCATCCCCGAACCGCAGCAGCAGCACGCGCTGGTTGCAGGGCGTCTCCTTGATCTCGTGATGGTGCCGATCGTAGCGTTTGGCCCGCGTGGCGAGCGTCTCGGCACCGGCGGGGGCTATTACGATCGAGCTTTCGCGTACCTGCGGCGAAGAGCGACATGGCTGAAGCCCCGTCTTGTCGGCGTCGCATATCACTGGCAGCGCGTCGATGAGCTCGTATCCCACCATTGGGACGTGCCCCTGACCGCTGTCATCACCGAGGAGGGTGTGGTGCGCTTTCCACGTCAAACCAGGAATCCCATATGAACCATTGGCTGATCAAGTCCGAGCCCGGCTCATTCAGCATCGAGCATCTCGCCAAGGCTCGCGACGCCACCACATCCTGGAATGGCGTGCGCAACTATCAGGCCCGCAATTTTCTGCGTGATATGAAAGCAGGCGATCAGGCGTTCTTTTACCACTCCAGCTGCGAAGTCCCCGCGGTGGTCGGCATCGTCGAGGTCACACGCGAGGCCTATCCGGACCCGTCGGCGTTTGATCCGAAGGATGATCACTACGATCCTGACAGCGATCGCGCCAAACCGCGCTGGTACATGGTCGATGTGCGCCTGGTGCGACGCCTGAAACGAATGATCACGCTCGAGGAATTGCGACCGCACGCACGGGCGAAGTTGAGTGACTTCGAACTGCTCAAGCGCGGCTCGCGTCTGTCGGTGATGCCGGTGAGCGCGCGCAGCTGGAGCTTCATTCTCTCGCTCGAATGAGGCGTGATGCTGATCGAAGCGTACGTGCAGCGATGACATGCATCGTGCGAGCGAGCGACAAAGTTCACACGCGCTCTTGCTTGTCAATATTCATTTCGTGTATATACTCGACCCCGGACTAACCCGACACGGAGATCTACCATGGCAGCTAAAGCGAAGAAGGGTAAGAAAAAGGCCAAGAGAAAGGCCGCGAAGAAAAAGTAAGGCCCTTCGGATGCGGAACGGCGGTTGGAACTGAGAACACATTCAGCCAGCCGCCCGTTCTCGAATCCAAAATACGATGACTGTGCCCGCGCAAGCGGGCACAGTCGTCTCTGCTGTTCGAAAAACACTGGAATTGCAGGCTTGCGTGCATCCTGACGACCGCAAGAAGCGCGCTGCGCATGCCGCACTCGACTACCTTGCCGATGGCCTGGTGGTTGGCGTCGGCACCGGCTCCACTGTCAATCACTTCATCGACGCGCTCGCCGGCGTACGAGGACGCCTCGCCGGTGCCGTATCCAGTTCGGACGCCTCGACTGCGCGTCTCAAGGCCACCGGGGTCGAGGTCCTCGACCTCAATGACGTCGGTTCACTCGAGCTGTACGTCGACGGCGCCGACGAGGCGACCGCGCACCGCCATCTGGTCAAAGGCGGCGGCGGAGCGCTGACACGGGAGAAAGTCGTTGCAGCCGCATCGCGACGTTTCGTATGCATCATCGATGATTCCAAGCTGGTGGAGGTGCTCGGGCGCTTCCCCCTGCCGATCGAAGTGGTGCCGATGGCGCGCAGCTTCGTCGCACGACAGTTATCCGCAATGGGCGGGCGGCCGGTGTGGCGCGAGCGCTTCGTTACCGATAACGGCAATCACATCCTCGATGTGCACAACCTGACGATTCTCGATCCGCCAGCCCTCGAGACGGAGATCAACCAGGTACCCGGTGTGGTAACGGTGGGACTATTCGCGCGCCGACCAGCCGACGTATTGCTGATAGGGCACGCCGGCGGCGTCAGGAGGCTTTGAGAGTCCGGAGAGCAGCAGCGGGCGCTGCACTCCGGACCGGAAATTCCCGCCGCTGGTGAGAGATGTCTTCAGCGAGCACCCTGCGGCGCGACTTTTTCCGCTGCCCAGCCGAGCACTGCTCCCCCGACTAGATACATGATCAGGGAATCGACTCCCCACCAGATCCAGATGGTCGAGGGAAGATTGAAGACCCCCGACATGGCGAGGCTGAAAGCGCACGAGAGCAGGAACAGCAGGAGCCCATACTTCACGCCACGCAGCCAGCCGGCACCGGTGAAGGTGGAGCGGACCTGGCCGTAGATTCCGGCCATGATCAATGCGCCGATCAGACCCGTCGTAATCCAATAGGGCAGTAGCGCCGTCATGTTGGGTGGCGTCTCGTTGAGCTCCGGTCGCCAGAACTGAGCATGTGCCAAATAAACAGGCATCAGCACTCCATTGTGAATCAGCGGTCCGGTGGCGAAGGACACCACCCACGTAGCGACGTAGAAAGCAATTGCGCCAAGGATGATCAGTTTCCAGTTCATGTAAGACCCCCGAAGCGTACGTTGTTGGGTTTAGGTTCAGCGAACGGGATGAACGGGCGCCGGCGAATCTAACTCAAGTGGCGACGGGGTGCACGCACAGGACTCAGGTTGATCCGCACGCCGCAACGCCGCAATGCGTCAGCTGGCGATGCGGCCTCGCGCAAGCGCATGTGTCACGTAAAGCGACATCTGATCCGCAAGCTCACGCTCGGCCATCAACACAGTGCCGAAGCCGGCGTCGTGCAGAAATTCCGCTTCTGCATCGCTGTGAGTGCGCACCACCGAATCCAGGCGCGCGTTGCGCGCGCGGGCGTGCTCGAGAATGCGTCGCGCCTGAAACGCGTCTGGAATCGCGACCACCAGCATCCTTGCTGCCTCCGGGTGTGCCTGAGCGAGAATCGCCTCCACTGAGGCGTCGCCGCGCACGACCGGAACGGCCTGCTCGCGCAAGTGCTCGATGAGTTCACGGTTCTGCTCGATCACGACGAACGGCATCCCGCGTTCCTTCAGAACACGGCCAATCTCGCTTCCTACCCGACCGAAGCCCACCAGAATGACGTGATCGCGGATGTCGCCGGCCGCAGCGTCGCCGTTTGTCCCGGGGTCTCGGGATAACCGGTCGAGCACCCGCGCGAGCGGTCCAATCGAGGTCAGCGCTCGTCCGAAAGGCTCGCTCAGCTTGAAGAACAGCGGATTGAGAGTGATCGATAGCAGTGCGCCAGCGAGAATGAGGTTCTGCCCCTCCGCGGGCAGCAACTTGAGCGCCACCCCAACGGCCGCCACGATGAACGAAAACTCGCCGATTTGGGCGAGGCTCGCGGAGACCGTCAACGCCGTCTTCAACGGATAGCGAAATGCCAGCACGATGAGAAACGCGGCCACCGACTTGCCGACCGTGATGATGGCGACGACCGCTGCGAGCTGCAGCGGACGTTCGATGAGGATTGCGGGATCGAACAGCATCCCCACGGAAACGAAGAACAGCACCGAGAACGCGTTCTCGAGCGGTACCGCTTCGGTCGCGATACGGCTGGTGAGCTTCGATTCGTTCATGACCACGCCAGCTAAGAACGCCCCAAGAGCGAAGGACACGCCGAACCCGATCGCGGAGACATAGGCGATGCCGAGAGCCACCGTGATTACGAACAGCGTGATCAGCTCGCGCGACCCGCCGTCAGCGACCCGCGCGAACAGCCACGGAAACAGCCGCACACCGATGAAGTGAATGGCGGCAAAGAAGATGCCGATCTTCACGAACACGATGCCGAGGTCCTTGCCTACTGCGAGCCAGTCGACCGAACCCAGCGCGCCATTCTCAGTGTTCAGCGATGTGGCTATCACCGGCAGCGCGATCAGCGTGACCACCGAGGCGAGATCCTCGACCACCAGCCAGCCTACGGCGATGTGACCGTTGACAGTGTCGAGCAGGGCGCGCTGCTCGAGCGCCTTGAGCAGCACTACGGTGCTCGCGACGGAAAGAGCCAGGCCGAACACGATGCCGCTCACCAGCGGCCAGCCCCACGACGTTGCGACCGCGGCGCCGAGCACCGTCGCGGCGACGATCTGCGCGATCGCACCCGGAACCGCGATGCGCCGCACGGCAAGGAGATCGCCGATGGAGAAGTGCATTCCGACGCCGAACATCAGCAGGATCACGCCAAGTTCCGCGAGCTGCGGGGCGAGATTCATGTCGGCAACGAAGCCCGGAGTGAAGGGACCGACCACGATGCCAGCCAGCAGGTAGCCGATGATCGGCGGCATGCGCAGGCGACTCGCGAGGAAGCCAAGGAGGAACGCCACCGCCAGGCCGACGGCGATCGTTGCGATCAGGGGGACGTGATGCGGCACTCGTTCAACTCAGTTGCGAGACGAAGCGAGTCGAAGATACCCAAAAAACTGAGCCCGCCATATGGCGGGCTCGTGTCAATGGCTGGGGGACTAGGATTCGAACCTAGGTTGGCGGAGTCAGAGTCCGCAGTCCTACCGCTAGACGATCCCCCAAGAATCGAATTTCGTAAGACCCCTCGCCCGGCCCTCTCCCCGCAAAATCAGGGAGAGGGTGAGCCCCGCCAGGGAGTGAGATCAACGCTTCGAGTATTGCGGACGGCGACGTGCCTTGCGGCGACCGACTTTCTTGCGCTCGACTTCGCGCGCATCGCGCGTGACGAAGCCCGCCTGCCGCAGCGGCTTGCGCAGCGTCTCGTCGAATGCGATCAACGCGCGCGTGATGCCGTGACGGATCGCGCCGGCCTGCCCGGTGATGCCGCCACCTTCCACCTGTACGGACACGTCGAAACGGTTCGCGACCTGCGCCAGTTCAAGCGGCTGGCGCACGATCATGCGCCCGGTTTCGCGGCCAAAGAACTGCTCGATCGTGCGATCGTTGATCGAGATCTTGCCGGTGCCCTGGGTAATGTAGACGCGGGCAGTGGAGGTCTTGCGGCGGCCCGTGCCGTAGTAGCTGGTGGCGGTGGTCATGCGCTTATGTTGCTCGGTTGTTATGACGGTTACAGGCTCAGGGCCTTGGGCTGTTGTGCCGTGTGCGGATGCTGATTGCCGGCGAACACATGCAGTTTCTTGAACATCTTCCTGCCCAACGGATTCTTCGGCAGCATGCCCTTCACCGCGAATTCGATGGCGCGCTCCGGATGCTCCTTGAGGAGCTTGCCGAGCGCAATCGACTTGAGGTTGCCAAGGTAACCAGTGTGATGGTGATAGACCTTGTCTTCGAGCTTCGTGCCCGTGACACGGATCTTCTCGGCGTTGATCACCACCAGGTGATCGCCCATATCGACGTGCGGTGAGTAGTCGACCTTGTGCTTGCCCTTGAGCCGATGTGCGAGCTGCGTGGCAAGGCGACCGAGCGTCCGGCCCGAGGCATCGACGACGTACCAGTCGCCGCGCACCTGACCCGGCTTGGCGAAAACCGTGTTCATGACTTGATTTGAGCTCCGTGAGCCGCGCCCCGCCGGCATCGGGGTGCGCGAAAAAGGCGGGAAGTTTACTGAAGGGTTGCCGGCTTTGCAAAGCAAAAGGCCGGGAAGCGGACGAGAAGCGCCGCTTGGCCCCCCGCCCCATATATAATGAGTCCGTGCCACGTAAGCCATTGTCGGGATTGGATCTGCTGCTCATCGAGGCGGATCGCGCGCTCAAGGCCCTTGGTTCTGCAGCGACCGCATCGCGCCCCAATCCCGCCGGCCAGCCACTCGACCCCGCATTCGACGAATCCGAGCGACGCCACGCTGCTGGGCTCATGCGCGTCAATCATTCGGGCGAGATTGCTGCGCAGGCGTTGTACCAGGGACAGGCACTGACCGCGCGCGAGGAAGAAGTGCGCGAGAAACTACGCCAGACTGCCGAGGAAGAAGGCGATCATCTCGCCTGGTGCGAGGAGCGCCTGCGCGAACTCGACAGCCGGCCGAGTGTGCTCAACCCGCTGTGGTATGCGGGATCCTTCGCCATCGGCGCACTCGCGGGTGCGCTCGGCGATCGAGTGAGTCTGGGATTTGTGGCCGAAACCGAACGCCAGGTTGAGGGCCATCTCGATGAGCACCTGCAGAGACTGCCGCGCACGGATGAGCGCAGCCGGCGCATTCTCGAGCAGATGAAAGAGGACGAGACCCGTCATGGTGAAAGCGCTCGGGCCGCGGGGGGCAGCGAGCTTCCGAGGCCAGTGAAGCTGCTGATGAAGCTGACATCGCGAATAATGACGCGCACGGCGTACTGGATCTGAAGCGTGGTAACGCGTGCTTCGCTTGCGGTCCCGTACCTTCTGTAATACAAACGCGGGCTATGCAGCCCGACCGCGGGGGAGATCGTATGGAAGAAGGGGCTAAACCGCTCAGCGACATTCCGGCCATTAATCGCTTCCTGAGCTATTGCCGCATCCGCACGGTGCCGTCCAAGACCGTGGTCATTCATGCCGGCGATCTGCCGGACATCCTCTACTACATCATCAGCGGCTCGGTCGAAGTGATGATCGAGGACGAGGACGGAAACGAGATGGTGCTTGCCTACCTGAACAAGGGGCAATTCTTCGGCGAAATGGGCTTGTTCTATGAACAGCCAACGCGCAGCGCCTGGGTGCGCACGCGTCAGCAGTGCGAGCTCGCGGAAATGACCTATCCACGCTTCCGGCAGATTGCCGCCGAAAGCCCCGGTCTCATCTTCGAGCTGGCAACGCAGCTCGCTACGCGCCTGGATCGCACCAACCGCAAGCTCGGTGATCTTGCCTTCGTCGACGTCACCGGCCGCGTCGCGCACGCGATCATGGACCTGTGCGGCGAGCCGGATGCAATGACGCACCCGGAAGGCATGCAGATCAAGGTCAGCCGCCAGGAGTTGAGTCGCCTGGTCGGATGCTCACGTGAGATGGCGGGGCGAGTGCTGAAGGTGCTCGAAGAACAGGGCCTGCTCAAGGCCACTGGCAAGACCATCGTCGTCTACAACGCGCGGCCCAAGGTGAAGACCCGCCCAGTGACTGTGCCCACCAAGCCGATGATGCACGACAAGACAGCTGCGGTGAACGACGATGACGACGATGACGACGATTGGGATGATGATGACGAGGACGAAGACGAGAAATAGGCGCTGATCGTTCCGGGAACGCGCCCGGAGGTCAGCGGTTGCGTCGTCCCTTGGCGATTTCTGCGCGCATCTCGCGAATAGTCGCCGCATAGTCCGGACTCTCGAAAATCGCTGATCCTGCTACGAACGTGTCGGCACCGGCGCGCGCAATGGCACCGATGTTGTCGACCTTGACGCCCCCATCGATCTCCAGGCGCACCTCACGCCCACTGGCATCGATGCGCGAGCGCACGTGTTCGAGCTTCGACAGGACCGAGGTGATGAATTTCTGACCCGCAAACCCCGGATTCACCGACATCAGCAGGACCATGTCGATCTTTTCGAGCGTGTGATCCAGCCAGTCGAGAGGCGTCGCCGGGTTGAACACCAGGCCGGGCTTCGCGCCGCTCTCACGAATGAGTCCGATGGTGCGATCCACGTGCTCGCTGGCCTCGGGATGGAACGTGATGTAGGTGGCCCCGGCGCGCCCGAAATCGGGAATGATGCGATCCACCGGCTTGACCATGAGGTGCACATCAATTGGCGCCGTGATCCCATGCTTGCGCAGCGCCGCACACACCAGCGGCCCGATCGTAAGGTTCGGCACGTAGTGGTTGTCCATCACGTCGAAATGAATCAGATCGGCGCCGGCAGCGAGTACACGCTCGACTTCCTCACCAAGACGCGCGAAGTCGGCTGACAGGATCGAAGGCGCAATCAATTCAGTACCGGGCATGGCTGAGCGGCTACTTCATGTTGCGATGAGCTCGAATCGTCTCATAGGCCTCACGGATCCGCTGCGTTTTCTGCTTTGCCAGCTCCTGCATCGACTCCGGCAGGCCGTTCGCGACCAGCTTGTCGGGATGATTGCGGCTCATCTGGCGTCGATACGCCTTGATGACTTCACTGTCGCTGGCCGTGGCGGTGACCTGCAGCACTTCATAAGCCTCGAGAACGGTGTCGCGAGCCTGCGCTGCGGTTGGTCTCTGACCGCGTTGCAGGCGCAGCAGCGCCTCAAGATGTGCCAGCTCGAACCCTGAAATGCCCAGCCAGCGCGCGACGTTGTGTACGATCGTTCGCGCCGGTCCCTGCATGTCGCTGCCGTCGAGCGCTGCACTCAGCTGAATCTCGATGAAGTAGCGCAGCAGGTCCTGGCGCCGGCCGCAGACGGAGCGGAATTCGCGCACCGTTCGTTCGAGGTCGAATCCGGTTGCCTTGCCTTCGGTGAAGAAGCGGATTGCGGCTTGAATCTGTTCCTCCGACAAGCGCAGGTGCTGCATCACACCCCGGGCTGCGCGAATCTCGCGCTCGGAAACGCGCCCGTCCGCTTTCGCGATGCACCCCATGACGGCGAAGGTGCTGCGGAAAAAGACCGCGCTGACTATGCGCGGATCGCCCTCGCCCGCCGCGCCTTCGTCATCCTCGGCGCTACGATCGTACTGATGACCGAGTAACAAGCCGATCAGCGCCCCGATCGGCCCCGCTCCTACGACCGCGCCGAGCAGCCCACCGATGACTTTTCCTTTCCATTGCATGCGGGTTTCTTGACCGTGACCTGAACCGGGCGGCAACATGCGGCCCTCGCCGTTCAGTGCGGTTATCCTACCAGTCAACATCCCCAGCGCATCGCGATCCATGTCTGCGACTGTCTTTGATTCCAACGTCAGGGAACTTCCCCTCATTCATCGTGGCAAGGTGCGCGACATCTACGCCGTCGACGATGACCACATGCTGATCGTGACGACCGATCGGCTGTCAGCTTTTGACGTCGTGCTTCCCGACCCGATCCCGGACAAGGGCCGGGTGCTCACGCAGATCTCCAATTTCTGGTTCGGGCGCACCACCCACGTGGTGCCCAATCAGCTCGTGCAGTGGCCGATCGCGGACATCGTCCGCGATCCAGCTACGCTCGAACTGCTGCGGGATCGCAGCGTCGTAGTGCGACGGCTCAGTCCGCTGCCTCTGGAGGCCGTGGTGCGCGGCTACCTGATCGGTTCCGGCTGGAAGGACTACCAGCGCGATGGAGCCGTGTGCGGCATCGCGCTTCCCAAGGGCTTGCGCATGGCGGATCGACTGCCACAGCCCATTTTCACGCCGGCGACCAAGGCCCCGTCGGGTCAGCACGATGAAAACATAGGCTTCGATGCGGTCGTGCAGCTCGTAGGACAACAGCGCGCCGAGCAGGTGCGTGAGAAGACAATCGCCCTGTACCGCTTTGCCGCAGACTACGCCGCGACACGCGGCATCATCATCGCGGATACCAAGTTCGAGTTCGGCACCGACGCCGCAGGGAATCTGGTGCTCATCGACGAAGTACTGACCCCCGATTCCTCGCGTTTCTGGCCGGCGGATACCTGGAAACCTGGCTCAAGCCCGCCGAGCTTCGACAAGCAGTTCGTACGCGACTACCTCGAGACGCTCGATTGGAACAAGCGTGCGCCGGGTCCGCACCTGCCGCCAGAGATCATCGCCAAGACCAGCGAAAAATATCGCGAAGCGCTCGAACGCCTGACGACGTAGACAGAGCATTCCGAGCCGGCCATTGGGTGGGGGTTGTGCCAACTCCGGGCTGACCACGTTCGATGACTGTGATATCCGAACATGCATCCCCGCAAAGATTGCTCGCCCGGGTTGGCATCGATCCCCGACCGCAATGTCCAGGTCTCGTCCTGTGAGGCTGCTTAACATCCAGAGCGCTTGGCGCGAACACCATGCAGCGATGATGCGGTGGATCTCATCCACGCCGTCGGTGAGCGCCGCGGGGCCAGGCTGCAGAATGATGGAAGACTTGATCTCGTAGAGATTGCCGCTGCGGACGGCGGGTATCTCGCTCCATCCGGTCCGGGCCGCGACTCTCGCGGGCTGAAATTTCTTGCCACACCAGGAGCCGAGGATGAGGTCTGGCGCCCGTCGCGGCACTTCCGCGAGATCGGCGATGATACGCTTGCGCGCCAGCGGCTCGACGCTCAGCTCCGGAAAACAATCGTCGCCACCGGCAATCCCGATCAATTCCGACACCCAGCGGATGCCCGAGATCTGCGGTTCATCCCATTCTTCGAAATAGACGCGCGGCCGCGCGGGTAGTGCCGAAGCGGCATCGCGAACACTCTCGACGTGCTTTGCGAGCCGTTCCGCCAGCTCAGCTGTCTTCGCCTCGCAGCCGATCATCCCACCGAGCGTGCGAATCATCCCGAATATGCCCGCGACACTGCGGTGATTGAACACATGCAGGTTCAATCCAGCACGAATCAGTTCCGCGGCGATGTCTGCCTGCAAGTCGGAAAATCCCAACACCAGGTCCGGTTTGAGCGCGAGGATCCGATCTATTTTTGCGCTGGTGAACGCGGAGACTTTCGGCTTTTCCCTGCGGGCGCGCGGCGGCCGCACCGTGAAGCCCGAAATGCCGACGATGCGCCAGTCCTCACCGAGCAGATAGAGCGTCTCAGTGGTTTCCTCCGTGAGGCAGACGATTCGTTCGGCGTATTCGCTGGACATGGGCGTGCGTGGACTCTAACCATGCACCCGGGCGCTTGCCAGCCGCCACGCTGCCATGCAAGGCTCGCGCAATGTTTCACGTCCAGGACCGACTCGAACGAGCGCTGTTTGAGCCGTCGGGGCCGGCTGCCGAAGAGCCATTGGCGCAGCTCCTGCGACTGCTGCGCTATCCCTACGCGCTGATCCGGGACTTGTGGAAGGGCGATCTGAATCTGCGAGCCATGAGCCTCGTGTACACGATGCTGCTCGCCATCGTGCCACTGCTGGCGTTCGCGTTCTCGGTGCTCAAGGGAATGGGCATCCATCGGGATCTCGAGCCACTCATCTACGAGTTCTTTCGCCCGGTCGGCGATCACGCCACCGAGCTCACCGCGCGCGTCATGAGTTTCGTCGACAAGATACAGAGCGGCGTGCTTGGATCGCTGGGCCTGGCGTTTCTGATCTACACCGTCATTTCGACAATCCAGAAAGTCGAAGAAAGCCTCAATTTCGTCTGGCGCGTCGAACGCCCGCGCAGCTGGGCGCGCCGCATCAGCGAGTATCTGAGCCTGATGGTGATCGGTCCGATCCTGACGGTGGCTGCATTCGGCCTGACAGCATCGCTCACCAACACCACATTCGTACGCTGGCTCACGACCTATGAGCCCTTCGGAACCGCCATGTACATGGCTGGCAGAGTCGCGCCTTACGTGCTGGTCACGGCGCTGTTCGCCTTCATGTACTCATTCATACCCAATACCAAGGTGCGTACGGTGCCTGCGCTGGTGGGCGGGCTCACGGCGGGCATCCTGTGGGTTCTGGTCGGAGCGGCATTCGCCGCCTTCGTGCGCTATGCCTCGCAGCTCACCGTGGTGTACGCGGGATTCGCAATCTTTCTGACGGCGCTCATCTGGATTTACGTCGCGTGGCTCATCGTGTTGATCGGTGCGCAGATTTCTTTCTACGTGCAGAACCCGCAGTACCTGCGCACGGGCCAGGTGGAGATCCGCCTCACCAGCAGCCTCGCGGAGCGGCTCGCGCTCAATGTCATGTTGCTCGTAGGCCAGGATTACCGCACCGGCAAGCAACGCTGGACGACCAACGGCCTGGCGCAGCGCTTCGATGTTCCAGCAGCGACTCTCGGCATCGTCATTCATGCGCTCGAGAGCGCGGGACTCCTGGTCGCTACCGAGGATGAGACCTGGATGCCCGGCCGCGACACGGCTGAGATCACACTGGCTGAAGTTGCCGACGCCGCGCGACGCCATCAGCGCGGGGAACCGCGAGTTCACGCGCGCGGAACACGCGCGGCAGACGAGATGGCCGCGGAGATCGACTCCGCGATCAAAGAACGATTCCAGGGCAAGACCCTTCGAGACATGGTTGAAGGTCAGGCCTCATAGGGCCCGCACCCCGGGGCCACTGAGTAGACATAATCTCGCCCGTTTGCAGCGACTCACCGCCTATTGGTGACGGCGCTCGCAGATTTACCGAATACCGAGGCTCAGCGGCATTCGCGCCGCGGCGAGGCGACGGCGCTGTGAATGCCGTCGTTCTGTTCAATCGCCATCCCGTTGATGCTACGCAGGATGACCAATAATGACCCCTTTTCTGTCCTGCGCGGGCCCGCAAAGGCCGCGTTTTTCGAGCCCTATGCGCGGCTCGTACAAGTTCTATATCCGCGTGCCCGCGGCGTCATCTTCTACGATGCGGCGGGCAAGATGGTGTGGCAGAAGGACGCTGAGGTCGAGGGCAGCCTTTCGGGACAGGTGCGTGCCCTCGTGCAGGAGGCTGCTGACCCGGACAAGAACCGCCGCAGCGGTTCCGAGCGACTGCTGAACGACTCCACGCCCGCATATCTGCTGTGGCTGCGTGATGAGCGCGATGCTCCGCTCGGCATTCTCGGCGTGACTTGCAAACCGCCTACCGGTCGCACGCAGGCCGCGACCATCGGTGAAGTCGAAAAGACGCTGCAACCAATATTGCAGTGTGTCGCCCGCGAGCTGGTGACGCTCCGCAAGCTCCCGAGCAGCAACAGCCAAGACCAAACGGCCTCGAAGCTGCAGCACTTCGAGTGGCTCGCCGACAAGGCACTGCCTCTTATCAATTCCGCGACGAGCACGGAGCCCTTGCGCGAGCTACTCGCCGCCATTGTCTCGCGCACCGACTCCGCGCTGGGCGCGGTCGTCATTCCCGACAGCTCGATCCGCGTCATCGTCGAATCGGCGGGCTGGAGCAGCGAGACCGCGAAAGACGCGCTGCGTGGCGCTCACCGACAGGTACTGTCCTGGGTGCAGCTCGAAAGGCGAACGTTTCTCAGCAGCAGGCCATTCAAGCAGGACACGGACCGCGATCCGGACGAGGACTCGTTCGCAGGGCTCCAGCCCGAGCCTGAGCCGCAACCCGCCAAGGATTCCGGCTCACTTTCGTATCACGTGATCGCGACGCCTATCCTGCAGCGCCCTGACCATCCCATCGGCTATGTCGCGCTGTTGCGCTCGCCATTCGCGTCCGAGTTCGGTGATACGGAAGAACAGCTGTTGGAGCGGATCGGCCCGCTCATTCCCGCGCTGGTAGAGCGCGATTACGACTCGATGACCAATCTGCGCTCAGCGGCGGGGCTCGAGCGTGCCCTGCGCTCGCTCCCGACTACCGAGAGCACCGACGCCAGCGTGATCTTCTTCGACATCGTGGGCCTGAGCACCTACAACCGCGAGCGTGGGGCGCCCGAAGCCGATCGACTGATTCGCCACGTGGCCAAGATCCTGCGCCCACCACAGCTTCCCGAGGCCGCCATCAGCGCCCGGCTGGGAGGGGGTCACTTCGCGTGCCTGTTGCCACGCCATGACGCGGAAGCTGCGCAGGAAGTTGCGCAACGGATCCGCGAAGCAGCAGGCAAGCAGAACCCCTCCAAGCGCTCCACTGACCCGCGCGTCGAGCTTCGCAGTGGTGTCGCCGCAGTGACGCCGACGGCGGCGGGCTTGCGATACGCACTGGTTTCGGCACGCGCGGCAGCTACGCCGGCGCCTATCGCGAGCAATGTCAGTACGCGATCCAGCGCCTCGCAGGTGCCTCCCGTGCACCAGGATTCCTCACGTCCCCTGATTCCAGTTCGTCTGCGCGAGGCGCTGCGTGACAATCGTTTGAAGCTCTTCGCCCAGCCGATGCGCCCGGTGCGCGACCCGAAGCGACCGGTGCGCCTCGAGTTGCTCCCGCGCATCATGGATGAGCGCGGCAAGCTCATTGTGCCGGGTGAATTTCTGTCCACTGGATCAGATCGCGATGCTCTTACAGAGCTCGACCGCTGGGTCATGAGTGCGGCGCTCACGGCAATCGCAGCGCGGTCGTCGCGCCCTGGCTCTCGCAATATCGAGGTGTCGCTCAACATCTCGCCCCGCTCGCTCGAAGTGGCCGATTTTCACGATTGGATGGCCGAGCAGCTGCGACGAAATATTCTGCCCGCCGAGCAGTGGCTGTTCGAGATCGCGGAAACCACTGCCGCCAACCACGGCCGCGACGTCGCCCGCTTCGCCAAACGTGTGCTGCGCGCCGGCGCACGGATCGTGATCGACAACGTCGGAGGGGCTGCCTGCGGGCGTCTGCAAGCGCACGGCGCGAGCTCCATCAAGATGGATGGCACGCTGCTGAAAGACGTGGTCAAGGATGTGCGCGCACAGCGACTGGTCGAGGCGCTGGCCCAGTGGGCGACCGCGAGTCGCATGGACACGGTGGCGGCGCAGGTTGAAACCGAGCAGGTGCGTGACTGGCTGGTGCAGCTGGGGATCGACTACATCCAGGGATACGTGGTCAGCAAACCGCAGCCGATCGAAGATGTGCTCAATGAGCTGCTCGGCTCGGGCTCAGAGAGCGTCCTGTTCGGCTCCTGAAGCGGTCCCCGTCGGCCGCGCGATACTGCGCGACTCCCACAGCCATCTCAGACAATCAGCGCCGAGCTAGTCGCCCGCGATCGTCATCTCGCCCAGCAACACCGAGCCGGTGCGTACCGCGCCGCGCAGATCAACATCACTTCCGACAGCGACGATTCCCAGCAGCATATCGCGCAGATTGCCGGCGATGGTGATCTCGTGCACCGGGTGTTGGATCTCGCCGCGTTCGATCCAGAATCCCGACGCGCCACGTGAGTAGTCGCCAGTAACGGTGTTGACGCCCTGACCCATGAGTTCGGTGACCAGAAGCCCGGTATCCATGCGCCGCAAGAGCGCCTTCTGATCCTCGCTACCGTGCGAGATGAGCAGGTTGTGAACACCACCGGCATTGCCGGTGGTCTGCAGACCGAGCTTACGGGCGGAATACGCGCTCAGGATGTAGCCTTCCAGGACCCCGTCCCTGACGAGCTCGCGATCGCGTGTCGCAACACCCTCGTTGTCAAAGGCGGAGCTCGCGATTGCCTTGCGGATATGAGGGCGCTCCGAGATTTGCAGGAAGGACGGGAAGACTTGTTGGCCGGCCGCACCGAGCAGGAATGAGGCACGGCGATACTGGCTCCCGCCACGGATCGCGGCCAGAAAATGTCCGAAGAAGCCACGCGCCAGCTCGGGCGTGAACATGACCGGCGCGCGGCGCGTCGTCAGCTTGCGTGATCCGAGGCGCGCAACCGTTCGCACTGCGCTTTCGCGTCCCACCAGCTCCGCGTCCTCGAGCTCGCGCCAGTCGCGCGAAGTCGTGTACCAGTAATCACGCTGCATCTCGTCGCCTTCACTGGCGACCACGGCGCAACTCACACTATGCGACGTGCTCTCGAAGCCGCCGATGAATCCATGGCTGTTTCCGTACACTCGAGTACCACGATGTGTGCCGAGCGAGGCACCTTCGGAGTTGCGCACGCGCGCATCGACCGCGAGCGCGGCCGCTTCGCAGGATCGAGCGACTTCGATCGAAGCTTCAGGTGAGATATCCCACGGATGCGAGAGCGCGAGGTCGGGCAGTTCGCTCGCCATCAACTCCGCATCAGCCAGCCCGGCGCAATCGTCCGAGGCGGTAAAGCGCGCAATACTGCAGGCCTTGAGCACCGTCTCGCGAATCGCCTCGCGTCTCAGATCGGCGGTGCTCGCCGAGCCCTTGCGATGATCGAAATAGACCGTGATCCCCAAGCCTCGATCGCGCTGGTATTCGAGAGTGTCCACCTCACCCAGTCGAACTGTCACGCTCAACCCGGTGTCGACGCTCACGCCGACTTCCGCCTGGTTGGCGCGCTCGGCGCGCGCTTCCTCGAGCGCGTAGATCACCAGCCGTTCAAGATCCTTGTTCGTGAGCGGAACGACGGCCTGCTCTTCGGCTGCCATGATTGAACCTGTAGACCTGGAGGAAGGGCGGGCATTCTAGCCGCCGGATTGCCAACGCGCACCCGTCACCGGATACTCGGCGCCCGCATGATTCGCCGCCGCCATGATGATCAGCAGCCTGATGAGGAACGCCCCAGCAAGGGCGCGCGCAAGCGTGCGTCACAGGATCTGCAGGAGCTCGGCGAGCAGCTCATCGATTTGCCCGACCCGCTGTTTCAGTCGCTGCCGTTACCCGAGAGCCTGCGTGACGCCATCCTCGCTGCACGGCGCATCCCGAGCCACGGAGCGCAACTGCGCCAGCGTCAGTACATCGGCAAGCTGATGCGCAAGATCGACACCGAGGAAATTCGCGCGGCGCTGGAAGCCCACCGACAAAAGGAGAATGCTGCAACACGCCAGTTCAAACGTATCGAGCAATGGCGCGAGCGACTCTTGAGAGATGCTGCAGCACTCGACGATCTGCTCGCCGAGCATCCACGAGCCGACGCGCAGCGAGTGCATGAACTTGTTGCGATTGCCGGCGAGGAGGCACGGCACGGCAGCCCCCCGAGAGCGGCGCGTGAGCTGTTCCATTACCTGCGCGAGATTCTCGGCGCGTCTGCCGCATGAAGGTGTTCACCTCGGCAGTCGCTGTACGTGCGCATGCTACAATTCCCGCATGAAACCGCTGGTCGGCATCATCATGGGATCGTCGTCCGACTGGGAGACGATGCGTCCGGCAGCGGAGATCCTCGAGCGTCTCGGCGTGGCCCACGAAGTGCGCGTCGTGTCCGCGCACCGCACGCCCGACCTGCTGTTCGAGTACGCGAGCACGGCGCAGCAACGCGGTCTCGAAGTGATCATCGCTGGCGCGGGTGGCGCGGCACATCTCCCAGGCATGACGGCCGCAAAAACCACTCTTCCCGTACTCGGCGTCCCGGTACAGTCGAAGACCCTGAGCGGCCTCGACTCTCTGCTGTCGATAGTGCAGATGCCGGCAGGAGTGCCAGTAGCGACTGTCGCGATCGGTAACGCCGGGGCGACGAATGCTGGACTCCTCGCGGCCGCGATCCTCGCCAACAAGTATCCCGAGATCGATCAAGCGCTCAAGGCTTTTCGCCACGCCCAGACGCAGGAAGTGCTGAAGGCCGGCGATCCACGACGTTCCACGGCCCCCGCAGGATGAGGGTCGGCATCATCGGTGCCGGCCAGCTCGGGCGCATGCTGGCTCTGGCCGGTTTTCCCTTGGGGCTCAGGTTTCAGTTCGTCGATCGCAGTACCGACGCCTCAGCCGCACAGGTTGCGCCGATCCTGGTCGGCGAACTGACCGATTCTGCACTTCTTACCAAGCTTGCACGCGGGGTCGATGTCGTCACCTTCGACTGGGAAAATGTCTCGGCGGAAGGCCTGGCTGCCATCGAGGCGCAGACCACCGTGTTGCCGCCGGCGGCCGCACTCGCGGCGTCGCAGGATCGGCTCTTCGAGAAGCAGTTGTTCCGGGAGCTGCGCATTCCGACTTCCCCGTTCGTTGCCGTGGATTCAGAGGCCGATCTCGTGCGTGCCGTACGGGAGATCGGACTGCCCGGCGTGCTCAAGACGCGCCGCCTCGGCTACGACGGCAAGGGACAGAAGGTCCTGCGCAACGACGCAGATCGATTCGCCGCGTGGTCGGAACTCAGTGGGCAGGCTCTCATCTATGAAGCGTTCGTGAATTTCAGCCACGAAGTTTCGATCATCGGCGCGCGCAGCCGGAAGGGCGAGATTCGGGTCTATCCTCTCGCGGCGAACGTGCATGCCGATGGCATTCTGAGCTACACGAGCGCGCCATACGTTCATCGCTCGCTTCAGAAGCTGGCTGAGCGCTACCTGCGCAGCATCCTCAGGCACTTCAACTATGCCGGGATTCTCGTCATCGAGTTTTTCGTGCTGCGCGGCCGTCTGCTGGCGAACGAAATGGCGCCCCGGGTCCACAATTCCGGTCACTGGACCATCGAGGGAGCAGTCACCAGCCAGTTCGAGAATCACCTGCGCGCCATTCTCGGGTGGCCGCTGGGCAGTACCGCTGCCACCGGGTATTCAGCCATGCTCAATTTCATCGGGACTCTGCCTGACCGGACCCAGTGGCTGAAGGAGCCAAACATTCACTTCCACGATTATGGAAAGGAGGCCCGGTCGCGGCGCAAGCTTGGCCATTGCACGGTGGTGGAATCCACTGCGGCGCGCCGAGACCAGCGCCTGAAGCGGCTCCTGCGGCTGCGTGAACGCTCGATTTCTGCTGAGTGAGGGATTTCCCTTACACTTGAATCAGTACTGGCACGAGAACGTGCCGCCTCGGGTCGCGAAGGATGTATCTCGAGCTGTTCAAACTCAATGAGCTGCCGTTCCGTCTCAGCCCGGACCCCGCATTCCTTTATCTGAGCAAGCACCATGCACGCGCCAAGGCGTACATGGAGTCGACCATCTGGTTCACCGACGGATTCGTGGTCATTACGGGCGAAATCGGTTCCGGCAAGACCACGCTCATCGAGACGTTTCTGCGCGAGCTCGAGAAGGACGTGGTCGTTGCCCAGATCAACCAGACCCAGCTCTCTGCTACCGAGTTCCTGCAGGCGGTGCTGGTGCAGTTCGGCTTCTCGCCTTTCAAGATGAAGAAGGCCGAAGTACTGAGCACGCTCAACAATTTCCTGATTGAGCAGTACGCCAACAACCGCAAGGTGCTCCTGATCATCGACGAGGCGCAGAACCTGAGTCACAAGGTGCTCGAGGAGGTACGCCTGCTGTCAGGCGTCGAAACCACCAAAGAGAAAGTGTTGCGGATCATCCTGGCGGGCCAGCCGGAGCTCAACGACAAGCTGAGCTCGCCGGAGCTGATTCAGCTCGCGCAGCGCATTCGGCTGCGATTTCATTTGACGCCTCTGTCGAAAGTCGACACGCGTGCGTACATTCAGCACCGCCTCGAGGTTGCCGGCTCACAGGGACGCCAGATCTTCAGTGATGAAGGCTGCGCGGCCATCTACCGATACACAGGCGGAATTCCCCGACTCATCAATACCGTGTGCGATACCGCGATGATGGCCGCCTACGCGCTGGACAAGGACCAGGTGGATTCTGCGGAAATCGAAACTGCGATTCGCGAGTTGCAATGGGGCGAGTTTGGTGCGCGCAGCAACCGCCTGCTGGTGCCAACCGTCGAACATGTGCGGAGCGGCGACTCATCAGCGCATGTGGCGCGCGTGCTGATCGGATTCGAGGGCCAGACGGTATTGGAACGGCTGCTACGACCCGGCCGCGTCATCATCGGCCGCACCCGGGACAACGATCTGCCGATCGACAGCAAGTTCATCAGCCGGCACCACTGCCAGATCATCACCACGCCGGAAAGCTGTGTTATCGAGGATCTCAACAGCACCAACGGCGTCTACATCAAGGGCAAACGCGTCCGCAAGCACAACCTCAATGATGGAGATGTCGTGCAGCTCGGCAAGCACGAGATCACGTACATCGACGAGCGCGCGCACAAGCAGCCGCGTCAGGAATCCGAACCCGCCGACCCGGCCGACGTCCCCTCAGCGGCAGGTGAGCAGGCATGGGGGGAATAGCTGGTTTGAGCTGGCTGGCGGCGCCAGTTTCAGCGCAGTGAATTCTCGTCAAGTGGAGTGCCGCGATACTCGCCGCGCTTGGCGCGATAATCGCGCCGCTTGAGCAGCACGACCAAGCCTCCCAGCACGCAGAATACGGCGAGCACCAGCAATATGTCGGACCAGGGATGGCGTGCGATGAAATACGAGCCAGCCGCGGCACCGATTCCCGCGGTAATGTACAGATAAGGCAGCGCTTCGTAGAGCGGCCTCGAGAGTCTTACGGCGCGGTTCTCCATGACCGCAATCGTAGTCAATCGTCAGCGGCGAATAAACAACTCGGCAGCGTTTGCTTTAACGGCAGAGGCAACTGCCGCGTGCGCCCCAGAGACGGGCTGGATAGCGAGGAGAGCTGTGCCCCTGCAGGGGCGTGCGATTGGTCGTGGCAGCGTTACTGGCCCGCTTTGTGGGGCTTCGGGAACCAGGCGCGACCGGCTGCGACTTGCGGGACATCTGGTCTTAGCGGCGACGGCGCGAAGAGCCTGAGAACAGGCCGAGCACGCGCTCCACAAACGAAGGCTTCAGGCCCCTCAACTCCAGGTTCTTGCCTGGATCTTCCACGGGCGTTGCCTGCAGCGCGTTCAGCAGATCAGTCGGCAGGGTCATCTTGAACGAGCCAGTCATCGAGGGATTCGGCGTCATCGTCGTACTACCCAGGTGACAGATTTCGCCTGGAACCTTAGAGGCGAAACGGTCAACCAGATGTGCTGACGTTCACGCGGGCGGGAAATTAGTCAAACGGGTGCGTGGCGCTGCGATAGCGATCACGCACCCGTGAGGATATGACAAATGGTGTGCGGCTATATCTCGAGGAAATAGACGTCGACCATCACCGCCCTCTTTGGTCGGCCCGTGGCCGCAGCCCACGCCCAATAGGGAAGGATGTTTCCCGCAGGGTCGTAGCGCTTGCCGAACCTGGGAATGGTCTCGAACGATGTGATCCCTAAGGCCTCGGGCGTGAACATCTCGTCGCCTGCCGACATCCCGTCTGCATTGATATCCCGCCACAAGCGCAGCGCCGACCAGATCGCATCGTCGTTCGTGATGTAGCCGTCATCATTTCCACCCAGCTCGATCGAGTCGTACTGCGCGAGACCTACGAACCCGTTGGGCGCGTTCGTACCCTCGAAGATCATCGGAGTTCCGACGCCGAATAACTCGCTGCCGTTGTCGACGATGCCATTGCCGTTGCGATCAAGTGCCAGGAATGCTTCGTCGCCGCCCGCTTTCACCCACTGAACATGGTTAGGACGACCGTTATTGTCCACGTCGAAATACACACCGACTCCGGCGCTGCCCAGCTCGATGCCGTTCTTGCCGACGTCCACGACGATGGGACTGCAGGATGCCCACGCTGCGCTGGCGTGCAGACCGAGGAAGATGATGAGCGCGACCGAGAGGCGAGGAAGATTGCTGTTCATGCGTTGGCCCTCCTTGGCCGAGTCATGGAGTGCAGGTGTTGCACCAGGGCTCGCAACCGCCCGCTGGAGGCGGAGGCGGCAGCTTCGCCATGGGGAATACGACGCTGTTGCTATCGATCACCTCGTCGCCGCCCAGCGTGACGTTGACGCCAATACCGCTAAGGCTGACCCAACCATCCTTCGCGCGACCCGTATAACTGAAAGTGCAGTAGTGCGTGGAGGGCCTCGCCCAGGAAGACCAGCCCGAAATGGGGTATTGGGCCGGAATCACCTCAGGCACGAAGACGCTGACTGTGTACCCTGGCGCCAATCGGTAGAACTGCAGGGCTCGCTGAGCAGTCAACGGAGTGGTATCGGGACAGGTCAGCGTGTAACCGCCGCCGGCCGTCAACGCGAACGTACCTGCTTCAGCGTTGACACTCATGCCCACCCGGACGCGCTCACTCGTACTGACCTGCTGAGGACTGTACAAGCTGACCTTCACATTGGCCGCATTCGCCGGTGCGAGTGAAGTCATCAGCATCAGCACTACCCATGTGCTTGCATGCTTCATTGCCGAGCCTCCTTTCGCTGCGCCTTCGCCTGCCTTTCGAATTCGCCGGACATGACGCCGTCGATTGCGAACTTCACCTGGCCGTCAATGTCATCGGGAGTGATCGTCAGCTGGCCGACTTGCTCCGCAAAGTACGATGCCAGGATTCGCTGGCGCTGCGGGTCGAGCGCATCGAGCAGGCCGAGCGCCCAGAGTCGATCGTTCTCCTTGCGGATACGGCCGGTCTGATACATGTATGAGAGCAGTTGCGATTCACTGACCTTCTGTTTCGCTGCAATCTGCGTCTTGACCCGGGCGATGTATCCATCGGTAATGTCGAGTTCCGCCATGCTCGCCTGGTTGCGCCGTGGGCTCTTGGCAATGTAGGCCCTCAGCGCCTCGATATCCTGGTCGCGGAAGCCGCGAGTCCTGAGTGCCTCGGCATGCAAGTCGAAGGCTTGTGGCTCCCGAAGCCGCTCGACTTGCGTAGGCAGCGGGTCCCATTGCGGGTATTCAGTGGGATCAACCGAATAGGAACCGTCATGGTTGGGCGTGAGACCGAACTCGCTGAGGTCCCCGAGTGGCTGTCTTTTATCGATCGCGCGCTGCAGGCGCCAATTGGTCTCGAACCATTGCTGGTATGCAGGCTTGTCCCTAACGATGCCGGCCGCCGACTCTACATTCACGCGAGCGTAGGTCGCAAAGTAGTCGCGAATCACGACCTGAAGCTCCGCATTGCTCGGTGCTTCGGGCGCCTTGATCTTCTCGTCGAACTTCGCGGCTTGCACCGATCCGACGAACGCGCCGATTTGAAGGGCTGCGAGGAATGCGATGCTGACGATGCGCAACCTGCGGCGAATCGAGCCGCTGCGCCGGTCCGCATCTGCCGGTGAGGAGCGTCGCCTGTATTCGATGGCCATGGTCTCTGCACCTCCCTTTCCTGATTGCCAGGCGGCTCCGAACCGCCGATCGCCCCTCGGTCGGGCCATTGCTGCAGCAAAGGCCCTGTCCGAGGGCGGCGGCGTGCATCCTGCACCTGACACGGACCATTCAGTGTCCATCCGCGTGAGCGAGTTTCGCGCTCAGGAATAGACGCAGCTACGGATTTTTGGAGTGAGTTTCCACAGATATGGGAAACCCTTTGCAAGGCGCCGGAGCGGCGCCGGTTCGATCAGTTCGTGCCGCCCACGGTTAGCGCATCAACCTTGAGCGTCGGCTGGCCGACGCCGACGGGCACGCTCTGCCCTTCTTTTCCGCACACGCCCACGCCCTCATCGAGCTCGAGATCGTTTCCTACCATGCTGACGCGCGTGAGCACGTCAGGACCGTTGCCGATGAGCGTTGCGCCCTTGACCGGCGCAGTCACTTTGCCGTCTTCGATCAGGTACGCCTCGCTCGCGGAGAAAACGAACTTGCCCGAGGTGATGTCGACCTGGCCACCGCCGAAGTTGACTGCGTACAGGCCTTTTTTCACCGAGCGGATGATCTCATCGGGATCGTGTGGCCCTGCGAGCATGTAAGTATTCGTCATGCGCGGCATCACCACATGCGCAAAAGACTCGCGGCGGCCATTACCGGTTGGCTGCGCGCCCATGAGCCGCGCATTGAGCTTGTCCTGCAGGTAACCCCTGAGCACGCCTTTCTCGATCAACGTCGTGCACCGGGTGGGCGTGCCTTCATCATCGATGTTGAGCGACCCGCGACGCGCAGCCAGTGTTCCATCGTCGACGACAGTGCAGAGCTCGGACGCGACGCGTTGCCCGACGCGATTCGTGAATGCCGAGGTACCCTTGCGGTTGAAATCGCCTTCCAGGCCGTGGCCTATCGCCTCGTGCAGGAGCACACCCGGCCAGCCCGGTCCCAATACGACCGGCATCGTGCCCGCTGGAGCCGAAACCGCCTCGAGATTGACCAGCGCCTGGCGCACGGCCTCACGAGCGTGCCCGATGCAGCGCTCGAGTGTGATCTCATTGAGGCCGAAGCGTCCGCCGCCACCGCTGAATCCCTGCTCACGTCGTCCCTTCTGCTCGGCGATTACCGACACGTTGATACGTACGAGCGGCCTGACGTCTGCAGCCATGACGCCGTCGCTCGTCATCACCAGGATGACTTCATGCAGTCCGTTGAGCGATGCCATGACCTGCACGATGCGCGGATCCATGCGGCGCGTCTCGGCATCGATGCGCTCCAGCAGGCTGACCTTGTCAGCATCTGTCATTGTCACCAGGGGATCCATCGGCAGATACAACCGATGTCCGCTGCGCGGTGTCCACGCCTGTACCGCCCTGGGATCGCCCTGGCGGGCAATTGCGCGTGCTGCACGCGAAGCTTCTTCCAGTGCCGGCAGAATGATCTCGTCCGAATACGCGAAACCGGTCTTCTCGCCGCTCATGGCGCGCACGCCGACGCCCTGTTCTACGCTGTGGCTGCCGTCCTTGACGATGCTGTCTTCGAGCGCCCAGGACTCCTCCCGTGACAATTGGAAGTACAGGTCCGCGTTATCGATCGCGTGGCCCATGAGCGAACCCAGCACGCGCGTGAGACGGCCCTCGTCGAGACCTGACGGCGCCAGCAATGAATCGCGGGCGATGGCGAGCGGATTTTCGCTGACGGGTTTCATGGTGCGAGATCGATCAGCTCTTGAAGATTCGATGCTCGAGCGCCGGGAACGAGCGGCGCACGTCCGCCTGCCGCTCGGGTTCGAGTTCGGCCGTGACGACGCCGGCGCCACGCGGCAAACGCGTCATCACCCGTCCCCAATAGTCCACGATCATCGTGTCTCCATACGTTTCGCGTCCGTTTGCGTGCATGCCTGCCTGCGCTGGTGCCAGCATGAAACACAGGTTTTCAATGGCACGGGCACGGAGCAATGTTTCCCAGTGAGCGCGGCCTGTGGGCGCAGTAAAGGCCGAAGGCAGGCTGAACACTTGCGCGCCCGCGGCCGACATGCTTCTGAACAGTTCCGGGAAGCGGACATCGTAGCACACGGCGAGTCCGAGCTTGCCCACCGGAGAATCGATCACCACAGGCTCCCGGCCATGCACAACGGTTGCGGATTCGCGGTATTCCTCGGCCTTGTCTGGCACTTTGACGTCGAACAGATGAATCTTGTCGTAACGTGCGCGACGCTCACCGCGATCGTCGTAGACGAGACTCGCGGCAGCGACACGGCCGTCGGAACCGGCACGCAAGGGAATAGTCCCGCCGACGATCCATAGTTTGAGGCGTCGCGCGGTGGATGCGAGAAATTGCTGAATCGGTCCATCGCCATCGGCTTCGGACACGGCGAGCTTGTCGGCTTCGCTACGTCCCATGATCGCGAAATTCTCAGGCAGGCCGGCGAGCGCAGCGCCTTGAGCAGCAGCTTCCTCAAGCAGGCGTCCGGCAGTAGCGAGGTTCTGGGCCACTTCCGGACCTGATGTCATCTGGATGGCTGCAACCCTGCTCATCCTTTCTCCTTCCTCTTCTCAACCACGTGCAACGCATTTTCGGTCTTCTTGACATCGGATGCCTCGACCCGCTGCACGTTTGGACTCTCCCATGGACCCGTAATGCGGTAGTAACCGCGCGCCATGCCTTTGAGAGGCTCCTTGAAGATCTGCGAGAAGAGGAGCATCGCGGCGCCGACGGCCGGTCCACCTGCCAGCAGGCCCGCGGCTGGCAACGACTGACCGAGACTTCCTGTCACTACTACGGTCTGGTCATAGTCGTGCCGCGCAAGTCCCGTGCGACCGACCATGCCGATTTCCGCGGCGGGACCCTTGAGCACCAGATTCCGCGTATAGGCATCGCCCGACTCGAGCGTGAAGTCGCCGTGGATGCTGTCAAAGGCAAAACCCTTGTCGGTGAGGTCGGAGAAATCGAGCGACAGGCGTCGCGGCAGTGTCGCGATGCTCAGCAACCCGAATACACGGCCTGCGCCGGGTTGAATGTTGAGCAGTTGTCCGTCCTCCACTTCTACTTTCATGGTGCCGTTCAAACGCCCCAGGAGCGTCGAACTCGGCGCGCCCGGCCAACTCACATCGGCCTCGAGCAGGCCATGCTTAGCTGCCAGGCCCGGGCCGTAGCCCAGATCCTGCAGGGTCTGCTTCAGATCTGTGCTCTCGAGTTTCAGTTTCAAGGTGCCGCGCTGGCCAGTCGGTGGGTTGGTCCAGCTTCCGCTCGCGGTAAGCTCGTGACCTGCGGATTTGGCCGTGAATGACTGCAGGCTCAGTCCGTCCGCGATGCGCTTGAACTCCGCGTGCGTTGCTCCCAGATGCTTGCCGTCCGCGTCGAATTCACCGATCGATGCGGTGATGTTGGGCCACTGCGTGGGATCGGCCTGATTCTCGGCGCTGTCCTCGGGTGACGACTCCACAGGTTCAAGCCCCAAGCGCGTCATGTCGATCACGAGGGGCTCGTCGCCCGTCAGATTGAAGGGCACTTGAACCGTGCCGTGCGCTTTCGGGCCATCCACAGTGACGAACCAAGCGCTCTGCGTGGGGAGCAGGCTGCCGCTCACGTCCGGGAAGCGCATGTCGAAGATACGAAGATCGCTGACCGTCAGCTCAACGCTACGCAGGTAGTCCGACACGGCACCTTTGCCCTTGCCGCCAGAACGCAACGCCAGCCATTGAGATACATCGAGACGTTCAACATTGCCACGCACTTCGAGACCTGGAGTCGATGGCAAACGCGCATCGCTCTCTCCGAGGCGCACCCCACCACGATCAAATTTCCATCCCGAACGATTGCGCTGGAAGCTGAGTTGCGAGCGTACGTCGGTGCCGTAACTCGCCTGCACCAGCGCCGTGGATGCCTCCGGCCATTGAACTTCGACTCGCAGCGGACGTACGTCGGCTGCGGGTTTGGCGAGCGGTTCGGGAAGATTGATTGCAGTGCCGCGCAGAGAGGAGTTGACGCGCAATGTGACGGGGCGCCTTGTGGACCCTTCAGGTTCGTCCTCGTAGTCCATGGGAATACGCATCACGCCGCGCCAGTCGAGCGTGCCATCGGCGGCCAGCGACTCAGAGCCCTCGAACGCTCGGCGTAGCGCCGGGACCGGGGTTTGTGCACGGACGTGGATTACGTTGTCGGGGTGTTTGCGCCCCGCCGCCACCTCCGGCGACAGCTCAATATGTGCCGGCCCGCCGAGATATGTCGCGGTGAGATCCGTAGCGCTCAGGAGCTTGTCGTTGAACTGAATGACACCCTGCAACCCTTCCAACACATGCGCCGTATCGACCAGCGAAAGAACTGCCTGGTTCACCTGTGCAGTCACCAGAACCTTGTGCTGCTGTATGTTCTTAACCGGCAGCAGGATGTCGACCGTTGCGGTAACAGGCCCCTTGCCACGCAGATCCGCGAACAGGCTCCCCAGGTTCTCGGCCAGCGGGCTCTTCTGCAGATAGCCAAGCGCATCACCGACATCGCCCGTGGCGCGTCCATTGATAGTGAGCTCGCCGGTCTTGAAGTCGACGAATTGCGCCCTGGAGCTCTCGACTTTCAGACCATTGAGCGCCGCGCTGCGAACTACGCCCGTAAGCCCCGCGTTCCTGAATTCGATGTCAGCGGCAAGATTCTCGAGATCAGGCCACCCGTCGGCATAGTGCAGGCGCATGCCAGCGACCGGGAAATTGATGCGAAACTCGCCCTCGCCGTTACGGAACGGAAAACTGCGGGTCGGACCGTCGAAGACGAACTCTCCGGATGACGCGCGCCCCGCCACCGCCGCAGCATCGAGCCATGCGAGTACTCTTTCGGGCAGCTTGTCGATCGGCAGATAACGCCATGCCTCTGCGAGGACCGCGTCCTGGAAGCGACTGGTGATCTTCAAGATCGGTGAGCTCGCGTCACCAGGCAGCAGCAGATCGAGGTCTGCCTGGGCCTTGGCGTGCGCATTGCGCACTGCGAAGTTGCGGGTCGAAATGCGCCAGCCTTCGGGTGCGTGTTCCCATTGAATGTCTCCGCGCGCGAGGTCGGCGTTCAATGGAGCGCGGAACTTGCTCGGCATGGAGAAAACCACAGCCTGCGAATCGACCGAAGCGCGCCCTGCAGTTTCCGTAGTGGTCATCTCACCGCGCAGGCCACGCAGGCCGGGCGCAGCGCCGACCGCAGCGAAACCGAGCTCCGCGAAACGCGCGGTAGCCTGATAGCGCGCAGGCGCCGAATCACCCGCCGCATAGTTGAACTTGAGCGCGCGTATTTCACCCTCGGGCAGCAACTGCGTCACGCGGCTGCGCCAAATCCCTTCAGGCGCCAAGGCGGCCAGGGGCACGAGGTTCTCCAGGCGCAGGTAGTTCGCCGCGGCCTCGAGCTTGACGAGTCCGCTGTCGCTGCGACTCCATGCTACGGAAATACGCGCCGGCTCCCATGCGTGAGCGCGCGTGACCACCTTCACGTCGCGGCCTGTCAATCGCCATGAGCCCCCAACGTGCTCCAGGCGCACATCGCCAGTAAGGTTCGAATAGATCGTGTCACTCGGCCATACGGCCGACGCTGGGATCAGCACGTCCGCAAGCTGTAACTGCAGCGAGCCGCGCGTGACCTGTGCACCTGCGAACGCGGCGGTCGCTCGGATTCGGCCGCGGCCGGCATTGGGTACCGCGGTGCCCAGAAACTCGTGCCAGCCTTTCAGGTCGATGCCGTTGCTCTTGGCATCCACGCGCCAACCCAGCGATTCCGGAGCCGCGAGATCACCGTGCGCCTCCGCGTCGAATGCGAGGCGCGTTCCCATGCGACTCGGAAGATCGAGCTCACCTTCCACCTCGAGATCATCGCGGTCGCGTCGCAACCCGACTTCCACGCCCCTCAGAATCAGATCGCTGAGCTTTCCCTGCTGATCGGTAAAAGTGACTTTGGCGTCCTCGATGCTGAGAAGCCCGGTCGGCAGATCGTCGATCTTGAAGCGATGCTCACGATCCTCGAGCGCCGCCTGTCCTTCGAGCTCTATACGTCCATCCGGGGTTCGTACCACGCCGATCTCCGGCTGCAACAACGCGATGCGCGCCGGGAGCACTTCCGCATGCAGCATGGCGCGCCACATATCGAACCCGATGCTGGCGGCGCGCGCCTTCGCGAGGAGCGGTCCATTTTTTGGCGCCAGCACCGCGACGTCGCTGACGTAAAGTTCTGGCCCGTAGAAGCGCCAACGTGCATCCATGCTCTTGAAGCGGACGTCCAGGTGCGAAGTCTCGTTGACCCACGCCTGAATCTGATCACGGTATTCCGGCAGGTGCGTGATGGCGATGCGCATTGCGCCGACCAGCAGCGCGAGCAGGATGACGAGGCCACCCGCGAGACCTGCGATCCAGCGCATGACGCGGCGCGCAGCGGGCCGCTCCGGCGCTTCCGCTGTCGGGGTCTCGGGCGGCGCAACCTGAGTCACATCAGCACCACATCGAACTGGTCGACGGAATAGAGCGCCTCGGTCTGCAGGCGGATCGGCTTGCCCGCGAGTGCCTCGAGCTCGGCGAGTGAAGTCGACTCCTCGTCCAGCAACAGGTCAATTACATCCTGGTGGGCGAGCACCAGCAGCCGCTGAAATTCGAATTGACGGTTCTGGCGCAGGATTTCGCGGAAGATTTCGTAGCAGACGGTCTCGGGCGTCTTGACGAATCCGCGCCCCTGGCAGGTCGGGCACGGCTGGCACAGCAGATGCTCGAGGCTCTCGCGCGTGCGCTTGCGCGTCATTTCAACCAAACCCAGAGGTGACACACTGGAGATGCTGGTGCGCGCATGATCGTCATCAAGGGCTTTCTCGAGGGCCTGGATCACCTGTCGGCGGTGCTCCTCTTCCTGCATGTCGATGAAGTCGATGATGATGATCCCGCCGAGATTGCGCAGCCTGAGCTGGCGCGCAATTGCGAGCGCAGCCTCGAGATTGGTGCGAAATATGGTCTCTTCGAGGTTGCGATGGCCGACGTACGCACCGGTATTGACGTCGATCGTGGTCATCGCCTCGGTCTGATCGATGATCAGATGGCCACCGGATTTGAGCAGCACCTTGCGATCGAGCGCCTTCTCGATCTCCTCTTCGATCCCATGCAGGTCGAAAATCGCCCGTGGTTGCCCATACAACTCGATCTTGGTCGCGCTTTCGGGCATGAACATGCGGGCAAATTCGATCATGCGCTGGTGCGCCTCCGCGCTGTCGACGCTCACGCGTCCGACGCCTTCGTTGAGCAGATCGCGCAGCACCCGCACGGGTAGGGGCAGATCCTCGTGCACGAGTTGCCCGGCGCTCGCTTTGAGCCCCTTGTCGCGAATCGCCTCCCAAAGCCGTTTGAGAAACAGCATATCGGCGCGCATCGCTTCGAGTGAGGCCCCCTCGGCAGCAGTACGCACGATGTAGCCGCCGGCATCTTCAGGCGTCGCAAACAGGCCCACGGCCTCGCGCAGGCGCCGCCGTTCATCCTCGGCTTCTATGCGCGCGGAGACGCCGATGCCACGTCCCTTCGGCATGTAGACGAGGTAGCGCGAGGGAATCGAGATGAAGGTCGTCAGGCGTGCGCCCTTGCTGCCGATCGGATCCTTCACTACCTGCACCAGTATCTCGTCACCCTCCGCCACGAGCTCGCGCACGTTATCGGTGCGCGGCAGTTCCACGCCCTCCGGGTCCGTGGAAGGCTTCGCAATGTCGGAAGCATGCAGAAAAGCGGTGCGCGCAAGCCCGATCTCGATGAACGCGGCCTGCATGCCAGGCAAGACCCGCGATACGCGACCTTTGTAGATATTTCCCGTAAGACCTCGCCGGCTGGCGCGCTCGATGAAAACTTCCTGCAGCACCCCGTTCTCGACCACTGCGGCACGTGACTCGCGCGCAGTCGCGTTGACGAGAATCTCCGCTGTCATTACCGGGGAGGCGTTTGCGTCCATAGCTCAAATCCCGCGCGCTGCAACAGTTCTGCGGTCTCGAATAGCGGCAAGCCCATCACGCCCGAGTAACTTCCGCTCAAGTGCGTGATGAACATCGCGGCGTGACCCTGTACGGCATAGGCGCCCGCCTTGTCCGCGGGCTCACCAGTCTGCCAATAACGTTCAGGCTCGCCGCGGACGAGCGCCCGAAATGTCACCCGGCTGGCACTCAGCCGCGCATCGAGCCCCGCTCGCGTGCGAAGCGCTACCGCAGTGAGCACTTCGTGCGTGCGCCCCGACAGCCGGTCCAGCATGGCGGTGCCCTCGGTTTGATCGCGCGGCTTGCCAAAGATTTCACCATCGAGGACCACCGCGGTATCCGCCGCCAGCACCGGACTGCCTTCGGATGCGGCGAATCTGGACCACGCAGTCTCGGCCTTGTCGCGCGCGAGCCTCAGAACGTAATCGCGGGCTGCCTCTTCAGGTTGACGGGCCTCGTCGATGTCGACAGCCCGCACCAGGCAGGTCACTCCTATCTGGTCGAGAAGGTCCCGCCGGCGCGGCGAGGCTGATGCGAGATAGAGAAGTCCGGCTGACATGGCCGGCCAGGTCCTTATTGCCTTGCCACCCAAGCGGTTGTGCGGCTGACGCCGAAGCTGCCGCAACGTCAGCAGGATAGCATCCTGGACCCCGCTCGATGAACGAGATGTGAACGCTCAACGGGTTCAGGCGAGCCACGCCGCTCGCCGTGCAGACGTGATCAACAGTGGCGCCTTACTTGTCCTTGTCCGGGCCGAACAGGCGCGACCAAAGCGAGGAATTCTTCGGTATGCGGCGGATGGCGCTCTGAGAGAGCGCGACCTGACGCGCCTCGTTGTAGAGCTCCTCGCCGAGAGTCTTGTGACGTCCCGTTGGCGAGCTGTCGATTGGGCCACGGGGCTTGTGCGTGGCCTTTTGAGTCGATCCATTGGCGCGGCTGGGCTGGGTGCGGGATGACGCGGATGGGTGCTTAGCACCAATACTCACAGCTTCGGGCGCGCGCTCGACGGTAGCTTCCGGTTCGCGCTTTTTCTCCGGATTCGCCTTGCGCTCGGCGAAGCGCTCATGCTCGGCAATGCTCACGCGCTTCACCACGGCGTCCGCGAACGATGCGCGCAGGTATCCTGCTACCGCCTGTGCCGAACTTTCGGCGGAGAAAAAGCCGAGTCTCAGGCTGTGCAGGAACTTGGCCTGGTCGATGCCCGAAATGGAATAGAGGCGATACTCGTCGAAGATATCGATATGCGGAAGGGACTCGACCTTGACCGGATCTTCTGACAACGCGAGCTGCACCGCGAACCATTTCGACTGTGTGTCGTCGTTGAGCTCGAGAGGAGTCAACGCTCGCAACGTCTGCGTGCTGTCCATGTCTTCGATTGGCGCATCGAAGACGACCACGGGCCGCTTGATCGACGGTTTAGCCGGGGCAACGGGAGCTGCGGTTCTCGTCTGTGCCGGCCGGTTCTTGACCTTGAAAATGCTGTCAGCGGGCAACCCGGCTGCCGGGACCGACGCTGGCGCACGCGGCATGGGCGCGGGCTGTGGAGCCGATGCCTCGGCCGGTGCATCGGTGTGCGGCCTCGCGCTGGGTGGCGACTCGCGTCGTGACGGTATCACTTGCGCGACGATGACCTCTTCGAAGTCGTCGCTTAGCACAGGAACACTCTGTGCGTCCGGTACCAGCTGCAGTTCGAGCTCGATCGGCGGGGCGCTGGGCGCTTCCTCAACTTTGATCCCGGATTCGGCGGATGACGCCGGAGCTTCATCAACTATCGGAACCTCCGCAGGCAGGAGCAACTCGAGCTCCGACTCGATGCCCGCGGCAATCGCACCGACAGACGACTCGACCTGGCCCATGGTATCTGCTGGGAGCGCCGGCGTAGGGACTTCCTCGGCTTCCATTGGCGCACGGGCTGCGGGCGGCAAGTCGGCTCCCGCAACCTGCGTGAGCGTCGGTATCTGGTCCTCAATCGCGATAGTAGCTACAGCCCGCAGAGGCTCGGCCTCAACCTCTTGCTCTTGCGTCGTCGGAGCAAGTGGCTCGCGATCGACATCCGAGGTCGTTGCCGTCGCTTGCGCGCTCGGCGCGGCTGGAGTCGGGATGGCCACGGCCGTCTCCGGAACCAGTGCCGGGGCAGGTCGCGGCGAAAGCCTGTTCTGGATCGCACGCAGAGTCGGAATGGGTTGCGTCAGTAGCGCAATGATGTCGTGCGCGGAAATCGCAGACGTGTCGGACTCTGTCGATGATCGTTTCGCGATCGCTTTTGGCTCTGGCGCGACCTCCTTGGGCACCTCTGCCTGCGCTGCTATCGGCTCGACAATCTCCTTGTGCTCCTGCCCGGAGGCGGGAGATTTGCCGGAGGGTTCGAGAGCGAGCGCTTCGATCGTCGGCGTGTCGTCGTCGAAGATGCGGTCGATGAAGTGCAGATCGATCGGGATGTCTGCATCCGGGACTTCGCTGCTCGCTGCAGGCACGTCATCGAGGCGCGGGTGCGTCACGATGTTGGCTTCATCGAGACGCGGGTGCGTCACGATGTTGGCTTCGTTGTCTACGTCCGGCGGTGCTTCGATCCGCTCGGGAACGCTCGACTGGACAGGCGGTGCTGCTTTCTCGATGGCAGGCACGGACGCGAGCGGTGTCGGAGACTTCGTGGGTTGCAATGTCTCGACCGGCAGCGACGGCGTCGGCGTCGGAATCTCGGGGTTTGCGGCGACACCAGGCTGACGCGGTGCGGGTGATGCCACTGGAGGCTCTAATGCCGCCGGCGCAGGTGCGCTCAACTTCGCGACGGGCCGCGAACCATGGTGCTTCGGTTCGGAAGGCTTGGAATGCGGGCGCGAGTGTTTGGAACCGTTTGGCTTCGCAGTGTGGCGCGCATTGTTGTGCGCGTGAGGCTTGCTCGGCGTTGGCTCAGGCTTACTTGGTGACAACTGGGGCTTGCCTGGTGTGGCCGGAGCAAGAGCGGCAAGCAGAATCGACTCAACGTCGATGCTCTCTTCCTTGACTGCGACCTGCTGAGCCGCGTGGAGTGCGCTCTTGACGGCACCATGGACAGCGCCATGACGTGGGGCCGGCTTGTTCCGGTGCGCTCCGTGCCCCTCCGTGCCACGAGAGTGTGCAGCGTGGTCACGCCGTACATCCTTTTTCTTGCCCCGCCGACCCGCATCACTGCGAACTGGGCTGCGAGCGTGGGCGTGGCCTGGCAGATTCTGCGCGGCCGGCGCCACCACGGGCTCGGCTTTGGGTGGGCGCGGACGCGCCGGATTGAAGCGCTGATCGTCTTCGGTCGCATTGGTTGCGAAGGCGCTTGGATAAAGCTCGCGTAGCGCAGCCAGCGCTTCATTGGCTGCGGCAGGTGTGTCAAAGAACCCAAGGCGCAGCCGGAAACGATCGCGTCCATCTTCCTTGCGGGACAGCTGGTAGAGCTTGAGCTTCTCGAATCCGGACAGGCCCGTGGCGGGAATGCCGATTGGAGCGGTCGAGGCGCTGAGGTTGATGACGAATGGACCCGGACCCTCGAGAGGCGGCGTCTCGACCGGCGTGACGAACAGGTCGTCAATGCTCAGGTGCCAGAGGTCCTCGGCGGCGCCTTGCGTCATCTCAGAAGAACTCCTCGAACCAGTTTCCACGATTGAAATACCAGCTACACAAATTGCAGCTGTTCGCTTATCGGTTCGTGGGGTACTTGTCGTCGAAGGGGGCGAACTGGATTTTCATCAGCCAGGGCGCCGCGGGCAAGGATAAGCGTCGCCTGTCGCCGACAACCGCGTCGCAGATTTGACAGGATCTTCCAGCGTGAGCCCGCTTATGTCACAAGGCGCAATTGCCGATTCCTGGCGGCTTCCAGGGCTGCGGCGGTATCTCAGGCCCGATGGTACGGATGGCCCCTTAGCAGGCTCAGAGCGCGGTACAGCTGCTCAGCAACGACGATCCGGACCAGGGCATGCGGCAGTGTCAGGGCTGACAGCGACCAGCGCAGGTCGCTCCGCTTCAGGCAATCCGGCGCGAGTCCGTCAGGTCCACCGATGAGAAAAGTAAGATCACGACCCGCGCGCATTCGCTCTCTCAGCCATCCGCTGAGCTGTTCGGTGCTGAACATCTTTCCCGTGACATCGAGCGCCACCACGAATGCATCAGCGCGAATCCCCGCCAGCATTCGTTCGCCCTCAGCAGCAACCGCCCGCGCTGCACTCGCATCGCGCCCGCGGCGTGCCAACGGCATCTCGCGCAGCTCGAAGCGGAGCTCTGCTCCGAAGCGGCGGATATAGTCCTTGACGCCAGCATCGACCCAGTCGGGCATCCGGGTACCGAGCGCGAGCAGCTCGATTCGCATGCGCGCAGTTTACTGCATCGAAGCCCTCGCCCCTGGCGTGGCAACCGAATCGTTCAAGCGGTTGATGGGTGGCTGTGGGAGTTGCTCCACAGCTTTTCCAGTCCGTAGAACTCGCGAACGCGCGGCAGCATGATGTGCACGATCACGTCCGGCAGGTCGACGAGGACCCATTCCCCATCGCGCTCCCCCTCGATGCCGAAGGGTCGAAAGCCTGCCTCTTTGGCCTTCTCGATCACCCGGTCCGCCACTGAGCGTACGTGACGGTCGGAGGTGCCCGATGCAATCACCATGATGTCGGTGATGTCGGTCAGCGAGCGTACATCGAGCACCTTGATGTTCGCCGCCTTCAGTTCCTCAAGCGCCTCGACCACGACCGTTTCGAGTGAGCGCCGCGTACGCGTGCGTGTGCGCTTGATTGTGGATGCTGTCATGCCGGGATGTTGCCTCCTTTGGGTGAAAAAAATCAGCGTTGGGGTGCAGTGTAGCAGCCGCTCTCCAGGATGATCCTGCGCACGCTGTCGGGCATCAGAAAGCGTGGATCGCGTCCCGCTGCGACGAGGTTGCGCACTTCAGTAGAGGAAATTTCGAGCTGCGTCACTGCATGAATATAGATGCAGCCGGCCCGCGATTCGTGCAGGTCGCCGATGCGGCCGGTACCACGGTCCACGAGCAGCTCGCCGAGCGGTCCCATGCCCGGTGCCCGCCAGCCGGGGCGGTGTGCAACCACCACGTGCGAGAGCTGCAGGATTTCACGCCATTGATACCACTTCGGCAGCCCAAGAAATGCATCCATGCCCACGATCAGACACAGAGAGCGATCCGGATGTTCCGCCCGCAACGTGGCCAGCGTATCGACCGAATATGACGGTCCTTCGCGGCGGATTTCACGGTCATCGACCAGAAACCCATGCTGGCCCTCGGTTGCAGCCTTGACCATCTGCAAGCGCACCTCCGTGTTCGCCACCGGCGATTCACGGTGTGGCGGGTTGCCCGCGGGCATGAAGCGCACCTCTGTCAGCCTCAGGGACTGCAGTAGCTCGAACGCCGTGCGCAGGTGCCCGTAGTGGATGGGGTCGAACGTACCGCCGAAGATTCCAATCGGATTCATGGCCGGGAGCTTGAGCTAGGAGTCTGTCTGACCATTCCGCATGGCCGCGACCGCGACGATTTTTGGCCTGCAGCTAGGCGCAGGCGACGCTGTGTGGTTACTCCACATGAGGAGACTGCAACGACGCTGCAGGACAAAATCGTCCGGTCCCGTACGGGTTGCGATGATCAGGCGTGTCTGCGGCGTTGCGAGGTTTGGCCATGGAATCGACCATGGCCTGCACCTCGCGCCTAGCAGCCATCGCCTGCTCATCGCAACGCGGCTCATGCGGAATGGTCAGATAGACTCCTTGGTTCACGCGGCGTCGGAGAGCGTGTTCACACCGGCGAGGCGCGCGACCAGCACGGCGAGCGCATCCCAGGGATCTCCGACCTGTCGGCCCTTGATCGTGCGATCGACTCGCACGGCCATGCGCACGAAGTCGCCGATGGGTAGATTCCGTACTCGGTGCGCGGCCGCGAGCAAGCCAGGATGGGGGCGCTGCCAGCCTGGTGCCGGCCTGCCGCCACTCTCGCGCGACAGGTGTTGCCAGAGCGCACGCAGCTCGCGGCTCACGGCCCAGAGCACCAGCGTCGGTTCGACGCCCTCGCCTCTCAATCCATCCAGGATCCGCAGCGCGCGTCTCGCATCACCTCGCAACATCGCGTCACCGAGCTGAAACACGTCGAATCGAGCGCTGTCGGCAACTACCTGGGAGAGCGATCCGGCGTCTACGGCGCCGGGCTTGACGAGCAACGCGAGCTTGTCGATTTCCTGTTGTGCGGCGAGGAGATTTCCTTCGGCGCGTTCGGCCAGCAGCGCCGCTGCCGCGGGTTCGGGAACCAGACCCCGGCTGCGCATGCGCGATGCAATCCAGTCGGGCAGTCGCCCCGCATCGATCGGCCAGATCTGTACCCACACGCCACTTTGCTCGAATGCCCTGACCCACGCGCTCTGCAAAGTCTGACGCTCGAGCTTTGCCGATGAAACCAGCAACAGCTGATCGGGAGGGGGATTTTGGACCAGCTCCTGCAGCAGCTCAGCGCCCTCGCCGGGCTTGCCGGTCGGCATGCGCACATCCAGAACACGCCGTTCGGCAAACAGCGATAGCGACTGGGTCTCCGCGCGCAGCTCGTTCCAGTCGAAGCCGCGCTCGACAAAGAACACGCGCCGTTCCGTAAAACCCGATTCGCGGGCCTTGCGCCGAATCGCGTCCGCCGCCTCGGCGGCGAGGAGCGGCTCATCACCGGAAACGAGATACGCAGACTTGAGATCGCGGGCGAGATGGCCTGAAAGGCTATCGGCATTGAGCTTCACGAGCGCAAGCCTACCGAGACTGAAAGTCCCCCGCCACTAGGAACCGCGCACGGGTCATTGCCCGCCGGCTTTCACCGCGATACGTCTGAGCGCGTCAGAACAAGGGGCCTTCGTCCCTCCCCAGCATGGAGCGGCGAATCATCGGAATCGGTGGGCCACCGTACGACAGGATCTGATCGTGAAAATCGTGCCACGCGGCGCGCCCGCCCCGGCTTGCACTCCACTCCTCGCGGAGCTTGCGGATCATGAGCTTGCCCATGGTGTAGTTGAGATACGCCGGGTCATAGGTTCCGCGCGCAGCTTGCTGGCGCGCGGTACCTGGGTCCTGGAATGCACTCTCACGGAACATCCGCTCGGATTCGGCGACCGTCATGCCGTGCGTGTGCAAGCCGATCGCCGAGAGGAACCGTACATCGCGCAGCAGCGCATTGGAAAGTTGCCCGATGTGCGTCTCAGGATCGCCGTTGCCGAAGTCCATCTCCCACATCATTTCTTCGGCGTAATGTGCCCAGCCTTCCGCGAACGCATAGCCGACAAACACGCGCCCGACCATCGAACCGGAGCGGTTCGAATGCAGGAACTGCAGGAAATGTCCGGGCCAGACTTCGTGCACGGAAGTGAACAGCAGATCGGCACGCCCGGGAATGTAGTCGCGACGTTCCCGCTCGGACCAGGTGGGGTCCGGTGGGGCGATGTAATAGGTCGCCGGCAGTCCCTTTTCGTACGGACCGGGTATGTCGATGTAAGCGGAGTTCGCACGGTTATACGGCGGCGCCTCGGCAACGCGCGCCTGCTCATCGCCGGGAATCGTCACGACCTGCTTGTCGAGGAGGAACTGCTTGAGGCCAGCGAGCTGTTGCCGCGCGCCCTCGACCGCTCCGCCGGTCGGTTTGTCTTCATTCATCTTTCCGAAGCACACGGCGACCGACTTTCCAGGCGCGTACTTTGCACAGGCATCACGCAGAGCCGCGAGATTGCGGTCCAGGTCGGCGCGCCCAACCGCTTCGAGTTCGGCGAGTGGCGTAGTGACCTGTTCCGTCATGCGAATCATGGTCGCGAATTTTTCTGCACCAAGTGCGAAGCTGCCGGTGGCTGCGGAACGCTGCGCATCTAGCCAGCTGCCGAGCTCGTGCATTGCCGAAGCTGCAGCCGTACTCGCCTGTTTCAGATCACTCTGGAGCGCAGCGTCCGTCACGCTCGCGAAAGTCGCCGGAGCTTCATGTTCATAAAAGTCTGCAAAGCCATTGAACGCGGACACACCGCGTTCCAGCAATGGCAGCGCAAGGGGCGCACGCAGGTTGGTCCTGATCTGCTGGGCCGCGACCGGAACTGCACGCAGGTAGCCGATGTACGCACGCATGCGCTGATCGAGCGGCGCGTACTCACGCGTGAGATATGGCGCGGGATCCAGACCGTCACTGATCCAATCGACGTAGAACGCCGGGTTCTTGAACGGCGCCTCGGCGATCTCCAGCCAGAACAGGTCGCGATCGATGCGGGCGATGAGGTAGTCGCGCTCGAACCGCTCCGCTTCACTGAGCGCCGCGTCGGCGAAAGCGGCCGTGGCATCGCGTGCTGCATGCAGACGCTTGATCTCCGCGACGATACCGGCCGCGCTCCAGTCCGGGAGCCGCCCGTCATATTCGTGTCGGCCCGAGGTCACCGCAAACGCCGGGTGAGCCTTGAAGTAAGCCTCGAGAAACTGTTCGCGATACGCCGACCACGAAGCCGGCGAAGTCGCCGCAGCCGTCACTGGCGTGGCCGTCTGATCCGATTTGCCGCAGCCAACAGCGGTCAGTGCCAGGATCATCGGCGCGAGCAAGCGCAACGTCGACGGACATCGGCTTGTCGTCAGGCAGATTTCTCCATACATGTGAGTCACAGTCCCCTCAGGCGCGAAATCGGCGGAGTCTACACGTACAGCCAGGCGCGGCCTATTCCATGCCGTTTGTCCCGCGCAACGCTGCGCTGGTCCGATTGGATACACCTGCAGGCACGACGTCCCCGGCTTTGCCCGCCGCATCTACATCGATCGTTTGTCTCCTGGTTGCGTTGTCAAGGCCGCGTAGTGTTGCCTGCAGGTAACGCTCTACCACTTGGCTTGCCACTCACTTGCTGGTGCAAGTGCCCGGATTTACTGCTCCGCAGTGCATGACGCGCCTTTGGCACGCGGGCTGCATCTACACTGCAGGCCCCAGCGCGCACTTCAAAGCACGCAGGGACGATGTGAACCTCAAGGAGTATTCATATGAAGTCGATCCTCACAGTTTCTGCATTGGCCATTGCGCTGGCCGCCGGGGCAGCGTTTGCACAGCAGACCCCGCCGCCCGCATCGACGGGCACCTCGTCGATGGACTATTCCAAGCTGGACACGAATGGCGATGGCGCCATCAGCAAGGATGAGGCCAAGGGCGATGCTTCCCTGTCATCGCAGTTCAGCACGCTGGACGCGGACAAGGATGGCAAGTTGAGCAGCGCCGAGCTCGCGAAGGCCGGCACGAAGGGCAAAGAAGGCTACTAATAAGTCGCTTTCTCGATAGCGCGGCGGATTTTGTACGCCGCGACAGCGGCACAGCGGGGTATTCCCGCTGTGCCGTTTCTATTTTTCGCAGCTGCGTGTAATTGTTGCTCTCCTGGACACGGTGGTAGGCTTTTGCCGCCGCCGCTGCCGGGGAGTACTCATGCCGACACTGTTCGAAAAAATCATCGCCGGAGATCTGCCTGCCGCGGTGGTGCACAAGGATGAGCGCGTTACGGCGTTTCGTGACATCCGGCCGGCTGCGCCGACACACATCCTCATCGTCCCGAACAAGCCGATTCCCACCGTCAACGATATCGCCGACGAGGACGAGGCACTGATCGGGCACATGGTCACCGTTGCGCGGGATCTGGCCCGTAAGGAAGGCATCGCGGACAACGGTTATCGGCTCATCGTGAATTGCAACGCGCACGGCGGACAGGAGGTGTATCACCTGCACGTGCACCTCCTCGGGGGACGCCCTCTCGGGCCCATGGTGACGAGAACATGAAGCGTCGCGCGAAGCAGCGACCCGCAGCACCGCGCAAGACGCCCGCAACCCGCAAGTCCGCCCGCACGCCACCCGTCGCCCAGCGCAGCAGCGGATGGCGCAGTCTTTATCCGCCCATCGAACCGTTCCGCACGGGAATGCTTCGTGTTTCTGCGCTGCATGAGATCTATTACGAGGAGTGCGGTAATCCGCGTGGTAAACCTGCACTCTTCGTTCATGGTGGGCCGGGCGCGGGCGCAGGCCAGGATTCGCGTCGCTTCTTCGATCCGAAACGTTTTCGCATCGTGCTCTTCGATCAGCGCGGCTGCGGCCGCAGTCGCCCACACGCGAGCCTCGTCGACAACACCACCTGGCACCTGGTCGAGGACATCGAACGGCTGCGCCAGCACCTCGGCGTCGAGCGCTGGCTGGTATTCGGTGGCTCGTGGGGCAGCACCCTGTCGCTCGCATACGCGCAGGCACATCCGCAACGCGTGACCGAGCTGGTGCTACGTGGCATTTTCCTGTTGCGACAGGCGGAGATTCGCTGGTTTTACCAGGAGGGCGCCAACGCAGTATTTCCCGATCCATGGGAGCACTATGTCGCACCTATCCCGCCGGCAGAGCGCTCGGACCTTGTAGCCGCGTTCTATCGACGGCTTACCGGCAACGATCCGCAGGTGGCACTCGATGCTGCGAAAGCCTGGTCGATCTGGGAAGCGGCGACGAGCTACCTGCACGTAAACCAGGAGAATATCGCTCGCTGGAGCGACGACGCATTCGCCACGGCGGTGGCACGCATCGAATGCCACTACTTCGTGAACCGGGGATTCTTCCAGCACGAGGATCAGCTCCTGCGCAACGCGGCAGCGATCCGGCATGTGCCCGCGGTCATCGTGCAGGGACGCTACGATGTGGTCTGCCCGATGATGAGCGCCTGGGATCTGCATCGCGCCTGGCCTGAAGCTGAGTTTCACGTCGTGCCTGATGCCGGGCATTCCGCGATGGAGCCGGGCATCCTGCACCAGCTGGTGAGCGCCACGGATCGATTTGCGCTGAGTCGGCAGCCGCGGTAGTGCCGCAACTGGCCTACTCTCTCACATGGCCAGTCGGTTGCTCATCCGGGTCGATCAGCTTGTTCTGCAACAGCCAGTCGTACGCGTCGGTTGCGTCCTGCTCGAACCAGGCTTGCGCTGAACCCAGTCGAAACGTGTAACCCCAGGCATCCATGTCGGTCAGCATGCGCGCGCGGCCGTAGCCAGGGATTTGATCAGCCAGCAGGATCTGCAGGTAGCAGACGGCGTTTTCCTCGATATGCTCGCCGCCCGCGTCTGTATCGAGCCCCGCGCGGCGCTCCGGCGTCATGCAGATGTAGTGCGCCGCCTCATGCAGTACCGAATGGAGTGGCGTGTCCAGGCGCGCGAACAGCTTCTCGCCTTTCAGGCCGGCCTCGGTCTCGCCCCAGAACGATCCAGGGATCAGCTCGCCAGCAGCAATCAGCCTGAGCTCCAGTCCGTAGCGCGTGAGCAGCGTCGCGACGACGATGCGGGATACCTGGGCGAGCGTTACTACTGCTGCGGATGACAAGGATTCGGCTCCACTTTCTCGCTAGAGGGCCGAGACTCGATTTTTCCTAGAGACTGGCCAGCCGGCTCATCACGATCCCCGTCAGGTCGCGCGCCAGCGCCTGGCGCAGGATGTCTTCTTCGTGTTCTTTCGCAAGCAGGGTCTGTTCGTCGAAGCTGTAGTCACGCGTCAGCGTGAGCGTCTGCGAGGTGAGGAGCTCTTTCCCTTCCGAGGTCACCGAGTACTTGATGGTGTAGAAAATCTCGTACTCAGTCGGCTTGTTGGCGGCCGACACAGAAAGGACGCGCTGGCCGGTTTCATCGTGCTCGATGTGCAGCACTGCCGTTGCGGCGGCGCGGTCAGGGGTGATGGTGGAACCGCTCGCCTGCAGCGAATGCTGCAGCGTGAGCAGGAAGCTGCTGCGCGCGTCCTCGGCATCGATGTAGGTCATTCTCATCGCAGCAGGCATGGTGGTCGCGCCCTGCAGGTGAAAGCCGCATCCTGCAATCAGCGCGCTCGCGATAGTCCATGACGCGAGCGCACGGCGCCGATGTCCCGCACCTCGTCTGGGCCTGTAGCCTCGGACGGCTTTGCTAAACAACGACATTGACGAGCTTGCCCTTCACGATCACCCGGCGCACCGGCTTGTCCATCACGAAGCGCTGCACATTGGCATCACCCAGCGCCGCTTGCGTGATCGCCGCTTCATCCGCCGTGGCCGGTACCTGGATGCGTCCGCGAAGCTTGCCATTAACCTGCACCACGATCTCCAGCACCTCCTGGGTGAGCGCGACCGAATCGGGCTCGGGCCAGCGTGCATCGATCACTGCACCGGGCTGGCCGAGGGCCTGCCACAGTACATGACAGGCATGCGGTACGATCGGCGCAAGCACGAGTACCACGATCTCGAGCGCTTCCTGGCGCACAGTACGACCGCACTCGCTATCGTCCTCGAACCGCGCCAGTCCATTCATCAGCTCCATCACGGCGGCGATCGCAGTGTTGAAGGTGCGTCGGCGCCCGATGTCATCCGTCACCTTGATCAACATCTGGTGTGTCAGGTGCCGCATTTCGCGCTGCGCACCGGTGAGAGCGGCGTGGTCGATCTTCGCCACCAGCGCAGAAGGCGCCACTCCTTCATCACATGCTCGTGCACGGCTTTCCACAGCCGTTTCAGGAAGCGGTGCGCTCCCAGCACACCCTCATCGGACCACTCGAGCGTGTCCTCCGGCGGGGACTTGAACATCATGAAGAGCCGCACGCTGTCGGCGCCGAACTGCTCCACCAGCGCCGTCGGGTCGACGCCGTTGTTCTTCGACTTCGACATCGTGCGCATTCCTTCCCACACGACAGGCTGACCGTCGGCGCCGAGCACCGCGCCCGCACGACCTCCCTTCGAATCCAGCTTGACGTCGACGTCTGCCGGATTGAAGTAAGTAACACGGCCGTCCGCGCTGGTGCGCGAGTAGATGTCGTTGAGCACCATGCCTTGGGTGAGCAGGTTCATGAAGGGCTCGGAGAACTGCACCAGTCCGAGATCACGCATCACGCGCGTCCAGAAGCGCGAGTAGAGCAGATGCAGGATCGCATGCTCGATGCCGCCGATGTACTGATCCACCGGTGCCCAGTATCTGTTGCGCTCATCGACCGCGGCTCTCGAATTGTCGTAGCTGGCGAAGCGCATGTAGTACCACGAAGAATCGACGAACGTGTCCATCGTGTCGGTTTCGCGGCGCGCCGGCCCGCCGCACTTGGGACACGCGCACTCATAGAACGCGGGCGTCTTCGCGAGCGGATTACCGCTGCCGTCGGGCACCAGACCCTCCGGCAGTACGACGGGAAGATCGCTATCGGGTACTGGCACATCACCGCAACTCGGACAGTGCACGATCGGTATCGGGCAACCCCAGTAACGCTGTCGCGAGATACCCCAGTCCCGCAGCCGCCAGACTGTTTGCTCCTTGCCGAGCCCGAGCGCGTGCAGATCGCGCGCAATAGCAGTGACAGCCTGGTCGTAGTCGAGCCCGTCGTACCGGCCGGAATTCACGCAGCGCCCGTAGTCGGAATACCAGGACTGCCAGCTCTCGGTTGAATAGGTGCGCCCTTCGACGTCGATGACGGGACGGATGGCCAAACCGTATTTGCGGGCGAATTGAAAATCGCGCTCATCGTGACCGGGCACGCCCATCACTGCGCCCTCGCCATAGGCCATCAACACGTAGTTACCGACCCAGACTTCGATCTGTTCCTGCGTCAAGGGATGTGCGACGAAGAAGCCTGTCGGCACACCCTTCTTTTCCATCAATGCGAACTCGGCTTCCGTCACGCCGCCGGTGCGGCACTCTTCGATGAAGGCCGCGACGCGCGGATTGTCGCGCGCGAGCCGGATTGCAAGCGGGTGTTCCGGTGCAATCGCCACAAACGTGGCGCCCATGATGGTATCGGCGCGCGTGGTGAAAACGCGCAGCAACTGCCGGGCGCCATCGATCTGGTACGGAAAACCGAAGTTGACGCCCTTGCTCTTGCCGATCCAGTTGGCCTGCATGAGTTTCACGCGCTCGGGCCAACCATCGAGGTTTTCGAGCGCGCTCAGCAGCTCTTCCTTGTAATCTGTGATGCGCAGGTAATACATCGGGATTTCGCGCTTCTCGACCGGCGCGCCGGTGCGCCAGCCGCGCCCATCGATCACCTGCTCGTTGGCGAGCACGGTCTGATCAACCGGGTCCCAGTTCACGACACCCGTGGTCTTGTACGCGATGCCGCGCTCGAGCATCCGCAGGAACATCCATTGATTCCAGCGGTAGTACTCCGGATCACAGGTTGCGAATTCGCGTCGCCAGTCGATCGCGAAACCGAGCGACTTGAGCTGGGCACGCATGTACGTGATGTTCTCGCGGGTCCATTGGGCGGGTGGCACGCTGTTCGCAATCGCCGCGTTTTCTGCTGGCAAACCGAACGCATCCCAGCCCATGGGCTGCAGCACGCTGTAGCCACGCATGCGCATGTAGCGCGTGATGACATCGCCGATGGTGTAGTTGCGCACGTGCCCCATGTGCAGCCGACCGCTCGGGTAGGGAAACATGCACAGGCAGTAGTATTTGCGGCGCTCGGTGTCCTCGCGCGCCTCGAGCAGCCGTTGCTCATCCCAATAGGCGCGTACCTGGGACTCGAGCTCGGCGACGTCGTAACGTTCCTGCATGGATACTTCGTAAAATCAAGGCCTTGCGGAGAGCGCGCAAGGATACACGACTGCGATGGTGCGGCCAAATGGGCGCGTTTGCATGACGCTGTCGCGGGTCGCAGCCACCCTCACCTTTGGGTCATACGAAATTCATGGTCGCGGCGCTATTCTGCGCACCCCGTGAGATCTCACGGAGACGGTGCGGGCCGAACTTCGAGGACCCCTTCGCGGGAGCAAATCGGATCTGCGTCATCAGGCTACAGGCAACCATGGAGGATGCGTTTCATGAAATTCTCTCCACTTCTTTCCGCAGCGCTCGGCATCGTGACAGTCGGCTTGTGCGCCAGCACTGCGATCGGCGACGGCAGGCATCACCGTCAGGAAATCGTTCGCGCGAAACTCGTCGGTTTCAACGAGGTGCCGACACTGTCCAGCGCTGCAAGCGGCCGGTTCAAGGCCGTGATCGATGAGGACTCGGGACTGATCAGCTACGAGCTGAGCTATCAGGGTCTGCCCACCGTCGCGCAGGCGCACATTCACTTCGGCCGCACAGCAATCAACGGCCCCATCCTCGTGTTCTTGTGCAGCAACCTCGGCAACGGTCCCACGGGTACCCAGGCCTGCCCGCCGGACGAGGCAACCTTGACGGGCACGATCCAGATGGCTGATGTCCTCGGAAACGCGGCGGCCCAAGGCCTCGAGGCCGGCGAATTCGATGAGTTCCTCGCCGCGATTCGCTCCGGCGCGACCTACGCCAATGTTCACTCCGCCGGGTTTCCGGGTGGCGAGATCCGCGGTCAGGTCGCCGAAACCTTCAGATAAGACCAGGCCACGAAGAGCGTGCGCCGACTCAGTTCGGCGCACGCTGTTCCCTGACTCTACTAGGGCGGCTGTGGCGTGAACTGCAGCGCCGCGCCACAAGCGGAGCGCGGGCCGACCCATAGTCCGCCATCATTCCGCGGCTCAAAACGCACTCGCGCGCGCGTGAGATAACCAGCCGTGCTCGCGATGTCGCGCACCGTGACTTCGAATGCGGCCAGGCACGGCAGTTTGCGCACGCCGGCGCCTGGATAGTCCGAGACGAATGTGTGCCGCGTCGTGATGCGCAATCGCTGTGTGCCCCACTCGAAGCGCTGATCGCCCGGGTCTCCTCGCGGTTCTTCCTGCAGCAGCACTCGATACAGTTGCGCTGCGCGTTCGGGATCGGGCGACACAATCGTCGTGCCAGTGATGGCGCTTGCCGTGTTCGGGTGCCCCGTTACTTCGTGCTGAAATACCAGCTCAGGCGTGTGGTTGTGAACGAAGCACACCAGCCCCTCCGGCGCGCTTCGTGCTGCAAGCGTGAACCAGTGGAACTGCGCGGCTCCTCTGCGCGAGCCATAGGCGACGTCGCGCGTTGCGATCGATACGGCCGAGGGTTCGAGTCCAGCGAGGCGACAGCGCTCGGCGTCCGTATCGATGTCGCTGCTGGTGAATGCGAGGATTTCGAGGCCCTGGTGGCGGCGCGCATACGCCGCAACCGGATGTTGAAGCCCCTCACTCTGCAGCGTGGACAGCTCGACGTATCCCTGCTCCAGCACCGCGTGCGAACACAGTTGCTGCAATGACTGCCGTTCGCCGGTCTTCGGGTCCGCCTGCATGAGAAGCTTCGGCGGCGTCGTGATGAACCCGAGCCGCTCGAAAGATCTCTGCATGGCCGCGACGTCACGCCCGACCAGACCCACGTGATCGATCCTGATCATCCGCGCGACTATACTAGGGCCGTCATGATTCCGCCGAAGCGCGCCGGCCATGCGCCCGCGATGACCGGCTTGAGGTTGGCGCGCGCAGTCTGCTTCTCCGCACTCGCGGCTCGGCTATTGCGCTGAGCCGTGGCGGAGCTGTTTACCGCACTGACGGATTTCCTGCTGGCCGCGCTGTGCGCAGCATTCGCCGGCTCATTTGCGCGCGCTTGGTCCTGGAAACTGCACGGACCGCTGGTGTTCTTCTTAGGCTTTGCGCTCGCGGCGTTCGCGGGTGGAATCTGGCATGCCTTTTTCAATGCACGCCACGACCTCGCGCAAGCCATCGTGTGGTGGTTCTCGATGTTGTTCGCCGGTGTGACCGCCGTCGGCCTGGCGCTGGTTGGGATCGAGCTGCTGGGCGGCCGACGCTCGCGACTCATCACTAGCATCTTCATCGCCCTGCTCGCCGTGTATGCGGTGCTGAGCTGGCAAGACCCGCGCTTCCTGCTGAGCCTCATCGCGACCGTAATCGGTACTGTGCTCTGTGTAGCCGGGTTGCTTCGTCGCGTGCGCTCGCCAGGTTCACTACTCGTGCTCGGCGGGCTCGGCATCTCCTTCGTCGCGGCGCTTGCGCAACAACGCGGCGTCGCGATCGATCCCGCGCAATTCGATCACAACGCGACGTATCACCTCATGCTGCTGCCGGCGCTCGGGTTCATTTACGCCGGCCTGCGCCGCCTATCGGCACAGCAGGCAGTACCGCAGCGCTACCAGGCGATGCCGTAGTCCTCGCCGTGATTGCTCGAGCCGCCCCAGAGCGTGCCGTGCGCGCGATCGAAGTAGATCGCATTGATGGGTCCTGAGGTGCGCTCTTCGAACTCGAGCTTGTATCCCATGCGGCGCAGATCGTCGCGCACCCACGGGGAGATCGACTCGTTGAGCGTCAAGCGCCCAGGGATCGATTCGTGCTCACCAAATGAATCGCGCATCTGGTAACTGGTGATGTTGGCGGCCTCGGTCGCTTCCTGCACCGTCATCCCAAACTCGACCACATTCAGAAAGAACTGCAGCAGGTTCTGATCCTGCGTGTCGCCGCCCTGCACTGCGAAGGACAGGAACGGCTTGCCGTCTTTCAATGCCAGCGTCGGCGTCAGGGTGGCACGCGGACGCTTGCCGGGTTCAACCACATTGAAGGGATTGTCGGTCGCATCGAGCACGAAACTCTGCATGCGCTGGCTCATGCCGATGCCAGTCTTGCCCGCGATCACCGCCGGCAGCCAACCGCCACTCGGCGTGACCGAAACGACCCAACCTTTGTCGTCCGCCGCTTCCACGCTCGTCGTGCCGAGGCGAAAGTGGCGATCGAACTCGGCCTGCGTCGTGAGGTCCGGCATCTTGCTGTGCCATTGTTCGAGCAGCGATCGATACGGATTGGTTTCGCCCTGAAAAGGATAGGGATCGCCGGGGCGGATGTCCGGATTGTTTCGATCAGCGGCGATGAGCTTGGCGCGGTCGTGCGCGTACTCTTTGGAGAGCAGCCCCTTGATTGGCTCCGCCGGCGGGAAATAGGGATCGCCGTAATAGAAATCGCGGTCCGCGTACGCCAGGTTCATCGCCTGGTAGAGCGTGTGAATGTAGCGAGCACTGTTGTAACCCATCGACTTCAGGTCAAACGGCTCCACCAGGTTGAGCGCCTGCAGCATCACCGGACCCTGAACCCAGGTAGTGAGCTTGTAGACCTCGATGCCCTTGTAGTTCACGTGCACGGGCTCCTCGAGGTGCACTTTCCAGTTCGCGAGATCCTGCTGCGTGATCAGGCCGCCGACTTCCTTTGACCCGCGAACGAATTCCTGGGCGATGTCACCGCGGTAGAAGCGCTCGTAGGCGGCCATGATCGCAGCCTTACGGTCCTTGCCTGCCGCGCGCGCTTTTTTCTCGGCTTCCACCAGCTTGCGCAAGGTCGCTGCGAGATCAGGCTGGCGGAAGATTTCTCCCGCTTCGGGAGCTTCCCGCGACTGGCCTGCATGCACCAGCAGAATGCGCTTCGACTCGGGCCATTCCTTGATACGTGCCTTGTTGCGTTCAATGGAGTCCGCAGTCTCGCGCTCGATCGGGTAGCCATCCGCAAGGGCGATGGCGGGTGCGAGCACGTCTTCCAGGCTCAACGTCCCGAACTCCGCGAGCATCGTCATGATTCCACCCGGCGTGCCTGGGGTTACCGCTGCAAGCGGCCCGTATTCGGGCGGATACTTCATTCCCTTCGCGCGAAAGAATTCCGGCGTCGCACCGGTCGGCGCAACGCCGAGTGCATTGACGCCGATGACTTTGCCGGTATTGGGGTTGTAGATGAGTGCCTGTGTCTCGCCACCCCAGCTCAATACGTCCCACATCGTTGCGGTTGCCGCGATCATGGCGCAGGCCGCATCGACAGCGTTGCCGCCCTTCTGGAACGTGATGGCACCGGCAGTCGCGGCCAGCGGCTTGCCGGTAATCGCGACCCAGTGCTGGCCGTGCAGCGGCGGCTTCTGTGTCTTGGCGTACGCAGTCAGCGGCGTCAGGGACACCACGACGAGCGCCAGGAACGTCGAACACCACGCGGCGAAACGCGATTTCATCGTCTTCTCCCGTTATCGATGGCGCGGGCGCGAATTATGCTGCTTCTTCCAAAAGCTTCACCAGCTTGTACAGCGCATAGTTGAGCGGAGTGGCGACACCGAGGTGCTCACCGAGACGTGCCACGTAACCGTTCAATGAATCGATCTCGGTGCGCTTGCCTCGCGCGATGTCCTGTGCAGTCGACGACAGCGCGTCCGGCATCACCTCACCCAGCTTGAGACCCGCGGCGATCTGCTCCTCCAGATCGAGGTTCACGCCCGCCGCATGCGCGACCGCTACGGTTTCGGACGCCACGCGCGTCAATAACGCTCGCGTCCCGGGGTCGCGCACGATCCGACCGTAGCGCGCCCGTGCCAGGGCGGAGATAGCGTTGTAGGTGCAGTTGAGCACCAGCTTCTTCCAGAGTGCCGCTTTGATGTCGCGTGTCACGACGCATGGAATGTCTGCGCGGTTGAAAAGCTCCGCCAGCCCATCGAGCTCTTCAGCAGGCGTCTGCGCCAATGGATCGCCGAGCACGAGATCGCCGCGGCTGCTCTGTCGCACGTGGCCGGGGCCAGCCATTTCGGCGGCGACATATACGGCGGCCGCGAGCGCTCGAACGCCGGCCGTGGCGTACATTCGTTCCACGTTGTCGACGCCGTTCTGCAGGCTGACCACTCGCGCCCCCTCGACGAGCAGCGGTGCGAGCAATCTCGCGGTGTCATCCGTATCGGTCGTCTTTACGCAGACGAGGACTAGCCTGGACTGCGCCGCGGCAGCAATATCCGTCGCCGCAGCGACATGAATGTGCTCTCGCACTCGCGTCCCTTCCAGGAACAGCCCGTCGCGCACAATCGCTTCGACGTGCGCGGCACGCCCGATCAGAGTCACCGACGCGCCCGCGCGGGCGAGCATGCCGCCGTAGTAGCAACCGACTGCACCGGCGCCGACGACAGCGATTCGGGTCGAGGCTTGCGCTGCCAACGCGAGGCTCCGTCAGGTCGTGTCTGGCCGTGGCGCGGGAGCGCTCGCAACCGCAGGCGAGCGGCGGCGCTGGATGACAAGCACGATCCCCAGGCCGGCAAGGGACAGCAGTACTACCGGTACGTTCCCCCATGTCGCGTAGGGCGTGAGTCCCGAGCGGGGTTGCACCGTCGCGCTCAGCACCGCCGGTTGAAACTGCGCAAGCCGCTGTACGATCGCGCCGCGTGGGTCGATGATCACCGTGATCCCATTGTTGGTGGCACGCAGCATGTAACGACTTGCTTCGCGCGCGCGCATGCGGGCAATTTCCAGGTGCTGGTGCGGTGCGGTCGAGTCACCGAACCAGGCATCGTTGCTCACGTTGACGAGCAGCGTCGCCTCCTTCAGCACGGCGAGTTGCTGGCTAGCGTAGGCGTCTTCGTAACAGATCGTCGCGCCGAGCTTTTCGCCGGCCGCCACCAGGGGAGGCTGCTCCGCGTCGCCCGGAGTCATGTCGACGTACGGCAGGCTCATGAGTCGCATCCACTTGCGAACGAAGGTGGGCACAGGAAAAAATTCGCCGAAGGGCACGAGGCGACGTTTGTCGTACCAGGTCTGAGTGCCGTTCACCGCTACTATCGAGTTGCGATACTGGTCGCGTGTGAAGTCGTATCGCAGGATGCCAATGACGAGGTCCGAGCCCCGTGCCTGCGCATCCCGATAGAGCTGGGCAAGGTAGTCCTTGAGCTCATGCTCCAGCGCGGGCAACGCCGCTTCGGGCCACACGATGATCTGGCTGCCGAACGCCTTTTCAGTGAGCGCGCGATAGAGTGTCAAGGTCGTTTCCCGATTCTCGGCCTGCCACTTGAGGTCCTGCGAGATCGCACCTTGCACCAGGCTGACCGTCACGGGCGCGTGCACGGGCCGCGCCCAGTCGACTCGCGACAGGACCGCGCCACCAATCCAGAGCCCGACCACCAGCACTCCGGCCATGATCCGCTCGACGCGGGCACCGCGAAGCACGATGACGAGCGCACCTGCCGACACAAGTACCAGCAGGCTGATGAAATAGACCCCACCGACCGGCGCATATCCGGCCAGCCACGAATCGATCTGGCTGTAACCCAGTGCGAGCCAGGGAAACCCGCTCAGCACCCAGCCTCGCAGCCATTCCATCAGCAGCCACATTGCGGGCACACCGACCAGCCAGCGGAGCGTTGCGCGCGCAGGCAGCCAGCGCATCGACGCGTAACCGACCGCCGCGTGATACAGCCCCATGATGACGACCAGCCCCAGCATCAGCAGAAATGCCACCCAGATCGGTGCCTGGCCGAAGATGTGCACGCTGGTGTAGAGCCAGTACGTGCCCGCCAGAAAAGTGCCGGCGCCGAACCAGAAGGCCAGCCACGCGGCGCGACGCGGCGTCGCTGATTCCCACATGAAGAAGAGTGCAGCGGGACACAAGACGGCGAGCGGAAAGATCTCGAATGGTGCGAAAGCGAGTGACAGCGCCCCGCCCAGCAGAAAGCTGAGCCCCGGCGCCCATCTAGGGCGACCCTGTACCGATTTCATGGGCGCGACCGCGCCTCCGCAAACTTCTGGCTAGGCGCGAGACGCAGTCGATATGTCGATATCGACAAGACTCGCAACGACGCTAGAAGCTTGCCGAGCGCGGTCCCGTCCGGGTTGCATCGCGAACGGGCAGCTGCTTCGTTGCACCGCTTGCCAATGGAATCGACCATTAGCTGCGCGATGCGCCTAGCATCTGCACCGTTGGCGACGCAACGCGCACCATGAAATCGGTACAGGGTCGCCCTGCAATCGCTGGCGGGAGCCTCATTCATCCACGCGCACGGGAATATCGCGGGGGGTCGTCAAACGCAAGGTGTCGATGCGCCGCCGATCGGCGCGCACCACCCTGAATTCGAAGCCATCCACGGTGATGACCTCTCCCCTGCGCGGCACGCGCCCCAACTGGTGGGTGATCAGGCCGCCGATGGTGTCGAATTCCTCGTTGGTGAACTCACTGCCGAAATACTCATTGAACTCATCGATGCGTGTGAGTGCCCGTACGATGAACTGGCGCGGGCCCTCGCGCCGAATCGGCTGGTCGTCCTCGACGTCGTATTCGTCATCGATCTCGCCCACGATCTGCTCGACCACGTCCTCGATGGTCACCAGACCGGAAACGCCGCCATATTCGTCCACCACGATCGCCATGTGATTGTGGCTGACGCGGAATTCCTTGAGTAGCACGTTCAGTCGCTTGCTCTCGGGCACGACAACCGCGGGACGCAGAAACTCCTTGATATCGAAGTCGGGTCGCTCGCCCGCCTCGGCAAAAAACTTGAGCAGGTCCTTGGCGAGCAGGATCCCGACCACCCGGTCGCGATCCTCGCCGATGACCGGGAAGCGCGAGTGCCCTGACTCCACAACCACCGGCAGAATCGTCTCGGCGGCATCGTCACGCTGAATCACGGCCATCTGCGAGCGAGGAATCATGATGTCACGCACCTGCGTGTCCGCGACCTCCAGCACGCCTTCAATCATCGACAAGGCGTCCGCGTCGATGAGGCCGCGCTCGCTCGCCTCGCGCAGCTCCTCGATGAGTTGCTCGCGATCGCGCGGCTCGCTGCTCTTGCCTTGTGTGAGCCGGCGCAGCCAGCGCCCGGTGGTACTCGTACTGTGAGGGTCGTCAGCCATATGGGTTTGGATACCCCAGCGTTCGCAGCACGCCGACTTCATAACGCTCCATGCGTCGCGCGTCGTGGACTCGCTCATGGTCATATCCGAGCAGGTGTAGCGTACCGTGCACGATCATGTGAGCCCAGTGTTGCGCCAATGACTTGTCTTGCGCGCGCGCCTCGCGCGCCACGACGGGCGCGCACACCACGAGATCGCCAAGCGGGCGCGCGCCATCCGCGTGCGACACCGTGGCAGGAAAGGACAGGACATTGGTGGGGCCATCCTTGCGCCGATACTGTTGGTTGAGACGCTGGCTTTCCGCAGCACCCACGACGCGCACTGCCAGATCCCAACGCCCGCGCTTGCGCCCCAGCGCTTCGAACGCCCAGAACGAGATCCGGACACTCGAAGGCACCCAGGGTTTGCGCGTCGCGAAGTGCACGCTGACTTCCAGAGATGGACCACGGACGGCTGATCCTTGGCCGCGGACCGCAGAAGACCCTTCGGCACGGGGCTTCGGGCCTGAGGCTCCTGACCTGTTTCTCCCGGCACTCACGTTTTCTTGTCCTCGTACGCCTGTACGATCCGCTGCACCAGCGGATGACGCACTACATCGCGGGCGGTGAAATAAGTGAACGCCACACCCTCGACGCCGCTCAGGATATCGATCACGTTTTTCAGGCCGGAAGCACGGCCGGCGGGCAGATCGGTCTGCGTGATGTCGCCGGTCACTACTGCCTTGGACCCGAAACCGATGCGCGTGAGGAACATCTTCATCTGCTCGGCCGTCGTGTTCTGCGCCTCGTCGAGAATCACGAACGCGTCATTGAGCGATCGTCCGCGCATGAACGCCAGCGGTGCGACTTCGATGACCGCTCGCTCGACAAATCGCGCCACCCGATCGAACCCGAGCATCTCGTAGAGCGCGTCGTACATCGGTCGCAAGTAGGGGTCGACCTTCTGTGCCATGTCGCCGGGCAGAAAGCCGAGGCGTTCTCCGGCTTCGACCGCAGGCCGAACCAGCACGATTCGCCGCACATGATCGGCCTGCAATGATTCGACGGCGCATGCGACCGCCAGGTAGGTCTTGCCCGTGCCGGCGGGGCCGATCCCAAAAGTCAGATCGAAGCGCCGAATGTTGGACAGATACTGCTGCTGGTTGGGGCCGCGCGCGTGTATGCCGCCGCGATGTGTGCGCACCAGGAGCTCGTCCTCAGCGCGTGGCTCGCCCGCCGGTGCATCCGTCATGCCGCGCTCGCGCAACGACAGGTGAACGCGCTCGGGTGTCACTTCACCGTCCTGCGTGAGCGCGAACAACTGCTTGAGAATCTGCTCGGCATCGGCCGTTGCAGTCACGCCACCGGCAACATGGAAATGATTGCCACGATGGCTGATGTCCACTCCGAGGGTCTGCTCGATCTGGCGCAGGTGCTCATCGAGCGGGCCGCACAGGTCCGCGAGCCTGCCGTTGTCCGCGGGTTCGAGCTCGAAATCGCGCGTAGCGACCTGTGAGGCCAATTACTTTCCCTAGCCCGATGCCAGCAACGCTTCGTTCGCGCGGGAGCCGCTGGCCTTGACGAGCCGACCCCGCAGGCTGTTTTTCAAGGCTTCCGTAATGGAAACATCCACGAACTGGTCGACGAGCGATGCGGGACCGTCGAAGTTGACCCAGCGATTGTTGCCGGTGCGTCCGGCCAGCTGGCCCGGATTCCTCTTCGCCGGCCGTTCAACCAGGATTCGCTGCACTGTGCCGACCATTCGCTCGCTGATCTCGCGCGCGTTGGCGTTGAGGCGCAGCTGCAGAATCTGCAGACGCCGCTGTTTCTCGGCGTGCGGCACATCGTCGGGCAAGGCAGCGGCCGGCGTCCCCGGACGCCGACTGTAGATGAAGCTGAAGGACTGGTCGAAACCGACCTCTTCGACCAGCCGCATTGTGGCAGCGAAATCGTGCTCGGTTTCGCCGGGAAAACCGATGATGAAGTCGGACGACACAGCGATGTCCGGTCGTACCTGGCGCAGCTTGCGAATGCGCTGCTTGTACTCGAGCGTCGTATAGCCGCGCTTCATCTGCGCCAGAATGCGATCGGAGCCGCTCTGCACCGGCAGGTGCAGATGGCCGGCGAGCTTCGGCACGCTGGCGTAGGCTTCGATCAGGCTGTCGTCGAACTCAGCGGGGTGTGAGGTCGTGAAGCGGATACGCTCGATCCCATCGAGCTCGGCGACATAGTGAATGAGTGTCGCGAGATCAGCACGACCGCCATCGGCCATCGTGCCCGCGTAGGCATCGACGTTCTGCCCAAGCAACGTCACTTCGCGCACTCCTTGTGCTGCGAGCGTCCCCACCTCATCCATGACCTGTTCGAACGGGCGACTCATCTCCTCGCCACGCGTATAGGGAACGACGCAAAAGGTGCAGTACTTGCTGCAGCCCTCCATGATGGAAACGTAGGCCGTGGCACCGGCCGCTCGCGGCTCGGGAAGCCGATCGAATTTCTCGATCTCCGGGAAGCTCACATCGACAACCGCTCGGCCGTGCATCCTGACCTCGCGAATCATCTCGGGGAGGCGGTGTAGCGTCTGTGGCCCGAACACCAGGTCGACCCAACGGGCTCGCGCAGTGATGCCCTCACCCTCCTGACTCGCAACGCAGCCGCCAACTCCGATGATGACGTGCGGGCGACGTTGTTTGATGGCGCGCCATTCGCCCAGCAAAGAGAAGACCTTTTCCTGCGCCTTCTCGCGCACCGAGCAGGTATTGACGAGGAGCACGTCGGCATCGTGCGGCTCTTCGGTGGGTTCCAGGCCTTCGGCCTCGCGCAGGACATCTGCCATGCGGGCAGAGTCGTACTCATTCATCTGGCAACCAAAGGTCTTGACGAATAGCCGGCCGGGCATCGAACGCTCGCTGGGAGAGGGCCGGAGAGGTTAGCGGGTTGATGTGAATAATTGAAGCGCGGCGCGCGTCTGGAGGACCCCCGAAACCAGGCGAATCAGCCAGGTAGACGGTCGTGGCGCGGCTTGCGTCCAAATGGCACCCGACGGGCTGCGGGATGTGGCAAAGCCTCTTGGGCAGGGCGCTACCTGAACATAAGACCTTGACCGGGGTCCGATTCTGCAAAATGTTTTTGAGAGTGATTCGCATTTACAGTACCATCGGTGGTGCCTTCGGCATCTATGAAAAAACCTACTGACCCAGCGCCATTGCGCCTGAGCGAGCTCTCGGTGGACGACACCGCGTACGTCGCCGCCGTCGATGCACCGCGCCATGCCGCGGGCGCAGCGCTAGGACATCGACTGTCCGAGCTCGGTTTTTTTGTCGGCGAGCGCTTGCGCGTGGTGGCTCGCGGACCATTCGGTGGCGAGCCGATCGCAGTACGCGTCGGCACCTCCACGTTCGCCCTACGCCGACACGAAGCCGATTGCGTCCGGATCGAACTTACGCAACCGGAGGCTGATCCAGCGCCATGACGTCTTCGGCCGCCGCGTCGACGAGCCCGCTCGTCGCGCTCGTCGGCAATCCCAACTGCGGTAAGACGGCGCTCTTCAATCTGTTGACCGGCAGCCGACAGAAGATCGCCAACTACGCCGGGGTTACCGTCGAACGCAAAGAGGGCACGCTGCACACCTCGGGAGGGCAGAGTGTTCGCGTGCTCGATCTTCCGGGTTCCTACAGTCTCAATCCCAGCAGCATCGACGAGCAGGTGGTATGCGATGTGCTGTTCGGTCGACGGGCCGGCGAGCCAGTGCCCGACCTGCTGGTCGCTGTGGTAGATGCGACGAACCTTCGACAGCATCTGCGATTCGTACTGGGCCTCAAGCGACTCGGGCGCCCGCTTATTGTCGCGCTCAACATGGTGGATCTGGCTCGCAAGCGCGGCCAGGACATCGACACCGCATCGCTCGCACGCGAACTGGGCGTCCCCGTAGTCGCGACTGTGGCGGTGCGCGCCGACGGCAGCCGTAGCCTCGCCGAGCGACTCGAACGGGAAGTGCAGTCATTGCCTGCGCCCGCGGCGCCAGCAGTGGATGCCGTTCAGTCAAATACGCTCGACGATCACCGCGAAGTCCAGCGCATCCTCATCGCCATTGGAGCGGACCGCGAAACGGTGCTGACGCTCAGCGATCGCATCGATCGTGTGCTGCTGCATCCGGTGCTCGGCGTTGCAATTCTCGCCATCGTACTGTTCCTGATCTTTCAGGCCGTATTCAGCTGGGCCCAGCCGGTCATGAATGCGATCGATGCTGGCGTGAGCCATATCGGCGCGTGGCTCGCCGCCACCCTTCCCGCGGGGCCGTTGCGCAGCCTTCTCACCGATGGCGTCGTCGCCGGCGTCGGCAGCGTCCTCGTGTTCCTGCCGCAGATCGTGATCCTGTTTTTCTTCATCCTGTTGCTCGAGGACTCCGGCTACCTGCCGCGCGCCGCGTTCCTGCTCGACCGATTGATGGGTGGCGTAGGTCTCTCGGGCCGTTCGTTCATTCCGCTGCTGTCCAGCTTCGCGTGTGCCATTCCAGGCATCATGGCTACGCGCACGATTCCCAGTGCGCGCGATCGCCTGGTCACGATCATGGTGGCGCCCCTCATGACCTGTTCCGCGCGGCTGCCCGTCTATGCTCTGCTCATTGCAGCATTCATCCCGGCGCTCACAGTGGGCCGCTTCTTTGAGCTGCAGGGATTGGTTCTTTTCGTTCTGTACGTCGCGGGAGTGGCCGGTGCGATGCTCGTGGCGTGGCTCCTCAAGCTCGCCAGTTCACGTCGCTCGATCCAGGCGTTGCAGATGGAACTACCTGCGTACCACTGGCCGAGCCTCAGGAATCTGCGCATCGGTCTGTGGCAACGCGTTGAGATATTCCTGACGCGTGTGGGCACGATCATCCTCTCGCTGATGGTTCTGCTGTGGTTCTTGAGCTCCTTCCCGGCTCCTCCGCCGGGCGCCGAGGGACCGGCGATTGAATACAGCATCGCGGGACGTCTCGGCGCCGCGTTGGCGGTGATCTTCGGGCCGATCGGCTTCAACTGGAAGATCTGCATAGCATTGGTCGTCGGGCTGGCGGCTCGCGAGGTTGCGGTGGGCGCGCTGGGTACGGTCTATGCGCTGTCGGCGGCAAAGCAGGATGTCGCCGGTGACCTCATTCCCATGATTTCTTCCGAATGGGGAATCGCTACCGCGCTCGCGCTGCTTGCCTGGTATGTGTTTGCGCCTCAGTGCCTTTCGACCCTTGCGGTCGTCAAGCGGGAAACCAACTCGTGGCGCTATCCATTGATCATGGCCGGGTATATGTTTCTGCTCGCCTATCTCGCCGCAGGCACGACCTTTCACGTGGCCCGCGCGCTGGGAGCCTGACGTGTCGTACTGGATTCAGGTAACGCTCGTAGCCATTGCCGTAGCTGCAAGTACGCTCTATGCGGCGTATGTGCTGATGCCGGCGAGCTGGCGCTCGGGTATCGATGCGATGCTCGACCGCGTCCTTCCGCAAAGCATCCGTCAGCGACGCGCCGCGCGGCTCTCAGGCTGCTCCGGATGCGCCAATAACCCGGCGACGCCGCGCGCAGAGACTCGCATCCCGACGCACCAGATCGGACGTCGCGACTAAGCCACCCCTAAAGAGAATTCACGCCTTCGGTTTGCGGTACAGGTGCACGAACCGATCCGTCTTGCCACGGATTTCCTTGTCGAACACGATCTTGCTGCGATCGTCAGCCGCGTTGCGCAGCTTGTCGTAGTGCCCTTCGTACACGAAGCCGTGACTGGTGATGTCCTTGATCGCGAAGTCTTCATCCATGCGGTGCAGGGAGAGTGCGACACTGTCGCCCGCGCCCGCCTTCGCCGCGTGATCCACGATCAGGAAGGCGCCCCCCGGCTTGAGCGCCGTATAGATCTGGTCGAGAAAGTGAGGCTCATCGATCTTCGGCCAGCCGTTGAGCGGATCGGCATAAAAGAGGTCGTGATATGACATCACGATGGTTGCCGCATCGAGCGTCGCAGTGCCGAGCTGCAGATCGCAACTCTCGATGACCGAGCGCTTGACGTTCGGCAGGCGCTTCTCGTCGCTGAAGCGCGCCTTGATGTCGTCCTTCGCGTAATCCTCGTACGGCACGTTGTTGACCATCAGCACTTCGCCTGACGGGCCGACGACATAGCTGATGAGCTCGCTGTAGTAGCCGCCACCGGCAAAGATATCGGCGACGTGCATCCCGGGCTTGAAACCCGCGAATGCCATGACCTCTGCGGGGCGCTCGCGTGCATCGCGCTCGCGGTCCTTGGCACTGCGTCCCGAGTGCGCAGCGGCCTGCTCGTAGACTGCGGTATCAGGCGCTGCCAGGCAGATGGACACTGCGACGATCAGGGTCGAAGCGATCAATGCACGCATGATGGCTCCTCGAGCTAGAAGGGAATGTCGTCGTCGAACTCGGTGTCGCGCTCGCCGCCGCTCGCGGCAGGTTCGGGTGCACCGGTACGTGCCGGCCTGGCTTCTCCACCCGCACCACCAGCTGCGCCGCCGCCTCCTCCACCGCGTCCGCCCAGCATCTGCATTTCGCCCGCGATGATTTCCGTGCTGTAGCGATCGTTGCCCTGCTTGTCCTGCCACTTGCGGGTGCGCAAGCGCCCTTCGATGTAAACCTGTGAGCCCTTGCGCAGGTATTCGCCCGCGACTTCGGCCAGCCGCCCGAACAGTGCGACGTTGTGCCACTCGGTCCGCTCCTGCCATTCATTAGTCTGCTTGTCTTTGTAGGATTCCGAAGTCGCCACGCGCAGATTCGCCACAGACGTGCCGCTAGGCATCGACTTGGTTTCGGGATCGGCTCCGAGGTGGCCGATGAGAATCACCTTGTTGACGCCGCGAGCCATGGAAGCCTCCGAGACAGACGTGAGATCGGACGTGACGATGGTCAATAGGACGATGAAGGAGCGGTATTCTATGCGCCGCCACCGGGGGATGCATCTGCAACCCTTGCGGAAACTGACAGAAACGCGGCAACTCGACCTATGCACTGCAGTCGGGCTCTACCCTGCTTTGCGCCGAACTTGACGCCACGCGTATAGTATCCGGCTGGCATTTTTTGCCGCCTGATGAGCAGTTGCACGGCCTGATCCTTTACACGCACCCGCCGCCGCCGACCAGTTACGCGATGTCCGCTATCCGCATTCGTGGCGCACGCACGCACAATCTCAAGAATATTGAGGTCGAGCTGCCGCGCGACCGACTGATCGTATTCACCGGCCTGTCGGGATCGGGCAAGTCATCACTCGCGTTCGACACGATCTACGCGGAGGGCCAGCGGCGCTACGTCGAGTCGCTGTCCACCTATGCCCGGCAGTTCCTCTCGATGATGGAAAAGCCGGACGTGGACACCATCGAAGGACTCTCACCGGCCATCGCCATCGAGCAGAAATCCGCCTCGCACAATCCGCGTTCCACGGTCGGCACGGTCACAGAGATCTATGACTACCTGCGCCTGCTGTTCGCCCGCGCCGGAATCCCGCGCTGCCCGGAGCATGGCCAGGAGCTGGCGGCGCAGACCGTGAGCCAGATGGTGGATCAAGTGTTGCGCATCCCTGCGGGTACGGCCCTCCTGCTGCTCGCGCCTGTCGTGACCGAGCGCAAGGGCGAGCACCTCGAAATTCTCGAGGAGCTGCGGGGCCAGGGCTTCGTGCGTGCACGCATCGATCGCAAGGTCGCGGAGCTGGACGACCCACCGAAGTTGGACGTCCGACGCAAGCACACCATCGAGGTCGTGATCGACCGCTTCAAGGTGCGCGAAGACCTGGCGCAGCGCCTTGCCGAGTCGTTCGAAACTGCTCTAAACGTGGGTGACGGTGTTGCGCGGATCGCCTGGATGGACGAGCCGAATCGCGAGGAGCTCGTCTTCTCGGACCGCATGGCGTGCTCGATCTGCGGATACAGCCTGTCGGAGCTCGAGCCGCGACTGTTCTCGTTCAACAACCCGGTCGGCGCGTGCCCGACCTGTGACGGGTTGGGGGTCAAGCAGTTTTTTGATCCGCAACGAGTCGTCGTGCATCCGCACCTGAGTCTCGCGGGTGGTGCCGTGCGCGGCTGGGATCGTCGCAACGCGTACTACTTCCAGTTGATCCAGGCCCTCGCCCGGCATTTTGACTTCGATATCGAAACGCCGTGGGACGAACTGGACGAGAAAGTGCGGCAGGTACTCCTGTACGGCAGCGGTGAGGAGCAGGTCGAGTTCCGCTATCTGAACGGCCAGGGCGGCACGATCCGCCGCCGGCATCGCTTCGAGGGCATCATTCCCAATCTCGAGCGCCGCTATCAGGAGACCGAGTCGATCACGGTCCGCGAGGAGCTCGCCAAGTATCTGAGCAACCGGCCCTGCCCGGAGTGTGAAGGCACCCGACTCAATCGCGCGGCGCGGCACGTCTTCGTCAACGGGATGAGTCTTCCGCAGGTGACTCGCCTTTCGGTCGGCGCAGCCATGGCGCTGTTTTCAGAGCTGAGTCTCGAAGGCTGGCGGCGCGAGATCGCCGCGCGAATCGTCAAGGAGATCGCAGAGCGGTTGCGATTTCTTTCCAATGTCGGGCTCGACTACCTGACTCTCGAGCGCCGCGCCGAAACCCTGTCAGGTGGCGAGGCGCAGCGCATCCGACTCGCAAGCCAGGTGGGCTCCGGGCTGGTGGGCGTCATGTACATTCTCGACGAGCCCTCGATCGGCCTGCACCAGCGCGACAATCAGCGCCTGCTCGCCACGCTCGTGCGCCTGCGGGACCTGGGCAACACCGTCATCGTCGTCGAGCACGATGAGGAAGCGATTCGCAGCGCCGACTTCGTGCTGGACCTCGGCCCGGGCGCCGGCGTGCACGGCGGTGAAGTCGTGGCTCAGGGGACGCCGCGCGACATCGAGGCGAACCCGAACTCCATCACGGGGCAATATCTTGCCGGTCGGTTGCGGATCGAGTTACCCGCACGCCGTGTGCTGCGCGATGATCGTGCGCTGCGCGTGCTGGGCGCGAGCGGCAACAACCTGCAAAATCTCACTGCTGATTTTCCTGTCGGCCTGATGACATGCGTGACCGGCGTTTCGGGATCGGGCAAGTCGACGCTCGTTAACGACACGTTGTATCGCCACGTCGCGGCGCGACTCAACGATGCGACGTACGACGCGGCGCCGTGCGAGCGTATCGAAGGTCTCGAGCACATCGACCGTGTCATCGATATCGATCAAAGTCCCATCGGCCGCACGCCGCGCTCCAACCCTGCCACGTACACCGGGCTGTTTACGCCTGTCCGTGAATTGTTCGCCGCGGTACCCGAGGCGCGTGCGCGCGGATACGAGGCCGGCCGTTTCAGCTTCAACGTCAAGGGCGGACGCTGCGAAGCCTGTCAGGGTGACGGCGTGATCAAGGTGGAGATGCATTTTCTGCCCGATGTCTACGTGCCCTGCGATGTCTGCAAGGGCCGGCGCTACAACCGCGAGACGCTCGAGATCCGTTACAAGGGCAGCAGCATCCACGAAGTCCTCGATATGACGGTCGAGGATGCGCGGCGCTTCTTCCAGAACGTGCCCGCCGTCGCGAGCAAACTCGAGACACTGATGGACGTGGGACTGTCCTACCTGCGGCTCGGGCAGAACGCGACCACGCTATCGGGCGGCGAAGCACAGCGCGTGAAACTGGCGCGCGAGCTCGCCAAGCGGGCCACGGGCCGCACGCTCTATATCCTCGATGAGCCCACTACGGGATTGCACTTCCACGACATCGCGCAACTGCTGCGCGTGCTCGAGCGCCTGCGCGATGAGGGCAACACGATCATCGTCATCGAGCACAATCTCGATGTCATCAAGACCGCTGACTGGATCGTCGATCTCGGCCCTGAGGGCGGTGATGGCGGCGGTCGCCTGGTGGCAGCGGGGACTCCAGAACAGGTCGCGGCCCACCCGAGCTCCCATACGGGAAGGTACCTGCGCAGGACGCTGGAAAGCAGCGATGAAGCCCGAGGAGCGAGACGACTGGCGGTCAGCGGCTAGTTAGAGATGTGGGCCAACCGCCGCCCGCCAGCCTCGCAAGAAATCAGCGGTCCCAGCACCGTTGAGGAGTAGCGGCCAACGATCCCGTCACTGCGCGTGCGTTGGTCTGAGTGAGGGTAAAGTTAGCGCACTGCGCGTCTGCAACCTGAGCGCCCTGCGGCACAGCCTGCAGGCTGAAAGTCGTGGCCGTCGCCGCCGCGGCTTCGCTGATCTGGTAGGTACCCTCAGGTGTCGTAAACGGCAGTACCACGCATCCGACATAGGTGTTGGTGCGCGTAAAGCAGCGCTCGAGGTTCTGTGCTGTCTGCGTCAGTGCAGTCTTTGCATTGGCTCGATTGGTGCGCAGCACCTGCTGCCGATAGCCTGGGTAGGCGATGGCGGCCAGGATGCCGATGACCACTATCACCACCATCAGCTCCATCAAGGTCATGCCGCGTTGATGACGAATGCTGCTCATGAAAGCTCCTTGGACATCTCCCGCGCCCTCTCCCAGCGGGAGAGGGCTTCGAGAGTGTTGCCTATCTGACCTGTCGCCACGACTGACGCCCGAGCGCGTTGGCGCCAGGATTTTCGATCGTCATCTGGATGTTGCCGGACGTGCCCGGCGTGTACTTGTACTCCGCCTTCTCGCCCGCGAGGATGCCGGGCTTCGGCGTGATGCCGACCTCCGACTGCAGACCACTCATCGGTCCCGTGTAGGTCGATCCATCCGGCAGCGTTACGGTGACCATGTCCTGGTTGTCGAATTTGCCGTCACGATTCACGTCGAATGGCGGCAGCTGCAGGTGTGAGCCCGTCAGCGCATCCATTTCCATCAGCCAGCTCGTGCCACCCGCGTTACAAGGGTCCGGATCCGGGATCAGGGTCGTGAAGATCACGCGACCGTTGCGCAGGATGGAATCGGTCACCTGCATCTCGCCCTTGAAGCCGGCCGGCGGCGGAAGACCCGGCGTACCCGAGAGCAGATCCATGTACCAGCCGCGCGTGTTCGCCGCAGCCGGGTTCTGACTCGTGATACGTGCAGGTACAGTGTAGGTCGTGTCGTCCGCGGTGCTGACCGGGTCGTTGCCTGCGTTCACGAACGTGAACATCTTTTCAACCAGGATCTGCTGCGGCGTGAGTGTCGGGGCGCGGCCGACCAGCGGGTCCGTGGCGCCCGCATTGGGGTCGATGATGCCGTAGAAGGTCTGCGTTCTCTGGTTCGCAGGCAGCGGCGGTACGACCTTATCGTTCGCTTCGAGGAACTTGCCGGTTCCGAACAGCACCACCATGCCGGCACCCTTCGGACCGCGGCCGACTTCCGGTCGCGAGGTGATCGGCTGGCGCCGGCCAGCAGAATCCTGTGCGACGTAGAGCGGCACGGGCGTGGTGCCCGAATAGTAGGAGACGTCCCAGTTGGCCGAATTGCCATCGGGGAACTTGAACTTCCACATGTTTCCGAACAGGTCACCCGCGTAGGCGAAGTCGACCATCGAATCGCCATTCATATCCACCAGTGCAGGCGTCGCAAGCCCATTCGGCCGGCCCTGGGCCAGCGGATCCTGCGCGGCACCCACCTTGGTATCGATCTTCTTGATCAGGTTGCCCGTCTGGATGTCCACGATGTAGAGCACGGCATTGCCGGTCGTGCTGACCGCACCGCCTGCAGCTGCATCGTTCTCGGTGTTGTTGTAGCCGTTGCCGAAGACCGCCACCCACTTGCCGGCTGTCACGCCGTTGTTGGGCATGCGCACGATGGCCGGACGGCTATAGGTATAGCCGAGATCAAGCGTTGTTGTTGTTGGCGTTGGCGTCGCCGTCCTTGTCGCTGTACTGCCACATGAAGATGTTGCTGGCGTTGTCTTCGTTGGGGAAGAGGCCCGGGTTCGTGATGTCGAGCGCGTAGATACCCTGGCCACCCTTGTTGAGACCACCGACCAGCACCGTGTGCCAGGCGCCGCCGTAGAAGACATCGCCAACCGTTGGCGTGCCATCGACGAAGTAGCGATGGGTGTAGGAGGTCTTGGTGAGCTCGGGCAGATTTCTGAATACCTGGCCCGGGATGAAGGCCATGCGTTCCACGCCTGACGTGGCGTTGAACGCGTGCAACATGCCGTCGTTGGCTCCCGCGTAGACGATCTTCTCGCGACCCGCCTTGAGCGTGCGGAAGGCCGAGTACGGCGCAGTCTCCAGGGTGTCGGCGTAGAGGAAGGCTGGCTTGCCCACGAACACTGGCGCGGATGACACGATGTCACCCAGCACATTTCGGTATGGCAGCACCGGTCGATTGCGGAACACCGGCGCTATGTTGTTGACGCGATCTTCGCGTACGCCGTCGCCGCGCAGGTAGTTGAGACGATACTGGCCCCAGTCAGTCGGGATCGACGGATCGGTTTGCCGGAGCAGTCCCTTGCGGGTTGCATCCAGTATCGCGCCCGTGCCGGTCCAGCGGAACTTGGCAGCGGTGCTGTTGGTGTTGACGGTAATGATGCTGCGACTGTCCGGTGCCGGAATGACTTTGCCCGCATCCCACTCTTCTGTGGTCGCGAGGGTGCCATCCATTGCCACCGGGAACGACAGGAGCTGGCCCGACCAGTCGCCACTATTGAACTTTGCCTGGTACACGCGCGTGTCGCTCGAGATCGAACCCGAGTTCACCGACGCGGAGGAAGCCGAGGCCACGCGCGAGACGATTTCCTTGAAGGCCTTGGTCAGCTGAGCGTTCAGCGTGAGAGCGTTGGTCACCAGGAAGTAGTTGTCCGGGTCACCATCGTTATCCTCGTCCCACTCGGTGCTGAGGTTCGGCCTGCCGTTATTGTCCTGGTCCTGGAAGCCGCCCCACTTGGCGGCGTACCAGAGCGGATCCTTGAGCATTTCTCCGCCCCCGCTCGCTCCGGGCGAGAAGGTGCGCGTATGCACGAGCGGCAGCTCCTTGCCGTCTTTCCAGGAGTCGGCGCCGGCGTCCGGCGCCGGAGGCGTGCCGGTGAACGCATCAGGGGTATCGAGGAAGTAGTCCGGGTCGTTGGCAGCGGCCGTATCCTTGTCACGCACCTCGAAATAGATACCGTCGCGATCGGTGCCGGATATGACGTAACCAAGGTGCTGAATGAGGCTGCCGGCAGCATATTCGGAGGTCACTGTCACATCGACGGACCCGCCGACGACGTTGTATTCGTAGATGGCAATCGCGTCCATGTCATGGTCGGCGCCCTGCTCCACGTCTTCGTAGTTCACGCGGAACTTGCCCGACGTCGCCGTGAGGGAATCGACATAGAAGTCGACGATCTGGTTCGTGGGCTGGAATGCAGTGCTTGCAGCCGAGACGTTTACGCCACCCACGCTGCCGCCGACGGTCTTGGCGAACGGCACGATCGTGATCTTCCTGCCGTTGATGGGAATTTCGATCCGGGGCAGTGGCGAGGCGAGTGCAACCGCAAACGTTGAGGCCTTCTGATCTCCAGTCATGGGATTCAGATCGGTCGTGACTCCATAGTGCGCAACGCTTGCCGAGTAGTAACCACCCTGCTTGGTCGGCTCCTCGGGCGCGAGACCGCGGATGTCACCGAGGCTGCTGACATCTTTCGCCGTCGGGGCATGGTCATTGTTGAGACCCGACTCGCCGATGAAGATCTTGCGCGTGCCGCCGAGCCCAGGCTCGTTGTCCCAGATCGTCTGGCCCTCATTCTTGACGTTGAGGCCGGCGAGATCACCGACGAATCCCGCGCCGAAAGCGGTTCCAGGTAACTTATCCGTGTCGTACGACGGGTTGATGTCGCTGATTACGGTCTCGAACGGCTTGGCGCAACGTGGGTTGGAGCTGTAGGGATCATCCCAAGTGGCCACCGGCAGCCCGCCACCAGGGAGCGAGAGCTCTTCGCCAGCACCGAATGCTGAAGTGAACAGACCCGTCGGTGCCTGCTTGCCGGCGAAGTAACGCAGGCCTTCATACATCATCTCGCCGATCGGGTTGCCCCACATCTGGCACTCACCGGCGGTGATCGGCCCAGTGACGTTCCAGCCGCAATTGTACTGGTAGCTGCCGCCGAACCCTGTGGTCCGCAGGCGATTGAGCGTCTCGATGACGCCAGTGACACCGGTATTGAAAGTACCATCGGCGGTGTTGATCTCGTTCGCGATCGAGCTGACGGTGCGCCTGAGGACGCCACCATCCGTATTGCGCGCGTAGGAGCCCGTGAGTAAGCCGAACTTCATCAACTCAGTGCCGGCGACGCCGCCCTGCGCCTCGCCGAAGTCCTGCAGCAGGCCCGTGGGCTTGTAGGTGGGAGCGGCGCCGTAAGGACGACAGTTCGATTCGACCGTGTTGACGCCAAGGCCAGTGTCGCAAACTCTGACGCGGACCTGGTAGTCAGTCGGCACCGGAGCGAGGGTCTGGCGAATCTCCTTGCCCGCGGCGTCGGTGCCAACCACGACCTGATCGTTTCCGACCGGCCGCTCGATGCTCACCCAGTTCCAGATCTTGAGCGGCTGGCCGGCTGAGTCCTGCTTGTTGGTGATGACGCGCAGGAGCGGGTTGGTCTGTCCGAGCAGCGTCGTGTTGACGAACAGATGGCTGGAATTAGCCGCAGGTATCGACAGCGGCGTGTACTCGGTGATGTTGTAACCGTCCTTGGCGACACTTTCGTATGATTTGCCCCAGCTGTGGGCGTCCTGCGGAAGCAGTGAGCGTTCCAGCACCGTGACCGCTGACGCGCCGGTGCCGTCCGTGGAACGGTAGCCACCGTAGAGCACTTTGCGCAGCGCATCGATGCGGCTCATGGTGATGTAGTTCAGCCAGTCACCACTCCATTGCCCCGAACACTTCTTGTTGGCCGTGACCGAGGCGGGATTGAAGCGATTGTTGCCGCTGTCATAGCTGTAGCACTTGAACGAATCGAAGTAGCCGTAGTAGTTGATCTTGAACGTGCCATCCGGATTCAACAGATAACCGTCGTAGCCGACGTCGAGCGTGCCGTCACTATCGAGATCCGTATGGTCGTTGTACGCCTCGTAGTAGAGCTTGTGGTCGCGGCCCATGACCAGCATGTTGAGCGGCGCCACCGTGCCATTGAGAAACAGTGGCGCGTCGCTGAGGACAGGCACCGCTGCGATGGCAGTTCCCGCCTGGATCGCCGTGAGAGCTGCCGCGGCAGCAGCGATCATCAGTCGGGTGTAGAAGGATTTGACGCTCATGTCAGCTCTCCGATAACCGGTTCTGTGCAGTGGGGTCGTTGGTCAGAAGCGACGTGTGTACGTGGTCTCGAGAACCGCGCGAGCGGTTTCGCTGCCACCAAATGAATGTGCGGTCACGCGATAGAAATCGCGCCCTTCGGGCGGGCCGTGACCAGTCGTGAGACTGTCCGGAATGAAGCCGAGCTCCTCGGTAAGGTTCAGAGGATCGATGCTCACGTCAGCAATCTGCTTGGTGCCGGCGACTCCATATTCCTGGGCGGTGGCAACCCACCAGGCCTTGGTGCGATCGCGAAGCGGCGTCGCTGACATGCCCTCGATGACATTACGCTGCCACACCACACACGGCAGGGCCGAGCAGTTGTCAGGCCGCGTAACCATGACGCGGATGCGGTCTTCGGCGTCGCGCAGTCCCGCTTCGGCGCCCTGGAAGGCAAGATTGATGTTGCGCGTGTTGCCAGCCATGCGCTCTTCCATGCCGGTGGTCTGCATGGCGGCGAGGCCGAGCAGCGTCATCACGAGCAGCAGTAGCAGGCTCACGACCAGGATGGCGCCCGACTGACGGGACCGGGGAAACTGCATTTGCATGGGACTACTCACTGGAGTTCAGATGGCGACGTTGCGCAACGCCGCGGTGGTGGTGAAAAGCATCCGTTGGCGGCGATCGTTGAAGGGACCGACGTTGGTGCCGAGCAGGCTGTACGTCTGGGCGTCGACGTCGTTACCCGATTGCTCCGAGCGCACCAGGAGGGAAACGGATACGCTGACGATGTTGGCCCAGTTGGTTACGGCATTTGCCGCCACGTAGTTGTTGACGATGCGATCCGCATCGGTGTCTTCGCCGTAGACGATCTGCAGCGCCTGCACGCCTTCGACCAGTTCTTCCGGCGTGCTGCTACCCACGCCACGCCACAGTGAGTTGTTGCGCACGTAGTAGACCACTGTCTGCATCGGGATCAGTCGTGCATCCCTCTGATAGACATATGAGAGGTTGTTGGTCGAGTTGCCTGGGCCGGCGGCCGTGGCTCCACCGGCCACATGCTGAGCCGCCCCTGCCGCAAATCCGGTCACCTGGAACACGGTCGAGGCGTTGCAGTCGGTGATCATCATGATCCCGTTGGCAACTGCCGCCGCGACTTGAGGGTCGGCGGTTGCACTCGCCAGGTTGTTCGTTACGCGTTGTGATGTTCCTTCGCGCTGGGAGACACGCAGCAGGATCGCATCGCTGCCGTCCTGCGCTGCCTGCGCTGCGGGAATCACTGCAGTGGTCAGTGCGGGGGACCAGGAACCCGGGCCAGTCGACTCGAAGCCCTGCATTGGTCGCGAGTAGTCCCAACGCAGCGCCGTGGGCGTATTGAGTGTGGTGTTGAAGGGCACTGCTTTTGCGCAGCCCATGTAACCGGACGCACGGATGTCTCGCACGATCAGGTCGAGAGCCATCCGGCCGTTTTCCTGCAGCCGGGCGACCTTCTCATTGGAGAGATACGTGACCTTCGAGCTCGCGAAGATCGAGAGGACGCCGGCCATCAGTATCATGCTCAGGGTCACGGCCACCATCAGCTCGACGATGCTGAAGCCGCGTTGCATGTGTTGTTTCATGATTGCCTCGCGACGCATGAGTTACAGCCGGGTGTCGGTGACAAACTGCACCGGGGCTTCGACCCCGCGTGAGTCATCCCAGCGAATGGTGATTCGCACGATGTTCGGATCGCCGGTTACCGCGGCGTCCGTCGTGATCGCGCCGTCGCCGGCCGGCAGAGTGGCCGCCAGCGAGGTCTTCCAGGCGCCTATGTCGATATCGGCCAGTGTCGCGGGTGCGGCCGGCGTTGCGCCCAGGGCAATGTTGTAGCCGCCGGCCACTGCCACGGTGCGGTTGGCGCGCATGCGGTCCGCAATGTCGTAAGCGAGCGCGGTAGCCTGCGAGCGCGTGTGCGCGGCGTGATTGTTGCGCAGGCTGGTCATCTGCAGCGCCGCGACCCCGAGCAGCCCGATCGAAAGCACCAGCAATGCGACCAGTGTCTCGACCAGGGTCATGCCGCGTTCACGACTATCGTTCATGGTGCAAGGCGTGTTCATAGGTTGCCGTTCCAATTGGATCTCGCTACTTAAGGACACACGGCTTGCGCGGTACTGACGCGTCCCGCCGTGCTCACGGTTATGCAGCGCGCCGTATTGGCGGGCGCGCCACTCTTGAAGAGGGAGAAGTTGGTTGCACCGATCGGGTTCGGCATGCCGGTCGAGGTGTACTGCAAGAAATTGCGGGTCGGCGAAACGGGCGCGGTGCCTACTACTGAATTGAGCTGCAGCCCACCCTGAATCGCAGGCCACACCTGCAGGACCTGGTCCCCGGTCTCGACCGGCACCGCGGGATTCACAACGCCCGCTGCGCCATTGCCGTCCGTGAACACGATCCAGCCCGTGCCCCAGGTTGCGCTGCCAGCACAGCTCGTGCCGTTAGTGCTCGAGCAGACACTCACTGCTAAGCCGCGCTTGACCGACTCGCTGCGCGCGTATGTTAAGCGCCGATACCAGCTCGTTGGTTTGCGCAGTAATGCGGTTGTTGCGAATGATCTGAACGAAGCTCGGCACGCCCACGGAAAGCAGGACGGCCATTACAGCAATGGCGGTCATCAGCTCCAGAAGCGTGAAGCCCTTGGCAGTGGCGATGTGTGTACGCATGGCGCGCGTTATCGCTGCGCGCGCGGCGGCGCTCAAACCGAACCGATGATCGGTTTCAAGGCACGGACGAGTGGTCGCCCGGCGGAATCGAATTCACATTCCAGTAGGGGGTGACGCGGTACTCAGATTGAGTCCGACGAAACATAACGCGCGCAGCTTGTCATAACTGCGCTCCTTACTTCTTATGATGCGCGCGCGAGCTTACGAAATCGCGCGCGACAACTCAGGCGCTGCGCCTCATCATCTTGCGGATTTCCGCAAGGTGGGCCTCCTCCGCCGCGATCTGCGCACGCGCGAATTCTTCCAGCATGATGCTTTCGCCAGCTACCAGCGACAGGAGCTTGCGGTACTCAGTAAGCCCTACTTCCTCGTGCGCCAGGGCTTCCTTGAGGATGTCGTCCACGCTGTGCTTGTGAGTCTCGAGCAATTCGCCGATCTTGAGCGACGGATGCCCGCCCAGTGCAGTGACGTGCTCGCCAGTGAGCACGGCGTGCGCCATAGACTCAGTTGACTGCGTGCGCAGCCAGGCAGTGATGGGAATGCGGTGGTGGCCGAAGATCATGAAGCTGTAGTGCAGGTAACGCACGACGCCCGCGAGCTCGAGCTCCAGGATCCGATTGAGCGTGGCGACCACCGTTTGCGTATCCAGCGAAGCTGCGCGCGCCTTGTTCATGATCAGAGCTCCTCGGGTTTAGCGGATCCGGGTGACGGGTGTCATCCGGTTGTTGCCCTTCTGTTGCAGTCGATAGGACCGCAGGGCGCCACGTTTGATGATTACCTCGTCGCCCACTTTGAAGGCCAGGTGCCAGTCGTATTCTTGTTGTTGCCAGACCTGGCCGTTGTCGAGCGTCAGGACGGCCTGGCCTCTCGGTTGAGTCTCGAGTTTCGCGATCCGGGCCTGGATTTCTTCCAAAGGAGGCTCATCCGCTTGGCCGGCAGGTTTTCGTCCGTCCAATCCGAAGTCATCGAGGTCGGCGCTGGCTGAGGCAGCGGACGCTTCTGCGGCCGCAGCGGTGGCGGCAACCTTGGCTTCCTTTTGTGGTTGATCTGCGGAACGCACAAACAGCTTGTCATAGCATGCCAACCGCTCGGCATCGGTATCGATGGCTGTGCAGCGGGCGATGTCAGCTGGCGGCGCTTGCGCGGCAGCCACGCTTGCCAGGCTCGCGAGCAGGATCAGCAGCCGCGACTTCATGAACGCTTCTCTCCATCGCGCAGTGCTGGGCTGTTCATCGAGCGGAACACCTGTCGCACCTCTCCGTTCGTGATTCGCTCTGTGTACTGTCCACGCGTATACGTGGCAATGACGTCGCGCCAGAACCGCACCGCGCCGGCATTGCGCAAATATTCCGTCACTTCCCACTGTCCGGAAAAGCGGCTGAGGATGAGCTGCGCCGCGTCGCGGCCGATTCCGAGCCGGCGATATTTCGCCAGCACGAAGAACTCCGACATGCGGTAGTCGATCGGCGGCTTGCCGCTCGCGACGTTGACCGGGCGCACGACGAGCGCGAATCCAGCGGGAGTGTCGGACTTCAGGATCAGAAGCGGATGAGCTCGATCATCCGCAAACCAGCGCGCCAGAAGGTCCGGCTCGCGGTGACCGAATTCGCCCAGTACCGGGAAAATTCCGGTGTTGAGCATGGAAAGATCGTTCAGATAGTCGCGGTAGACGCTTTGGATCCACTTGCGGTCGTCCGACGACCCTTGCGCATCACGGATACTGACCGCCACTGGAACCTCGATTGAGCCGGAGTGCGACTGTGGAGAAAAACTCCGGCCATTCGAACTCGCCCGGGCAGTGAGCCTGCCCGGGCTGTCCGAATTTGCATCAGCAATTACTGCTGAGGCGCGGGCTCCGCCGGAGCGGGAGCAGGAGCATCGGCGGCTGCGCCAGCAGCATCGGCCGCCTGGCCAGCAGCATCGGCAGCTGCGCCGGCTGCGTCGCCGGCCGCATCGGCAGCTGTGGCCAGCCGAGTCCGCTGCCTCTTTGGCAGAGTCAGCAGCCTGGTCTGCAGCGCCGCCACCGCCTCCGCAGGCGCTCAACAGAAGCGCCGCAGCGAGGGCGCTAAGTGCAGATTTGATCTTCATCTCGTTACCCCGAAAGGATTGGAAAGTTTATGGATCCGCCGACAGAGGCAAACTAGTTTTGTCTCTTTAATTCACCTTATCGCGGCCGCGAATTCTAGAGTGTTTACCCGGCTTTTTAAACTGGAAACGGCTGGGTGTCGGTACTTTGCGACGCGCAGGCGCTGAATCTGCGCAAGTCGTGTCTGGAGCTGCATACTGTTAACTCGATTTGGAGTCGCGCTATGCTGCGAATCAGTAGTGTCGCGTCGCTCTCACGCACGCGCTCTCCGGGACGAGCCAGCGCGGCAATCGCTAACCCAAGTACATTCAAAGAGTTGCAATGCAATTTGCGTCCCCAATGACGACGGCGAAGAAACGCGATCTAGCTGCGCTGTTTGTTGAGCATCTGCAAGTGATGAGTGAGCGCAGCGACCGTGCACTCGAGGCGGTTCGGGCTGATCGGCTGGTAATCTACTCTGGCGCTCTGTCGATGTTGTTTCTCGACGATCAGGCGTATCCGTTCAAGACCAATCCACACTTCAAGGCCTGGGCGCCGATCCTCGACAATCCCGACTGTTTCATCGTGTACTCGCCCGGCACGCGTCCGATTCTCCTGTTTCATCAGCCGGTCGACTACTGGTACAAGCCGCCGGCGCTGCCGACCGAATTCTGGGTCGGGCACTTCGATCTGCGCCCCATAGCATCGCTGGTGGACGCACGTTCACAGCTGCGTGCCGAGCTTGCGCGCAGCGTTTTCGTGGGCGAGCTTCCCGCTGCAATGTCTGACTGGGGTTTTGCCGCAGTCAATCCGCAAGCCCTGCTCGATCGCCTGCACTATGAGCGCGCGACCAAGACGGCCTACGAGGTCGAGTGCATGCGGCGCGCCACCGCACTTGCGGTTCGCGGCCATCGTGCGGCCGAGCGCGCTTTCCGCAACGGCGAATCCGAGTACGGCGCTCATATGGCGTACCTCGCAGCATGCGACCAACGTGAAGAGGAAATGCCGTACAACAATATCGTCGCCTACAACACCAACGGCGCGGTGCTGCACTATCAATACCTGGAACGCGCTGCACCACGTGCGGACGAACGCCGATCGCTGCTGATCGATGCTGGCGCCCAGTTCAATGGTTATGCCTGTGACATCACGCGCACGTATGCGGCGCACGACGGCGCGTTCGCGACGCTGGTCGAGGCCGTCGACAGGGCGCAGCAATCGTTATGCGGCGAGGTTCGGCCGGGTATCGACTACTGCGAATTCCAGCTGCGCGCGCATGGCGCGCTCGCGCAGGTGTTGCGCGATGCTGATGTCATCGCTACGCCAGCAGACGAAGCAGTTGCGTCCGGACTCAGCCGCGTGTTCTTTCCGCACGGCATCGGCCACCTGCTTGGTCTGCAGGTGCACGACGTCGGCGGGTTCATGCGCGATGAAACGGGTGCCCGGATCGAGCCACCCGCGACCCAGCCGTTCCTGCGGCTCACGCGCAAGCTTGAACCGGGGTTCGCCGTTACTGTCGAGCCCGGTATCTACTTCATCGATTCGCTGCTGAAGGCAGCACGCGCCAATGGTCACGCCGCTTCCATCAACTGGAAGCGCGTCGATGAGCTGCGGCCTTATGGCGGCATTCGCGTGGAAGACGATGTCGTCGTGACCTCGGGCGGCCACGAGAATCTCACCCGCAACGCTTTTGCCCAGCTCGCGGGCTGAACTCCGGCGCGCCAAAAATCGGCCCGCGGACCTCAGCGATATTGCTTCGCCAGCAAGTCGCGAATCTCGGTGAGCAATGCCTCTTCGCGCGGTGGCGCGGGCGGTGCGACCGGCTTTGGTGGTTCCTTGAGCTTGTTGATGGCGCGAATGGCGATGAACAGCACCACGGCAATGATCAGGAAATCGAACAACGTCTGAAGGAAGGCACCGTACTTCACGACCACCGGCGCGCCGCTAGCCGGATTGGACCCGAGCGTGAATGCCAGGTCGGAGAAGTTCACGCCACCGATCGCCATGCCGAGCGGCGGCATGACGAGATCGCCCACCAGCGACGAGACGATCTTGCCGAAAGCCGCGCCGATGATCACGCCCACAGCCATGTCGACCACGTTGCCCTTCATCGCGAATTCTTTGAATTCAGAAACGAAGCTCATCGGTCTCTCCCTGCCTGTATTGGAAGCCGACGGGTGTCGGCGGTGCTGAGAGCCTAGCGGAGTGCCGGCGGTGCGGCTATTGCACGCCGGTACAGTGGCGCCAGCACCAAGAAAGAGGCCGGGACTCATGCCCGGCCTCACGTGATCGACCCTGCAGTTCGCGAAGTACTACTTCTTCGCCTTCTTTTTGGCGGGCTTTGCAGTCGCCTTCTTCTTGGCTGCCTTCTTCTTCGGTGCCGGCTCCTCCGCGCTTTCTGCCGCGGCCGCCTTCTTTGCTCTGCGCTTCGGTTTCTCTTCCGCCGCAGCGGGTGCCGCCGCCTCAGTCTTCGCGGCCTTCTTGGGCTTCTTCTGCGCCTTTTTATCCGAATCCTCGGCTGGCGCCGCCGCAACCTTCTCGGGCTGATCCACGAGCTGCATCAGGGCCATGGGCGCGGCGTCGCCCGGCCGCGGCATCATGCGCAGAATGCGTGTGTAGCCGCCTGGTCGGGTCTGGTAACGGGGGCCGAGCTCACCGAACAGCTTTTCGACCAGTTGCTCATCCCGAAGCTGTGCGAATGCGCGGCGTCGCGAAGCAAGGCTGTCGCTCTTGCCGAGCGTGATCAGCGGTTCGACGACACGGCGCAGTTCCTTCGCCTTGGGCAGCGTGGTGCGGATCGTTTCGTGGCGCAGGAGTGATGCCGCCATGTTGCGCATCAGCGCATGGCGATGCGCGCTATTACGGCTCAGCTGCCGGCCGGAGAGTTGGTGGCGCATGTCAGACGGTCTCGCGTTCTTCTTCGCGCTTCAGGCCCGCTGGCGGCCAGTTCTCGAGCCGCATGCCGAGCGTGAGCCCATGGCTCTCCAGCACTTCCTTGATCTCGGTGAGCGACTTCTTGCCGAGATTCGGCGTGCGCAGCAGCTCGACTTCCGTGCGCTGCACGAGATCGCCGATGTAGTGAATGTTCTCCGCCTTCAGGCAGTTCGCGCTGCGAACTGTGAGCTCGAGTTCATCCACCGGGCGCAACAGGATCGGGTCGAACTGCGCTTCGGACGCTTTGGCCACTGCCTCGTCCTGGCCTTGCAGGTCGACGAACACCGAAAGCTGATCCTTGAGGATCGAGCCAGCGCGCCGGATGGCCTCCTCCGGATCGATCGTGCCGTTAGTCTCGATATCAATGATCAGCTTGTCGAGGTCGGTGCGCTGCTCGACGCGCGCCGCTTCGACCGTATAGGTCACACGTCGCACCGGCGAGAACGAAGCATCGAGCTGCAGGCGTCCGATCGGACGACTCTGCTCCTCGAAAGCCGCGCGCTGCACTGCCGGACGATAGCCGCGGCCGCGCTCCACCTTGAGAGTCATGTTGAGCTCACCGGCCTTGGTGAGATTGGCGATCACCAGGTCGGGATTGAGCACCTCGACATCGTGGTCGGCGCTGATATCGCCCGCCGTCACCGGGCCCGGACCCTTCTTGTGCAAGCGGATTTCAGCGATATCGCGCGCATGCATGCGCAGCGCGATGGCCTTGAGGTTCAGGAGGATGTCTACGACATCTTCCTGCACGCCCTCGATGCTGGTGTACTCGTGCAGCACGCCATCGATGTCCGCCTCGGTGATGGCCGAACCGGGCATCGAGGACAGCAGTACGCGACGCAGCGCGTTGCCCAGCGTATGGCCAAACCCGCGCTCGAACGGCTCGATGACCACGCGTGCGTGACGCGGCGTCAGCGGTTGCACCTTGACGACACGCGGCTTCAGAAACTCGGCGACAGATCCCTGCATTGGGCCCACCTTCAACTACATTTACTTCGAATACAGCTCGACCACGAGGCTCTCGTTGATGTCCGGGAGGATCTCGTCACGGTCGGGCACAGATTTCAGAACGCCAAACATCTTCTTGTCATCCACTTCGACCCAGTCGGGGAAGCCGACCTGGGCAGCGATCGCGAGCGCAGCGGCGATGCGTTGCTGCTTCTTCGCCTTCTCGCGCAGCGCGATCGTGTCTCCCGCCTTGCATTGATAGGAGGGAATATTCACCAGCTTGTCATTGACCGCGATCGCCTTGTGGTTCACGAGCTGGCGCGCTTCGGCGCGCGTTGACGCAAAACCCATGCGGTATACGACATTGTCCAGCCTCGTTTCGAGCAGCTGCAACAACGTCTCACCGGTCGCGCCCGGGCGTCCGGTAGCACGCTGGTAGTAGTTCGCGAACTGACGCTCCAGGATGCCGTACATGCGGCGCAGCTTCTGCTTTTCACGCAGCTGCAGGCCGTAGTCCGACAATCGAGAGCGGCGCTCACCCTTGATGCCGCCCGGCGGCACTTCGAGCTTGCACTTCGACTCGAGTGGCTTGACGCCACTCTTGAGAAACAGGTCCGTGCCCTCGCGACGCGAGAGTTTGCACTTGGGACCCAGGTAACGCGCCATGGACTACCTCGCTTAGACGCGTCGCCGCTTCGGAGGGCGGCAACCGTTATGGGGGATCGGAGTCACATCTTCAATGTTGGTAATCTTCAGACCACAGGCATTGAGCGCGCGCACCGCCGATTCGCGGCCGGGGCCAGGACCCATGACTCGCACTTCGACGTTCTTCACGCCGTGTTCCTGCGCGGCATTGCCCGCCTTCTCAGCCGCAACCTGCGCGGCAAAGGGTGTGCTCTTGCGCGAGCCGCGAAAGCCGCAACCGCCGGCTGTGGCCCACGAGAGCGTGTTCCCCTGGCGGTCCGTGATGGTCACGATCGTGTTGTTGAAGGATGCGTGCACGTGCGCGATGCCCTCGAGCACGTTCTTGCGCACCTTCTTGCGCTGCTTGCCGGGCGCCGCTGCGCCGCCCTGAGCTTGCTGTTGCTGCTGCTGTTTCTGTTCCGCCATATACCCTCTTGAGTTCGCGCCCTGCCGCTCTGCTTATGCCTTGCCAACCGGCGCATTCATCTTGATCGCCGCTTTGCGCGGACCTTTGCGAGTGCGCGCGTTCGTGCGCGTACGCTGACCGCGCACCGGGAGCCCTTTGCGGTGCCGGATGCCGCGATAGCAACCGAGATCCATCAGTCGCTTGATGTTGATGGACACTTCGCGCCGCAGGTCACCCTCGACTGTGAGCTTCGCGATCTGCGTACGCAGCGCGGCCACTTCAGGCTCGGTGAGGTCCTTGACCTTGGTCTGCGGCTTGACGCCGGCGGATGCACAGGCTTTGACCGCCTGCGATTTGCCCACGCCGTAGATGTGTGTCAGCCCGATGACAATATGCTTGTTCATCGGAATGTTGATGCCCGCGATGCGTGCCATAAACCTGTTCCTCGACTAACCTCGTTCAATCGTCCTGCCGATACATCCGTGTGGACCATCCCGGCCCGTACATCCGTGTACGGGCGTTCGCGCCGAACGACTGCACGTTGAGTGCACTCGTTGAAGACACGGCGCTCACCCTTGCCGTTGCTTGTGCCGCGGATCGCTGCAGATGATGTAGACCACGCCGCGACGGCGCACGACCTTGCAGTTCTTGCAGATCTTCTTGACTGACGGCCTGACTTTCATCTCATTGACTCCATCACGGCGTACGGCCGTAGCCTCTTAGGTTTGCCTTCTTCATCAATCCTTCGTACTGATGCGACATCAGGTGCGCCTGCAGCTGCGCCATGAAGTCCATCACCACGACCACTACGATGAGAAGGCTGGTGCCACCGAACTGGAACGGTACGCTGCCATATGAATTGAGCATCTCCGGGAGAACGCATACCGCGGTCACGTACAACGCGCCCCACATCGTGAGCCGCGTCAGTACCTTGTCGATGTATTCCGCAGTCTGCTGACCGGGGCGGATCCCGGGGATGAACGCACCGGACTTCTTCAGGTTGTCTGCGGTCTCGCGCGCGTTGAACACCAGCGCCGTGTAGAAAAAGCAGAAGAAGATGATGAGCCCCGCGTAGAACACCAGGTGAATAGGCTGGCCGTAGCCGAGCGTTGCCGATAGCTGCTGCAGGACGCTTTGCACGGCCGACGGCGCATCGCTGGTGCCGAAGAAGCTGGCCATCGTGGCAGGGAACAACAGGAGCGATGAGGCGAAGATCGGCGGAATCACGCCCGACATGTTGAGCTTGAACGGCAGATGGCTGCTCTGCCCGGCATACATGCGTCGCCCGACCTGGCGCTTGGCGTAGTTGACCGCGATACGCCGTTGTGCGCGTTCCACGAATACGCAGAAGGTCGTGACACCGATGATCACGATGAGCAGCACGAGGACGAAGGCGGGATTCATCTCGCCTGATTGAACCTGCTGCAGCGTATTGGCAATCGCGTTCGGAAGCCCTGCGACGATGCCCGCCATGATGATCATCGAAATGCCGTTGCCGATGCCCCGCTCGGTGATCTGCTCGCCAAGCCACATCAGGAACATGGTTCCGGTCGTCATGGTCACCGTAGCCGTGAACAGGAACTGCGGACCGGGGGCGATCGCCATGCCACCGTTCTGCAGCGCTACCGCGGCCCCAAAGCTCTGAAACATCGCGAGTGCGACGGTGCTGTAACGCGTGTACTGGGTGATCTTGCGCCGCCCGGACTCGCCTTCCTTCTTGAGTGCAGTGAGGGACGGGACCACGACCGTCATCATCTGCACGATGATCGACGCGGAGATGTACGGCATCACGTTCATCGCGAAGATGCTGAAGCGCTGCAGCGCGCCCCCGGAAAACATGTTGAAAACCCCGAGGATCGTCCCCGCCTGATCCTCGAAAAAGCGCGACAGCGCCGCCGGATCGATACCCGGCACCGGGATGAACGTGCCGATGCGATAGACGATCAGCGCGCCGATCAGGAACAGCAGCCGGCGACGCATGTCGGTGAGACGCGTCGCTTCGCTGAATGCTGCAGCCGGATTGGTGGTAACGGGATTGGCCATGGATGGAGAATCAGTCCTCGATCTTGCCGCCGGCCGCTTCGATCACGGCGCGCGCGCCCTTGGTGACGGCCACGCCCTTGAGCGTGACAGCCTTCTTGAGCTCGCCCGACTGGATCACCTTGGCGCGTTCGGTATGCACCGGGACGACTTTCGCCTCGATCAGTGCCTTCAGGTCAATGAGGCCGGCTTTCAACGCTTCAAGGTCGCTCAGCCGCACTTCAGCGCGGGTTGCCTTGATCGCCGAGCGGAACCCGGTCTTCGGCAGCCGGCGCTGCAAAGGCATCTGGCCGCCCTCGAAGCCCACCTTGTGATACCCGCCCTTACGTGCGCGCTGGCCTTTCACGCCGCGCCCGCAGGTCTTGCCCTGGCCCGCCGAGGCTCCCCGGCCGACACGCAGGCGTGGACGCTTGGCGCCACGCGCGGGCTTGATTGAGTTCAGACGCATCGATGCATTCCGTATGAGTGGCCGACTACTGGCGGTCGACCTTCACCATATGTTTGGCGGCTTCGATCATGCCGCGGTTCTCAGGCGTGTCTTTGACGACCACGCTCTGATTGATGCGGCGCAGGCCGAGGCCGCGCACTGAGGCCGCGATGTTGCGCAGTTGTCCGTGAACGCTGCGCACCAGAGTCACCTTGAGTGCCTCGCTCACGTGCCCGCTCCCAGGATCTCCTCGACCGACTTGCCGCGCTTCGCGGCAATGTCCTCGGGGGAACGTATGTTGGTGAGCGCCTTCATGGTCGCGCGCACCACATTGATGGGATTGCGTGAGCCGTAGCTCTTGGCAAGCACGTTGCGCACGCCGGCGCATTCGAACACGGCACGCATCCCGCCGCCTGCGATGACACCGGTACCATCGGCTGCCGGCTGCATGTAGACGCGCGTAGTGCCATGCGCGCCGGTGACCGCGTAATGCAGCGTGTCGTTGCGCAGGCTGACCTGGATCATGTTCTTGCGCGCCTGCTGCATCGCCTTGGAGATGGCGACCGGCACTTCGCGTGCTTTGCCATAGCCAAAGCCCACCCGACCGGCGCCATCGCCAACCACAGTGAGCGCGGTGAAGCCGAACTGGCGGCCACCCTTGACGACTTTGGCAACGCGATTGACGGCTACGAGCTTCTCGAGCAGCTCATCGCCGGTTGACGGTTTTTCGACTCTGGCCATATGACTTTAGTCCGCCTGTCTAGAACTTGAGACCATTCTCACGAGCCGCATCGGCAAGAGCCTTCAGGCGCCCGTGAAACTTGAAACCGGAGCGGTCGAATGCGACCTGCTCGATGCCGGCGGCCTTGGCGCGCTCGGCAATCGCCTTGCCGACCGCCTTCGCCGCCTCGACGTTGCCGGTGCCCTTGAGGCCCTCACGCACTGCTTCCTGCACGGTCGACGCCGACGCCAGCACGTGACCGCCGTCGGCAGCAATGACCTGCGCGTAAATGTGATGCGGCGTGCGATGCACGCTCAGGCGCGCCACTCGCAGCTCGCGGATCTTGGCGCGGGTACGCACCGCGCGTCGCAGTCTCTGTGCTTTCTTTCCGCTCATGTTCTGCCCATCACTTCTTCTTGGCTTCCTTCAACGTGATCTGCTCGCCCGAGTAGCGCACGCCCTTGCCCTTGTAAGGCTCCGGGGGACGAAAACCGCGGATCTCGGCTGCAACCTGGCCCACCTTCTGGCGATCGATGCCCTTGATCAGGATTTCGGTCTGGCTCGGCGTCTCGATCGTGATGCCCTCGGGGATCGCAAACGCGATTGGATGCGAGAAGCCGAGGGTCAGATTCAGCATGCGACCCTGGACTGCCGCGCGATAGCCGACACCAACCAGTTCGAGCTTGCGGTCGTAGCCTTTGCTCACTCCGAGAATCATGTTCGCGAGATGCGCGCGCGTCGCCCCGGCGATGGCGTTGATGCCCTCGGCACCCGCCTCGGCGACCTTCACGAGGAGCTGCTTCTCTTCCTGTTCAACCTTGATGCCCGGCTTGAGGGCGAGCGTGAGGTTCCCCTTCGCGCCCTTTACGGCAACCGAGGTGTCAGCCACGGTGGCAGTTACGCCCTGTGGCAGCTCGACGGGTTTACTGGCAACACGGGACATGGCTACACCTGCATCAGGAAACGACACACAGCACTTCGCCGCCCTGGCCGCTAGCGCGTGCCTGCGCATCCGTCATCACACCCTTCGGCGTCGATACGATCACGATACCCATACCGCCCAGGACCTTCGGCAGCTGGGTACGACCGCGATAAATTCTCAGGCCGGGACGGCTCACGCGATCCAGGCGATCGATTACCGGACGGCCGTCGTGGTACTTGAGCTGCACGCTCAGGGTCGCCTTGCTGCCATCCCGTGTCACGGCGTAGTCGGCGACGTACCCTTCGTCCTTCAGCACCTTGACGACGGCAACCTTGAGCTTCGAAGCAGCGAGCGCAACGTCGGGCTTGCCCGCGCGCTGGCCATTGCGGATACGGGTGAGAAGGTCGGCAATCGGATCAGTCATGCTCATGGATTGCCCCTTACCAGCTTGCCTTGCTCAGGCCCGGAATATCGCCACGCATCGCCGCCTCGCGCAGCTTGGTGCGCGACAGGCCGAACTTGCGATACACGCCACGCGAGCGCCCGGTGATCGCGCAGCGATTGCGCTTGCGCACCGGGTTGGCATCGCGCGGCAGTGACTGCAGCTTCGCCTGCGCCTCCTGCCGCTCTTCCACTCCCGTCTTTGGGTCGCGGATCGTTTCCTTGAGCGCGGCACGCTTCGCAGCGTACTTTTTCACTATCTTGGCGCGCCGCTTCTCGCGCTCGACCATGTTGGTCTTGGCCATGCTTAACCTCAGCGTCGGAACGGGAAATTGAAGGCTTCGAGCAGCGCACGGCCCTGCTTGTTGTCCTTCGCGTTGGTGGTGATCGTGATATCCATGCCCCGGATCTGGTCGACCGCGTCGTAGGCGATTTCCGGGAAAATGATCTGCTCGCGCACGCCGAGGCTGTAACTACCGCGGCCGTCGAAGGAGCGCGTCGACAGTCCCCGGAAGTCGCGAATGCGCGGGATCGCAATGTTGATCAGCCGATCGAGGAACTCGTACATGCGAGCGCCGCGCAGCGTGACCTTGCAGCCGACCTGCTGGCCGCCACGTACCTTGAAGGAAGCGACGGATTTGCGCGCCTTGGTAACGAGCGGCTTCTGACCAGTGATCTTGGTCAGATCACCGACCGCGTGGTCCATGACCTTCTTGTCGGCCACGGCCTCGCCCACGCCCATGTTGACCGTGATCTTGGTGATGCGCGGTACCTGCATGGTGTTGCTGAGCTCGAGGGTCTTCTTGAGCCCGGGCACGATGCTGTCGCGATACTGCTTGTGAAGTCTTGCCATACTCGTATCTGCCTTGGGCCTCAGGTATCGACGACTTCCTTGTTGGACTTGAAGAAGCGCACGCGCTTGCCGTCGCCGAGCGTGCGAATGCCGATGCGGTCGCCCTTCTTGGCAGCGGCATTCCACAGCGCGACATTGGAAATCTGCAGTGGCGCCTCGCGTTCGATGATGCCGCCCTGCGCCCGGGTCTTGCTCTGCGGATTACCACGCTGGTGCTTTTTCACCATGTTGACGTTCTCGACCAGCACGCGGCCGTCGTCGAGCACTTTGATGACGGCGCCACGCCGGCCCTTGTCGCGGCCCGCGATCACCACCACATCGTCACCCTTTCTGATCTTCTGCATATCCGCTCTCTCGATGCTCGTGACGCTTACAGAACTTCCGGCGCCAGCGAAATGATCTTCATGAACTGGGCGTTGCGCAGCTCGCGCGTCACCGGCCCGAAGATGCGCGTGCCGATCGGCTCGAGCTTGTTGGTGAGCAGCACTGCAGCGTTGCCGTCGAAGCGGATCAACGAGCCGTCGGGCCGCCGCACACCGCGCCGGGTGCGCACCACCACCGCGTCATACACCTCACCTTTCTTGACCTTGCCGCGCGGGATCGCATCCTTGATGCTCACCTTGATCACATCGCCCACCGTGGCATAACGGCGCCGCGTGCCGCCCAGCACCTTGATGCACATCAGCGTGCGGGCGCCGCTGTTGTCCGCGGCATTGAGCATGGTTCGCATCTGAATCATGGCTCGATCCTCAGCGTGCGTCGGCGCGTTCCAGGACGCGCACCAGGCGCCACGACTTGCGTCGTGACAGGGGCCGGCACTGCACGATGGCGACCTTGTCGCCCTGGCGGCTCTCGTTTTTCTCGTCGTGGGCGAGCAGCTTGGTGGTCCGGCGCACGTACTTGCCGTACTTCGGATGCTTCACCAGCCGCTCGATCTCGACGGCGATGGTCTTGCTCATCTTGTTGCTGGTCACACGGCCGGTGAGCGTGCGTTCGCCCTTGGCCGGTGCGTCCTGCGCTTGAGTCTCGGTCATCAGACTTTACCTCTTCGCCTCGGCGGCCTGTTTCTCGGCCAGCACGAACTTCAGCCGCGCGATATTGCGGCGAACCTTGAGCCACTGATCGTTCTTCGGCGGCTGTCCCGTAGCGCGGGCCATGCGCAGGTTGAACTGCTCACGCCGCAGCTTCATGAGCTCTTCCCGCAGTTCGGCCGGCTGCTTGCCGCGTAGTTCTTTGGCATTCATCAGCGCACCTGACGTCGCACGAACATCGTGGAAACCGACAGCTTCGCGGCCGCGAGACGGAACGCTTCGCGGGCGATGTCCTCGGTCACGCCTTCCATCTCGATCAAAACCTTTCCGGGCTGCACACGAGCAATCCAGTACTCGACGTTGCCCTTGCCACTGCCCATGCGCACTTCGAGCGGCTTTTGCGTAACCGGCACATCCGGAAATACGCGCAGCCAGATCTGGCCGCCGCGCTTGACGTAACGCGACACCGCGCGCCGCGCCGCTTCGATCTCGCGCGCCGTCATCCGGCCGCGGCTGGTCGCTTTCAGGCCGTACTCACCGAACGCCACCGTGCTGCCGCGATGCGCGTAGCCGGGATTGCGCCCCTTGAATTGTTTGCGGAACTTGGTCCGCTTCGGTTGCATCATGAGCGTGATTCCTTAGCTCGCGGTCGCCGCGGTCGCGGGCTTGTCCGCGGCCTTCTCCGCAACCTTCTCGACGACCTTCTCGGCGCCTTTCTCAACGGCGTCCGCCGGCGGCGCTTCCGCCTCAGTCTTGTCGAACACTTCGCCCTTGAAGATCCACACCTTCACGCCGATCACGCCGTAGGTCGTCTTCGCTTCCGACAGACCGTAATCGATATCGGCCCGGAAGGTATGCAACGGAATGCGGCCTTCGCGGTACCACTCGGTGCGGGCGATTTCCGCTCCGTTGAGCCGGCCGGAAACACGCACCTTGATGCCGAGCGCGCCACTGCGCATCGTGTTGGTTACGGCGCGCTTCATCGCACGGCGGAACATCACGCGCTTCTCGAGCTGCTGCGCGATGCTCTCGGCCACGAGCTTCGCATCGAGCTCGGGCTTGCGGATCTCGGCGATGTTCAGGCGCACATCGTGGACCGGCATGCGCATCATCTTCGACACCGCGATGCGCAGCTTCTCGATGTCCTCGCCCTTCTTGCCGATCACAATGCCGGGGCGGGCGGTGTGAATGGTGATGTTGGCCTTCTTCGCAGCGCGCTCGATATTGATGCGGCTGACGGAAGCATCGGTGAGCTTGCGGTGCAGGAGCTCGCGCACCAGATGGTCGGTATACAAGAAGCTCGGGAAGGCGCGCGTGCTCGCGAACCACTTCGAGGTCCAGTCACGGGTGATGCCGAGACGGATGCCGATCGGATTGACTTTCTGACCCATATTGCGTGTCTCGCTCTAGTCTTTCTTGCCGTCGCCGACTTCGACCAGAATGTGGCTGTTGCGCTTCAGAATGCGGTTACCGCGCCCCTTGGCTCGCGCGTGAAAGCGCTTGAGCATTGGCGCGGCGTCGATCTGGATGCGCGCCACCTTCAGCTCATCGATATCCGCGCCCGCGTTGTGCTCGGCATTGGCGATCGCCGACTCGAGTACCTTGCGCACCAGCTTCGCACCCTTCTTCGGCATGAAGCGCAGCGTCTGCAGCGCAAGCCCGACCGGCTTGCCGCGCACCGTGTCCGCGACCAGCCGGCATTTCTGCGGGCTGATGCGTGCGTACTTGAGCTGGGCCTTGACCTGCATCTCACGCCTCCGCAGTGACGACTTTCTTGTCGCCCGAGTGCACCTTGAAGGTGCGCGTCGGCGCGAATTCGCCGAGCTTGTGACCCACCATGTTCTCGGATACGAGCACCGGAACGTGCTGGCGGCCGTTGTGAACCGCGATCGTGAGACCGACCATGTCGGGCACGATCATCGAGCGGCGCGACCAGGTCTTGATCGGTCGCCGGTCGTTCTTCTGAACCGCAACGCGCACCTTTGCCGCGAGGTGCAGATCGACGAACGGTCCCTTCTTCAGTGAACGTGGCACGTGAAAGCTCCTACTTGCGCCGCTGCACGATCATGCTGTTCGTGCGCTTGTTATGACGCGTCTTCTTGCCCTTCGTCTGCCAACCCCACGGTGACACCGGGTGCGGATTGCCCTGGCCGGCCTTGCCCTCACCGCCACCGTGCGGATGGTCGACCGGGTTCATGGCCGCGCCGCGCACTGTAGGCCGCACACCGAGCCAGCGGATCGCACCCGCTTTGCCGTAGCTGCGCAGGTTGTGCTCGTCGTTACCGACTTCGCCGATCGTGGCGCGACAGTCGACGTGCACCTTGCGCGTCTCACCGGATTTGAGGCGAATCGATGCATAGGTGCCTTCGCGCGCGGTGTACTGAGCGGAGCTACCGGCGCTGCGCACCAGCTGTCCACCCTTGCCCGGCTTGAGCTCGATGTTGTGAATCGTCGAGCCCACCGGGATATGGCGCAGCGCCATGGAGTTTCCGGCCTTGATCGGCGAATCTGCTCCCGAGCGCAGCTCCTCGCCCACCTGCACGCCCTTGGGTGCGAGGATGTAGCGACGCTCGCCATCCTTGTAGAGCACCAGCGCCAGATAGGCGGTCCGGTTCGGATCGTATTCGAGGCGCTCGACAATTCCGGCGATGCCGTCCTTGTCGCGCTTGAAGTCGATGATGCGGTATTTCTGGCGCGAGCCGCCGCCGATATGGCGCGTCGTCTGACGGCCGGAATTGTTGCGCGCACCGGTCCTGTTCTGGTGCGTCACTAATCCTGCATAGGGCTCACCCTTGTGCAGGTGCGAACGATCCACCTTCACCACGAAGCGGGTGCCGGGCGATGTTGGCTTGAGTTTGATGAGTGCCATCTCTTAAGTCCCCCGGCTCAAATCTTCGACCCGGTAAAGTCGATCGTCTGGCCCGCGACCAGACGTACGTACGCTTTCTTGTATCCGGAGCGCTGGCCCTTGATCGCGCCGAAACGCCGCTTCTTGCCCGGCTGGTTCAGCACCTGCACGGATTGAACCTTGACGTCGAACATCAGCTCGACAGCCTGCTTCACATGCGTGCGGGTCGCGTCCTTGCGGACACGGAACACGAACTGGTTGCCCTCGTCGGCGACCCGTGCGGACTTTTCCGACACGTGCGGCGCCAGCAGGATGTTCGTGAGTTGCTCCTTGGTGCGCGTGGTCTTCATGCCAGCCGCTCCTCGAGCATCTTGAGCGCACCCACCGTCACCAGAACCTTCTCGTGACGTACCAGGCTCACCGGATCCACTGCCGTGGCCGGCACCACGTCGACACCCGGGAGATTGCGCGAGGCGAGATGCAGTCTTTCGTCGAACGCCTCGATCACGATGAGCACGTTGGGCAGCGCCAGTGCCTTGAGCTTCTGCACCAACAGTTTCGTCTTGGGCGCATCGAGCTCGAGTGACGGTGTCACGACCAGGCGTTCCTGGCGCACCAGCTCCGACAACATTGAGCGCATGGCGCCGCGATACATCTTGCGATTGAGCTTCTGCCTGAAATCACGCGGCCTGGCTGCAAAGGCTCTGCCGCCGCCAACCCACAACGGGCTGCGGATGCTGCCGACGCGCGCCTGGCCGGTGCCCTTCTGGGCCCATGGCTTCTTACCGCCGCCACGCACTTCCGCACGCGTCTTCTGCGCCTTGGTACCTGCGCGACCGCCGGCGAGATAGGCAGTCACCACCTGGTGCACCAGCGCTTCGTTGAACTCGCGACCGAACGTCGCATCGGAAACCTGTACTTCAGAGCTGCTGGCGCTGCCATTGACGAGTTTGAGCTTCATGGGCATCTCTACTTCTTGGCCGGCGCGACCCGAACCCTGCGCGCCTGTGCGGCTGCCTTGACCGAAGGCTTGACGAAGACGCTGCCGCCTTCCGCGCCCGGGACGGCGCCACTGACCAGGAGGAGGTTGCGCTCCACATCGATCTGCACCACCTGCAGGTTTTCGACGGTGCGTCGCCTGACCCCCATGTGGCCCGACATGCGCTTGCCGGGAAATACACGGCCTGGCGTCTGACGCTGGCCGATGGAACCCGGAGCTCGGTGCGAGAGCGAATTGCCGTGACTGGCGTAACCACCCGCGAAGTTGTGGCGCTTCATGACACCGGCGAAACCCTTACCGATCGTCGTGCCCGTCACGTCGACGATCTGGCCTACCTTGAACTGGTCGACTTTGAGCTCGGCACCAGCCTTGAGATCCGCACCTTCCTTCTCGGACAAGCGCATCTCCCACAGTCCCTTGCCCGCGGCGACATTGGCCTTGGCAAAGTGGCCCGCGGCCGGCTTGTTCAAGAGGGATTGGCGGCGGTTGCCGACGGTGACCTGCAACGCGCGATAGCCGTCGGAATCGGCGCCCTTGACCTGCGTGATGCGGTTCGGCAGCGCCTCGATGACCGTGACAGGCACGGTTTCACCGGCGTCGGTAAACACACGGGTCATGCCGCACTTGCGGCCAACCAGACCGATGCTCATTTGCATTCCTCTAATGGCGCCCGCTGCGGTTGGCGCGCGCTCGGTTAATCCGGATGGTCCGACGGCAAAAAAGACACTGAAACCGCCCTTCCCGGCGACTTCCGCGACCGCGGACACGACTCGTGCTGCTTCTTATTCGCTCCGCGCCTGCGCGTCCTGCGCTGGGGCGGGCCAAAAAGAGCCGCGAATTATATGCAGTGTCTAAGGGCCGATCAACCCCAAGTAGGGGTATTGCCAGCCTTTTTTCTCAGTTCAGTTTGATCTGTACATCCACGCCCGCCGGGAGCTCCAGCTTCATGAGGGCATCCACGGTTTTGTCCGTGGGGTTCAGGATGTCCATCAGGCGCTTGTGGGTCCGAATCTCGTACTGGTCGCGCGCATCCTTGTCGGCGTGCGGCGAGATCAGCACCGTAAAGCGCTCCATCTTGGTAGGCAGCGGCACCGGACCACGGACCGTGGCGCCCGTGCGCTTGGCCGTCTCGACGATCTCGCGTGCCGAATTGTCGATCAGCCTGTGGTCGAAGGCCTTCAGGCGGATACGGATGTTCTGGTTAGCCATGTAATGTCTGTCCTGGATCGAGCTTTCGACACGCGCTACTGAAGGATCTTCGATACGACGCCTGCGCCGACGGTCTTGCCACCCTCGCGGATGGCAAAGCGCAAACCCTCTTCCATGGCAATGGGGCTGATCAGCTCCACCACCATCTTGATGTTGTCCCCCGGCATCACCATCTCCGTGCCCGCCGGCAACTCCACCGCCCCGGTCACATCGGTGGTGCGGAAGTAAAACTGCGGCCGGTACCCCTTGAAGAACGGCGTGTGCCGCCCGCCTTCCTCCTTGGTGAGCACGTACACCTCGCACTCAAACTTGGTGTGAGGGGTAATGCTCCCGGGCTTGGCGAGCACCTGTCCGCGCTCCACTTCCTCGCGCTTCGTGCCGCGCAAAAGCACCCCAACGTTATCCCCCGCCTGCCCCTCATCCAGGAGCTTTCTGAACATCTCCACCCCAGTGCAGATCGTCTTGGTGGTCGCCTTCAACCCCACGATCTCCACCTCATCGTTCACCCGCACAATCCCGCGCTCAATGCGCCCGGTCACCACCGTGCCGCGCCCGGAAATCGAGAACACATCCTCCACCGGCATCAAAAACGCCCCATCCACGGCCCGCTTCGGCACCGGAATGAACTTGTCCATCTCCTCCACCAGCTTGAGCACCGACTTCACCCCAAGCTCGCTGTCCTCCCCCTCCAGCGCCTTCAGCGCCGAGCCCACGATGATCGGGGTCTTGTCCCCGGGAAACTTGTACACCGACAAAAGATCCCGAACCTCCAGCTCCACCAGCTCCAGCAGCTCCGCATCGTCCACCATGTCGGCCTTGTTCATGTACACCACGATGTACGGCACACCCACCTGGCGTGCCAGCAATATGTGCTCGCGCGTCTGTGGCATCGGCCCATCCGCCGCACTCACCACCAGGATCGCCCCGTCCATCTGCGCCGCTCCCGTGATCATGTTCTTCACGTAGTCCGCATGCCCAGGGCAATCCACGTGCGCGTAGTGCCGGTTCGCGCTCTGGTACTCCACGTGCGCGGTCGCAATCGTGATCCCGCGCGCGCGCTCCTCCGGCGCCTTGTCAATCTGATCGTAGGCCGTGAACTCCCCGCCAAACTTCTCCGCCAGCACCTTCGTCAACGCCGCCGTCAACGTCGTCTTCCCGTGATCTACGTGCCCAATCGTCCCCACATTCACGTGCGGCTTGGTGCGTGCAAATTTTGCTTTGGCCACGACAAAATTCCTCGGGTGTCTGGGTGATCGTTATCAGGAGGCTTTCTTCATCACCGCTTCGGCGACGTTGTTCGGCACTTCGATGTACTTGGCGAATTCCATGGTGAAAGTCGCGCGCCCCTGGCTCATCGAGCGCACCGAGGTGGCGTAGCCAAACATCTCGGCGAGCGGCACTTCAGCCGTGATCACCTTGCCGGACGGTGACTCGTCCATACCCATGATCTGGCCGCGGCGCCGATTCAGGTCACCAATGATGTCGCCGTAGTAGTCCTCGGGTGTCACCACCTCGACCTTCATGATCGGTTCGAGCAGGACGGGCTTTGCCTTGCGGAAGCCTTCCTTGAAGCCGATGGAGCCCGCGATCTTGAACGCCATTTCGCTCGAATCGACATCGTGATACGAGCCGTCCGTAATCGTGACCTTGATGTCGACCACCGGATAGCCGGCGATGACACCTGTCTCCATTGCTTCCTTGATGCCCTTGTCTACCGCCGGGATGTACTCGCGCGGCACAGCACCGCCGACGATGCCGTTGACGAACTCATAACCGCCACCCGCAGGCTTGGGCTCGAGCTTCAGCCATACGTGGCCATACTGTCCGCGGCCACCCGACTGACGCACGAACTTGCCTTCCTGCTCGACCGTGGCGCGAATCGTTTCGCGATACGCGACCTGCGGCTTGCCAACGTTCGCCTCGACTTTGAATTCGCGCTTCATGCGATCAACAATAATTTCGAGGTGCAGCTCGCCCATGCCGGCGATGATCGTCTGGCCTGACTCCTGATCGGTGCTGACGCGAAACGACGGATCCTCTTTCGCAAGACGTTGCAACGCGACACCCATCTTTTCCTGGTCGGCCTTGGTCTTCGGCTCGACCGCGACCGAGATCACCGGCTCCGGGAAGTCCATCTTCTCGAGCGTGACGACGTTTTCGGGATCGCACAGCGTGTCGCCGGTCGTTACGTCTTTGAGACCGACCGCCGCCGCGATATCGCCCGCGCGCACCTCCTTGATCTCGGTGCGTTCCGCGGCATGCATCTGCAGCAGGCGACCGATGCGCTCCTTGCGATCCTTGATCGGATTGAAGACGCCATCGCCTGAATTCAGCGTGCCGGAATAGACGCGGAAGAACGTCAGGTTGCCGACGAACGGGTCGTTGAGAATCTTGAAGGCCAGCGCCGCAAAAGGCTCATCGTCTTCCGGTTTGCGGACGGCTTCGGTACCGTCTTCGAGCATGCCCTTGGTCGGCGGCATGTCGATGGGCGAGGGCATGAACTCGATGATGGCATCGAGCATCGCCTGCACACCCTTGTTCTTGAACGCCGAGCCACACATCGTCAGGCAGATCTCGTTCCTGAGCGTGCGCTCGCGCAAGCCCTTGCGAATTTCCTCTTCGGTGAGATCGCTGGCTTCGAGAAACTTCTCGAGCAGCTGCTCGTTGCCTTCGGCGGCAGCTTCGACCAGCTTGGCGCGATACTCATCGCACTGCGCCTTCATGTCCGCAGGAATATCGCGGTATTCAAAGCGCATGCCCTGGGTTTCCTCGTCCCAGTAGATCGACTTCATGCGAATGAGGTCGACGATGCCTTCAAACTTGTCCTCAGCCCCGATCGGCAGCTGGATCGCGATCGGGTTGCCGCGCAGCCGTTCCTTGATCTGCTGCAAGCAGCGCAGGAAGTCGGCGCCGGCGCGGTCCATCTTGTTGACGAACGCAATGCGCGGCACGCGGTACTTGTTCATCTGCCGCCACACCGTTTCGGACTGTGGCTGCACGCCGCTCACGGCACAGAATACCGCCACCGCACTGTCGAGGACGCGCAGGCTGCGCTCGACCTCGATCGTGAAGTCGACGTGTCCGGGCGTATCGATGATGTTGATGCGGTGTTCCGGGAAGTGGTTGTCCATGCCCTTCCAGAAGCAGGTCGTCGCCGCGGCGGTAATCGTAATGCCGCGCTCCTGTTCCTGTTCCATGTAATCCATGACGGCAGCGCCGTCGTGCACCTCGCCCATCTTGTGCGAGACGCCGGTGTAAAACAGGATGCGCTCGGTCGTAGTGGTCTTGCCGGCGTCGATGTGTGCCGAGATACCGATGTTCCGGTAGTGCTCGATGGGTGTCGTACGTGCCACGATCGAATTCCTTGGTGCGCCTCGATGGCTACCAGCGGTAGTGCGCGAACGCCTTGTTCGCTTCGGCCATGCGGTGCGTGTCTTCACGCTTGCGGACTGCGTTGCCGCGGTTCTCGGCGGCATCCATCAGTTCGTGCGCGAGGCGATGCGCCATCGATTTCTCGCTGCGGTCGCGCGCGGCCTCGATCATCCAGCGCATGGCCAATGTCTGGCGGCGGCTGGAACGCACTTCCACCGGCACCTGATAAGTAGCGCCGCCGACGCGGCGTGACTTCACTTCCACCACCGGCTTCACGTTCTCGAGCGCCTGCTGCAGCAGCAGGATCGCCTGGTCACCGGGCTTGCCGGTCTTTTCAGTAATGCGATCGAGCGCGCCGTAGAGGATCTGCTCCGCTGCGGATTTCTTGCCGCGCTTCATGACCACGTTCATGAATTTCGCGAGCATTTCGCTGTTGAACTTCGGGTCCGGGAGAATGCTGCGGACCGGGGCTTGTGCGCGTCTGGACATGATCGTTCTCGGTTATTTCTTGGGCCGCTTGGCGCCGTACTTGGAACGTCCCTGCTTGCGGTCGGTAACTCCGGCGCAATCGAGCGTGCCGCGGATAGTGTGATAGCGAACGCCCGGCAGGTCCTTCACGCGGCCACCGCGGATCATGACCACCGAGTGTTCCTGCAGATTGTGTCCCTCACCGCCGATATAGCTCGTGACTTCGTAGCCGTTCGTGAGCCGGACGCGACAGACCTTGCGCAGCGCTGAGTTCGGCTTCTTCGGAGTCGTGGTGTACACGCGCGTGCACACGCCGCGCTTCTGCGGGCTTGCCCCGAGCGCGGGAACCTTGCTCTTATAGGTGGCCGACAGCCGCGGCTTGCGGATCAATTGTGTGGTCGTCGCCATGTTTTTCCTGCGTGAGAAGAACCGGGCCGCCTTTCAGGCGGCCCGGTCGTGGATTCGGTTTTTGGGCCCGGCGGAAATGGGCCGGGAAGCAAAGGCCGCGGATTTTAGAAGCGGTTCAAGGACCTGTCAACCGGAATGATGCGCTGCAAGATCCTGTCCGACATAGGCTTTTGAGCTCGTTTCCCGGGCGCGGAAGCCTGTCCACTCTTTCCAGATAGATCAACCTGCACGCATCCAGTAGGGTACCGCGACCCTCACCCGCCTGCGGAGCCTCCACTCTATGAGATCGCTGCTCGAAAATGCGGCGCAGCGCGCCATACGTTACCTCGAAGGCATCCCGGAGCGGGCCGTTGCCCCGTCCGCCTCGGGAATTGCGGGCCTGGCCGAACTCACCGGCGCACTGCCGGCGGTCTCGACCGCGCCGGAACAGGTTATCCAGTTGCTGGACCAGCACATTCCCGCCGCCACGATGGCGATGTCGGGACCGCGCTTTTTCGGTTTTGTCTTCGGCGGAGCTCTTCCAGTGACCGTGGCGGCCAACTGGCTGGCGGCGGCATGGGACCAGAACGCGGGGCTCTTTTTCTCTACGCCCGGAGTCGCTCGGCTGGAGGAGATTGCGCTGCGGTGGATGATCGAGCTGTTCGACTTCCCTCCCCAGACGGGCGCGGGTTTCGTTACCGGCGCGACCATGGCAAATCTCAGCGCCCTCGCAGCCGCGCGCCATCGTCTTTACGAACGTGCCGATTGGAACGTAGAAGCAGATGGCCTGATCGGCGCCCCGCCAATCACGGTGGTCGCCGGAGACGAAGCGCATCCGACACTGCTCAAGTCGCTCGGCCTTCTGGGCCTCGGTCGCAGCCGCGTGACACGCGTGCCGGTGGACGCTCAGGGGCGGATGCGCGCCGATCGCTTTCCGAGCGTCGATGCGCGCACCATCGTCTGCTTGCAGGCTGGGAACGTGAACACAGGATCCTTCGATCCGCTCGCTGAGCTTTGCGCGCGTGCACACGATGGCGGAGCCTGGGTTCACGTCGATGGCGCATTCGGCTTGTGGGCCAAGGCATCCCCGGCACTCGCCCATCTCGCGGCCGGTATCGAGCTCGCGGATTCCTGGGCAACCGACGCGCACAAGTGGCTGAACGTGCCCGCGGATTCCGGTATCGCTTTCTCGCGCGATGCGGCTGCGCTCCGCGCCGCCATGTCAGTGAGCGCCGAGTATCTTCCCAAGGACAGCGTCAATCGCGATCCGAGCGAGTTCACCCCGGAGCTGTCGCGACGTGCGCGCGGTGTAGAGGTGTGGGCCGCCTTGCGTTGCCTGGGGCGTGCAGGGCTCGCGGAATTGTTCGAGCGCAACTGCCGCGGTGCGCGGCTGTTCGCGCAACGCCTGTCGGCGGCGGGATACCGGATCCTCAACGACGTGGTTCTGAACCAGGTGCTCGTGTCCTTCGGAGCTCCCGAAATGACTCAGCGTGTGATCCAGGGAATCCAGCAGGACGGCACGTGCTGGTGCGGCGGCACCGTGTGGCAGAAGCAGACCGCGATGCGCATCAGCATCTGCTCATGGGCGACGACCGACGAAGATGTCGAAAAGAGCGCCGCAGCGATGATCCGCATCGCGCGACAATGTGGAGCGGCCTAGTCGCGCCCCGCGATCAGTCCAGGTACGCCGGGAATTTCGGCAGCGACCGGAAATCGTCCGGATCGTGCTGCACGATGAAGCGCGCCTTGGTGTTGCGCACGATCGTTTCGATGCGGTTGATCGACGCGAGCGTGTCAGCACGGCTCACGTTGAACCCGGGTACTCGGGTGAACTCGCGATTGGCGCGCGTGTGATAGAGATCGCCCGACAGGATCACCCGGCCTGCCTTCTGCAGCATCACCTCCAGCACCTGGTGGCCCGGGGTATGTCCGGGCGCCCTGAGAATCCGTACGCTCCCGTCGCCGAAGACATCGTAGTCGCCATCGATCATCTGGGTCTTGGCATCCTTGTAGGCGCTGAAGCTCTCAGGCACCACGCCCCCCGGCGTCGGGTCCGCGGTCGCCCAGCTCAACTCGTTCCTGTTGATGATCCAGGTCGAAGCGCCGAATGCATTGGCATTGCCTGTGTGATCGAGATGAAAGTGCGAAAAAGCGATGAAGGTGACATCCGCCGGCGCGAGGCCAATGGCCTTGAGCTGATCGGTCAGCGTCGTGGTCACCGTAAAGCGCATCCCGTTGAAATCCGCACCATCCTTGTTTTCAGCAATCTTGTCGCCGACGCCGGTATCCCACAGCAAGCTGCCCTTGGGGTGGCGAATCAGAAAGCAGGGTACGGCGAGTGCACCGGTCTTGCCGTCGTACTCGCCGGTATCGGAAAACATGCCCATGTCCTTGAACTCGGCATGGCCGCAGTCGAGCGCGTACAGCCTCACCTCTGATGTTGCGTTCGCGGAAAATGCAATCGCCGTCAGTGCACAGAGAACGAGGAGTTGCGAAGAGCCGATGACGCGCAACAGAAAGCGGGACGACATGAGCGTCTCCTTGCGTTGACCTGGTCGGATGTCGCGGACCAGCGCTTGGACAGGGCACGTCGAGAGCTGTTCCCGCGCAACCGTGACGGAAGAGAGGGTCGTGCGATCACGTCCCTTGGTAAGCCCAGCCCGCACATCCGTGTGCGGGCGTTCGTCCGGAGCAAGTGCACGTCAAGTGCATTCGCTCAAGCACCGTCCTCACCCAGCGTGAGCTTCTGCGTCGTCGCTGACGCCCGCACCCGATTCTTCCATCTCCGGCAGTCCGCCGCCGACGTCCATGAAGCTGCGCCGCGCGACGTCCTCCGGCTTGCGGCGCCGGCGCGCGTGATAAGCGAAGCCGGTTCCTGCCGGAATCAGACGACCGACGATGACGTTCTCCTTGAGACCGCGCAGATCATCCTTCAGGCCGCGCACTGCCGCCTCGGTGAGGACGCGTGTCGTCTCCTGGAACGATGCAGCCGAGATGAACGACTCGGTTGCAAGTGACGCCTTGGTGATGCCGAGCAGCACGGGCTCGAAGATCGCGACCGACTTGCCATCCACCTTGGCGCGCTCGTTGATGTCGAGACCACGCGAACGATCAAGCTGCTCACCGCGGAGCAGCCCGGTTTCGCCCGAGCCTTCGACCTCAACCTTGCGCAGCATCTGGCGGATGATCACTTCGATGTGTTTGTCGTTGATCTTCACACCCTGCAGGCGATAGACGTCCTGGATCTCGCGCACCAGGTAGTTCGCGAGTGCTTCCACGCCCTGCAGCCGCAGGATGTCGTGCGGGTTGGGCTCACCGTCGGCGATCACCTCACCTTTCTCCACCTGTTCGCCTTCGAATACGTTCAGGTGGCGCCACTTCGGAATCAGCTCCTCGTACTTCTCGCCATCCTCATGCGTGATGACCAGCCGGCGCTTGCCCTTGGTCTCTTTGCCGAAGCTCACCGTGCCGGTGCGCTCGGCGAGAATCGCCGCATCCTTGGGCTTGCGCGCCTCGAAGAGATCCGCAACGCGTGGCAGACCGCCCGTAATATCGCGAGTCTTCGAAGACTCCTGCGGAATGCGCGCGATGACGTCGCCTCCCGTGACCTTGGCACCGTCTTCCAGGCTCACGATCGCGCCGGGCGGCAGTGCGTAGACCGCTGGAATGTCGGTATTCGCAAAGGTGATTTCCTTGCCCTTGGAGTTGACCAGTCTCACCACCGGGCGCATGTCCTTACCGGCCGAGCCGCGCTGCTTCGGATCGCTCACCACGATGCTGGACAGGCCGGTGATCTCGTCCACCTGCGCGTTAACCGTAATTCCGTCCACGAAGTCCTGGAACTTGATGAAGCCCGCAACTTCCGTGACCACCGGGTGAGTGTGCGGATCCCAGGTCGCCACGACCTGGCCCGAAGTCACCTGGTCGCCTTCATTGACACTGATCATCGCCCCATAAGGAATCTTGTAACGCTCACGCTCGCGACCGAACTCATCCACGATGCCGAGTTCGCCCGAGCGCGAGACCGCGACCAGGTGGCCCTTTTCGTGGTGCACCGTCTTGATGTTGTGGAGCCGGACGGTTCCCTTGCCTTTGATCTCGACGCTGTTGGCCGCCGCTGCCCGCGAAGCCGCGCCACCGATGTGGAACGTGCGCATCGTGAGCTGTGTTCCGGGCTCACCGATCGACTGGGCTGCGATGACGCCTACCGCCTCACCAATGTTGATGCGCCGGCCGCGGGCCAGATCGCGCCCGTAGCATTGGGAGCAGACGCCGTACCGCGTCGCGCAGGTGATCGGTGAACGCACCATCAACTGATCGACACCCATCTGCTCGAGCTTTCGCACCCAGCCCTCATCGAGCAGCGTGCCCGCTTCGACGATGACCTCTTCACTGCCCGGTGCCTTGACTTCTTCGGCCACCACCCGGCCGAGCACGCGCTCACCGAGTCCTTCGACGACATCACCGCCTTCAACCATCGGTGTCATCATCAGGCCGTTGTTCGTACCGCAATCGATTTCCGTGACGACCAGATCCTGTGCGACGTCGACCAGTCGGCGCGTCAGGTATCCGGAATTGGCGGTCTTGAGCGCCGTATCCGCGAGACCCTTGCGTGCGCCGTGGGTGGAAATGAAGTACTGGTTGACGTTCAGTCCCTCGCGGAAATTCGCCGTGATCGGCGTTTCGATGATCGAACCGTCCGGTTTCGCCATGAGGCCGCGCATGCCGGCGAGCTGGCGGATCTGCGCCGCAGAGCCTCGCGCGCCGGAGTCGGCCATCATGAAGATGGAGTTGAAGGATTTCTGGTTCACCTTGCGGCCGCGGACATCCGTGGCCTCTTCGGTGCTCAGCTTCTCCATCATCGCTTTCGCGACCTGGTCATTGGTACGCGACCAGATATCGACCACCTTGTTGTAGCGTTCGCCGCTGGTCACCAGGCCCGAAGCGTACTGATCCTGGATCTCCTTCACCTCATGCTCAGCCGCCGCGAGGATCCGGGTCTTCTGCAGCGGCACCACCATGTCGTCCACACCGATCGACACACCGGCGCGCGTCGCGTAGTGGAAGCCCGTGTACATGAGCTGGTCGGCGAATACGACGGTCTCTTTCAGACCGAGCGTGCGATAGCAGGCGTTGATGATCGCCGAGATCGCCTTCTTGGTCATGTCCTGGTTGATGAGATCGAAGGACAGGCCCGCCGGCAGAATCTCGAACAGCAGCGCACGGCCGACGGTCGTCGACACGACGCGCCTGTTGTTACGCAGCTCGCCTTCCGCTTCCGGATCCGGCAGCCGCTCCGTCAGTCGCACCTTGACGCGTGCCTGCAGGTCGGCGTTACGCGTCTCGTACGCTCGATGCGCTTCTTGCACATCGGTGAAGAACGAGCCTTCACCACGTGCGCCGACGCGCTCGCGCGTCATGTAGTACAGACCGAGCACCACGTCCTGCGACGGAACGATGATCGGATCACCGTTCGCGGGCGAGAGGATGTTGTTCGACGACATCATCAACGCACGCGCTTCAAGCTGTGCCTCGAGTGACAACGGCACGTGCACCGCCATCTGGTCGCCGTCGAAGTCAGCGTTGAACGCCGTGCACACCAGCGGATGCAGCTGGATGGCCTTGCCTTCGATCAGCACCGGCTCGAACGCCTGGATGCCGAGTCGGTGCAGGGTCGGTGCGCGGTTCAGCAGCACCGGATGCTCGCGGATCACCTCTTCGAGGATGTCCCATACCTCGGGTCCCTCGCGCTCGACCAGGCGCTTGGCTGCCTTGATGGTCGAAGCTTCCCCGCGCAATTGCAGCTTGGAGAAGATGAACGGCTTGAACAGCTCCAGCGCCATCTTCTTCGGCAGGCCGCACTGGTGCAGACGCAGCGTTGGTCCGACCACGATGACCGACCGGCCAGAGTAATCGACACGCTTGCCGAGCAGGTTCTGACGGAACCGGCCCTGCTTGCCCTTGATCATGTCGGCGAGCGACTTGAGCGGACGCTTGTTGGTGCCGGTGATCGCACGGCCGCGACGGCCGTTGTCGAGCAACGCATCGACCGCTTCCTGCAGCATGCGCTTCTCGTTGCGCACGATGATGTCGGGCGCATTGAGCTCGAGCAGCCGGCGCAGGCGGTTGTTGCGGTTGATGACGCGCCGGTACAGGTCGTTGAGATCCGAGGTCGCAAAACGACCGCCGTCGAGCGGCACCAGCGGCCTGCAGATCGGGCGGCAGCACCGGCAGCACGGTCAATACCATCCACTCGGGCTTGTTGCCCGACTCGATAAAGGACTCGAGCAGCTTCAGTCGCTTCGACAGCCGCTTGATCTTGGTCTCCGAGCTCGTCGCAGCCATGTCTTCGCGAACCTTCGCAGTCTCGGCGGCGAGGTCCAGCGTGCGCAGGAGCTCGTAGACAGCTTCCGCGCCCATGCGTGCATCGAACTCATCGCCATGCTCCTCGATCGCCTCGAGATACATCTCGTCGGTGAGGAGCTGGCCGCGCGACAGCGAAGTCATACCTGGGTCGATGACGACGAAGGCTTCGAAGTAGAGCACCCGCTCGATCTCGCGCAGCGTCATGTCCAGCATCAGGCCGATGCGCGACGGGAGTGATTTCAGGAACCAGATGTGCGCGACCGGGCTCGCGAGCTCGATGTGTCCCATACGCTCGCGACGCACCTTGGACTGCGTCACTTCGACGCCACACTTTTCGCACACCACGCCGCGGTGCTTGAGGCGCTTGTACTTGCCGCACAGGCACTCGTAGTCCTTCACCGGACCGAAGATCTTGGCGCAGAACAGGCCGTCCCGCTCCGGCTTGAAGGTGCGGTAGTTGATGGTCTCCGGCTTCTTGACCTCGCCGTAAGACCACGAACGCACCAGGTCGGGCGAAGCCAGGCCGATGCGGATCGAATCGAAGTTCTCGATCGGCGTCTGCTGCTTGAACAGTTTCAGTAGATCTTTCATGTATTCACCATCTTCGAGAATCCCCGGTTGTCAGCACCGGAATCTCGGGCTACAGAATTTCTAGAATCGCTTTCACCAGCCGCGGGTCTCGCGACCCGAGGCAGCGCGTTACTCCTGCTCGAGCTCCATGTTGATGCCGAGCGAGCGGATCTCCTTCACCAATACGTTGAAGGACTCCGGCATGCCCGCTTTCATCTCGTGGTTGCCGTCAACAATAGCCTTGTACATCTGCGTGCGACCCTGCACGTCGTCGGACTTGACGGTGAGCATTTCCTGCAGCGTGTAGGAAGCGCCGTAGGCCTCGAGCGCCCACACTTCCATCTCGCCGAAACGTTGACCGCCGAACTGCGCCTTGCCGCCGAGCGGCTGCTGCGTCACGAGACTGTACGGCCCGGTCGAACGCGCATGCATCTTGTCGTCCACCAGGTGGTTGAGCTTGAGCATGTACATGAAGCCGACCGTGACTTGCCGGTCGAACTTCTCGCCGGTGCGTCCGTCGTAAAGTGTCGTCTGCCCGTTGGTCGGCAGATCGGCCAGCTTCAGCATGCGCTTGATCTCGTCCTCGCTGGCGCCGTCGAACACCGGCGTTGCCATCGGCACGCCTTCGCGCAGATTGCTCGCCAGCTCGACGATCTCCGTGTCAGTCAGCGATCCCAGGTTTTCCTTCTGACCGCCCGACTCGTTGTAGATCGTATCGAGGAAGGCGCGCACCTCCTGCACGGCGCTCTGCGCGTCGAGCATCCGGCCGATCTTCAGCCCGAGACCCTTGGCGGCCCAGCCGAGATGCGTTTCGAGCACCTGGCCCACGTTCATGCGTGAAGGCACGCCGAGCGGGTTGAGCACGACATCGACCGGCGTGCCGTCCTCGAGGTACGGCATGTCTTCGATCGGAACGATGGTCGAGATCACGCCCTTGTTGCCGTGACGGCCGGCCATCTTGTCGCCTGGCTGCACACGACGCTTGACGGCGAGATATACCTTCACCATCTTGAGGACGCCCGGAGCGAGGTCATCGCCGGCGGTAATTTTGGCTTTCTTCTCCTCGTAGCGCTTCTCAAAGGCCTTGTGCTGCGTCTTCAATCGCTCCGCCGCTGCCTCCAGCTGCGTGTTGGCCTCTTCTTCGCGCACACGAATTTCGAACCAGTTCTCGCGCGGCACTTCATCCAGGTACTCGCGCGTGATCTGTGTGCCGGCTCTGAGCTTCTTGGGGCCACCCTCAACCGTCTTGCCCACCAGCATCGCGGCGACGCGTTGGTACAGGTCGTCCTCGAGAATGCGCTGCTGGTCGGCGAGGTCCTTGCGCACCCGCTCGAGCTCCGACTTCTCGATGGACAGTGCCCGTGAATCCTTCTCAACACCATCGCGAGTGAAGACGCGCACGTCGATCACCGTTCCATCCATACCAGGCGGCACGCGCAGGCTCGTGTCCTTAACGTCCGACGCCTTCTCGCCGAAAATCGCGCGCAGCAGCTTCTCTTCCGGCGTGAGCTGCGTTTCGCCCTTCGGTGTCACCTTGCCGACCAGGATGTCGCCCGCGCGAACTTCCGCGCCGATAAACGCGATACCCGCCTCGTCAAGCTTCACCAGCGCCGCGTCACCCACGTTGGGAATGTCGGCGGTGATTTCCTCGGGGCCGAGCTTCGTGTCGCGCGCGACACAGGTCAGCTCCTCGATATGGATCGTGGTGAAGCGATCTTCCTGCACGACGCGCTCGGAGATCAGGATCGAGTCTTCGAAGTTGTAGCCGTTCCACGGCATGAACGCGACCAGGAGGTTCTGCCCGAGGGCGAGCTCACCGAGGTGAGTCGAGGGGCCATCCGCCAGAACGTCGCTGCCTTGAATCCGGTCGCCGGCCTTCACCAGCGGACGCTGGTTGATGCAGGTGTTCTGATTCGAGCGCGTGTACTTTGTCAGGCTGTAGATATCCACGCCAGCTTCGGCGGCGGTGGTCTCCTCATCGGAGACACGCACCACGATGCGCGATGCGTCGACCGAATCGACCGTCCCGCCGCGGCGTGCGATCACCGTGACGCCAGAATCGATCGCCACGGCGCGCTCCATGCCCGTGCCAACGACTGGTGTCTCGGCCCGAAGTGTCGGAACGGCCTGGCGCTGCATGTTCGAGCCCATCAGAGCGCGGTTGGCATCATCGTGCTCCAGGAACGGGATGAGCGATGCGGCCACCGACACGATCTGCTTCGGGCTCACGTCCATGTACTGGACCTGGGCGGGCGAAGAGAGCGTGAATTCGTTCTCGTGCCGGCAAGACACGAGCTCGTCACTGAAGCCGCCCTGCGCATCGAGGGTCGCATTCGCCTGCGCGATCACGTACTGGCCTTCCTCGATCGCCGACAGGTACTCGATCTGATCGGTCACGCGACCGTCGTTCACCTTCCGGTACGGCGTCTCGAGGAAGCCGTACTGGTTGGTGCGCGCATAGACTGCGAGTGAATTGATGAGGCCGATGTTCGGACCTTCCGGCGTCTCGATCGGGCATACGCGTCCATAGTGCGTGGGGTGTACGTCGCGCACTTCGAATCCGGCCCGCTCACGTGTCAGGCCGCCTGGGCCAAGCGCCGAAACGCGACGCTTGTGCGTAACTTCGGACAGCGGATTGTTCTGGTCCATGAACTGCGACAGCTGCGAGGAGCCGAAGAATTCCTTCACCGCGGCCGCAACCGGCTTGGCGTTGATCATTTCCTGGGGCATCAGGCCCTCGGTCTCGGCGAGCGTCAGGCGCTCCTTGACCGCGCGCTCCACGCGCACCAGGCCGATGCGGAAGGCGTTCTCCGCCATTTCGCCCACGCTGCGCACGCGCCGGTTGCCGAGGTGATCGATGTCATCGACCTCGCCATTGCCGTTGCGGATGTCGATCAGGGTGCGCAGCACTGAAATGATGTCTTCCTTGCTGAGCACGCCTGAACCGGTGATTTCCGGCCGCCCGACACGACGATTGAACTTCATGCGACCGACCGGCGAGAGGTCATAGCGCTCCGGATTGAAGAACAGGTTCTGGAACAGGTTCTCAGCCGCGTCCTTGGTCGGTGGCTCACCTGGACGCATCATGCGGTAGATTTCCACCAGTGCTTCCAGGCGCGTGCGCGTCGGGTCGATGCGCAGCGTGTCCGAGATGTACGCGCCGCGATCCAGATCGTTCACATAAAGAGTCTCGATCGACTCGATGCCCGCCTCGATCAGCTTCGCCAGCGTAGCAGCCGTGAGCTTCTCGTTGGCCTTGGCGAGGATCTCGCCAGTGTCCTTGTTGACGACGTCGTGGGCCAGGATCTTCTCGTGCAGGTACTCCTGCGGCACCGGCAGCGTCTTGACGCCGGCCTCTTCGAGCTGGCGCACGTGTCGCGCAGTGATGCGCCGGCCTTCCTCGACGATGACCTGCTTGCCGACGCGGATTTCGAAGCTCGCCGTCTCGCCGCGCAGGCGCTGCGGGATGAGCCCCAACGCGAGCTCGCTCTTCGACAGATGGAAGGTATTCTTCTCGAAGAAGGTGTCGAGCATCTGCTCCTCGGTGAAACCGAGGGCGCGCAGGATGATCGTGACCGGGAGCTTGCGACGCCGGTCGATGCGGGCGAACACGCAGTCCTTCGGATCGAACTCGAAGTCGAGCCACGAGCCGCGATAGGGGATGATGCGCGCCGAGAACAGGAGCTTGCCCGACGAGTGGGTCTTGCCCTTGTCGTGATCGAAAAACACGCCTGGGCTGCGATGCAGCTGGGACACGATCACACGCTCGGTGCCATTGATGACGAACGTGCCGTTATCGGTCATGAGCGGCAGCTCGCCGAGGTAGACCTCCTGCTCGCGGATGTCCTTGACGGGCTTCTTCGCACCCGGCGCATCCTTGTCGAACACCACCAGTCGCACCTTCACGCGCAACGGGGC